>DAOUJJ010000023.1:0-48723 GCA_034422835.1 Dehalococcoidia bacterium | reverse complement strand
GGGGGGGGGGGGGGGTGAGACCCTCCCTGCGGCGACGACTGTCGGGAGACGCCGCACCGTCGGCTTTAGAAGCGCCGTTCGAGGCCCACAGGGTTGGCAGGATTCGCGCGTTTGCGCTGCTCGGCCTGCTGCTCGCCCTGATCCTCTTCGCCGCCGCCGAACTGGGGGCTAACCCCCAACCCGCGTCCGCCGCCACGGACCTCAGGCAGATCGAGGTTGGGGCAAGCCACGCCTGCGCCCTCGATCGCAATGGCCGGGTCACCTGCTGGGGGGACGACGCCGGCGGCAAGGTGAGCGACTGGGGCCGGGCGCGCTACCGCAGCGAGCGGTTCTCGCAGGTCTCCGCGGGGAACTTCCTCACGTGCGGCATCAAGACCAACGGCAGCGTCATGTGCTGGGGCTACCCGGAAAACGAGGACGGCACGAACCGGGAGACAACCAACGAAGACTGGGACACGTGGACGGCGCGGACCCCGCAGACAGGCTATACCGGCTGGGTGAACACGCCGCCCGAATCGGTCAAGTTCAAGGCCGGCTCCCTGAGCGTGGGCAACTACCACGCCTGCGCCATCAAAACGGATGGCGTCATGGCCTGCTGGGGCAAGGCGGGCAGCGACCGTCTTGTGATTCCCACCGACGGCGGCACAGCCATCACCGACTGGCTCATGGTGGAGGCGGGCTTTGCCCACAATTGCGGCATCCGCGGCGCGAACCTCAGCGCAGGCGGCAGCGTCACCTGCTGGGGGCGCACGTCCCACAACCGCTCGATGGGGCCCAGCGGCTCAGGACCGTTCATCGACGTCACCCTGGCCACGTGGAACGGCTGCGCCCTGGCGAAGAACGGCTCCGTGGAATGCTGGGGCGGACACTCGGGGTATATCAACGCCAACCTCAATCACCATGTAAACACAGCCCCGGCGGGGGTCACGTTCACCTCGATTGAGATGTCCACCGGCGCCTCAAACCTGTACGGCTGCGGCCTCTCGCAGGGCGGACAGATCTATTGCTGGGGTCTCGTCACGGCCACTAGCCAAGTGCCACGGACGGTCCCTCCCGG
Organism: Dehalococcoidia bacterium; assembly: GCA_034422835.1. GTDB lineage: Bacteria > Chloroflexota > Dehalococcoidia > UBA6926 > UBA6926 > VXMO01. Next base: position 47,666 of record DAOUJJ010000023.1, on the reverse strand, counting down.
AGGCTCGTTCGCAAGCATCTCGATTGGCGAAACCAACAGCTGCGCGGTGGATGCGGGCAACTATCTCACCTGCTGGGGCGACCAGAACAACGCGCTGTTCACACCCCCGTCGGGACAGTTCAAGCAGACCGACGGCGGGAGCGACTTCAGCTGCGCGATCAGGACGAACGATACGGTCGTCTGCTGGGGCGGGATCGGGTACGCGGCGGATTATCCGAGGACGGGCACGTTCAAGAAGCTCGCCGTGGGCGACGTTCACGCCTGCGGAATCAAGGCGGACGACACGGTCCAGTGCTGGGGCGGAGTCCAGGCTGTGGGCCCGCCGGTGGTGAGGCTGCCCTACGCCGTCCCTCCCAGCGGCACGTTCAAGGACATCTCGGCCGGGCCTCAACTGACCTGCGGCGTCAAGACGGACGGCACACTCGAATGCTGGGGCGGCGACGGCGACGGCACCACTGACACCCACAACCGCCTGACGGAACCCGCCGGCGCCTTCGACCGCGTCGCCGTCGGCTCGACGCACGTCTGCGCCATCAAGACCGGCGACAAGAGCATCGAGTGCTGGGGAGAGACGATCTCCTTCCAAAGGGGCGGCACGACGCACGACATCTCCGGCTTCGGCAACCCCACCACCACGACACCGCCGAGCGGCGGCCACCGGTACATCGACATCACCGCCGGAGAGGGCCACACGTGCGCCATCCGCGAGGACAAGAAGGCCGTGTGCTTTGGCTACCACTCCGACAGCCGCCAGTACATTCCGGGCGCGACGGCGGCCAGGGGCGGCTTTGGCGTCCACAGCTACGTGGACATCGCCACGGGCGGCAATCCCAACTGCGCCATCCTGGAAAGCAACGGCGGGCTGTCCTGCTGGAACAATGAGAAGAGCCAGTACCTGCCCAGCGCGGAGATCCAGGCCATGAGCGGCTTCAAGAGCCTGGGGGCCGGGTCCGGCCACATGTGCGCCATCGGCAGCGGCAACGGGCTGGTGTGCTGGGGCGCGGCCACGGTAATCCCCTATCCTTCGGCGTACTGGCCGCCCCTGACCGTCTGGAAGGCGGACCTGACGATCCAGGATCTGGGCGATGGCAGGCACGGCTGCGACAATACGCACGCCACCGCGGCGAACCAGTGCGTGGCGGCGTTAACGGACGATGATTTCGTCATCGACGGGGTGAACTATGGCATCACCAAGCTGTACTACCAACGCGCCGAGATAGACGACCCCACGCACCCTGGAGTGAGGGATGATCACAACGTCTTCATCACGTTCGACCAGCCTCTTCCGGAGTCGTTCAGAAAGACCCGTCTGTGCGTCAATCCCTATTCGCTCAACTTTGACGGCCGCGGATTCAATTTATCCGCACCGGATGGGAGAACGATGCACTGGAGCGGCGCCGGGGTCCTTGAATACTTCGAGGCCCCGGCTCTCCCTGTCCCTCTCAGGCTCAGCCCGGGCCAGGACTGCCATGAGAGCGGCCCGCCGCCAGATGACCGGCAGCCACCGCCACCGCCTCCTCCTCCGCCCTCACGTGATGACCCACCGCCCTCACGCGATGACCCACCGCCCCAACGCTCCACCGCAGACGATGACCAAAGAGAGGAGCGGGAGCGCGAGACGGAACTCTCGGAAAACCACGATCTAAGCGCCCTGTCGCTTGCGGACGCGGATGGAGACCCGATAGACCTGTCGCCGGACTTCTCGGCTGACGAAACGCGCTATACCGCGAGCGTCCCCTATGACGTGGAGAGCGTAACGGTGACGGCGAGTCCGGACGATTCGGACGCAACATTCGAGGTGGAAGTTGATGGGGAGAGGGTCGGCTCACTCAGCGATCCCATTCCACTGACGGCGGGAGGGGAGACGCGGATTCGCATACGGGTGATCGCGGAGAACGGCGAGACGCGGTCATACAGGATCACGGTGACGCGCGCCCCCGTGCCTACGCCGACCCCGACGCCGCCACCAACGGCCACGCCCATACCGCCGACTGCCACGCCCACGCCGGAGCCAACGGCGACGCCAACCCCGGAGCCCACTGCCACGCCGATGCCGACCGCAACACCCACGCCGATGCCAACTGCCACTGCCACGCCGATGCCGACGGCGACACCCACGGCGACGCCGACTGCCGAACCCAGGCCGACCGCAACACCGCCGCCAACAGCCACCGCGACGGCGGCGCCCACTGCGCCGGTCGATGAGGGAGGCGAGCCCACGTTACTGCTCATCCTGCTCGGTGTGCTGGCGTTGCTTGGTCTGGTTGGGTTGTACTTCTGGCTGAGGCGCCGGCGGAGACAGAGGGAGTAAGGCTACCTCCTTCCCCGCTTGCACCTCCGTTCGCCCTGAGCCTGTCGAAGGGTGAACGGGGGCGGGGTGCTAGGCTTGAGGGGTATGCGGTTAGCAGGACGGTCTTTGCGCCCCTCACCAACGACGGTCTTTTACGGCTGGTGGATCGTGGCGAGTTCTCTCACTCTCGCCACCCTTTACAGCGCGTTCTTTTTCTACGATTTCACGCTATTCGTGACGCCGATCCGTGAGGAGCTGCCGGATGTTGGCGACGCCATCAACGGGGCCTTCTTCGCGGCGAGCATGAATTCGGCGATCATGTCGCCTGTTCTGGGCGCTATCTTCGACCGGCGGGGGCCGAAGATGGTTGCCGGAGGAGGACTGGCGCTCGGCGGGATCGGATTCGCCATCATGGGACTGATGACGGAGCCGTGGCATCTTTACGTCGGATTCACCCTCGCGGGCTTCGGCCCGATCGTCTTCTTCTCGGCGGCCATACCGTCCGTGGTCAACTGGTTCTTCCGGATGCGGGGGCGCGCGCTGGGCATCTGCATGGCGGGGCTGGGGCTTGGCGGCTTCCTGACAATCCCGACTCTATTCGTCATTGAGCAGGTTGGGTGGCGAAACACGTTTCTCCTCATGGCAGCCGTCATCGCCGTGCTGGTGCCTTTGATGGCAATCGTTCTGCGAGGCAGACCCGAGGACTATGGCATGCGTCCGGACGGCGACCCGCCGACGGCCACTGCGAGCGGTGTCACCGAGCTCCCGGAGCCCGTGTACGGCCTCACGTTCACGCAGGCTTTGCACGCTCCGGTGTTCTGGTTCCTCGGCATCCTCTTCTTCCTGGCCTTCTGGTGCATCGGCGCTCTTACCGTTCATCAGTCGCCATTCATGGAGGCAGCCGGTTATTCAAGGACAGACGCGGCTTTCGCCGTCGGCGCCATGGCCGTCATCACCGTTGTGGGGCGCGTGCTCGCCGGCTGGATGGCGGACGCGACGGACCCGCGGCGGGCGGCGGTTCTCGCATTCGTTCTGCAAGCGGTCGGCATATCCGCGTTTGCGCTCAGCAACCCGGATCAGAACTGGTATCTCGTCATCTTCCTGCTCGCGTTCTCGCCCGGCTTCGGCATGATTACCGTCCTGCAGGCGGCGCTGCTGGCAACCTATCTGGGCCGACGCGCCTTTGGCGTGTTGCAGGGCATCTTGTGGACGGTCACCGCGCTGGCCGTTTCGGTCGCGCCAACTGTCGCCACGTTTGCGGACAACAGCCTGGGCGGGATGCAGAATGGGTTCCTGATGTTCGGCGCGTTCAGCGCCATCGGCCTGATCCTGGTCTACCTGGTCCTGCCTAGGCCGGGGATTGTGCGGGTTCGGGCTCGGTGACGCCGTCGGGCGGGCCTCCGGGGCCGGGCGGCGGGCCGCCGAAGCCTCCCGGAGACTGGACAGGCTCATCCTGGCGGGTGCGGAGCGCAGGGAAGAGGACCAGGATGGCGATGCCGCAGACCACGGCGGATATGCCCGTCAACGTGACGGCCAGGGGCGCGCCATAGCTCTCCGCGATGACGCCGGTGATGAGCAGGGCGAAGGGCTGGAGCCCGAAGACGATGAGCCTCACACTCATGACGCGCCCGCGCAGATGATCGGGCGTCAACACCTGCACCAATGAGAAATTGCCCGTCATAACGAGCTGGAAGAACCAGCCCGCGCCCGCGGCAAAGATGAGGGCGATGATGAACGCGCCGGACAGGTTGATTCCCAACAGTTCGGCGAACCAGGTGGCCTGGGAAAATCCAGCGATGAAGAGTCCAACGCCGAGCGCTCCGGCCGCTAGCCACGCCTTGAGCTGATTGACTGAACTGAACGTTGCGATGAGGAGGGAGCCAATCGTTCCCCCGATGCCACCGGCCATGCCCAGATAACCGAGTCCGCGCGGGCCGGCCTCCAGCACTTCCTCCGCAAAGACGGGGAGCAGGGCCTGGTACGGCATCCCGAAGAACGTTGCGATGAACCCGAGGATGATAAGGCCGAGAAGGATTCTCGTCTGTTTGATGTACCGGAGACCTTCCGCGATGTTGTGGAAAACGCCGCCCTCGGGGCGCATCGACTGTCCCCACTGCGGGGCCTGACCAAGCTTCATCAGGAGGAAGAGCGGAACGGAGAAACCCACCAACCCCGCGCCCGCAAAGAACGCAAAGGCCGGGTCGATATCAAGCAGCATGCCCGCCGCCAGGGGGCCGGTCAAAGCTCCGCCGCTGAACATGATCGAGGAGAGTGCCGTTGCGTTGGCGATGTGCTGCGGGGGGACGAGGCTGGGCACGATGGAGAAGCGCGCGGGGGAGGAGAGAGAGAACGTGACGCCGTGGGCGAGGGAGAGCACCAGCAGATGCCATACCTCAACGAGACCCGTCATAACCAGCAGGGCGAGAACAATCAGGGTCGTGAAGTTGGACGCCTCGCTGAAAAGGAGGACGTATTTGCGGCTAATACGGTCGGCGATGACGCCGCCGAAGAAGGAAAGGGGGAGCGAGGGGAACAGGGAGGCGGCGCTGACGACGGTGACCCATAGGTCAGATTGGGTGAGGTCGAACGTCAACCATCCGCGGGCGATGATGAGCATGAAGAACGAGGTGATGGAGAGGATGGAGCCGACCCAGTAGTACCTGTAGCTGACGGAGCGGAAGGCGCGGAACGGGCCGCCTGATTCGCTGACGGGCGCGCCGCCGCCCCATCCACCGGGAGGGCCGCCGGACCCATTGCCTGGCGGGCCGCCTGCTGCGGGAGGGCCGCCGCCCGGCCTCTGCCCTGCCTGAGATGCCATGAGTGAGTGTCCTGTTGCCTAACGAGATTTGTGAAGTGTCTTGCGGGTCTGTACCAAGAAATAAGTATACGCCTATTTCTAACGGTGACCTGCCGACCGGACGGGTCTATGACTGGCCGACGGTGTGCAGCAGGTGCATCAGATCGGACGGCAGTTCCTTGGTCGCTGAGAGCACGTCCTCAAGGGGCGTAGAGACGGGGCTGTTGCCCACCTCGCTCACCATGTGGTGATCCAGGCCGTCGTTGAGACATTCAACGGCGGCTGCGCCCAGCACGGTTCCGAGAATCCTGTCCGCTACCGTCGGCACACCACCGCGCTGCACATGGCCGAGCACCGTCACGCGATAGTCCACCTGCAGGCGGCCATTGAGACGCTGCTGCACCTGATCTGCCACTGAGAAAGCGCCGCCGGCCTCCTCTCCCTCCGCCACGACAACGAGCAGGCTGCGCTTGCCGCCGCGATGCGCCGTGACGAGACGGCGGCACAGAACATCGATATCTTCATGTTCTTCCGGGATGACGATGGCATCCGCGCCGCCGGAGAGGCCGGCATAGAGGGCGATGAGTCCCCGTGTGCGCCCCATGACTTCCACAAAGAAGACTCGGCCGCTGGATTCCGCCGTATCACGGATGCGGTCCATGGCCTCGACCGCGGCGTTGACTGCGGTGTCGAACCCGATGCACATATCCGCGCCGGGGATATCGTTGTCGATGGTGGCGGGGACAGCGACAACCTTGGAGCCGTGTTCCTCGTGGATCTTGAGGCCGGCTCGCAGCGTCCCACCTCCCCCAATCACGACAAGCCCATCAAGCTCGGATGCAGTCATTTGCCTGGCGGCGCGGGCCCGGCCCTCTTCCGTCTCGATATCAGGGGCGCGCGCCGTGCCCAGGATCGTGCCGCCGCGCTGGAGGATGTGGGCGACGGACTTCGGCCCGAGACGCTGAAAGTCTCCGCGCATGAGGCCATCAAAGCCGTTGCGAACGCCGAGGCTGCGGATGCCAACAGAGGCGGCGGCGCGAACGACGGCGCGAATCGCCGCGTTCATGCCGGACGCGTCTCCCCCGCTGGTGAGAATGCCGATCTGTCGCATTGCCGTTGTTCGTCCCATTGTAGACGGGGGGTCAAGGGGAATGGGCGCGAGGCACCCTTCGACAGGCTCAGGGTGAACGGCGAAGGTTAGTTGCGGGCGAGGGCCCAGCCGCGGAGTTCGAACATGGCGGTGCGGGCGACGCGGAGTTTGAAGTCGAGGCGCTGGGCCGGGTAGCGACCTTCACGCATCTTGTGGCCGCTTTCGTCGGAGATGCCGATGTAGGCGAGGCCGACAGGCTTGCCCTCAAGCTCGCCGGGCCCCGCAACGCCAGTGATGCCGACGCCTACGTCCGCGCCGCTCCTTTCGCGTGCGGCGTCCGCCATGGCGATGGCACATTCACCGGAGACCGCGCCGTGCTTCTCGATGATCTCAGCAGGAACTCCCATGGCGATCTTCATCTCGTTGGTGTAGGTCACGTAGGAGGCGCGGAAATAGGCGGACGCGCCGGGGGCGTCCGTGAGGATGTTGGCGAGGTTGCCGCCGGTGCAGGACTCCATGGTGGCGACCGACAGGCCGCGCTCTGTGTAGACGCGCCGGATAACGCCCTCAAGGGTGTCGTTATCCTGCCCCCACAGGTGGGCGGCGAGGCGGTCTCGCACTTCGTCCTCGACCGGGGTGATGAGCTGCGACGCATCCAGTTCAGTTGACGCGCGTGCCGTGAGGCGGATGTGTATGCCGTCCGACTTTGCATAGACGCCGATTGTCGGGTTCAGGCCGTGAAGCAGCTCGCCCAGCCGCTCATCAACGCTCGCCTCGCTGAGGCCGAACGTCTTGATGGTGCGGGAGTGGATGACGGCGTCGTTGCCCATGAGCTGAAGCCGCAGGCGCGGCAGTGCCTGCTCCTCCCACATGCCGTACATCTCACGCGGGACGCCCGGCATCACGATGATGATCTTGTTGTCCCGCTGCACCCACCACCCGGGCGCGGTGCCGCGCGGGTTGGGGATGGCCTCAGCGGAAGGGATGAGCATGGTCTGCTTGAGGTTGCGTTCTGCCATCGCAATGCCGCGCCGATCAAAGAACGCGCGCAGCTCTTTTTCGAGCGCGGGGTCGGGATACAGTTCTTCGCCCATGAACTTGGCGATGGCTTCGCGGGTGACATCATCCTCCGTGGGGCCCAGGCCGCCCGTGGCAACGACGACGTCCGACCGGCTCCATGCTTCTTCAAAGACACGGGCGAGCCGGTCGAGGTTGTCGCCGACGGTCGTCACGCGGTAATTCCCGACGCCGATGCCGGGGAGTTGGGACGCGAGGTAATTCGCGTTGGTGTCTATCAGCGCGCCAAGCAGGATCTCCGTGCCGATGGAGATGATCTCTCCACGCAGCACTTCAACATCATTCGTGCTCATCGGCGCGATGCCCTCCTGCCACTCGTTCGGCCCCTTTCCTATACTCTAACGATATGTTCATTTCTCAGTTCGCGATCGGAGCTGGCGGTTAAACGATGCTAGGGGCGCCTGATAGTCTTCATGTCCGCATGGCTCGCGGCGCCCTCGGGGACCCGCAGCTCTACAAGGAATTGGCACAAGACCCGGGGGCGATCCGGCAGGCCATGTTCGTCGTCGTCCTGGTATCGATAGTCCACGGCATTGCGGCGTCGCTGGGCACGCTTTACTCCGAGGAGGACTTGACGGCGTCAAACGTTTTCATCTCCTCATTCATCTTCACAGGCTTGGGATGGACGCTGTCAGCCCTGTTCTCGTACATGATCGTGTCGGTGATTGCGGGCACGTCCGCGGCGGGTTTCCTGGGCGGAACGTTCCTGCAGTTCCTGCGGAGCGTGGGCTTCACGGCATCGCCCGCCCTGCTCATGATTCTCGTCCTGGTGCCGGTAATCGGCGACGTCGCGGCGATTGCCGCTACGATCTGGATTGCGACGGCCATGATGATCGCAACGCGCGAGTCACTTTCCTGCAGCATGCCTCTCGCGGCAGTGGCGGTGATTGTCGGGACAATCATTGGCCGGGCGATAACCCTTCTGACCCTTATCATCGTCTTCGCGCCTGCGACCTAGACCCGTGTCACTTCCGGCATGAGCGTGAACAGTGAGGGCGCGAGCCCCGATGACTTTCCTACGCCGCGCAGGTGGGGCCGCGTCGCGGACGTGATCGAAGGCGGCGTGATCTACATGGAGGACGCGGAGCGGCTGGTGCTGGCGGGCGTGACGCTTCCAAGCGACCCTGACCGGCAAGCGCAGGCGCACGCATACCTGTCCGAGCTTGTGGCGGATACAATAGTGTTTTATGAGGCCACGGAATCGGACAGTCTCGGCAGGCTGAAAGCAGAGGTGTGGGTGGGCGATGTCAACGTCAACGATGCGCTCCGCGCCCGCGGCTACGTCGACTGAGAGCGGTGTACCCGCTGCCCTGTCACGGCAGATGGGCGCCGCATGGAAACGCACACGACGATTCGTCTCTACGGTCCTGTTCGGGGCAGAGGCAGCCAATGCCCTGGACTCCCGTGACGTTGACTCCTACTTCCGCACGACAGAGGGTTGACCGGACGATATCGGGCTCGCAGTTCGCGATATCTACCAAACCGCCGGCCACGGCGGCGTAATGCGGCACTAGAGACGTCGGGTTTCCCTTATACTCTTAAGCGAGCGGGCTTTGGCCCGCCATTAATTTGTCGGTCGGGGCGTAGCGCAGTTTGGCAGCGCGCCGCGTTCGGGACGCGGAGGTCCCCGGTTCAAATCCGGGCGCCCCGATTTGTTTTCTCGGTTCGCGATCTAACTTTGGCCTTTCATGTCGTCGGTCCGCCACGTTCCTGCTTGGGTGAATCATGGCGTTTTTGGATTCCTCGGCTGCGCTCGGAATGACATTGTGGGGGGAGGGGATGTTTTAGGTGGCGCGGCGGGAGAAGGCGTCTTCCTTGTCCAGTTTGGCGTAGGTTTTTTCGCCGTTTTTGGTCGGCTTGTACCGGCGCATGAAGCCCCGCTCCTGACCCTCGACCTCTTCGATGAGGTCGGCCTCGATGAGGGCGCGGACGATCATCTCACCCATGTAGCCGCCGGCAGGGAGGTGGTGCCCGCCCATCGGCTCGCCCGTCTCCTTGAAGGCGCGGCAGATGTCACGCAAGGCCTGGGCGGCCTCGATCATCATGCTCTCCATGACGCGGGTGACGACGGGCGTCCCGCGCACGGTCCCGGTGAAATCATCGAATGCCGCCAATTCTTCCCCCCGCTGTTGTGTGATTCTTCGCTGCGCTCAGAATGACAGTTGAACACTCAGGATGACATAGACGGGGTCAGAATGTCATTTGAGGGGGGCTGGCTTACCCTTCGACAGGCTCAGGGTGAGCGGAGGGCGTGCTATTCGTTGTTGTTGTCGTCGTTGGTCACCATGTTTGTGAATGGGCGCAGCAGGCTTGTGAACTCCATTGGGAAGATGAACTTGGTCGACTCGGCGGCGCCAACCTCCTTGAGCGTGTCCAGGTATTGCAGGCTGAGGGTGTTGGGGTCGATGCCTCGAGCGACGCCTGAGATGCGGTCGAGCGCGGTCGCAAAGCCATCCGCGCGGAGAATCGCCGCCTGTTGATCGCCTTCCGCGGACAGGATCTCGGCCTGTCTCTCGCCCTCAGCCCGCAGGATGGCGGCCTGTTTCTCACCTTCGGCGACCGTGATGGCAGCTTGGCGCGTACCTTCGGCTTCGGTCACTGCCGCGCGACGAATTCTCTCCGCGGACATCTGTCGGTTCATGGCCTCCTGGATCTCACGGTTGGGCTCCACCTCACGAATCTCAACCTGGGTGACCTTGATGCCCCAGCGTTCCGTGATTTCGTCCAGCTTGGCCCGCAGGGATTCGTTGATGCGTTCACGCTGTGAGAGGACATCGTCAAGGTTCATCTCACCGATGACCGCCCTGAGGTTGGTGGTGGCGATGCCGATGACGGCGCTGCGATAGTCGACCACCTCAATCACGGACCTCTCGGCGTCGTTCTCCTGCACGCGCATGTAGACCAGGAAATCGATGTCTATCGGCGCGTTGTCGAACGTAATGTTTGTCTGGCGGGGGATGTCGATCACATCCTCACGCAGGTCTATCTTGCGCGTCGATTGGAACGGCCAGACCAGCAGGTTCAGCCCGGGGCTCCTCATGCCGGAGTACTTGCCGAGGGTGAACACTGCCATGCGCTCATGCTGCTTCACTATGGATATGTACGGGATCATCTTCCCTTCTCCTTTCAACCGTTCACCGAACGGCTCACTCCTCTCTCCTCACTGTCACAATCAGACCTTCGAAAGCAATAACGACGATTCTTGCGCCCGCTTCAATCGGCTCGCCGGTGGCGGACTCGGCAGTCCAGATCTCTCCGGCAAGGCGAACAGTGCCCTGCGGATCAATTGGATTGATGACCCTGCCTGACTTCCCCAGGGGAGCCTTTGCAGGCGAGGTGTAATCGGGCCGCCTGTATTGAGTCAGCGCCCAGAAGGTCAACACGAGGCCGGTGAACATGCCGGCGCTGACCACGCTCAGCATCCAGTAGCTGACGCGGAAACTGGGCGAGTCAATTGCCGGGGCCTCAAAACTGCCGAATAAGAGAAAGCCGCCGACGAGGAAGCTGAGCGCGCCGCCGATCCCGAAGACGCTGATCCCCGGCGCCTGCATCTCCATGTAGAAGAGGACCATCGCAGCCACGATGAGGCCGAAACCGACCCAGTTGACGGGCAAGTTGCCGAATGCGGCGAAAGCCAGCCCGAGGGCGATGAGGCCGACGATGCCGGGCCCGAGGAAGCCGGGGCTGATGAGTTCAATGATGATTCCCAGCCCGCCGACAGTGAGCAGCAGGAAGGCAATGTTGGGGTTGGAGATTATCTCCAGGAAGGTCTCAAGGGCAGTCTTTTCGATGTCCTGCACGGCAAGTCCCGCGGTTTCCAGGGCGAGTTCACCCCCACCCACCGTCACCGTCCGTCCATCCAGGCTGTCGAGCAGGTCATCGACGTCATCCGCCAAGAGGTCGATGATCCCCTCGTCAAGCGCCTCGGACGCGGTGTATGAGCGGGCTTCAAGGACAGTCGCCTCCAACGCCTCCGGGTTGCGTCCCGTCCGCTCGCCGATGCTCCTGAGGAAAGCGGCGGCGTCCTGCCTCGCCTTGGACTCCAGCGTGTCAGGCAGGTCCTCACCTCCGCCGCCGACCGGCGATGCCGCGCCGATGTTGGTGGCTGAGGACATGGCGGCAACATGCCCCGCCGCCGTGATGAACGTGCCGGCCGAGGCGGCCTGCGCGCCGCTGGGAGACACGTACACAACCACCGGCACGCGGCTGGCGAATATCTCCTCAACGATGTCCCGCGTGGAGTCGAGCAGTCCGCCGGGAGTGTCGATCCGGATGATGACAATTTCGGCGTTGTCCGCCTCCGCCCTGCTAAGGGCGCGGGTGACGTAGCGGAGTGTCACGGGTTCGATTACACCGTCAATCTCGATAAGAGCAGCGTGTCCGCCTGAGCGTTCCTCCTGGAATGGAACGGCGGATATGGCGAAGCCGGCCAGCCCAATGATGATCAGGAGGGCGGCGATGAGGCGTCTAGCGGTTTCCACACGACTTCTCCGGCGGCGTCAGCGACGGCATCCGCTGTATTATATGCGCCTACGGGATTCGCCCATGCAGGCCGGCGGCGTACATGTCCACGCCACGCGAAACAGATACTGAACAAGAGCAACACGAACAGACGCACAGCGCCGTCACGTCTCCGCTTGGCTCGCTAGCCGTTCCGAACTTCCGCAATTACTGGTTCAGCGCCGTCTCATTCGTGATGGGCTGGCAGATCTTGCGCATCGTCATCGCGTGGGAGGGGTACGAGCTAACCAACTCCGAGATATTCCTTGGCTACCTGGGGTTCGTCATGGGGATGGGCACCATCAGCGTTAACCTCATTGGCGGCGTGGCGGCGGACCGCGTGAGCAGGCTGGGGCTTCTTATCGCCACGCAGGTCTGCATGACTATCACGGTGACCGTCCTGATGATGCTGACGTTCGGGGAGATACTCGCACCGTGGCATCTGCTCGCGGCGTCCGCAGCCATCGGCATCATCCAGGGAATCGACCAGCCGACACGGACGGCGGTGGTCCCGGCGCTGATTCCGGATCGGCGGCTGCTGATGAACGCCCTGGCGCTCAGCTCGTCCGTGTGGCAGGGGACGCGGGTGTTTGGCCCGGGTTTGGGCGGAGTGCTGATCGAGCGCATCGGCTCCGCGATGACGTTCGGGTCGGTGACGCTGGGCTATGGGCTGGGGACTTTGTTGCTCTTCTTCGTGCGGATTCCGCGCGTGGATCGGACGCCCGGCAACGTGTTCAAGGAACTGTTCGAGGGGATTACATTCATCGCGCGGCGCAACCTCTTCGCGAGCCTTATCCTGCTAACCTTCGTGGACAGTTTCTTTGGCGTGGCATATATCCAGGTGATGCCGGTGTTCGCGCGGGACATCCTCGATATCGGCGCGGACGGCATGGGGTTGTTGTTGGGGGCGTCGGCGGCGGGCGGGCTCTTGGGCACGGGGATGGCGGCGTTCTGGGTGAAGGGTCGATGGCCGCTGGTCCTGCTGTTGGGCGGGGCCGGACTCTTTGGGGCGATGGTGATGCTGTTCGCGTTCAGCGAGCTGCTGTGGTTGTCGTTGGCGGCGCTGTTCCTGTCCGGCACGTTCAACTCACTCTCGCAGATCACGAATCTGACGCTGCTGCAGAGCGCGGTGCCGGAGGAACTGCGGGGTCGCGTGATGGGTGTGTTCAGCCTGACCTACAGCCTGATCCCGCTGGGCGGCCTGCAGGTGGGCGCGCTGGCGGAGTGGCTTGGCGCGCCGATGGCGGTGGGGATCGGCGGGGGCGTGGCTGTGATGTTCGCAATCGCCCTCACGCTGCGGTCGAGTTTTTGGCGTGATGTGCGTGCGGCGGCGCGGACGGCGGGTGGGTAAGCGAAGCAGTACGATGAGTATGTTGCATCCCCATGGGATTCGCGTACGAGAGGAATGATGATGAACCACGAAGGTGGGATGATTGACCTAATCCTCCTTGGGTGCGTCAAGGGAAAGCACGATTATGGAGGCCCGGCGCAAGATGTCTATGCTTCAACCCTTTGGAAGTATCGGCGGGAATACGCGGAATCGCGCGGCTGTCCCTGGTACATTCTCAGCGCCAAGCACGGGCTTTTGGCACCAGACACTTGGATTGAGCCATATGATTGTTCTTTGAACGATTTTTCTGCCACTGAGCGTCGTACGTGGTCAGCACGAGTCTTGAATGACCTTGTGGAGAAGATTCCGGAGTTGGGAGGGAAGGCCATTGAAGTTCATGCAGGCAAGTCTTACGTGGAATATGGATTGGAGAATGGGCTTCGTGAGATCGGCGTGATAGTGCGCCGCCCTCTGGCGCATGTAGTCGGGCCAGGACGGCAGGTCAACTGGTATCAACAACGTTCAACGTTGTCTTCTATAGAAACCTCAATGGGATAAAGATGCCTAAACCAGACATTCCCCTCGCTGCCACCGTAGCCAAGGCAATCGCTAGCGACTTCTACAATGATCGGTTAGACCTGTCCGCCAGAGTTGACGCGCCGCACGGTACATGGTCTGAAATGCCGGAGGTCAAATATGCAGAGCACTTGCGCGCCTCCGGCGAGTCAGATCGCAGCGTACGCCTGTTTCTGACTTTCATTGCAGCGATGGATCGTGCCCGCGATGCCACGCGCCTCTGGAATAATGGCCACGACCTATTTCAATCCGACAGAGAGCTTTTTGAACCTGCTAAAGTCGCGACAATGCCTGTACTAACGCTCCGCGACAAGTTGTCCCGAGCCGGAGTGAGTCAACGGCATGACGCTGACTCATCTGCTTGGAACGCCATCGCCCGCAGCCTCACCGAAGATGACAATCCCGTGAGACGTGTAGTGGATTCCGGACAGGGGAACGCTATTGAGTTGCTCCTTTATCTGGGTACCAAGTCCAATGAGGAACAGCCTCGCTTTCCGTTACTTAAAGGCCCAAAGATATGGCCGATGTGGATGCGTATGCTCGTTGCTCCGGGCAGGGCAACGATAGACGACCTGGACATTGTTCCTGTAGCCGTAGACGTTCAGGTTCGTCGTGTTACCACGAACCTTGGGGTTTTGGATACCGGAGACGTATCTCTCGAACAGGCCAGACCAGCGATTCAGCACACTTGGCGCAAGGCTGTTGAGCAGACAGACATTGACGGGCCCTCGGGGTTACCTAGCAGTTGTGCGGCACTCGACCCGGCTTTGTGGTTTTTTGGCAAGTGGGGGTGCAGCCACTGCGAGAAGGAGAAAACACAGATACGCATCAGCTCAGCGTGCGACTATTGTCAATTTCGCCCTGAGTAGATTCCTCGACTGTGCTCGGAATGACATAGAGCGGCTACTCTGTTTGGTTGCATTCCGAGTTCTGGATTCCCGCTTTCGCGGGAATGACGGGGGCGGCGGGCGGGCTGGTTCACGCGATACAATAGGAATCGTTGTAGACATTGAGTTCTGGATTCCTCGACTACGCTCGGAATGACAGAGGGCGGGGCGGGAATGACGGGCGGTGGTATGTATTCGATTGATCTTTCGGGGAAGAATGCGGTTGTGCTGGGGGTGGCGAATCACCGCAGCATCGCGTGGCACATCGCTCAGGCGCTGCACAGCGCGGGCGCGAATCTGTATCTGACCTACCAGAATGAGCGGCTCGGCGACGGCATCCGCAAGCTGACGGGCGAGATGAACAACGTCACGCTCATCGAATGCGACGTGTCCGAGGACGAGAATGTTGAGTCGGCTTTCGCGCAGATTGCCGCGGACGGGGCGTCCGTAGACCTGCTGATCCACAGCATCGCCTTTGCGAATCGGGATGACCTGGGCGGTGATTTCTCCGAGACGGGACGCGACGGCTTTCGCATCGCGCTGGAGGTGAGCGCGTATTCGCTGATCCCCGTCGCGCGGTACGCCGCGCCGCTGATGTCGGAGGGCGGGACCATCGTGACGTTGACGTTCCAGGCGTCCGACCGCGTTTTCCCCGGCTACAACATCATGGGCACGGCAAAGGCGGCGCTGGAGAATGAGGTGCGGCAGCTGGCGTATGAGCTGGGGCCGCGGGGCATCCGCGTGAACGCGCTCTCGCCGGGCCCTCTGGATACACTGTCCTCTCGTGCCATTCACGGCTATGTGGACATGAAGCGCATCCAGGCGGAGCGCTCGCCGTTGCAGCGCAACATCACGCACGATGAGGTGGCCAAGGCGGCGCTGTTCCTGCTGAGCGATCTTTCAAGCGGCATCACCGGCCACGTGCTGCCCATCGACGGCGGCTACCAAATCGCCGGCGTGTAATTTAATCATCGACCTGTATTGAGATGCACAGTGTGGTTGGGCTTTTATTGCCGGTGACAGGCACATTCGGCAGCGTGTCAATGTAATGTCGAACGAAACTGAGCGGCGTCGATTTCAGACCGTTCGCGGCACGAACGATACCCTGCCGGACGACCAGCCGTACTGGGATTGGGTGCGCGCGACGGCTCAGAGCGTTGCGCATCGTTTCGGCTTCAAGCGGATCGACACGCCCGTGTTCGAGGAGACGGCGCTGTTCGTGCGGACCGTCGGCGAGGGCACGGACATCGTCGAGAAGGAGATGTACACGTTCACGGACCGCGGCGATGACATGATCACGCTGCGGCCCGAGGGTACCGCGCCCGTTTGCCGCGCCTACATTCAGCACGGGATGCACACGCTGCCGCAGCCCGTTCGCGCCTTCTACATCACACCCATCTTTCGCTATGAGCGGCCTCAGTCGGGACGTTTGCGGCAGCATCACCAGTTCGGGGTGGAGGCCATCGGCGATTCGAGTCCGGAGATCGACGCGGAGGTCATCCACGTTTTGTGGAGCCTGCTGCAGGAGTTGGGGCTGACGAACCTGACGCTGCACGTGAACTCAATCGGCGACGGTGATTGCTGCAGGTCGCAGTTCCTTGCATCACTCCGGGAATACTATTCGACACGGCTGGATGACACCTGCGAGGACTGTCACACGCGGTATGAGAAGAATGCCTTGCGGTTGCTGGACTGCAAGGAGGAGCGATGCCAGCCAGTGATGGCGGGCGCACCGACGCCGGCGGACGGGCTGTGCGACGATTGCGCGGATCATTTTCAGCGGCTGTGCGACATCCTGGACCTGTGGGGGATTCCGTACGAGATTACGCCGAGGCTGGTGCGCGGGCTCGACTACTACACGCGCACTGTGTTTGAGGTGCATCCCGCCGTTGAAGGCTCACAGACGGCGCTGGGCGCGGGCGGGCGATATGACGGTCTCATCGAGCAGTTGGGGGGCGCGCCAACGCCGGGCGTCGGTTTCGGCTCCGGCATCGAGCGGATCATCATGAACCTGCGGGAGGCCGGAATTACGCCGCCGGAGTCGATGTCGTCCCGGACAGACCTGTACATCGTATATCTTGGCGAGACGGCGCACGGCCACGCGCTGCGGCTGGCCGCCGAATTGCGGCAACAGGGTCTCAGCGTTTCGCTCCCGACGGGCAGCCGGAGCCTGCGGGCGCAGCTGCGGGCTGCGAGCGCGGCAAATGCGCGCTACGCCCTGATCATCGGCGACGATGAGGTCGCCAGGGGCACGGCGGCACTACGCGATCTGGACACGAGCGAGCAGAATGATGTCTCGCTGGGCGCAGAGACGGTCAGGACTGCTATAGCTTCCTGATTGGCGGCATCCCCACCACCCCCGTATCAAGTACGGGGCAGGCTCTGACCCTCCCCCTTCAGTGTGGAAGGGAGCGCATAGCTTCCCAAAAAGAAAGAAGCCCCGCGGTGTGGTGCGGAGCTTCTCCCGGGGAGGAGGTGTGTGGTGGTGGTATTTCGTTTTTGGGTTCCCCACCCTTTTCAGGGCTGACGGGGAAGGTTTTTGGGGCTGACCCCCTTATGCCGCTGCCAGCAGGTTTGCGTTCAGCGCGACGATCTTGTCGACGCTGGCCCTTGCCTCAATCGCAACCTTGCCGGTCTTGACCGGGCGGACGGGCTGACTTGCTACGGGGCTGATGGTCTGAATGGTCTGTGTCATGGGGGTCCTCCCTCTTTCTCTCTTTTCTCTGTCTTCTGTGTTTGTCATGTATCCATACTGCCGTTCCTACAGGATTGCATCAAGGGATATTCCAAGATAGTTAGTATTTGTTTTAGTGATGCTACAATGGGGGTGGTCAAGCAGGAAGGGGGCGACATGGATGTTCGCGAACTGCGCAGCTTCACCGTCGCGGCACGCGTGCGCAGCATTTCTCGGGCGGCGGAGCTGCTGGACATCGGTCAGCCGACCGTGTCCACGCACATCAAGAAGCTGGAGCAGGAACTGGGAACGCAGCTGTTCGATCGCATCCGGCGGCCCATACGACTGACGCTGGCGGGTGAGAAGCTGCTTGAACTTGCCGGCCCACTGGTCGAGGGCATCGAAGGGCTCGCCACGAACACGCAGCAGGCGCAGACGGAGGGGCCGGTGACGGTGGCGACAACGACGAACCTGACACACTTTCTGCTGCGCGCCGTGGAGGCTTTTCGGGATACGAATCCGACGGTACACCTGAGGCTGCGTTCACGTCTGCGATCCGAGGTGATTGAGCTGGTGTCGCAGGGGGAGGTGGATTTTGGCATCGTGCCCGGGGTGGATCCGGACCCCGCGCTGGAATTCCAACCGTTGTTTCCCTATCAGCGGCTGCTGATTACACCCCTCGACCACCCACTGCTGCAGGAATTGCCGCTGACGTCTTTCGAGCAGATCGCCAAATATCCGCTGATTACCATGGGACCGGGAACCTACACGCGCTCCGCCGTGGAGTCCGAGTTCCGCCGCAAAGGTCTGGATTTCGACATCATCATGGAGGCCGATTCCCTGGACCTGATCAAGCGCTACGTCAGTCACGGCTACGGGATTTCCATCATCCCGCGCGTTGTGGCAGAGCCGGGCGACGAGGATATGCTCGGAATCGTGCATCTCGGCCACATGATGCCGGTGGACCAGGCCGGCCTTATTACGCTGCGCGGTCGAACGCTGTCCGCGCCGGCGGAAGGGCTCATGGAGAAGGTGAGAGCCGCCGCGGAGGGGATGTAGGCGGCGCATTGGCGATTCCGGGGCGTGATGGTTAAACTGTGAGGACGTTCATTCGGTGGCGCGTTCGTCTAGTGGCCAAGGACACCGCCCTCTCAAGGCGGAGATCACGGGTTCGAATCCCGTACGCGCTACCAGCTCGGAAAGTACTGCGAACTCCGTTGGTCAATGCGAGTTCAGCGGTATCCGAATCACCTATCGGGCTGTCCTCCGGCATAGGGATCGTGTAGACGATTGACGCCCTGCCGGGCCTGACCTGGATCTCCTTCACGAATGAGCGGATGAACGATCGCGTCTCGGTCAACTGGCTGGTGCGGAGAAACTCGCTCATGTCGGCGGCGAAGGCCGCAATGGTGTCGGCACGATCCAGAAGCTTACGCCGTTCGGCAAGCACGGCTCGCGCTTCGTCCCCGGCCTGCTCCAGCTTGTCCTTGCGATCTCTGAGCTCTCTGACACGCTCCGTCGCGTCGGCCATCTCCATGTCCGTCGTCTCGATGACATGCCAGATTCGGCTCAGCCTGCGCTTCACGTCCTCAAGCTCTTGCTCAATGGTCTCCAGACGCTGACGCTGTTCACGTGCCTCTCCGTCCATCTCTTCATCCAGCACCCGGACGAGGCGGTGTATGTTGCTCTCAGTGAGAACATTTTCGCGTAGGTTGAGGATGATAGTCTCCTCAAGCGACTTGGCATTGATGCGGGGCGTCTCGCATGAGCCCCTGCCCTCCTTCAGGATGGACTGACACACGTAGTACGTGTATTTGCCGCTCTTGGCCTCGGCGGCAGTCAGCATCTTGCCGCACAGTGCGCACGTGGCGAGCCCGCTGAGCAGGTACGGACTGGCCGCGCGCCTCGGATGGACCGTCTTCGGCGAGCGGGACTTGAGCAGCCGCTTGACCCGCTGAAACTCCTGATGGGTGACGATGGCCGGGAACGCATTCTCAACGCGGACCGGCGGCGCGCCGTCTTTGCCCGTCAGGCCCCAGACTAGCGTTCCGGTGTACGCCTCGTTTTCGAGGATTTTGTGGACGCTGGTGATAAGCCACTTGCTGCCCTTCGATGTCGTGACGCCTTCCGCATTGAGAGTCTTCGTGATGTCCATGAGCGTGCCGCCCTTGAGCACCATGTCGAAGATACGGCGCACGACGGTGTCTGCGGGCGGGTTGAGTTCCAGCCGCGGCCGCTTCTTGGCTCCGTCCTGCACATAGACCTTTCGATACCCGAAGGGCTGGCTGGCGGCTACCCAGAACCCGCGTGAGGCCGATTCGCGCATGCCGCGCGTGACTTCTTGGGCGAGGTTCTCGGAGTAGAACTCATCGACGCTCTCAATGATGGCTTCCATGAGCTTGCCAGTGGGCGTGTCGTCGGCGTGTTCGGTGATGGAGACGACGCGGACACCCTTGCGGCGGAGCATGGACTTGAAGGCGACGGCGTGCTCGCGCTTGCGCGTGAAGCGGGAGAACTTCCAGACAAGGATTTCCTTGAAGGGCGCGTCCGTCGCGGTGGCGGCATCGATCATCTTCCGGAACTGGGGCCGGTCGGCAATGCGGCCACTCTCGGCCTCGTCGATGTACTCCCGGGCGACCAAGTAACCATTCTTGGTTGCGTAGTCACGGAGGGCGCGCAACTGTGCCGCAACCGAGAGATCAACGTCCTGCCGATCACTGGAGACGCGGGCGTAGAGGGCAGCATTGGTCATTTCTTCAGGCTGTGTAGGCATGGGTGACCTCCTTGGTTGAACGACTGTTGGGCTACGTGACGGTCGCGAAATTCAGACCTCGTCGATACTTGTCATAACTATACGAGTGCCGTCAAGGGCTGTTGAGGCAGGACGGAGAAAGTGCTTACAGAGTCACTGCTATCTGAACCCCCATACCGACCCGTGACCGAGGATGTCGCCAATCATACTTGAGCCGAACCAGAACTGGGTAAGAGCTGTCGTGTCTTCCCTTAAGGGCGAAGAAGCGACCAATTCAAAAGAATCAGCTATTCTCCCGCCACATTGAATGCCTGGCGAATCATAGCAACCGCACTGGGAATTGACTCGTTACTCTCGACGTCGATGAAGACTCCGCAATCACGGTGAACCACGTTCGGCAGAAACTTCCAAGCCGTTACATCTCGCGCCATTCTCTGGGGGTCGTCAACTTCCTCAAAGTCAATTGGTAAGAGAATCCGGATGTAACCTGCCATCGGTAGTAATTCCACAAAGAATGTGGCGGATTGCGCGTTGTAGAAGCAAACAGAGTGTCTCTCAACGACCTCGATAGATTCGCCCAATTCAACCATTGCGGCGCGCATTCCGTCTATGATCTCCGCAACACGGGCATTCAAATCTGTCTGGTTCAGACTCCTAGATGCAGAGCGTGCGCGTAGTTCTCGAATCTCCTCCACTAGTATTAGTTCTTCATTAGCGTCGTGGTGAGGCCAGATCTCGAGCGCCCGGTGAGCCAAGGCGCGGCCCCTTTCTTCCATTTCGGAAGCAGTCCAATTTGTTCGTTGCGCCACCAATCTATTCAGCCGGACGGCACTTTGCTCAAATCCACCCTTCACCGTCTTCTTTTCATGGAATGGTCGATTCGAGTACGTGCTGTTGTATGCGGTGAGGGTGAGGTTGCCCAACCTGTGCAGCCACTTTCGGTGAACCTCTTCCCAGTCCTTCCCGAGCATGTCTATCCACTCCGGAACATTGTCGATGTATTGGGGCATTACATGCTCTATCGAGTATTCGCTTACCGGACTCGGTTCGTTTTGCCCTGCATTTTCAAGCTGCGACAGGATATGCCAGCAGATGCGAAGCCTGTACAGGTCGTTCTCCTGCAATGCTGATATGAACTCATCGTCGGCTGGAAACCTGTAGTTCTGTCTTCTTGCCAAGGCAACAAGCAAGCTAGTCAGCGGGTCTTCGTCCTTAATCGAATGCGTGATCCGAGCAAACACCGACCAATAGCCGCGGGTCTGCATTCCTAAGACCGATCTGCGAACTAGGTAACTAGAGATGGTATCCAATGCCCGTACAAAGGCGTCATGAGTCAGAGCCCGCTCGTCAAATAGGAAGTAAAGGCGCATGACAAGCATGGCATGAGCGGACCCCAAACTGCGAACCTGCCTCATTGCAGCGCTGAGCGGCTTGGAGTCGATTCGATCAGGCTGCAGGAAGAATGCAAAGTAGCGGGCGAAACGGACAAGGTCATTCAGTAGGTCTTCCAACGACGTAGTGTCCGACGGTTTCCAGAATTCTTGGAATTCAGCGTATATGCGGTCTGCACGGGCTTGGGTTGTTGTACCCTGCTCAAGCGCAATGTAGTCTCGCAAGAAGGCATCAGGAGAACTGCCCACCTCGCGGAAGAGGGTCTCAATCTTGCTCCAATAGAGGTCATACATCCGGGTCTGTTCGGGTTCCGGGAGACCCATGAGGAGGTAATTCCTAATCAGGTCGCTTTGGGTTAGGTCAACTCCGGTCGAGTTCAAACTTTCAAAGACCTTTTGAGGGTCATCCATCGGGCGATGGAGGGTGACGTCAACTATATTCAGGCGCCCTATGCCACGATAGACGAGGGCAGGGTCCGCTTCTGGCTTGTTCAACTTCTCCCTAAAGAACCGATAGGCCTCGATGATCAGTTCCGAGCAGTTATCTGATTCTGAAGGATCCCGCTCGTCAACGAGAGCCTTCAGCGTCGAATCATCGTGGCGTCTCAGTGCCACCTTGTACTTTCGATCACCCTTCTCGTGCTCGTTTGTCAGAAAATAGGCATCAATCTGAGCCTTGGTTGGCTCTTGTCCGGCCCAGCCTGTCTTCTGGATGTGGTCGCGAAGCGCAATCATGAGGAGAGTCAGCGTGGTTAGACGCTGCTGGCCGTCGACCACTAGCCAGCTGCTGAATACTCCCGAAGCGTTGTCCTCTACGTAGACGATTGACCCCATGAAATGGTCACCGTCCACTTTGCCAGCACGCACTATGTCGTTCCACATTTGCTGACATTGTTCCGTCGTCCAGCTATAGTCTCGCTGAAACGCCGGAATTATGAACTGCTTGGTTCCATTAACGAGAGCAACGAAAGGGTTATTTATCGCCTGCATGAGTTGTTCCTTGTCATGGTTGTCGAATGCTATGAGGCGGGTTGGTGAAATCAACGTTAGGTTTGTAAGTACATCTCTGATGGACGATGAAGTTCCTGCGATCTCCGTAGAGTTGTGCCCGGCCGATTACATAGTCCCCCCTCGTCATTGTACGGGGTTGATAGCATTGTAGTCGGTCATCATCCAGTGCTTGTAATCTCCGACGAAGATGTAAGTGTTGTCCATGCTTAAGAACTGGCACTTCAATCCGCCGGCACGCGCTTGCCCGGGTTGAGCTGGACGGGGGTGGGATCCAGTCACTCGAAGCCGGACTTGACCGCGCTGTGGAAGTGGCAGTCTCGGGCCAGTTGACGCACCCGGCGCACGCAGAAGCCTAGCTCGTAGGCCGCCTGCTTGACAGTGACGTTCGCCACGTCGTCGGCTGGAGCCTCATGGTTGCGGTTCGCCAGCCTTTGCTGGTGGATTCATGCCCCTAGAACGGCCTGACCGACTGGAACCCAGATGGGATGAACTACTAGTAGCCAGAGAGTCGTCGAACGCTGATGGGAATGCGTAAGCCGTGTGTACCCATCTCCTCGCATGCGATCCGGCGAAAGTGAGGAACGGTCACAGGGTCCTCCAGAATGATGATGACCTCCGGGGTGGCACCGTTATCATCACGGGGGCGGCTGGTCGAGTAGTAGCGTAGGTACGGGGCGAGGCGCTGTCGCATCGTGCTGGGCCGAACGGCGCGGCGCTCCCATTCAAGAAAGAACGCCTTCGTCTCCGTGCCTCGCCGCATTAGGCCGAAGGCATCGGGGTTCACCGAATGCACTTTCCCGTTGTGGCGGAAGTAGCGGGAAGCGCGGTGGGGAGGGTCAACCTGCACGATGTCCCATCCATCGTCGCGTGCCCGCTCCACCGTCGACGCAAGCCAGTTGTGGACGGCGTCGGTGTGTTCGATGTGGCGGAGGAGTTGTCGGACACGCCTGCCGGAAATGTTGCGCCAGATGGACGGCAAGGCGGGGTCGATTGGGTTCACACTCCACCGCTGTCGGGCAATTCCGATTGCTGTTCGATCCCGACGCGCGAGCATGCTGAGCGCGCGATCACCGAGTGCAAGACGCCGCCCGCCGATGTTGATGGCCGTGAGAAGGTTGGCAGCAGTCAGAGGACCCGTCACATGAGAAAGCCTAGAGGGTTGCAGACCGAGCAGACGAGCTAAGTTGCCGTGCGTGATTCCCGGCCAATCGGCAACGGCGTCCAGGACTCGCTTCTCTGCGGGACGCAGGACACCGGGAAGCAGCCAGTCTGCGATTCTCTCAAGCGGCTTATCAACGGTAAGCGGTATCGGGACACTCGCATTGGTCGGTAGCGGTTCCAGTACTGGTGAGTTGCTGGCAGAGGCCTTGCGCAGGATTGATGTCACGTCGAGCCGCGCATCGCTGCCCGGCATTTGCCAGGCAGCTCCATTGCCTTTAGCTACGTCACGTTCCAGTGCGAGAAAGGTCGGGAGACGGAGGGCAAGGAGAGTGCGGCGCGTGTGCCGCAGCCGAATCTCATCATGGCACACAACGAGCAGGCCGCTAGGTGTGGGCGCATCCCGGAGACGGGCCATTCTCTTCCCGAACGACGTTCGGTCGGACATCGGCCCCTGTCGAACGATGCCGAGAACGCGGCCGCCTGCTAGCGTGATGCTCGCGTCGAACGGAGATGCGCGATACCAAGCCAGCCCGACCGTATCCTCGATGTCCGCGACTGCGGCAACTATCCGATAGACGATGCCCACAAGATCCAGCCGCTCCAGCAGCAGCCGCTGCCATTGAGCCGACACCGGATAGTTGCGCAGAAGCTCCACGACATCGATTCCGTCGGCCTCCGCAAGGGAACGGACGCCGTCAGCCGTCAGATGGTATCGCTCCACCCGGGGTAGTACCGGAGTGGCATGCGGCACCGAACCGACGAGCTCTGCGTCCTCAAGCTGTCCAACTGCGGCATAGACTCCTGCATCCGAATTATCGGTTATGGCAGCGAGCGTCTGCCCGTCGAGGAACGGCATCTCAGCAAGTTGGTGCACGATCTCCTCGGCCACTCCATGCGGCTTCACGCGCTAACCTCGGCCTCCGGCTCGGTGCCTGTCTCCTCTTCGGACTGTTCCTTCCTCTTCCTGCTTCTGGCCCGTCTGCGCTGCGGTCTGGCGTTGGTAGGCGGCTGCTCACCGGCGGCATTCTGCCTTGTCCTCACGGACTCCCGAAACTCCTCGACGGCGTGGTCGATGTCGGAGTCTTGAGCCAAGAGAGACTCGTGCGGCGTGGTGTAGTTGATCGTCTCCTCGCGGATACGGTCTGCCACCTCCACGTCGCCCTGTTCGGGTTTCCGCACCTCCATCGAGAAGGCGGGAACCCGCTCCGTCCCGATCGTCGCCCGCACATAACAGTGATGCACCGGCAACGACGTGATGTCATCCACGTTCACGCGGTCAGACCCCAGCTCAGGCACCAGCTGACGAGCATCACTCCCCGCCACCTGGAAGACCGCAAGACAGCCGACGTTGGCGAGCAAGCTGTCGCGCATTGAGTCCGAAAGGTCGCCGAGCGTGGCGAGGCTCTGGGTGGCGAGGATGAAGCTCGCCCCAAACTTCCCCAACTCGGACAGCATGGACTCGTAGTCCACGCCCGGCATGGACTGCATCTCGTCGACAACGACGAGGACGCCGCGCCGGTCACTGAATCTCTGAGCGCCTTGCTCACGGATGACGGCATCGACGAGGTTGAGCACGGACGCTCCGACAAGCGCCGAGGTGTCGCGTCCGGCAACGCCCTGCGCAGTCGAGACGAGGAGGATGCCGCCGTCATGGATCGTCCTCCGTACGTCGATGGTGGAGCGCCGCTGCCCGAGAATCGCCCGCGCCCGCCTCGACGTGGAGTAGTAAGAGAGGCGGGTCTGCACGGGGGCTAAGGCCTCCATGCGGTAGTTGCGGTGCCAGTTGCCGAAGTCGCGCTTCCACCACGCCAGTAGGTGGACGTCGTTCACTTGGGCCAGCACGTCGTTTCGGAAGTGCTCATTCTCATCCGAGAGCAGCCTGAGGCCGTCGAGGATCGTGTACTGCATCTCCGGATCCCGATGTTCATTCACCTCGTGAAGAGTCTTGACGACCTGTTCGAGGATGGACTGCATCCGCGGCCCCCACTGGTCCCAGAGCCCCCGCGCGATGCGGACGACCGAGTCGGCAGTGCGGTCGCGGTCGGTGAAGACGCGGGTATCGAGAAGGTTGATGCCCGGCGCACCGTTCGGGTCGGCGAGGTCGATCAGCCTGACCTGGTCGACCAATGAGTCCGGCACATGCTCCAGCAATGCCGCGACGAGATCGGCATGGGGATCGATGACAACGATGGCGTCGTCGTTCAGTCCCGCCGCCTTCTCCGCCATGCGATCCGCGACGATGTGCTGCATGAGCGTCGACTTGCCCATGCGTGTTCGTGCCACGTAAAGATGGTGGCGGCGAAGGAGGTCGTCCGGAAAGCGGATGATCGAGTCTTTGTCGGCATCCGCGATGCCCACGTACGCGCCGTCTCGAACCGCATGTGCCGGCGGCGCGAGCAGGCGGGAGCCGGAGCGTTCGACGGGTGGTGTCTCGTCCGAGGGGCTTGGCGGATGCCACAAGCTGGCAAGTTCTCGTACGCCGAGGATGCTGCGCTTGCCGAAGAGTCCCGGACCGGGCGGGTGGAGCGACACCTTCTCGGCGGCAGGGCGCATTTTGCCGACGACGACGTGCGCTCCTGCGGAATTGTCATAGTGGCGATAGGCCGTCGCAACGTCGCCCAGTAGGTCCTTAGCACGACGCTTGCCGCTCCGTATCGGCACGATGGCCGTCACCTGGAACTGCGCCTGAAAGGCCGTCCGCCCCACCTTCTCTTTCACCATCTGCGGGTCGAAATACCGCGGGCCTCGCGACTTGAACTTCGCCCACAGGACACCGACCGTGAGCAGAACGAACACCGCGCCGCCCACGACGGCGGCGGCCTTGAACACGTCTCCCTGCTGCCAGAACCTCCATGCATTGATCCCCACGAAAGCCAGGATCGCGAGCATCACCATTCGGACGACCTCGCTCTGGTTGACACGGGCCTGCTCCGTTTCGGCGCTCCGGTACGATTCCCGTCGGTTAGTCTCTTCTTGGTAACCCGCCGACCACAGGGGCCCGAGCGAACGCAGCAGGATCCGGGAGACAACCCGCTCCCCGGATCGTAGTTTCGACAAGGCTCCAATAACGGCGAGCATGGGATCGGACCCCTGATGGACGAGATCGTCATCCCGGAACTGGCGCAACGGCACATGGTCCGGGCCGCTGGATCTCAGCGGCATCGTCCACGCTTCCTGCTCTTCTCCAACGGCAAGCGGGTCGTCGTCGGGCGGGAGTTCCTCGATCATCGCCTGCGGATAGTGCGCCGACACCTGTCGGCGGATCGCCCGCGCGTCCTGGCAGCGCACGAGGATGCGCACGCCGTCCGCATCTCCCGTTAGCTCCAGCGAGAACGGCTCCGGCACGGCGATGGACTGGAGCATGTTCTCGACGCCGAGCATGGTCCGCTCGCCAGAGCGAGGCGGCCTGATTGATAGCAGGACCGGTGGGCCCGGCTTCCGCGATTGAAAGATGCGCTTCAAGCAACTGAAGGGATTCATAGGCACCTCCTCTTGGCTCCGACCTTTGTTGTTTGGATAAGAACATACGTACTAGTATACTGCCCTGAGGGACGGGTTTTCGCGCAAGAGGCGTCTAACAGTCAGGGGGCTGTACAGGGATTCAAGTTATGTGGACACCTGAACTGAGGCTGTGTTTAGCACGTCGTCACGCGCAAGAACCGAAGGAGGCCGATGAATTGAGTAAGCATTTTGCCCGTCACGCGGTTCCGTTCGGACATGACAGTCTCCCAATTCAGGAGCGGCCACTTGTCAGGAGGACGGAACAGCAAACGGCTGACAGACCCAGATTGCAGAACGTCCAGTTGGCAGGTGGATGTCGAAGGGCGGATGTATGACCTCGGACAACATGCAAACTGAGATTGAGAATCAGGACGGGCATCTCCTGGCATTCCTCGATCTGTTGATCAGCCAGCGCGGTCCGACGGGGACGGCGGAGATGCTGGGCGTCAGTTACCGAACGATCGCGAGAACCTTGGAACGTCGGCGGCTCTCAAGGGTCATTATCCGAGCGCTTGAGGGAGCGATGCTGTCCGATGCCAACCCGGCCGTTCAACAGCTGGCGAAAGAAGTGGCGGACATGCGTAAGACTGTTGGCCAACTTACCGAGCGCGTTGATGCTCTGTCGACGATGCCGGTGCAGCAGGACGGGGCGGAACTGCGGTCCTTTCGAGAAGAAACCGACAAGACCGCGAGGCTCCTCGGGCGTCGCATCACCGCATTGGAGAAGCAGGTTCGTGAGGGGACAGTAACTGAAGAGGATACGAAGCTGTCGGCCAAGGCGTTCCGTGAGCCATCCTCGTCGACGAGACGACTGAGTAAGAAGTGGTATCCACCTCGGGTGTTTCCGACACTCGTGACGGTGAAACCTGCCGAGGACGATCATGTCGTCTACGGAAGGGCGTGGCCGTTGGTCAAGGAATGGCGAAGGCTCTCGAAGAGTCATGCACACGCGGGCCGAACGCTCACGTGGCTGAAACGACAGGAGCGTATCCTCGAACTCGAAGTCGCCATGCTGGATGAGCACGGGCTCACACTGCCTCCGGAGGACCGGCCCATCGACGAAGCTCTGCGGGCGCAGACTTTGATCTGGCGCAGGGACGATCTGAAGACGGTGCGCGGGCGCATCGTCCGACGGCTGATGTGGCGCTGGGTCAGGAGGATTTTGACCTTCGGCGTATGGTGGGGCTGAACGGTTATGGCGTTGCCGGACTCCTGCTACAGCAGGACGTAAACGAGAATGAATACTGAGAGCACAAGGGCAGCCACCGTTCCGCCGGACGCTGCCATAAAAGCCAGCCCGATGGGTGTCTCGGCCGTCCATTGGATAGCGACCGTCGCGGTGAGCATCGTCCACATGAAGGCCATGAACACCGCTACCTCGCCCACGAATGGAATGGGCGTCAGCATCAGCAGGATGCCGGGCGCGAACACAAAACCGAACCTGCGGATGAACTGCAGATAGGTCACCGTCTCCACGTCGACTTCGAAGCCGACGGCCAGCAATCGGGTAAGTGCCCATGAGGACACGCTGAACAGGAACCAGTAGAGCACGCCCCACAGCGCCATCACAGTGAACCCACCGGTTGCCCCGCCAGCAGCGCCTCGCATGATATTGTCAATGGCTGACCCGGTTCCCACCGCAGCCGCGACGATGAGCACCGCCAGCAGCGACTGCCGGATTGCGCCTGCATCAAAAGCAAGCTGCCAATAGAGCCCCTTGTCGCCAAAGGCCGCGCGCGCCATCCGGCTAGTCAGTTGCCGCGCAGAGTTGGTCGTGGTCATCATTCGAGAATCCGCCACTACAGGAAGTGTAGCCAAAGCTATGAGCGGACCGCGCCTTTCAGATTTGGCTAATGTAGTGTTTGCGCTACTCGTTCTCGTCAGTCTCGATGACCACCGTGGCGCTCAGCCCGAGATCGGCTAAGGCTTGCTGTAGCTCAAGCTGTAAGTTTCTGGCCACGCCAGCATCAACGTTGACCGTGAATTCTACCCCTGCTCTGGGTTCCCCATCAGACGGGAGTTTAGGCAAGATCGCAATTCCAAATTTGCTCCACGTATGCGTTGGCAAATCCCCCGTCAAGCGAAGAGTGACCTTCTGGCCAGTCTCAATGGGCAGTCCTACTTGTGCCCGCCCACCAATCTTTTGGGGCTCCGGATCAGCGCCAACTGTGGGGGAAGACTCCGGTCCTATAGGAGTTGGTTCAGCCACGGCGCTCGTCTGCTCAGCGCGGGCTTTTGTCAGCAAGAACATCCCTGGCTCAAAGACCACATCCTCCGCTCCAACCGCCTTCAGGAACATGACCTCACCAAATGTGCCGTCACCGTTATCACCAGAGGCCAATCCAAACTCACCCTGTGCTACAAATTCAATGATTCTCTGCCGCAAGACGGTGTCGGGATCGATAAGCCTCGTGAGCGCACCATTCAAGAAGCTTTGCCGAAGGCTTGTCAGCGGCCAAGCTCCTGTGTCCCTAAAGGCATGCGGCCAATGCCGATCAATATATCCTGCGCCAACAGACTCGTTCAGTAGTGCCTCTGATCTAAGGGCTCCAATCACCCGGCCAGATAGCGTCTCACTGCCACTCGAATGACCTGCGCCAAGGTCGATGGTCTTGATGCCGTCGGCATCCTCCGTCAATGCAACGTGACGATAGCCTGCCCAGACCTCTTCCTTGGCGATCTCCTCAGCTTCCCTGACCCTGGCATTGACCTCCGCGCGGTCGGCTTGGTCATACTCCGTCCCCAAGAGTCCCTGGGCAACTTCCTGCGAGACCCTACGCCATGCAAGCCAGTTCTCAACGCTGTCCCGCAGCTCACGCCCCTGCTTCTTGGAACACCAGACGAGAGCTCCAGGATAGAGGCGCGGCGATGTCCCTCGTTCCCTCATCCAAGGGCCGACCTGCTGTGCAAATGCATCGCGCCCATGCCATTCTCGGTCGGGGTCTAGAACGACCAACGTCAGGCGAGGGGAATCAGCGACAGCGTCGCCGTCTTGCGGGAAATATACGATTGGCGTTGTGGGCCCTTTGGCAAATTCATCTTGGACGAGTTTGCGTACTGCCGACTTAACTTCGTCCTCGTCAAGGGATGCTCTCCGGTCACTGACGACTTTCCTGAGTGTTGCCTGGTGGTGAATGCGGTAACCATCGGCACCGATCTTTCGGATGAAGAAGCTGCTCTGCTCCAGGGCGGTTACGGCATTATCGATTGTGGTTGTTTCAACGTCGGGTTCACCAAGGGCAAAGCGCAACTCAGGCAGATGAGCCACACGGTCAACCTGGCCGCCGGATGACTCGAACAAGACGGCCGTGCCCACACGACGGTGAATATGCCTAAGGGCTCCTCTCGCATCCACATCAAGGGCTTCAGCGTGAGAAGCCTCACCCGCGATATCCGCTTCAATAGCAGCGTCGAGTCGTTGTTCCCCCAGTTGCCCCAGGGCGATCGCCCGAAATTCCGGCACATCCAGCGGTGCCGACCCAAGCGTGATAAGTGGCTCATTTCGAGCCTCATTGAACTGGTCGCGGGCGGCCCAAGAAATCCATTGGGCAAGCATCGCGAGTGATCCACGCGTCTGCTGAAACTGAGAGAGCGCCCGCCACTTTCGCTGGAACACCGAGAGTGTTGCCGGATGGAAGGGGTAGCAGGCTTCGAATCTGCTCCTCAGGAAATCCCTTGCCTTGGCGTCCGTTGTCGCAGTGTCGACGGCTGTCCATTCTGAGGGCAGCCGCGCGCTGCGTTCGAAACACCAATCTGCGTATGTCTTGGCCACCCGCTTGCGTACTCGCTCGCTGCCGATGTCGTCGAACAGACGCCTGCGGACAACCTCGCTGATTTCTGCTTCGTCGTTTGCAATGAGGTCCTGTGCCACCCGCCGCACAACCTTGGTGATCCGCTCCTGCCATTCCCTATCGGAATCGGTCATTTCGACCTGACTGCGGGGCAAGCTGATGACTGCTGCCGCGTGGGTCGCTCCCGTTACTGCTACCGTCAGATTCTGGATGAATGCATGCATTGAATCTGCCATTCCCCGGTGTCGATTGACGAAATTGAGGACTTCGTCGAGCAGGATTAGTACGGGCCTGTCCGCCTTGGCGAACACTCTTGTGATTGCATCTGTGCCAGGCGGCGTAGCGGCAGCCGAGCTGCCTAGCTCGGCTACTCCCTCATCGCCGGCGAGTTGCCGAGCCAGGTCAATCCACGGAGTTTCATGGCCCGGAGACGGGTCCCACGCATTGCCAACAAAGACTCCGACACGTGCCGACGGAGCAGCCGAGATGCCTGTGTCCCTCAAGAGATCGTCCACTCCCGGGAGGTTGCGGGCATCAGGCCCTAAGTTCACTAGGTGATAGAGCGACGTCAGGGTGTGCGTCTTCCCGCCGCCGAACTGCGTCATAAGGGTCAAGACAGGAGCGGTATTGCCCGTCTGTCCTGAGAGGCGGCGCAGCACCATACCCGAGTGTTCCGACAGGGCGCGAGTGAAATACGTGCGCGAGAAAAATTGTTCTGGGTCCCGATAATCGATCGGCGCCGTGCCTGCCACTACTTGCTCAAGGGCAATGGCGAATTCATCAGGACTGAATGAACGGCCTTCTCGGACCTCTTCACGGGGGGTGACGACTCTGTACCAAGGATCCATTATTCCAATCCTTCGATTAGCCTATCTCCATAAATGCACAAGTGCCCTTCTTTTGATTCGCGGCAGGCCACAGTGTCCCGTCTCAATAAGGCTGCAAGCATTAGCCATTGGTGGCTACAAGATAATCATCGAAGTTCAGAACCGACCATTGCAATGTCGGAACGCTAGGTATTGGCGGGACAGGAGGCACAGGGGGTACCGGAGGCACTGCAAATACTGGTGGAACAGGTGCTACTTGGGTCACGGGCAAGATCGGTCCTCCATTTGCACCATTAGTGAAGGCTATGGCATTCCCATAGTGATCCCGAAAGAATCCGTGGTCGTATTGACCGAGATACTGACCGGAATAGGAGAACACTCCTCCATTGGTCACAAAAGCCCGGTGGTTTCCCACCTGATCTCGAACCGTCTGATTGTCGAGCCAGCCAACCACTTGGCCAGCGTTGTCAAAGATGGGTAACGCCATATCTGTACCTTCTCTCTCTCAAATTACCGTGGCACGGCCAGCAGCATTGCGTCCAGCAGACGTTTCTCTTCGCTTCCGCGAGGGTAGAGGGCGGTGAGCGAGTTTGCCAAGCGCAAGAATTCCGGTCCTCTTTCCTGCTCTGCCTGCAACATGCTCCGGAGCGCTTGGCTGCGACCAGATGATTGAAGCAGCATCGCGGCATGAACCCTGTCTAACGTTGTAGGGCCGTGCCTTACATTGAGATCATCACTGTCGGAATCCGCAGGAGTTTGCGAGGTTCGTCGCCTCCGACCCCGTACCTTTGGCGGCTCCTCAGGAAACAGGCTCAGTTGGACAGTCTGGCCGCCGCGCATTTCGATATCGTCTGCGGCACCGGAGACACCGGGCTCCCCGAATAATTGGGCACTGCGCTCTAAGACAGGCAACAGACGCACTATCCCTTTTTCCATCCTGATGATTCGCGATTCCCAGTCATCGAGATCAATGCCGAGAGGCTGAGCGAATCTGCGGGTCACGTCGAATGGCAAGCTGTACGTTGGATTTCTGCGGCTTGTCGTCTCCTGATCCTCAGAAGCAGCCTCGTATTCGGCCGCTGATTCTGCAACCTGCCTAGCAGGCTCCGAGATAGACTCCGCGCTGCTGCTCTGCATGGTCCAGAGGAAGAGGGCGGTCAGCCGAGAATCCTCTTCAAGTGCTCCTGCGTCACCGTTGCGCGCACGGGCTTCAGGCGTGTCAAGAATATCCTGTAGCGCGGTACGTCCGACTTCTTCCCAGACGCGCTCCAAGAACCTAGTCAGGTCCACTTCATCGCCGGTGGCAGTTTCCACGCGGGAGTATCGGCTATAAACCTCCAACGCCGGCCCAACACACGCAAACACGAGATCGGCTCCTCGAATGCCCTCGTCCTTCAGCCGCTTCATCCAATCACCAACACGGGCAGGCAGTTCCCTGAGGACTTCGGCCCAATCTCCTATGTTCGCGTCATCGGGCCTCGGTCGACAAACCAAATGGACACTTGTCTCAAGAGCCGCGGATTCACGAGCGCGGAGACGGGAATTCAGCTCGGTTGCGATGGGCCATGATCCTGTAATGGTCCATCCGCCACTTATCATGCCAGAAAGCAGAGCTTCCCAACCTTCAGTAGTCTTGTGCGCGAATACCACGGATCCAATTCCGTCGTCATTCAGTATCCGCCGACCCTCGGCAAAGGCCTTTGCCATGCCCTGCACGTAGAATTGTCTAGTATGCTCACCGACACCACTGTTTCGACTATCAACTATTAGTTCACGCCGTTTAGGTGTTACGGGATTTGCAGCGTCAAATGGATCGATCAGCAAGGGGTGTCCAGGCAACATGCGCTTCAGCCACACGAAGAAAAAATCAGCTAATCCCGAATACGCGATAGCATCGTAGTAGGGAGGGTCAGTAAACCAGACGCTAGCAGAGTCGTCTGGTAGAGGTTGTGCAGTTGCGTCCGCGCACTGCACTATTCCGGAAGTTTGGAGGGGGAAATGGTCGATAATATCGGCAATCCGCTCCATCTGCGACTGAACATCTCCTGTCGACCCACTGATGATACAAGCCTCAGCAAAATCCCAAGTCATAGGGAGCGCTTGGCGTCCGAATGGATCCACCAAAGATTCACCGGAGGGTTTCCATCTGCTGGATCCGTTGTTCTGCATTGCTACTTTGTCGACAGACAGAGCAGCTAAAGCGCTGATGCTAGGCATGTCCGTTGACCGTCTATCTCGAACTGTCCGACTCAATGACACCAGAGCGACTTTCTGTCTGGCGTTAAACAAGTCGCCGAACGTAGTGGGCCCGTAATCGACAACCCAGAAGTTCCCGCGGTTGTCCTGGTGAATTGGCTCATCAGGAACAGGACGAATGTCGCCTCTTCCATTGCTTTCCCATTCGTTCAAGATGCTAGCTTCGCGCATCTGTGCTCTACGAACGTTCGCATAATCGGACTCGGTGGGTAACCGATATTGCCTACCTTTCTCACCTGGACGAATCGTTACAACTGCGGTCATCCTGGCCCCACCAATTCGCACACCACTCTTATCAAATACGGTATTTGCACCTCCTCGCTCACTAGAAAGTTGCGCCTTGACTCGATCGGTCTGCAGAACGTAGCCACAGCAAAGGCAGGTCGCTCTGCCCCGGGTTACGGTTGGCCCAGCCACTTCCCTAGTGGACACTGGCTCAAATAACTTGAATTCGACCCAAGGAGGCCTCTCTT
Organism: Dehalococcoidia bacterium; assembly: GCA_034422835.1. Classification (GTDB taxonomy): domain Bacteria; phylum Chloroflexota; class Dehalococcoidia; order UBA6926; family UBA6926; genus VXMO01. Next base: position 13,282 of record DAOUJJ010000023.1, on the reverse strand, counting down.
CCTCACGAATTATTTCAGTACGAAGGGCAACCTTCCTATTCGGTTTGTTGCACAGCCACATCGTACGCATTAGCGGGATCTCAGCGCCGCAGTTGGGAGCTTCACAGCGGACGGTTCGCGCCCATAGGTAGGCGATGGGTGTGGCACCGTCGGGGTCCTTGGGGTAAAGGTCTTCAAGCTCCTTTTCTGCTTGTTGTTTGATCTCGCGCCCGACTTTGCGAAGCTCGTCGGCGAGGCCGGGACCGTGGCGCGGGATTTCTTCTAACAGTACCTTCAAAATCAGTCCGGCTACCGGATTCAGATCGCTGGCGAATGTCTCGCAGCCGAGGCGCAAGGCTTCCAGTGGGATTGAGCCGCCACCCGCGAAGGGGTCAACAACCAAAGGGGGCTCTTCGGGATGTGCTGCTCGTACCAAGGCACGGCTGGTGTCGATGTATTCCGTCTTTGCTGAATTGTCCCAGTTGGCGAAGTCCGCGATAAATTGGAGCAGGACGCCACGCATTCCTTCATCTGTTGTGATGTCTAAGTCCCAACTTGCAGGGCGGCTGTGCATTGCCAGAAGCGCCTTTCGTGCTTCCACCCTGAACGAATCGGGGCAGTGAGAATCCGCCGGGTCCGGTATCAGGAGGGCCAGCAACATCGCCCGTGTGGAGGCAAGAGGTCGACGCGCCCACCATTTATGAAGTGACCTTGGATTCCCGGCCTGTGAAGACTCATTGCGTGCAGCGTGCTCAGACACTTTCGTGATCGGAAAGTCCACTTCGGCCAAGCGCTTACATTCTTTGGGGATCATTGGGCTGTCCCCGGGCTAATGATGCCCTCGCGCTCCAGTACCTTGCGAATTTCTTCGGACGCCGCTCCTAGATTTCCTTGCGGGAAACGAATCTGTCCCAGCCCTTCAATGTTGGAGAACTCTTCGCAGCCCTCCTCGAGTAGAACTATGGCCTTCTCGAACCCAAGCTTTCCCTGGAAAAGTCCCACTTCGTGGACTACGTTCTCTCTGGCTCTTAGTTTGCCATCCCCTACTTCATCCTCTCCGGTCATGATAAGGAAGGCGAATCCGGCATCATTCAACATTGATTGAAGCCGAGTCGTGGTGGTTACCCCAGCAGTGGACACTCTGCTGTATTCATCCACTTGAAGGCCAAGGCGATCCTGTAAGAACTCTTTAAGTTCGCGCCAAACGGCGGAATGACCGTGGCCGACAAACACTCTGCTTCCCTGGGTAGACGTTGAATTATCTTGCATAGTCTTTCGAGCGAAATGAGCTTCCAATTGCTCCGCACAGTCCCTCAGATTCTGAATCGCAACAATCGTGTCATTCCAAGATTCGACTTGTGCCAACACATTCAAGTGAGGAGGTCTCTGCGGGCCTTTTCCCAGCGCTTCGACATCTTTCGTGATTGCATTGCTAGGACGCCATTCTGAAAGTATCTGGTCTGGCGATCTGATCAACAGTGTCGCGATGTCATTTCTCTTGCCTTCTAAGTAGCCAGCGTCTGCTGAGTCACCATGCAAGTCAAGAATCGAAAGCAGGCTGTCGCGACAACGCCGAACTACACTGTTGGCGTCGTCCCAAAATCTATACATGCCCTCCATATCCGGCCTGCCAGCCAACCGTTGAATCTCGGCTTCAACTATATCCACGTCAAATTCAAGCCAGATTCCAGTCGTCCGATCTGAAACATATGGCCTCTCCATAAGTCCCCATAGTTGGCTGAACTTGGAAGTCGGCGATGGTTTCTGCAAGGCGAAATGATAAATCCTAGCGTGATGACCAAGCCATGATCCACTCCAAGCTTCCCCTACCTTCCTGCATGCATTTCCGATGGCCTCAAGGGCGTTGACTATTTCGGGTTTCCGGGCTTTGGCCGCAAGCTCACTCAGGTCCAGAGCGATGTCTCGAAGTTCGCGTTCAATTACGCTCATATCTCTGCCAATTGCTCCTGAACGACTCTAGCCTTCTTTCCGTCCCGCGTCATACGGTGCTTCTTGCTCCCTAACCTGCATCGGTTTGGTCATGGCGTCCACTTGGAGCCAGTAGTGCTGTACCTTGCTGACTTCGTTCCAGTCGAATCGAGCTGGATCTTCTATCGGCTCTTGGAGTTGGGGCGCATCGGCACAGTTGGTGACGATGTAGAGCCAGTAGCAGTCGCGGCGATCCTCGGCGACACGACGTTCATTGGGAGTGAGCAGGATTGTGCCCGACGCGGCAGCCAAGCCTTTGACCTCGATGAGGCGTAGTTCCCCTGACCTTTCATCCCGACTAGTCACGTCGTAGCCGAGGTTCTTCTCATGAACATCGTCGACGTGACGCCCCTGGGCGCGCTCATATTCCATGACAACATTCATGGCTGTCATCTCTGTTTCAGCGTTTGGGCGAAGTCGTCGCACATCCTCGGATTGGCTCTCCGGGTGTGGAAGAATCAGGATGCTGGTCAGCCGCTCGACACCTTGCAGCGTTAGGGCCCTCTGTTGGGTCAGTTCCCGCTTCCTCCGATCCAATCTCGCCCTAGTATCGTCATGTCGGGCCTCGGCTTGCGCCAAACGGCCCTCCGCACCGACGACCTTATTCTCGATTTCGACATTAGCCCGTCCAATCTCCAAGTCGGCTCGGGACAGGACTTCATTGAGAGACAACTCGACGTGATCGGCAATCCGATCCACTTCAGAGACACGTTCATCCCGAACTTCGTCAATGAATGGGCGGAATGCGTTTCCGTTCAGCCACTCGGAGGCCTCCGGTGCGGACGCGATGTCAGGTAGAATGTCCGGCGTGTTGGCGGGGCTCAGGTTGCCGAGTATGTCCGGTTCCCGAAGGTGTGGCTCACCATCCTCAGACAATTCCACGGCAAAGAGTCTCTCGTGAATGACACGCCCGAGACCGTCAACGACCCTAGCCCTGTAGAAATCGAGGCGGGTCGGATGCTCGTGCTCCAATGAGTAGAAAGTGGCACCCTTGCTGAATGCTTTCTGTGCCGTCTCAAAGCTGTTTCTGCGGAGGGCCTCAAAGAGAGGATGCCCGGGTGTAACCCACTCAAGATTTCGTGTCTCCGCCGTTTGGCGATCCGTGGAAAGACGAGGGTAGCGAGAGACAAGATCCGGCAATCGCCAGTTGGGGTCCTGCTCGAATCTCCTCAGCGAAGGTGGAGTGCGGCCGGGGTCAAAGGTGTGCGGCAGACTACTTACACGATTCAAAGGCAGGTTTGCATCAGCGGCACTATCGGCCAAGAAACGGGCGATGGATTCAGGGACCATTCGCCGCTCTTGAGCAATGGCACGTCGTTCGACCAGCATCGAAAGGTTGAGATTCTTGGAGGCTAGTCCCTCAAGCGCATTCTGGCATATCTCGCGGAATCGATTCTCATCGACGTCCCGCATAAGCCTCTCCTCTAAGTCCTCTTCACCGAGACGGCCAGCGTAGAATTCTCTCAAGACTCGCTCGATCTGGGCAGCTGGCAGGACTTCTCCAACAACGTTGAACACCGCATCATCGTCGAGGGCATCTCTGATCTCATCCAGTTTGGCCAAGAGACGTTCAAGGATGCGGCCTTCAATTGTATTGGTTGCAACGAAGTTGAAAATCAGGCAGTCGAATCGTTGCCCGTAGCGGTGGATGCGGCCCATGCGCTGTTCAAGGCGATTTGGATTCCATGGGATGTCGTAGTTGAAGAGGATATGGCAACACTGGAGATTGATGCCCTCGCCGGCCGCCTCAGTGGCGACGAGAATCTGAATGTTGCCATCTCGGAACTCTTGCTCTGTGTAGAGTCTTGTACCCGGTTCATCCCGGGAGCCCGGTCTCATTCCACCGTGGATCTTGCCAACCCTGAAACCCCAGGACTCCAGCCGTCCTACCAGATAATCGAGCGTGTCCTTGAACTCGGTAAAGATCAGAAGTTGTAAATCGGAGTTCTCGAAGAAACCTTGTTCTTCCAGTACTTGCCGCAGTTGGGTTAGTTTCGCTTCACTCTGAGATTCTTCGACGGCTGAGGCTCGTTCGGCGAGCTCACGCAGTTCTCTGATTTCATCACGGACCTCTTCAGCGCTATTGGTTAGGGTGATTGCCTCGGTCAGTCGCTCAATCTTCTCGCGTTCCTCATCCTCAAGCTCTTCCAGATCCTCCAGATCCGGAAGATCAGGCGGGGCCTGTTGTGCCAATGTCCGGGCTTCCTTGAGCCCCGTTTCGAGTCTGTCTGCACGATTCTGCAACGACCGACGCATGGCATATGTACTTGATGCGAGTCTCCTCTGGTAGAGAGACATCAAGAATCCGACTGCCCTGGCGCGGCGGTCATCATCCCGTTCCGCGGCGCGCGCGCTCTGTCTCTTCACGAATCGGGTTACATCTTGGTATAGGCTCAACTCGTCGCCATCAATGTTGAAAGCGGCTGTACGGGTATCTCGCTTGGTGAACACCTTTGGCGCATTCCAGTTGCCATCGGAATCGCGTTTCGGGAAATAGACCATCGCTTCTTTCGTCCTACGCAGGTAGAACGGGGCACGTCGTCGTTCCATTGCCTCGCGGATGGATTTCACGTCGGCGTAGGCGTCCTGGTCGAGGAGTTGAAGGAAGAGAGTGAAGTTGATTGGGTCACCTTTGTGGGGCGTCGCAGTCAGTAGCAGAACATTATTCGAGGTATCTCGAAGCAGCTCACCTAACCGGTAGCGCTGGCTCTTGTGCGTCTCATCGCTCGCAGACATGCGGTGCGCCTCATCTACAATGACGAGGTCCCAGCGCGCTTGCCGTAGTCCTGGCAAGATGTCCTCACGTTTGGCTAGGTCGAGCGAAGTAATGACCTGTTTCTGGCTCATCCACTGGTTGACACCGAATTGATCTCGTATGTCCTGGCCTTTCATCACGAGGAACTGCTGGTCAAACTTCTCTCGGAGTTCTCGTTGCCACTGGAAAGTTAGGTTAGCCGGGCAGACGACCAAGATGCGGTCGGCAAGACCTCGGAGCTTTAGTTCGCGGATGAGAAGTCCCGCCATGATCGTTTTGCCGGCTCCGGCGTCATCCGCCAATAAGAAGCGCACCGAGGGCAGCTTCATGAAATACTCATAGACCGCTTCGAGTTGATGCGGCAGAGGATCCACCCTAGATATGGACAGACCAAAGTAAGGATCGAATTCGTGGGCAATGCCAAGGGAGTAGGCCTGTAGGCCTAGCCTTAGTTGCGCTCCATCACCGTCGAAGGGCCACGATGCTTCGGCGATGGTCAGTACAGCTACATCGTTTGACGTAAGGGTGACACGCCGGAACTGCTCTGATCTCTGACCAACAAGCCCCGCCTCTACCGAATCGGCGCCATTCTGGCGAACTGTTTCGACCCGCATGGGCTCACTGAACATAGGGCCAGAGAGCACCTGACCTTCACGGATTTCTGGCTGGCCGTTCAACTCCTCTGAACCCCCGATGAGGCCTGAAACGACTGGAGCGCTTGTCGCTAAGCCTCAAGCAGATTTTCGGTCGCTACAACCTCTCTGCAATTGTGCCATAGGCGCAGTCACCATGGGGCGCTGAATTGATCGCGCGCCAGAAGGAGGGTCAAATACGCAATACACTCTGTGACGTGGCCACAATACAGGCGAAACGCAAAAGGGGTGTGCAGAGCCCGCAGACCTTTAGGAAGGTCGGGAAGTGACGACATCAGGGAGGGCCAAGCTGAACCTCCGGGCAGGGAACGTCTCTCCACAACACATCTAACAGGCTCCGACAATCCATTCCAGCGCGCGACACGACGGCATCGGTGGGCACGCAAATGGTTGGAGTTGATGCGGAATATGTTGTTACGATCATGACAGTAACAGTAGTATGGTCAGGCATATGCTGGTCCGCGCGTCGCGACGCAACCATCCAAGAACATTGACTGATGTGATGCTCGACCTGAATGACTTAAACGATGGCTTGCCAGGAGTCACACCGGCTGTGGGTAGTGCGCTCGCTCAAGCGGCAGCAGCTTGTCTGGAATTGCAGGGACACGACCAAGGTGTTCCCCTTTCCGTCACTGGTGACCGTGAGAAAACTTACCGCTTGGTCTGGCCGGATGTCGATGATCAGGCACGCAGGACTTGGGCGGATTCTCAGGAAGCGACCGAAAGAGGCGCTACCGCTATCGCCATGATGCTGATCAAGAATGATACTGACTACACGGTGGTTGAGCGCGCTGCTAAGGGAACTGGCATCGACTACTGGTTGGGGCACGACCAAGAAGAGCTACCCTTTCAGAATATGGCGAGATTGGAAGTGTCTGGCATCCTAAATGGTGGAAGGACCGACGGAGAAGTTACAAGGGCCATAGACAGGCGGGTACGGGAGAAGATGAAGCAAACCCAGCCTTCAAGCGGATCGCTCCCCGCTTTCGTCGTTGTGATAGAGTTTGGCAGCCCACGTGGCAAGGTGCAGAAGTCATGAGCAACACAAATGACCTCCATAGTAAAGCCATGGATCTGGCAGAATCGGCCATGGTGCAACGCCTGCAGGGCAACACTGAAGGTGCCGCACAGTTAGCCCGGCAAGCCTTGCAGCTTGAAACGTCTGCTATCGAGGAATTGAGCGAGAACATTGAGCCGACGTTTTCAATTCTCCACCGAAGTGCAGGCCATCTGGCACTACAAAGTGGGGAGTATCGCCTAGCTGAGCGAATTGCGGCTAATGCGCTTGCAAAGGAGCCTCCACATGAAATCGCCGAAGAACTCCGTGACCTGATTGAACAGGTCAACTTCCAGCGGCACCTCGCATTGAGGGGGGTTCAGTTGGGGCAGGACGAGTTGCAACTAAGTCTGTCGGGGAACGGCGTGGGATTTGGTTTCATCGCGTCAGACGAATTGACTGGAAGAATCGGCAATGCTTCAAGACTAATCGCGCGAATCGTTGACTGGCAGCGAAAAAGACCCTTCACCGAGGGCAGCCCAAGGAAAGACGTCCGAGAAGATTTCCCGGTGCTGATTTCTGCTCCTAGGGCGGCGAGCTTCGCGGTCACCTTGAAAGTTGGTCGCCCTCTGGGACAACAGGCTTTTCCAGTAGAGATAGAGCTTGTTGTTGATGAATTCATGAACCTCATGGAGTCGGTCAACAGTTCTGATACTACCACTTTGGAACAGCGTATCCCCGAGCCACCCTACTTGCGGAACTTTTTGGGCCTAGCCAGGAAACTGGCACCAGATGGTGATCGAGTCCGCCAAGTAGGCTTTACCGTTCAAAGGCGTGGCACGGCACGCGAAGTGTCATTTACCAAACCGGCAATAGATATCGCTTTGCCTCCGGCGATAGCACAAGCACCGGAAGACGACAGTCCTAGAAAGAATGTGGAGATTCGGGGAACGCTCCGATTCGCGGATGCCACTGGAACCGACGCTAATGTGATCAAGATTGTCAACGAAAAGGGAAGGGGCCGAAAGGTGACGGTGCCTGAGGGTATGATGAACGACATTGTTCGCCCGATGTGGGATTCGAGAGTGATCGTTAAAGGGGTGCGAAGGGATCGACGTATTACCCTCCAAGATATCGAATTAGATGAGTAGCCGAGAGCACAGCCTAGTTCTCACAAGCTCTTAGCCCTTCGACGAACTCCAACTTTCTTTGGCTTGCCATTCATCGGCTTTGGTGCAGGCTGGTGTTATCCCGCTGATGCCAGCCGGTCCCGCTGTTGCTTGCTGAGGATGTGGATAATGTCTAACTTGACCCTCCAGCTCTCGTGCCTATACTTGAGTGGCTGGAATTGAGTTACAAGCGAGGTGATAATTCTAATGACTGAGCAAAGTACATCCAGCACGCTAAGTAGCCAGATTGCGGCGTACGAGGAAATGCGTAATGTTCTCGAGGCTGACTACTTCGGTAGGTGGGTCATTCTTCATGGCGGAAGTTTAGTGGATAGCTACGAGACATTTGAGAGGGCTGCCGAGGATGCTGTAGCTCGTTTCGGTCGCGGACCTTACCTGATTCGCCAAGTTGGCGCGCCACCCGCTCATCTGCCTGCATCAGTCCTGTACCGGCCCTCCAATGCCAACGACTAGTGTTGGATTCGACGACGGCGGGGGAGTCCTTGGAGGGGACTCTCTTGTTCGTTTTGGGCCTACGATCTATGTGCAGATTGGCTTTGACCCATCATATAGGCCACAGCCTCTTTCGCTCCCGAATCTACCTTCTCAGTCACTGCCTGCTCTCATAGATACGGGGGCATATATGAGTTGCATAGACTCGCAACTCGCGGCCGCACTGCAATTGCCGGTAATCGACCGGCAGATCGTCTCTGGTGTGCATGGCGCCCAGGAAGTAAACGTTCACTTGGGACAGATCTATATCCCGTCACTAGGCCACACCGTGTATGGGGAGTTTCACGGGGTCCATCTCCAAGCTGGGGGGCAGCCTCACTTTGCCTTGATTGGTCGTCTGTTCTTGAGGAACTTTGTAATGAACTACGACGGCCGAACCGGTTCCGTAACAATCTCCTCTTAATTCCTCCTATCTCGCTGATGCCAGTTGGTCACGCTGTTGTTTGCTGAGAATCGGAGGCAGCCCCACCTCCAGCCGGAACGTTCGCAGTAGCATCCCCTTAGGCCTACCATGCGTTACGGTGGAACGAACCCGCTTTTTCCAGTCTACGACGTGCTTCGTTGACGTTCCGATGGGGCTATCCTCCGGCATTGGGACAGTGTAATGGGGCGCTTGTCACTGGATGGTGGCTAGCAGTTGAATGGGATGGGACGGGATATTCATGACGATCCAACCTACAGGGAGGCTGTGATGCCTGAAGATCGCTCGCTACTTGCTCATCTTGTGCCGCGGCTGACGAGGCAAGTGGAGAATGCCGCGACCGATGCGCTTGGCTATATCCTCAACAACTCAGACAGCGCGATGAGGGCGTTGAACAATCTCCTCAATGAGGTTACGCCCAACATAGAACCGGTGATCCGAGTCGAGACGCAGGTGACGTACGAAGATGGCTCGCGGCCGGACATGGCGGGTTATGACGCGGACGGTGTGAAACGGCTACTTGTGGAGGCGAAGTTCTGGGCATCGCTCCTTGAGGGTCAGGCAAGCGGTTACGCGGAACAGTTTGACCATGACGGTACTGCGGTGCTCCTATTCATCGCACCGGAAGTTAGGATCCAGACTCTATGGACAGAAGTGAGGCGGCAGATGGGCATGCTGGATGAACTTCCTCGTGATGACTCTACCGGTGGTTTGCCCCGGTTCACACTGCACGGCAGGAACATCCACCTGATGGCCGTGAGTTGGGCACGTCTGCTGGAGCGGATGAACCTTCTAGTCGCAGATGAGTCGGTAAAGTCGGACATTCGGCAGCTACGGGGATTGGCGCAGACTCAGGATGAGGAAGCGTTTCTTCCGATGAGATCGGAGGAGCTAGGACCCGACTTGGCGCGACGAATGGCTTGGTTCAGACGGTTAGCGGAGAATGCAGTCTATGCAAGGGGTATGCCGGAGGGTTGGATCAACAAGAGCAATTCGCTCCAGACGGCCCAGTTATACGGCCCTGGGCTGTACTTTGAATTCCAGGGTTCTGCGAGCAGAATCTGGTTTGGAGTAAATGTCAGTCGCTGGTCGACAGACGGGGATACCCCGCTGTGGCTGTGGCTTGGCGACGATGCCACTGCCCAGGCTAGCGCACAGGAGGTCGCGGCCAAACTGCGAGTCAAGAATTCGGCCGGATGGGTGCCAATCTACCTGAAGATGGGCGTTGAGTACGAGGATGTTCTGAATGACGTTGCCTCCACACTCAGGAGGATTGGGGAGATTCTAGGTAAGGAAGGCGTGGGAGATTAGCCACCGATGAGTTCGATGCGGTCTTCGTACCGGCGGAAGTCTGTTGTGTTGAACGTTAGGAGTTGTGTCTCTCCATAGGCCAGCATGGTTGCGACGATGTTGGCATCGTGGATCTGCCGTCCTCCCACAGGAACCTCCCTGCAAAGTGCGACAAGGTTATCAGTCACTACCGGGCCTTCCTCAAGCACATCGAATCTCTCGGAGAGCGTCCGGATGTCATCCAGTACTTGCTGTCTCGTGAGTGGGTTTTCCCAGTCTTGAGGCCGTGCCCAGGCTCCTGTTACAGCAGGACGTAAACGAGAACGAATACTGAGAGCACAAGGGCAGCCACCATGCCGCCGGACGCTGCCATGACGGCCAACCCGATGGGTGTCTCGGCCGTCCATCGGATAGCGACCACTGCGGCAAGCGTAGTCCACATGAATGCCATGAGAGCCGCGGTTTCACCCACGAACGGGACGGGTGTCAGAACGAAAAGGAGACTTGGCGCGAACACGAAGCCGAACCTGCGGACGAACTGCAGGTACGTCACCCTCTCTACCTCGACTTCGAAGTAACTGGGCAGTAGTCGAGTGAGCGCCCATGCGGACACGCTGAATACGAGCCAGTAGAGCATCCCCCACAGCGCCATCACGGTGAACCCGCCAGCTGCCCCACCGACAGCGCCTCGCATGACGTCATGAATGGCTGATCCGACTCCCCACGCACCCGCGACAATGAGCACCGCCAGCAGCGACTGCCGTATCGCGCCTGCGTCGAAGGCAAGCTCCCAATAGAGCCCTTTGTCTCCAATGGCCGCGCGCGCCATGCGGCTTGTGAGCTGTCTTGCTGTTGTCGCGAATATCATCGCTCAAGTGTTCCACGTGCAAGGCGATCATGCAAACGTATTGCCCTAAGGGCGCGCCGTTTGCTGTTTTGGCGGGCGCGGCGTATCTTGTTTTTCCAGTTCATCGCGTAGGGGAAAGACAGTCATGACTGACACTCAGGCAGACAACATCATGAATCTCATCGCGCAGACGCCGTGGCGGGAGGCGGTGACGTATCGTGATACGTGGCCGCATGAGTACGTCGTCATCAAGAAGGACGGCCAGCAGGAACTGCTTGCGGCGTTCGTGGACCGGATCAGGCGGGGTGAGGGCATCGAGTGCTCATTCTTCCATCAGAAGAGGCCGTATCTCTTTCTCGGTGGGTACAAGTACTGGATGATGACGGACGTCGACAGCATCGACCTGGAGAAGGACGACGATGTCCTGAACCGCGCGCCGCTGTATCGGGACCGGCGAGATTTCGAAATCCGGCAGGGCGATACCGGGACGGAATAGCGAGGAGCCTCGTATTGCCTTGACCATGCCGCCTTACCTCCATAGGCTGTCGGTAAGGAGCTAAGAAATGCTAATCAAAGTCACGTCCAAGAGGCAGGTCACGTTTCCGGCGAAGGTGCTGGACGAGTTGGGCGTGAAGCCCGGCGATCAGATCGAGCTGCAGGAGGGGCCGGACGGCTACCTGCTGAAGCCGCGCCGCATCGACTATTCGAAGCTGGGAACACTGAAGGACAAGATCAAACCCGGCACGCCGCCGTTCGACATCCGGAAGTTCAGAGACGATAGGGAGAGCGGACGTGGCCCGGCAATTCGGTATTGATACGTCCGTCCTGGTCAGGCTCGTCACGAGGGAACCGGAACGAGACTATATCCGTTGCGTAAACCGATTGGGCGCCCTGATTGAGGAGCAAGACAACGAAGTCCTCGCTTCCAATCAGGTGATCGGAGAAGCGTTCGCAACCATTACCCATCACTACGGAGCCACGGAGGAACAAGCTCGCTCCAGCCTGTTTGACGTGCTTACAAGCGGCCTGGTTGCGCCCATGAATGGCCGCCCTGTCCTCGATGCCCTCTCCGATTCCGATGAACCGGGGCTGTTCGATCGACTCATCGCCAATGATTATGCGCGGGCCGGTCTCGAAACGCTGACACTGGACCGCAGGATGGCGACGTTGCCCAGGGCGGACCTCATCTAAGGTTCAGGGCCTGGCGGAGGTTGGCCAAGTAGCGCGCGTAGGCCTGGCGGCCGGTGTCCGTTGCCTCGATCCAGGTGCGGGGCTTGGCGTCGATGAACTCCTTGGACATCGCGATGTAGTCCGCATCCTCCAGCTTGCGCAAGTGCGCCGTCAGGTTGCCGCCCGTCAGGCCGAGCTCCTTCTGGACAAAGCCGTAGGCGACCCGGTCATCGGCCCCCTGCGCCGCGAGCAGCGTCATGATCCGCAGCCGCGTCGGCTGGTGGATCGTCTCGTCGAGATCGAGGGTGTCGTTCGTCGTCACGGAACGTCGCTCCGGCGGATGATTGCCCACCCTGCGGCGGCCGTTATTGCCGTGAGGGCTGCCGAGATCAACAGCGCGTTGTCACCCGCGGCGAGGTAGGGAACGAAGTAGGCCGCAAGGAACGCAACGCCCAGGACGGCGATGATCGGCCGGTGCATGATGCCGAAGAGGATGTAGCCGAGCATCGCGATGCCGATGGATGCGCCGGCGATGGCTCCTACGTCGCCCTCTTCCCAGAGGCCGAGCGCGGCGGGCATCACGAACGCGGCGATGCCGATGGTGAGCCAGAACAGGAACGTGCGGATGCCGGCGGACCGCACCGCCTCTCCCGCGCCTGTCTTCCGGCCGGCCCGATCCCCGATGAGCGCGCTGGCCACCATGCCCACGCCGACCAGCCCGAACCACAGCGGCGCCCTGATCCATGGCCTGTCAGCTGCCGCGTCTTCAAGGAACGTCGTGAAGGAGTACTCCACGAAAAAGCCCAGCGAGATGATTGCCCCCCACACGAGCAGAATCGTCGCCGTGCCCGCCACGTACAAGGAGCTGCGGAGTTGATCCATCGTGGCGTGGATGTCCTCCCAGCCCTGTTGGGGGGATAGCTCCTGCCCGTCTCCTGCTGCCGATTGCATCACGTCCTCCTCCGCCCTCATCTGGGCTAACCCACCCTTCGATTCCCTGTTTTAGTTTGTGATGCAAACTAGTTTACGTCACTTCATACAGGTGTCAAGGGGGGTGGGAATGGCGCAATGAGATTCAGATTCCCGCTTTCGCGGGAATGACGAGGGGGTCCTCCCCTCCCCCTTGATGGGGGAGGGTTATTAGGGTGGGGGTGGGGGTGGCTTTGGTTGGTGGTGGGTTCCGGTTTTCTCCTTTGTGTTTGTTTGGTTTGGGGGGTTCTTGGTGGGGCGCATCGGTGCCTGGCCTTCGGTCGGTTGTGGGACGTTCGGTTTGGCGCAGTGGGAGCTTTGTTCCTTCGCGTCGGCCACCGTTTAGGCCGCGCTCCGGTCTCCGGGTGTTCGTGCAAGTCTGCAAATCTTGCGCCGGACGACACTCGCTGCGCCGCAACTGCCGCCCGTCGATTTTGGCTCCCGTCAGCCCACCGTCACTGATCGCTCCGCGGCCGCGTGCGACCCGTCGTGGTTTCCTGGCCGGGAAACCGAAGGTTTATGGCACCGAT
>DAOUJJ010000022.1:0-40464 GCA_034422835.1 Dehalococcoidia bacterium | reverse complement strand
TTTGAATCGACCACGTGTCACCCCCATCACCCTCAATCCGCGAATAATCCCCGCTTCTCGTAGAAGACGGGACTTCTGCCCCCCCCCCCCCCCCCCCCGTTCACCCTGAGCTTGTCGAAGGGTGAACGGGAGGGCGGCGGGTGAGCGGGGGGTGAAAGGTGAGCGCGGGGCAGGGGTGAGCGGGAGGCTGGATTCCCGTGTCAAGCACGGGAATGACGGTGGGTTGTCATCCTCAACCTAGAGTGCAGGGCGGACGATGATGTTCTCGTCGCGGCGCGGGCCGATGGACAACATGCTGACCTGCGCCTGGATGTGCTCTTCAAGTCGATCAATGTAGGCGCGGGCGTTTTTGGGCAAGTCCTGCACGTGCCGGAAATCGCTGGTTGGTTCAAGCCATCCGGGCAGTTCCTCATAGATTGGGACACATTCGGCCAGGTCCGCTGAGGAGCTTGGGGGGAAATCGAGCGTCTGCCCGCCAAGCCTGTACCCGGTGCAGATCCTGATTGTCTCCAGCTGATCCAGCACATCGAGGCGGGTGAGGATGACCGATGAATACCCGTTGACCAGGTTGGAGAGGCGGGCCATTGGCGCGTCAAACCAGCCGATGCGGCGCGGGCGTCCCGTCGTGACGCCGTATTCGTGCGCGACCTCGCGGATGTGCTCGCCGTGCGCATCATTGAGTTCTGTGGGGAATGGCCCGCCGCCCACACGGGTGCAGTACACCTTGAAGACCCCGACAATGTGGTCGATGCGAATCGGCCCGATGCCCGCGCCCTGGTAGGCACTGCTCGCTCCCGGGTGGGAGGACGTGACATAGGGGTATGTTCCGAAATCGAGGTCCAGCAGAGTGCCCTGCGCCCCCTCCAGCAGCACCTCTCGCTGTTCCAGCAGGGCGCGGTTGATGATCAGTTCCGTCTGTTGGATAACGCCGCTCAGCCTCTCCGCCCAGTGGCGGCACTGCTCGTAGATATCCTCAACCGCGATTGCCGGGTGGCCGTACACGCCCTGCAGGACCAGATTCGCATACTCCATGGCGATTTCCAGCTTGGCGCGCAGCCCCTCGCGGTCGAGCAGGTCCCCCATGCGGAGGCCGCGCCGGGCCGTCTTGTCCGTGAACGCCGGCCCGATGCCGCGTCGTGTTGTGCCGATGGCGTTCGCGTCCAGGCGTCCCTCCTCAAGTTCATCCAGGAGCTTGTGATACGGAAAGACGATGTGGGCGCGGTCGCTGATCAGCAGGCGCGAGGTATCGATGTTGGCGGCTTCCAGCTGGTCCATTTCACCAAGCAAGACTTCAGGGTCGATGGCGACGCCGTTGCCGATGATGCACGTGGTCTGGGAATTGAAAATGCCTGCAGGGACGAGATGCAGCCGGAACTCGCCGAGGTGGTTGATGACGGTGTGACCCGCGTTGTTGCCGCCGGAAAACCGGACGACATAGTCGGCTTGCTCCGCCAGCAGGTCGATGACCTTGCCCTTGCCCTCGTCTCCCCACTGCGCTCCGATGACGGCGGTTGCGCCCATTTCTTCTCCATATGTTCGAATCCGCGCGACTCATCAAGTATGGCACAGGGTGGTCTTTCCATAAGGCGCGCAACCGGTCAGGAAAGCGCGTGCCCACGCAACGGGCGCACTTAAGGCGGCGGCGGTTCCGATGCTATACTGAGACTGCGGCAAGCACTTGCAGAGGGGTAGGCAAGGGGGCGGGGTGTACCAGAACTCTGACTTGCGGATCTTTTCCGGTAATGCCCACCAAGCCCTTGCGACTGATGTTTGCCAATACCTTGATATCGAGCCCGGAGCGGTCGAGGTCTTTCAGTTCTCCAACGAGAACATCTTTGTGCGGTTCCAGGAGAATATCCGGGGCCGCGACGTCTTTCTGGTCCAGCCGTTTTCGAGCCCCGTGAACCAGAACATCATGGAGCTCCTGATCATGATCGACGCGGCCAAACGCGCCTCGGCGGGCCGTGTCACCGCTGTTGTTCCGTATTACGCATATGGCCGCACGGACAAGAAAGACCAGCCGCGCGTTCCCATTACGGGACGATTGATTGCAGACCTCATCCAGGTGGCGGGCGCAGAGCGCGTTCTCACCATCGACCTGCACGCCGGACAGATCCAGGGCTTCTTCAACGTCCCCGTTGATGAACTGACCGCCCTACCGCTGATTGCCGACTATTTCCTTGATACCGATTCCGCAGGCGTTGTTGTCGCCCCGGACGTGGGCAGCACGAAACGGGCGCGTGACGTGGCAGAGCGGTGGGGAGAGCCCCTCGCCATCATCGAGAAGCGCCGATTTGGCAACAGTGATCGCTCGGAGAGCGTCAGCGTGATTGGCGAGGTGAAAGGCCGCAAGGCGATCATCGTTGATGACGAGGTCAACACGGGTGGCTCGCTTGTGGCGGCGGCGGAAACCGTATTGGAGCATGGCGCGACGAGCGTGTCCGCTGCCGTGACGCACCCCGTGCTGTCCATGCCAGGCAGCGAAAGCCTGCGGGAAAGTGTAATCGATCAGCTTGTCGTGTCAGACACGCTGCCCATCGACAACAAGAACACGGACGGCATGAACATCAGGGTGGTGTCTGTCGCGCCGCTCCTCGGTGAGGCCATCAGGCGCATTCACTTCAACCGATCCGTTGGAGAGATGTTCCAGCAATAGCGGAGGCGGCCGGGGTGTTAGCCGAGGGTAAATCGTTCATCACCCTGCAGGGCATGTCTTCCGAGTCCCTGTCCCACGTCGTCAGTGACCTTGTTGAACGACCTTTACCGGATGATGCTGCGCCCCCGGCGCGAGATGGCCGCGCCGTCGCTACTGCGTTCTATGAGGCGAGCACTCGCACGCGACTTGGGTTCCAATTCGCCGCCCGCGTGCTGGGGCTTGATGTTATTCCCCTTGATGTCAGCGCAAGCTCGGTCAACAAGGGCGAGAGCCTGACTGACACGATTCGTGTGCTGGCCGACTACGGCATCGCGGCGCTGATTCTCCGCCATCCTGACACGGAATCCATGACCGTGGCGACTGCGGCGAGCGCCTGCCCCGTGATCAACGCCGGCAACGGGGCGGGGGAGCATCCCGTTCAGACGCTCATCGACCTCGCCATGATTTACCAGCAGTTTGGTAGGCTCTGCGGCCTGAACGTCACGATGACAGGGGACGCGCTGCATGGGCGCACCATCCACAGCCTGATCATGGCCCTTGCTTTGTTTGACAATCACATCACCGTCGTCACGGATCCGGGCTTGCGCTTGTCTTCGGACCTCACGTCATTGGCGGTGAGAAAGACCGCGCCGAAGCTGAAAGAGACCGATTTCCTGAGTCGGGGTATCCTTAAAGAAACCGACGTTTTGTATATGACGCGGGTACAGGCGGAGCGCGGCTCCGCGAACAGGCCAATCATCATGACAGAACAGGCACAGCAAGACTTGAAGCAGGATGCCATCGTGCTGCACCCCATGCCGCGCACAGTGGAGTTGCCGGACTGGTTTGACGCGGACCCCCGCGCAGCCTACCTCCGCCGCAACCGCGTGGGTTTGGGTGTGATGACGTACGTCCTGCAAACGGTGATTGGCGGAGGACGCAAGGCGTGATCAGCAAACTCCGAAAGATTCTCGGTGACGGCAGCGAGCGCGCCGTCAAGCGCATGCAGCCCGCCGTAGATGAGGTCAATGCACTGGAGGGTCGCTTTGCGCGTCTGAGTGATGATGCGCTGCGGGAGATGACCGCCCAATTCCGCGAGCGCCTGGCGAATAAAGAAACCCTGGACGATCTGGCGCCCGAGGCGTTCGCAGCAGTGCGTGAGGTCTCAAAGCGCATGCTCGGAATGCGGCACTTTGACGTGCAGATCATCGGCGGCATCACGCTGCACCAGGGGCGCATTGCGGAGATGCGGACGGGCGAGGGAAAGACGCTTGTCGCCACGCTCCCCGTGTATCTGAATGCGCTGACGGGCAGGGGCGTGCATGTCATTACGGTGAACGACTACTTGGCACGGCGCGATGCTTCATGGATGGGCGCCGTCTACCATGCCCTCGGCATATCCGTCGCCTGCCTGCAGCATGACGAGTCCCTGCTGTATGACCCCGACAACGCTGAGTCGGATGAGGTGATGCGCCCCGTCCATCGGCGGGAGGCGTATGCCGCGGATATCACGTACGGCACGAATTCCGAGTTTGGGTTTGATTACCTACGGGACAATCTTGCCCTCACGGCAGAGCAGCGCGTGCAGCGCGAGCTTGTCTACGCCATCGTGGACGAGGTTGACTACATCCTCATCGATGAGGCGCGGACGCCGCTGATCATCAGCGGTCCGGGGCAGACGCCGACGCAGAGCTATGGTCAGTTCGCCCAACTGGCGCGCCGTCTCACGGAGGAGGATGACTTCTCCATCGATCCCAAGACGCGCGCGGTGTCCCTGACTGAGGACGGCATCAACAAGATCGAGCGCGCGCTGAACATCGACAATCTCTATGCGCCGGAACACTACACGGCGGTGCATTTCCTTGAGAACGCGCTCAAGGCGGAGTTCGTCTACCACCGCGACAAGGAATACGTCGTCAATGGTGAAAGTGAAGTGGTCATTGTCGATGAGTTCACGGGCCGCCTGATGCCGGGCCGACGCTATTCCGAGGGCCTTCACCAGGCAATTGAGGCGAAGGAGGGTGTGTCGATCCGGCGGGAGTCCATGACCCTTGCCACCATCACGCTTCAGAACTATTTCCGCATGTATGAGCGGCTAGCAGGCATGACCGGCACAGCGTCCACCGAAGCCGAAGAGTTCCTCAAGATCTACAGCCTTGATCCGTTGCCGATTCCCACCAATAAACCCTCCGTCCGTGAGGACCATCCCGACCTCATCTATCTGAACGAGGAGGGCAAGTTCAAGGCCATCGTCCGCACTCTCAGGGAACTGCACGATGAGGGCAGACCCGTCCTTGTGGGCACGGCCTCCATCGACACGTCGGAACGCCTCAGCGCCCTGCTTCGCCGTGAGGGACTGGAGCATGAGGTTCTCAACGCCAAGCAGCATGACCGCGAGGCGCAGATCGTTGCGCAGGCGGGGCGGCTTGGGGCCATCACCGTGTCCACCAACATGGCCGGACGCGGCACGGACATCATCCTCGGCGGCAACCCCGAAGGCCGCGACGAGGATGACTGGCAGCGCGAGCACGATGAGGTGCTCAACCTGGGCGGTCTGTTTATCCTCGGCACCGAACGGCACGAGGCGCGGCGCATCGACAACCAGCTCCGCGGCCGCGCTGGGCGGCAGGGCGACCCCGGCGCGTCGCAATTCTATGTTTCTCTTGAAGACGAGATTATCAAGCGGTTCGGCGGCGACAGGGTCAAGTCGATCATGTCGTGGTCCGGCCTCAAGGACGATGATGCCGTCGAGAACCGCATGGTCTCGCGAGCCTTTGAGAACGCGCAGGTTCGTGTCGAAGGCAACAACTTTGAAGTACGCAAGCACCTGGTTGAATACGATGATGTCATCAACCGCCAACGCTCCATCGTCTATTCGGAGCGCGCCAAGGTCCTGCAATCAGAGGACCTGCGGGAAAACATCCGGCAGATGATCGCCGACGAGTGCGCCGCCATCGTTGACGCGCACCTGGCAGACCGCGACCCCGCCAACTGGGACGTTGAGGGATTTGTGGCAACCGCGCGCGCCGCCTTTCCGGCTCCGGACTGGTTGGAGGCCGGGCAGATACTCGATCTGACGCGAACGGAGATCACGGACGAGTTGGTCGAATACGCGTTGGCAGTCTACGAGGAAGTGGAAGCAGAGGTTGGCGCGGAACGGCTGCGGGAAGTGGAAAGCCTTGTCCTGCTGCAAACGCTCGACAATCTCTGGGTTCAGCATCTGACCGCCATGGAACAGATGCGGCTGAACGCCGGACTGCAGGCATACGGGCAGCGCAATCCGCTGGTCATGTATCGGCAGGAAAGCCACGGCATGTTCCAGGAGCTGATGGATCGCCTGCGCAACGGCATTGTCCGCACCGTGCTCCACCTTGACGTGACGGCGCAGCCGGCGCGTCGCGTCGCGCCAACTGCAAATGGCGCAGCGCCAAACGGCGTGGTGGCAGGCCGTGGTGAGATGGCCGAAAGCCCGATGGCCTCCCAGCAGCGAGATGCCAGCGGGCAGGCAGCAGATGCGCAAGCTGCGCGAGGCCCCGTTCGCCGCGCCACCCCCAAGATCCGCCGCAATGATCCCTGCTTCTGTGGCAGCGGCCTCAAGTACAAGAAGTGTCACGGAGCCGGCCTCTGATGCGTCGGTTACCGAAGACACCGACCATTCAGCCGGCTGAGTCGCTATGACTCCGCGATCGCGAGCCTCCGCGCAGACCGTCGTTGACGTCGAGGCTCCGCATCCCAACGGCGCTGGAGAACTCCGGTCAACGCCGGAGATCATCGACTCGTTCATCGCGAGTGTGCGCGGCGGCGAGAACTGGTTCCTAGCGCTGCTCAACGCCGTCGCCGAGTGGAGCGCGCCGAATGAGAAGCTGAATGGGCGCGAGTACACTTACGTCATTGCAGGAGAGGCCTTTGACTGGCTGCTGCTCGCGGAGAGGCTGATTGAGGCGGCGGGTGACGTGATACCTGAGCAGGAAGCGACGCGGCTGCTGTTTGATGGCAGGGCGCCGGTCCACATCAATGCCGAGCTCTTTCGCCGCAGCATTGGCCACGGCAAGCATGCCGCCCACCTGAACTTCCTGTACGGTGTGGTGGTAGAGGAAGCGCTGCAGCAGGCCAACATCGAAGAGGTTGCAAAGGCGCAGCAGAACCTCGGCGCTCGTGAGAACCATATTGAAGATGAAGCGATGAGCCGCCTCTACGGCGCCCCCAGCGGCGATCTCCGCACGGAGTTCCGCCTCGCGACAGGACGAAAGGTAAACGTGCCTGTCCGTTCATCTTTGGACGAATACAAGACCTTCACGTATTGGCTGTTCAAGCGACGCGTCGCAAAGAGCGATCCGGCGCGTCTGGCGAGTGATACGCGCAAGGGCATTCTCATCCTGGAGCGAATAAAGCCCGCCCTCTGGCAGTGGTCGCAGGGCGAGAACGATTAGACAAGCGTTGTCGTTCGTGACGGCAACGTTGAGCATTGGGCGCTTGGGGCGTCCGCAGGGGAACGGGGGACACAGCGTGCAGAATCGCCTAATCAACGAGACAAGTCCATACCTACAACAGCACGCGCACAACCCCGTGGACTGGTACCCGTGGGGACAGGAGGCGCTGGCGGCGGCGCAGGAACGCGACGTGCCCATCTTTCTCAGCATCGGCTACTCGTCCTGCCACTGGTGCCATGTCATGGAGCGCGAATCTTTCGAGAATCAGGACACGGCCAAGCTGCTCAACGACAATTTCGTGTCAATCAAGGTTGATCGTGAGGAGCGGCCGGATATCGACTCTGTGTACATGGACGCCGTGCAGGCGTTGTCCGGCCACGGCGGCTGGCCCCTGAGCGTGTTCCTGACGCCGAACGGCTCGCCGTTCTTCGGCGGCACATACTATCCGCCGGAGGACCGACCCGGAATGCCCGGTTTTCCGCGCGTGCTGACCACGGTGCTGGAGGCGTACACGGCGCGCAAAGTGGAAATCAAGCAGGCGGGACAGAACATCGTCGACCACCTCCGCCGTGCGACCGTGGCATCAAGCGGGCAGGACTCGCTGTTGTCGAAGGACCTGTTCGCGGAGGCGTTTGCGCGGCTGAGCAGCACGTTTGACGCGGCGAACGGCGGATTCATGGCCGCGCCGAAGTTCCCCCAACCCATGCTGCTTGAGTTCCTGATGCGCTACATCTCCGCCAACAATGAGGACACCAACGCCCGCGCCATCCTTGAAACCACACTGGAGCACATGGCCGCGGGCGGGCTATACGACCAACTTGGCGGCGGATTCCATCGCTACAGCACAGATGCCCAATGGCTTGTGCCCCATTTCGAGAAGATGCTCTATGACAACGCGCTGCTTATCGGCGTGTATCTCCACGCGTGGCAGCTCACCAAGCGGGATGACTTTCAGCGAGTCGTCGAGGAAACCGTTGATTTCCTGTTGCGGGAGATGCTGTCGCCGGAGGGCGGTTTCTATTCCACCTTTGACGCGGACAGCGAGGGCGAAGAGGGCAGATTCTACGTCTGGACACCTGCTGAGATCAGCTCGGAGCTGGGCGATGAGTCCGCCGCTGGCCTGTTCTGCGATGCCTACGGTGTCACTGAGTCCGGCAACTTTGAGAATAGCGGCTCGTCCGTCCTCAACCGCGCCGCATCCGACGATGAACTGGCCGCGCGCCACAGCATGTCCGTCGAGGACGTATATGAATCGCTCGCCCGCTCCCGGCAGACCCTGCTTGAGGCGCGAGAGGGCAGAGTGAGGCCATTCCGTGACGAGAAGGTCTTGACGGGCTGGAACGGGCTGTTGCTGAAGGCAGTTGCCGAAGCAGCGGGGGCGCTTGGCAGGGCCGACTACCGAGATGCGGCTGAAAAACAGGCAGTGTTCCTGGTTAAGACGATGCCGACGCCGGATGGCCGTCTGCTGCGAACCTGGAAGGACGGCGAGGCCCGCATCCCCGCCTACCTGGAAGACTATGCCAACCTCGCCAACGGCCTGCTCTCGCTCTTTGAACTCACCTTTGATCGGCGGTGGCTGGATGAGGCCGTGTCGCTGGCGGACAGCATCATCGAACTCTTCTGGGATGACGAGGCATCGATCTTCTACGATATAGGCAGTGACGCTGAGTCCCTCGTGGTCCGTCCCCGCACCGTACTGGATAACGCCACCCCGTCCGGCGGAGCGGCGGCGGCGGAAGCCCTGCTGCGCCTCCACGCGCTTACCGGGAACGGAAACTACCACGCCATCGCGGAAAGGGCGCTCCGCAGCGTCCACATGTACATGGAGCGCTACCCGACGGCGGTGGGGCATTGGCTCGCCGCGCTTGATTTCGCCATCGGCTCAACCAAGGAGATTGCGCTCATCGGCAACAGGGCGGCGGACGACATGAGCGAGTTACTGGGTGCCTTGAATACGCGGTTCATGCCGAACAAGATCGTGGTCGCCGCCACGCCGGATGAGGCATTCGAATGGGGCGATCTTCCCGTACTGGAAGGCCGCTCGATGATCAACGACAAGGCGACGGCCTACGTCTGCGAGAATTACATCTGCATGCTGCCCGTCACCACCGTTGAGGCGTTCCTTGAACAGCTCGACGCGCCGCCGCCGACCGTCCAATTCCTTGCGCCATAGGGCAGGGACGTAATGGAACGTCTGTGGACTCCGTGGAGGGCGGAATTCGTGACAGGTCAGGCCGGAGAGCAGGGCGCGTCGACGTGTTTTCTCTGCGAGAATCCGACGCTTGGCAAGGACGATGAGGTCTATATCCTCCACCGCGCCGAACGCTGCTTCGTCATCCTGAACCTCTATCCGTACAACACCGGCCACCTGATGGTCGCGCCATACGAGCACATCGGCGCGCTGGAGGAATTGCCGCTGGAGACCGGCGCGGAAATGTGGGCGTTGGCTCAGCGGTGTGTCGGAATCATCAAGGGCGAGTATGGGCCGGACGGGTTCAACGTTGGTATGAACATCGGACGTCTGGCGGGCGCGGGCGTGCCGGGGCATCTACACCTGCACGTGGTTCCTCGCTGGGGCGGCGACACGAATTTCATGGCCGTTGTCGGCGAGACGAAGCTGCTGCCGGAGAGCCTGGATCAGACGTACGCGCGGCTAAAGCCGCTGTTTGATGGCTAACGGTGCTCGGGGACGGGGGGCTCGGGGATGGTCGCGCCCAGGATGCGCTCCATTGCCATCACGTGACTGCAAGAGCTCCAGCCTGCAAAGAAGTCGCAGTCGCACGTAAAGACGCCGTCTTTAAGTTCGACGACGTGCTCGCTGTTGTCGCCTGAAATTCGGGCGCGAAACGACTCAAATCTGATTCGGTCGTCCCGCTCCTCGGCGTACTTCCGCGCCTTCTCGATCTTGCTGATCAGGCTGGAATTCATTGCAACCCCCTGTCACTGATACACCCGGCCAAGCCGATGATTGCGGTTTCACCTACAGTGCGGTTGCGCGACGATGAACGCTGTATGCCTCCCCGCGTGGCCATCGGATTGCGTCATGCTACGTTCTGAGCGTGCTTGGGGTCAAGGTTTTTGCCCGCTCGTGGTGGGCTTGTCGAACCACGAGCGGGAGAGCCCTTCGACAGGCTCAGGGTGACCGAGAGCGCCCTCTCATATGTTTCTAAATGGGATTAACGGAGAGCGCGCCGATGTTACGATGACAATTGCCATGGCGCGTATTCGGGCAATCTCTCTGGACTTCTACAACACCATCGTCAGGTTCGAGCCGAGACGCGAGCAGATTCAGGCCGCCGCCTGCGCCGAATTCGGCATCACGGTGGACACGAACGCCGTCCTCCGCGCCTATCCCGCCGCCGACCAATTCCTCTCCGAGGAAAACGGAAAACTCCCGCTGAGCCGTCGCACGCCGGAGCAAGTGCGGGAGCTGTGGGGGCGGTACGAAATGCTGTTGCTCGCCGGCGCCGGCGTGAACGTCAATCTCGAAACGGCGAGCCGCATCTTCGAGCGGGTCTGGGAGACACGGCAGGGCTTCGCAATGTTCCCGGATGTTGTCCCGTCTTTGCAGGCGCTCCGGGAGAAGGGTTACTCCATCGGCGTGGTCACCAATTTTGAGGGCGGCCTGGCACAGACGCTGCTCGACCTTGGCATCGCTGAATTCATGTCCTTTGCGGTCACATCAGAGGAGATCGGTGTTGCCAAGCCCAACGCTCCGATATTTGAAGAGGCGCTCAAGAGGGCAGGGGCGAACGCTGATGAGGTTGTCCATGTGGGTGATCAGCCGCTTTCGGACGTGCAGGGCCCGGCGGGTGTTGGCATTCTGCCCATCCTCCTGGACAGGGATGGCGTGTTCGAGGGCTATAAAGCTGCCCGCGTGATCAGCTCATTGGAGGAACTGCCGGACCTCCTTGACCGCATCAACGCTGAATGGACTTCCTGAGTATCTTCATCAGCGTCGTCTTCCCCGTCTTCCTGATGGCGGCGGTCGGCGCGCTTGTTCACAGGTTCAGGCCAATCTCGCCGGAGCCGCTGAGCCAGGCGATCCTCTTCATCTTCAGCCCCGCGCTTGTCTTCAACGGCCTCGCCACCACGCAGGTTGCCCTTGAGGACCTCGCCCGCATCGCCGTGTTCAGCCTGCTTTTGATGGCGTCCCTCTACATCATTGCCTATGTCGCCGCCCGCGCGATGAGAGTGCCGCAAGACGCGCAATCAACCTTTGTCATTGGCGCGCTGTTCATGAACGCGGGCAACTATGGCCTTCCCGTGGCGCTGTTCGCGTTCGGAGACGAGGGACTGGCCATCGCCGTAGTCTTTTTCGTGACGCAGGCCATTCTTGCGTGGACGGTTGGCGCGTTCATCGCCTCCCGCGCCCAATCGAATCTGGTCGGCTCCCTCGTGTCGGTTGCCAAGCTGCCCACAAGCTATGCCGCGGTTCTCGGCCTTGCTGTCAGCATGTTGGCAATTGAACTGCCCGACTTCATCCAGCAGCCTGCACAGATCATGGGTGACGCGGCGATTCCGGCTATGCTCATCGTCCTCGGCATCCAGCTTGCTTCTACGCGTGAAATGGCGGGAGCGAGGGCGATTGCGGGCGTCGTTGTGATTAGGCTGGTGCTGTCATCCCTCGTCGCTTATGGACTCGTTCAGCTGCTGCAGTTCGACGATCTGACGGCGAAGGTGCTCATTGTCGTGGCCGGTATGCCAACCGCCGTGCTGACCATCATCCTGGCGACGCAGTACAAGGGCAGGCCGGAACTTGCCAGCGGAATCGTGGTGGCGGGAACCCTGGGGAGTCTGGTCTCAGTGACCGTCGTGCTTTCGCTGGTCGGGGCGGCCTGACGACGGAACGTTACGCAGACGGGCGAGCGTTCTGTATCTGGGCTCGGAGATTCTCTGCAGCTGCCAGAGCGGCATCCGCGAAGTCGGGGCCGGTGGAGGCGTACAGGATTCCCCGCGACGAATTGACCAGGATGCCGCCGCCGTCCGCGTCAAGGGTCGCTGACAGGGCTGCTTCAAGCTCGCCGCCCTGCGTACCAACGCCGGGAACGAGGAAGGGCATATCGGGACAAATCTCACGAATTCTTTGCGCTTCGGACGGGTACGTCGCGCCCGTCACGAGGCCGATGTTGCCATTTGTGTCCCACAAGTTGCTCAGGTGGGCGACGGCTTCATAAAGCGGCATTGGAACGCCGTCGTAGGCAGTGCTGAGGCCCTGCAGGTCCGCGCCGCCGGGGTTGGAGGTGCGGCACAGGATGAACACACCCTTGTCCTCATAATCGAGGAACGGTTGGAGGCTGTCCCGTCCGAGGAACGGATTGACCGTGATGGCATCAAAGCCGATCGTTTCAAAAAGGCCCTTGGCGTAGAAACGCGCGGAGTTGCCGATGTCATTCCGCTTGGCGTCACCGAGTACTGGAACGCGCCCGTTGACGTGGTCGATGATTCTCTCAAGCGCGGCGTATCCCTCGGATCCGTGCGCCTCATAGAAGGAGAGATTTGGCTTATAGGCGCAGACAAGATCGATTGTGGCGTCGATGATTGCGATGCAGAAGTCTGCGATGTCGCGGCCGTTCATTTCAGCGGGATCGGGGTCGAGGCCAACACAGAGCAGGGAGTTGTTGCGATCGCTCGCCTCACGCAGCCGCTGCCGGAATGTCGTCCTGGTTATTGTCATTTCCTCCCCCTGCCCCCTTTTTCAGCCGTGTGTTCCATCGTACCGCACGGGCCGTCACGCCTATAATCCGACTGTGACTATTTCAGTGCTTGGAATCGCGGGTGGCACGCGGCGCGGCGGCAACAGCGAGACGCTGTTGGAGCGGGCGCTTGTGGGCGCGGGCGATGCCGGCGCGGACACGGAACTCATCAGCCTTCTCGATCTTTCCATCAACCCCTGCATCTGCCCGCAGTCCGAAGACTGCATGCTCACCGGCGTCTGCACGGTGTTGGACGACATGCAGGCGCTGTACGCGAAGCTGCGATCCGTGGATCTGATCTACATTGCTTTTCCTATTGCCTTTCGCGGAGTGCCCACGCAAACGAAGGCGCTTTATGACCGAACGCAGCCAATGTGGGTCCGAAAGTACGTCATGAATCAGCAGCTGCGGCGTGATGGCAGCACGGGTAGAGCGCTCATCATCGCTACCGCCGATCGAGATGACCCGACAGAGTTTGACGGCGCGGTGCAGGCCACGCGCTCCTGGCTGGTGAGCATGCACTTCCTGGAGGCGGAGCGCCTGCTGGTTGCCGGTGTGGTGCGCCCAACCGACGTGCAGGGCAGGCCGGACGCTCTGACGAAAGCGTATGAACTCGGCGCGAGGCTCGTTCGTGACAACGGATAAGACGAGGCGCCGCCGACAGAAGAAAACTCTCGGCCTGCCCGAACTCTACGATCGGCTCTTTGCCGCGTACGGTGAGCAGCATTGGTGGCCGGGGGAAACACCCTTCGAGGTGATGGTTGGGGCGATCCTGACGCAGAACACAGCATGGACGAACGTGGAGAAAGCGATCTCTGCGCTGCGGGAGGACGATGCTCTGAACCCGGAGGCGCTGCGTACACGGCCACTCGAAGACCTTGCAGCCCTGATCCGCCCGTCCGGTTATTTCAACGCCAAGGCGGGCAAACTGCGCGCGCTCGGGGAATATCTCGCAGTCTATGACGACGATATTGAGAGGCTGTTCGCTTCCAAACCTCTCGATGAACTGCGCGAGGAACTTCTGGCTCTCCACGGTGTTGGGCCGGAGACGGCGGATTCAATGCTGCTTTACGCGGGAAACCTGCCGTCGTTTGTCATCGACGCCTACACCATCCGCGTGCTGGGTCGGCTGGGCATTATCGATGCAGAATCCAGACCTTCATACGACGCCGTGCGCGCGCTCTTTCATAAATCGCTGCCGACGGACGTGCGGCTGTTCAACGAATACCATGCCTTGTTCGTGGCGCATGGCAAGGACGTGTGCAAGTCGCGAAAACCGCTGTGTTCCGAATGCGTGCTGATAGACGTGTGCCCCGTGGGCGGCAGCGTTACGACCTAAGTTGCGTTTCGGGGATTATGGATTCCCGCTTTCGCGGGAATGACGGAGAGGTTTAGTCGGTGCGGCGTTCGTCGCCGATCGGGTACACGTCCGTCAGGAACTGATAGAAGTCTGAATCGAGCGGAACCACAAGGGTTGTGCCGTCCGTCAAGGAAAGTTCATACGCTTCAAGGGTTCTGACGAAGTTGTAGAAATCGCGGTCGGTGTCGATGGCCAGACCCTGGATGCTGATGGCCTCTGCCTCACCCTCACCGCGAATAGTCCGCGCCCGCTCATTGGCCTCTGCGAGAATCTGGGCGCGCTCAAGGTCGGCCTCAGCCTCGATCTTTGCCTTCTCCTCATCACCTTCCGCGCGGAAGCGGTTTGCGATTCGTGTCCGCTCTGAACGCATCCGGTCGTAGACGCTGTTGGCAACCTCAGGCGGGAAGTCCGCTCCGACGATGCGGACATCTACAACGGACATGCCAAACTCTAGCGCCTTGACGTTGCTGCGCTCCGTGACGTTGCGCATGAGAGACTCACGGTTATCCCGGATGACTTCGATCTGATCATGAGTGGCGACTTCCTCGCGGATTTCCGAGGAGATGATGGCCTCCAGCCTGCCGCGAGCGCCCAACTCAGTACGGACGACCTCGAAGAACTGCCGGGCGTCGATGATGCGGTAACGGGCGTAGGAATCGATGATGAGAGCCTTCTTCTCGGCGGTGAGGAATTCGGACGGCTCCGAGTCAAATCGCAGCAGGCGCTTCTCTATCCGGTGTACTGACTCAATGAACGGGGTCTTGAAGCGGAGGCCGGGTTCGGTAGCCTCACGTCGATACTCTCCGAGGCGGGTGATGATGACCTGCTCAGTCTCGTCGACAATATAGACGCTCTGACTGAGAAGAATAAGGAGAGCGCCGCCCAGCAAGACCAGGGCAATGCTGACCAGTCGCTGTATGTTCGGGGCACCTTGGCGCTGCTGCATGACTAGGCCCCTGTCTCCTGGTCAGTCAGCGGCAGGAACGGCAGAACGTTGGCGCCGATTTCATCGTCAACGACGATAACTTCGACTCTTGGGAGGATGCGCTCCATCATTTCGATATAGAGGCGGCGACGCGTTGCTTCGGGGTGATTGCGGTACTCTCGCAGGCGCTCAAGGAACCGGCTGGCATTACCCGTTGCCTCACGTACGCGCTCCACCTTGAAGGCCTCGGCAGCCTGAACAATGCGAGCGGCCTCACCACGCGCCCTGGGGACGATGTCTTCCCGATACGCCTCACCCTCGTTGATGAATCGTGCGCGATCCTCGCGTGCGCTGATGACGTCCTTGAATGACTCCTGCACCTCGTCGGGCGGCTGCACGTCCTGCAGCTGTACGTTGACGACCATGATGCCGGTGCCATAGTCGTCCAACAGCCGCTGCAGGAGCTGCTGGGTTTCAACCTGCACCACTTCCTTACCGGTTGTCAGCACATCGTCAATGGGGCGCTGTCCCACGACTTGTCTCAGCGCAGACGCCGTGGCATCCCGCAATGTGAATCCGTCAGGCCGTCCATTCTCAGACGGGTCCTTGACGTTGAACAGGAACGCGCCGGCGTCACGGATGCGGTACTGCACAACCAACTGCACGTCAACGAGGTTCTCGTCGCCGGTGATCATGCGTGACTCAGTAGGCCTTTGAACAAGGCCCTCACCCGAGCCTATTTCTCCCACGCTTCTGAATCCGAGCTCCATGTTCTGGACGCGCTGAATGCTCAGGACATCCTGGCGCTCCACAGGCCAGGGGATATGCCAATGCAGTCCCTCTGTCTGCTGATCGCCGTTCCAGTTGCCGAATGTTCGGACGACGGCGACCTCACCGGGGTTGACGATGTAGATGCCGGAGCCGAGCCACACGAGGACGATGACTGCGGCAATGATGCCTGCGATTGTTCCGATAGGCATGGAAGGACGCGGCCCATTTGTGCCGGTCGGGGGCCTGGGGCCGCCCTGGCCGCCGTTGCCTGACCCGCCCCTAAACCGGCCCAAAAGCTCACGGAGCGGGCGCAAAAGCTCGTCGAGCTCGCTGTCGCCCTCTCTGCGGGGTTGCCGCTGGTAGCCCATGATGCGTGGAAGCCGCAGCACTACAGGGTGCGCTCCGCGCTTGCCGAGAAAAACAGAGTGAACACTTTCACACTCCTAGTATAAGCAGATTGGGCGGGTAATAGGGGAGTTTATACGCCACGCCGACACTGTCTTTTGAAGGAATCGGCGCTAGCCGGACTCGGAGTCTTCTGTCGAGGCAGAAGCGGTGGACTCCGACTCTATGGTCTGGACGATCATCTCCGAGAGATCGAGAACACGCATCGTCTCGTCCTGGCCCGTCACCCGGACACCGTCCTCAAACATCTGGGCACAGAACGGGCAGGCGACGGCGATGACATCGGCTCCCGCATCAATGGCGTGACGGGTGCGTCGGTGATTGATCTTCTCGTTGCCGGGGCCGTCTTCCATCCACATGTGTCCGCCGCCTGCGCCACAGCAGAAGGCCCGGTTGCGGTGCATCCCCATCTCCGTGACCCTCTCGACGCCGGGGATGGCGTCGGCGACGTCACGAGGCGCGTCATACACGCCGTTGTGCCTGCCGAGGTAGCAAGGATCGTGGTACGTGATGGTGCCAAAGGTTGGCCCCTGCCTGGTCTGATCAAGTGTGAGGCGGCCGTCCTCGACGAGGCTCTGAAGGTACTGCGTGTGGTGCATGACGCGGTAATTGCCGCCGAATTCCGGGTATTCATTTGAGAGGGTGTTGAAACAGTGGGGGCAGGTGGTGACGATTGTCTTCACGCCGTAACGGTCCAACGTCTCAACGTTCTGCATGGCCTGAAGCTGGAACAGATACTCCATGCCGATGCGGCGGGCCGGGTCGCCGGTGCAGGATTCCTCGTCGCCCAAAATGGCGAACTTGATTCCGGAGTTGATGAGAATCCTTCCGGTGGCTCGGGCGATGCGCATGGAGCGGTCTTCCATGGACGCGGCGCAGCCGACCCAATACAGGACTTCCAAATCCTCGGGGTTTTCGACCTCGGAGATAAGAGGAACGTCGAGTCCCTCCGCCCATTCCGTTCGTGTGCGGCTCATGCCGCTCCACGGGTGGCCGCGTGTTTCGAGGCTGCGGAGCGCGGCCTCAGCCGTCTCCGGCAAGCGGCCCTCGTTCATGACGAGGGCGCGGCGCATCTCCACGATTGTCGGCACATGTTCGATGAAGACGGGGCAGGCCTCCATGCACGCGCCGCACGTGACGCATGACCAGAGGTCTTCCTCGTCGACGACCTCACCGGCCGGAGCCATGATGAGCGACTGATCTACCTTGGATTCATCGCCTCCTGCCTTGTAGAGGGCGTCACCGTAGGATCCGACGTATCCCTTGAGGTTCTGGATGACCATCATGGGCGAAAGGGTCTTGCCGGTGATGTTGGCAGGGCAGTTGTCCGTGCAGCGGCTGCACCGCGTGCAGGCGTCGCCGTCCATGAGTTGCTTCCAGGTGAAATCGGTCAGTGTTGCCGCGCCAAACGTCTCCCGGGTTTCAAGGTTGGGGATGGCCTGCAGCTTGCCGCGCGGCTCAAGGTTGCGGAAGAACCAGTTGGCGGGTGAGATCCACGTGTGGCTGAACTTGGACAGCGTGAAGGCCGCGTACAACAAAGAGCCCAGGACGGTGGCTGAGTGGAACCACCAGAGGCCGCGATAGATCGTTTCCGCCGTGTCGGCGCGGATGCCGACAAACTCATAGAAGAATGCGGCGAACGCAAAGCCGCCGGGCGACCAGATAGCCCAATCCGGATGGTCGAGATACTCAATGCCAAACGATGTCTGGCCGAGCTGCCGCAGTCCTTCAAGGCCGAAGCCCTGGAAGATGAGAATGATGGCGAGTGTAAGGATGATCTTGTCGTCGAGAAGGCCGGGCGAGTGCGGCTTCTGGATGGCGGAGCGGCGAAAGATGGCCATGGTGAGGCCCGCGAGAGCCATGAGTCCGCCGATGTCCCATGCAAGAGACGAATAGAGGTACCAGTTGCCGATGGGCCACTCCAGCACTCCCCGGTGTTTGAGAGGATAGAGGAACTCTTCCTCAACGGTGCCGACGGCGGTGCCGAGGAAAAGCATGGACGCGCCCCAGAAGATGAGCAGGTGCATGAAGCCGCCGTAGCGGTCCCGCAGGAACTTCTCATGGCCGTAGCCCTGGGTAACGAGGAGACGGGCGAATGCGATGCCGCGGATTATGGGGTTGCCGAGCCGGTCCGCCGGTTGGCCGAGTTTCCAGAGTTGGGCGCGCTCATAGAGCTTGTAGAAGATGTAAGCGACTGTGAGTCCGGCGAGTGCGAAGAGTATCCATTTGAGGTCGCCGATTGTCCAGAGAAACTCCTTCTCAGGGATCACGATACCGCCCCTCCCGCCCAGTTTCGGCTGTTCTTGCCGCCGTTCGGGGCAGTATAGCACGGGGTACGGAAATTCAGGGCTGATGAGGGTCGTTTGCGGGATGCCCGCCACGTTTGTGCAATTTGACACTAATCAATGCAGAATGCTATACATTGAGTGCCTCCAGATGCTGGGGGCGTTCCCATGTAAAACGGGTTTTTGGGGGTATGAATGCGCATCATCGTTACCGTTAAACAAGTGCCTGATCCGGAGGCGCCGCAGAGTTCGTTCACGGCGGATCGGGCAGCCAAGAGAGTGGCCGTGGCGTCAAGCGTCCCGGCAGCCGTGAGTGACTATGACAACTACGCCGCGGAAGCGGCGCTTCGCATCAAGGACGCCGATGCCGATACAACGGTCAGCGTCGTGAGCCTCGGAGAGAGCCACGTGCTGGACGTGATCAAGCGGCCGCTGGCGATGGGCGCTGACGACCTCTTCCTGGTCCAGGACCCTGATCTGCCGAACGGCGACCCGGTAACGGTTGCTGCGGCGCTGGCTGCGGCGATTCGCAAGACCGGCGATTTTGATCTCATTGTTTCAGGCAGGCAGTCGTCCGACCTTGACCAGGGAATTGTGGCGACGGCCCTGGCGGCCATCCTCGATATTCCCGTTCTCACGAATGCGATCGCCGTTGAGGTGACCGGAGACGAAGTGCAGATCGACCGCATCGTCGATGACGGTATCGACACAGTTGCGGCGAAGTTGCCCGCACTGGTGACCGTGTCCAACGAGCTTGGACAGCCGCGATACGCAACGATGCGCGGCATCATGGCGGCGCGGCGCGTGGACCCAACGGTGTGGGGCAAGGGAGACCTTGAGGCGATGGACGCGGCCGATCCGTTCACGGAGGTCGTTGACCTGTTCGCGCCTGAGAAGTCGTCCAACGTCGAGATGATTGAGGGCGAGACACCAGCGGAGGCGGCCAAGGCGCTGGCGCTGCGCCTGCGTGAGGAGCGCCTGATCTAGGCCGGTTCCAGACAAAGACAATCCCGAATCACGGAAACAGAATAAGAAGGAGAACAAGAAATGGCCGGTGAAAACGGCATTCTGATTGTTGCCGAGACGGGCGCGGACGGTTCTTTGGGCTCGATTACGAACGAGTTGATGTCGGCGGCGCAGGGACTGTCAGCAGACCTGGGCGAGACGATTTCGGCTGCGCTGATCGGCAGCGGCGTTGGAGATCGCGCGCAAGACATCATCAATCTGGGCGCGGACACCGTGTACCTGGTGGACGGTGACCAGTTCAGCAGCTACTTGAACGAGACATATACTCCGGCGGTTATTGCCATCGCCCAGCAGGCGAACCCGCGCATCATCCTGATTGGCCACACGCCCAACGGGCGCGATCTTGGGCCATACCTTGCGGTGCGCCTGCAGACGGGTATCGCCTCTGACACATCCGGACTGAGCATCGCGGACGGGCAGTTGCAGGCGGCGCGGTCTGTGGCGGGCGGACTGTTCAGGCAGGTTGTCTCGTTCCCCAAGATGCCAGCCATCGCGACGGTTCACATGAAGGCGTATGACGGCGCGGAGCCGCAGAGCGGCCGATCCGGCAACGTGGTCAACGTTGACGTTGGGCTGGACGCCTCATCCGTCCGCTCACGCTTCGTCAAGCATGAGGACGCGCAGGTTGAGGGCATCCGCATGGAGGATGCAACGATCGTCGTTACCGGCGGACGCGGCATGGGCGACGAGGCGGGCTTCAACGAGCTTTATAAGCTCCAGACGCTGTTGCCGCAGTCCGCGGTTGGCGCGACACGCGCCGCGACGGACTCCGGTTTCTGCGATCAGGATCTGATGATCGGCATCACGGGGCGTGTCGTCTCTCCGGACGTTTACTTCGCGATTGCGCTTTCCGGCGCCAGCCAGCACATGGCGGGCTGCTCCGGTTCCAAGAACATCGTGGCAATCAACCGTGATCCTGAGGCCAACATCTTCAGTGAATCGCGCTTCGGCGTGGTCGGCGACTACAAGCAGGTTCTGCCGGCGCTCATTGAAGAGGTTGGGAAGTTGATGCAGGGCTGAACGGCTCAATCAGTTTCGCAACGACACAAAAAATCGGGGCGGCTCATGAGCCGCCCCGATCTCGTTTTGGAAGCAGAATGTCGCTAGGACTCCGCGCTGCCGTCGATGATCTTCTGAGCCAGGTGCTGCGGCACCTCCTCATAGTGAGAGAAGCGCATGGTGTATGAGGCGCGGCCCTGTGTCATCGAGCGGAGCTCGGTCGAGTAACGCAGCACCTCAGCCATCGGGGCCTCGGCCTGCACCGTCGTCACTTCATTCTCCGTCGTCATTCCCTGCACGTGGGCGCGCTTGGAGTTGAGGTTGCCGATCACGTCGCCGGTGAAGTCGTCGGGGGTGACCACTTCGAGCGTCATGACCGGCTCAAGGAGAACGGGCTGCGCCTGTTGGATGCCCTGTTTCAGGGCGGTGGATGCGGCAATCTTGAACGCCATTTCCGAGGAGTCGACGGCGTGGAAACTGCCGTCAACCAGCACGGCGCGGACGTCCACGATTGGGAAATGAGCCACCGCGCCCTCCGGCAGCGTGTCGCGGATGCCTTTCTCCACAGCCGGAATGAAGTTCTTGGGTACTGCGCCGCCGACGACCTTTTCGCCGAACTCAAACCCCTCGCCACGGCTCAACGGCTCCAGTTGCAGGACAACATGGCCGTACTGGCCGTGACCGCCGGTCTGCTTCTTGTGCTTGTACTCTGCGCGGGTTGAGATGCGAATCGTCTCGCGGTAGGGCACCTTGGGCGTGCCGGTCTCCACCTCTACGCCAAACTTGCGCGCCATCTTGTGAACGGCAACGTCGATGTGGGAATCGCCGAGGCCGGAAACGATGATCTCATGCGTGTCACTCTCACGGGTCATCGTGAGGCTCGGGTCCTCCTCAAGCAGCCGCGCGAGGGCCGGGCCCATCTTGTCCTGGTCGGCCTTGGTCTTGGCCTCGACGGCCACGCTGAAGATCGGCTCAGGGAATTGGATGGCGGGTAGAGCGATTCCTGCCTCACGTGTCGACAGAGTGTCTCCTGTGCGCGAGACGTTGAGCTTGGCCACCGCGCCGATGTCTCCCGGCGCGAGGCTGTCCACGTTGGCATGTTCCTTGCCGATGGGGACGATGATCTGCGCGACGCGCTCCTGCTGGTTCTGCGCTGTGTTCCATGCCTGGCTGTTTGTGTTCATCACGCCCGACTGCACACGGAAGTAGGACAGCTTGCCGACGAACGGGTCCGCTGTGGTCTTGAAGATGAGGGCGGCGAGCGCGCCGTCCGAGTCCGGGGTGATTGTCGCCTCTTCGCCGGAGGCAGTCTGGGCGGAGGGGGCGTCCACGTCCGCGGGGCTTGGCGTAAGGTTTGCCAAGAGGTTCAGGACGGCATCCGTGCCGGCGCCCGCCTGAGCTGATGCGGCGAGCACGGGAAAGACATCGCCCGACGTGACACCCGCCCGCAGAGCGGCAAGCAACTCCTCATC
Organism: Dehalococcoidia bacterium; assembly: GCA_034422835.1. GTDB lineage: Bacteria > Chloroflexota > Dehalococcoidia > UBA6926 > UBA6926 > VXMO01. The sequence goes on along the minus strand of DAOUJJ010000022.1, from coordinate 18,460 downwards.
CGAGATATCCTCGCCCTCCAGGTACTTGGTAGCGAGATCATCATCCGCCTCTGCGGCGGCCTCGATGACGTGCTCGCGGTACGAGTCGACGTCCACGCCCATGTCATCAGTCACGTCTGATTCCGTGCCGTCCTCGAGGTACGCTTTCCTGTGCAGAACATCAACGGTGCCGCGGAAAGAATCGCCCGCGCCGATTGGAACGATGACGGGGGCGCAGCCATTGCCGTAACGACTGCGAACCATCGAAAGCATGGCGTCGTAGTCGGCGTTTTCTCGATCCATCTTCGCGAGAACAAGCAGGCGGGCGAGCCCGCGCCCTGCTGCTCTCCTCCACGCCGCGTCTGTGCCGACTTGCGGACCGGTGGAGGCATCCACGGCGATAAGGGCGGAATCAGCGACGAGCAGTCCGCTGAGCATCTCACCCAGGAAGTCCATATAGCCCGGTGTGTCGAGGATGTTGAGCTTCTTCCCTGTCCATTCGACAGGGAGGACGGAGAGGTTGACGGAACCGCCTCGGCGCTCCTCTTCGGGTTCAAAGTCGGAGGCTGTGGTGCCGTCCTCGATCTTCCCCATTCGGCTCAGCGCGCCCGACCGAAACAGCAGGCGCTCTGCGAGCGTGGTCTTGCCGTCCCCGTTGTGTCCCAAGAGCACGATGTTCCGAATGTCGGATGTCGAGTAATTCTGCATTCCTGTCCCCCCACTTACCGGTTCGCCCTCCGGGCGCCGGGTGATTTACCGCACCATTCTACGGCAGGGCGCGCGGCGTCTCAATGCGCCGCGCCTATACTGGCCGCATGGGTTTCGTTCGCGCGTTGCCCCTCCGAATAGCAATTCTCGCTACGGCGGTTCTCGGGGCGTTGATGGCATTGCCAGGGTGCGTTGCACCCGCCGGGGATATCGTTGCCGGTGTTCGGGCGTCCGCCGCGCATGACAGCTTCAACATCGCGGTGTGGGAGCTTCGCCACGCCTCGGACATCGTCGCCGCGCTCAATACTCCCCCTGAAAATCCCGACGCCATCGATGAATACTTCGAGACAACCGCGCGGCTCCGTGAGGCCGCAGGCAGGGCAAATTGGCTGCTGGCAAACCGGCCTGCTGATGATCCTGAATTGCTTGGGGCGTTGAAAGAAGAGACGGCTATCGAGCAGGAACTGGCCGAGATTCGAGCGCGGGCGACACTGGCGCTGCGCGGATTGATGATGAATACGATGCGAGAGGCAGGGCTCGTATCGGACCCGCCCGTGTTGGGTGATATCGTCTTCCCGCCGGTCTCGTTTGTGATGGAAGACCTGCCACGGGCGTTAGTCGTGTCGCCACGCGATCGAATCGCATTGGCGGAGTCGCTGCCGCTGCGGCCTGAGATTTCGACAGAAGAGATACTCCGTTTGGAAAAGGCGCTGACGGATAGAGGACTCTCGGCGCTTGTGGTCAACATCGGTGGAATGGGAACGTATCCGGCGCTGGTCAAGTCGACGTCCACGCGTGACTTCACCGTAAGGACGATCCTCCATGAGTGGGTCCACCACTACCTTTTCTTCCACCCACTGGGGCAGCGGTATGCAGCGAGTGGCGACATGACGACGATCAACGAGACGGTGGCGAACATGGTGGCGGCGGAGACGGCGGCGATGGCATTGGATCAGCCGCCGCCTGTGTTCCGCGTGCCAGAGCCGCCCACGGAGGCCCATCGCGATCCCGGCGTGTTCGACTTCGGGGCGTACATGAGAGAGACGCGGATTGAGGCGGAGCGGCTGCTTGCGGAGGGGCTGATCGATGAGGCGGAAGCCTACATGGAGGCACGGCGCGTCCATCTCAACGAGACGCATGGCTACGCGATCCGGAAGATCAACCAAGCCTATTTTGCGTTCCACGGGAGCTATGCGGACTCTCCTGCGGGAGGATCGGTGAGCCCTATCTACGGTCAGTTGATTGAGGTGAGAAACCGAACGGGGTCCGTGGCCGAGTTTCTGCGAGCGGTGCGGGAGATCAGGAGCCCGTCGGATCTGGAACGCCTGGCGGGGCAGGGGTAGGCTATCCCGCATCAAAAAGCAAAGTTCCCGCGGCGCTCAGCGCCGCAGGAACTTTTACATCCCTGGAGAATGTGGGTCTATGTGACTGTGAACTCGCTCCACATACCGAGCTGGTAGTGGGTGGCTACGTTGCAGAGCAGCATGTACTCACCGGCTTCGAGATTGAGAGTGAGTTCATCGTCGCTGTCTGCGGGGAGGTCAGCCTCAAGCAGGCTGCCGAGAATCGTGCCGACACCGTCGACCATGTTGCCGGTCTCAGAGATCAGACCGGCCTCTGTCGGCAGGTCAGTGAGGTCTGCTGCCATTCCGGCGTCATTGAGTTTGACTACCTTGAACTCATGCGCAATCAGCCCAACGTTTTCAATGTCAAACGTCACCGACCCGGCGGCGACAGAACCGGGGCTGGTTACCATGGTGTACGTGCCGCCCTGATCGTCCATTGAAATCGCGACCGTGTTGCCGCTGCCGCTCGATCCGCCCCCGTCATCGCCATTCCCGCCGCCGCCACAGGCAATCACTCCAAGCGAGCCGACGATGAATACAAGTCCAACAAGAAAAACAAGAGACCTGCGCATGTCTTAGGAAATCCCCCTTTTGTACGTGTCCAGACTCGTTAAATGTATCACATATCAATAGAAAAGACGCGTAGTGGAACGCGATTGGGTTGCTTTATTGCGGGGCGGGCATGGCGTAGGATGAGTTGATGCTGATCAATCAGTCGGTCTCAGGTTCGGTGCTTCGCGCAAGCGGGCTCGCGTATTGGGAGCTGCTCAAGCCGCGCGTGACGATTCTCCTGACGTTCCTGGGCGCGGCTGCTGCCGTTGTCGCTTCCGGGGCCGACCCGGCTCAATCGGGCAGAGTGGCCCTCATCACATTGGCTGTATTCCTTGGCAGCGGCGGCTCGAACGGGCTGACGAACTATCTGGATAGAGCGCTTGACGCGCGTATGAACCGGACACGAGGGCGGAGCATTCCAAGCGGCCGCATCGTTCCGGCGGAGCGCGGCCTGTACTGGTCGGCGAGTTGGGTGTTGGCAGGCGTCGCGCTTGCGTTCCTCGTACATCCGCTAGCCGCACTGGCAGGGGCGACGGGAACACTTGCGGCCGTGTCGTTCCGCAAGACGGAGGCGACACATTTCCTTGGTGGTGTGTCAAGCGCGTCTCCGGTTGCTGCGGGGTGGCTGGCGATGGATCCCTCGTTTGGGCCGGTGATCGGCCTGTTGTGCGTGTTTGTCGGCGTGTGGGTCATCCATCACGTGTGGGCGATCATGCTTTTCTATCGCGCCGATTATCTGCAGGCCGGAGTGGGAATCTTTCCGCTTCGGTCAGCGTGGCAAAGCGCCCGGCCATTATTCCTCTCGCTGGCAATGCTGCTGGTTGTTTTGGTGGCGGCGATGGGATTCGTGGCGGAGCAAAGTATCGTGTACTGGGTGATGGCGGGCAGTTTCGCGCTGTACAACGTCTGGGGAACGATGCAGCTGGAGCGAGCGTCCCTGAGCCCGGCAGTTCAGCGCCGCCGATTCAAGACGGCATCGTACAGTCTGCTGTGCGGAATGTTTACGGCTCTGCTGATCACGACAGTCCTAACCGCCATTCAGTGAGTTTGCTCAAATCACTGGTCTCTGCATGACCGCATGACGACTTCCGTTCCGTATTTCCGCATGACGAGCCCGGCAGACGGCGCTGCGCCGGGGCCGCGAACGGGAATCCTCGTTACGCCGCATGGTAAGATTCAGACCCCCGCCTTCCTACCCGTAGCCACGCAGGGAAGCGTCAAGGCGCTGTCTCCGTCTGACGTGGCGGCAGTGGGCGGGCAGGTTGTCATCTGCAATGCCTATCACCTTGCGCTAAGGCCCGGTGTGGATCTCATCGAACAGGCGGGTGGACTGCATGGATTCATGGGCTGGAATCGCCCCATAGCGACCGACTCCGGTGGTTTCCAGATGACGTCACTGGCGCACCGACTGCGTATCTCGGACGAGGCGGTTACATTCCTCTCCCACATCGACGGGACACAGTTCCACCTGTCACCTGAATCTGCCGTGGTGCTGCAGGAACGGCTGGGCGCGGACATGATCATGTGCCTGGATCAGCCACTGCAATACGGCGTGGAGCGAGATGGGGTAGAGAGGGCGATGGCGCGGACGCATCTGTGGGCAGAGCGCTCGGCACGAGCGCATCGCCCGAAGGCGGGCCTGTTGTACGGCATCGTGCAAGGCGGGATGGAAACAGATTTACGGGAAGAGTCGTCGCGGTTTATCGCCGCGCTTGACGGGACGCAGGGAATAGCAATCGGCGGCCTGAGCCTCGGCGAACCGAAGGACGTGATGTGGGAGATGGTGGACGTTTCCATGCCGTTGCTGCCATCGCACAAGCCGCGCCACCTGTTGGGTGTCGGGTCGCCGGAGGACATCGTGGAGGGAGTGGCGCGGGGCATCGATACGTTCGACTGCGCGCTGCCGACGCGCGTTGCGCGCAACGGAGCGCTCTACACGCCGCAGGGTCGGGTAGACATCCTCAACGCTCGTTATACCCGTGAGTTAGGGCCGCTGATGGAGGGGTGTGATTGCCAAGTGTGCGCGACGCATTCCGCCGCTTATCTCCAGCACCTGTTCAAAGCGAAGGAGCTGCTCGCATATCGTCTGGCGAGCATTCACAATCTGCGGTTCATCCATCGCCTGTTTGACGACGCGCGCACGGCCATTGCAGCGGGCACATATGAACAGTTCAGGCGGGATTTTCATGCCGCGTATACCCCGAGTGACGAGGCGGCGCGGGAGGAGCAGCGCGGCCTGTGGCTGAAATCACAGCAGGCGCGCGAACAGGCGGATATACCGGAAGAGTGGGAGTCGGATTCTGGTCTGGATTGAATCGGGTGGGTAGCGCGGATTAGCCGCCGGCAACGGCCGGGACAATGCTGACCTCGTCGCCCTCCTTGAGAGGAGTTTCAAGGCCGCTGAGGAATCGGACGTCCTCGCCGTTCACGTAGATATTGACGAAGCGGTGGAGCTCCCCCTCGTTGTTGAAGAGGCGCTCCTTGATGCCGGGGAAGCGCTCGTTGAGGATCGCGAGCGCGCCGTCGAGCCGATCACTGCTGGCTTCAATCTCATCGACGCCATCTGTCACGCGCCTCAGAGGCGTGGGAATCTTGACTGTGACCGACATAGACAACTGGCTCCTTTGGTCTGACTTATCTGTTACTTCAGGATGTGAACCGCCGCGTACGCGTGGTGTTCCTCTAACTATAGCGGAATGAAGCAGAATCGTCGTCTTTCTCCAGCTTACGCGGTGTTTCCCTGACGACAGAGGGGCCCAAGTCAGTCAGACGACCGGAGAGGTATTTGTGGATGATGCTTGACAGAAGAGTCTGATAGGGTATGCCTTCCTCCATTGCACGAGTATGCGCCATGTCAAAATCGTGCTCCGTCACTCGCAGGGTCACACGCCTGGATTTCTTTAGCGTATTGCGTGCCGTCAGCTTGGCAAGCGCAATTTCCTCATCAGCATTAGGCATCCGCTTTAGTTCGCCGCGTCTGAATGCTTCAAGGATTTCCTGCTCTTCATCATCTAGCTCGTAATTCATGTCTAACCCCTTCGGCCATACCTTCTCATGGCTCTTTGATTTGGAATGATTGTCTTGAGGAAGCTTGTTCTTTCGTCTTGTTCGACATAGGGAACCAGGTACAAGTAATCGCGAATATCCACAACATAGACGCTCTGTCCCGGATAACGGCTCTGGTTGGGGTGGGCATATGCATCAACTGGGCCGTCCCGCGCGATGGACTCCACAACATCTTGAAATGAGACCCCTCGTTGTCTTATGAGTTGCTGATTCTTCTCCTCATTCCACTCGTACCTTGTATCCATACGTCAATTGTCATGCATTGTGTGCGTTTTGTCATCAATCGTGCCTACTTTGACGGGCGGCTTACACAGTTCCTGCTAAGAGGCCGGGCGGGTAAGTGATCTTGGTGAAGTTAGTTAGCCTTCAATAACGTCCCCGGAGACGGGGTCAACGCGGACGCCCTTTGACTTGACCCAATCAATGCAGCGGTCGATTTCGCCCTGTTCGCCGTCGAGTTCGAGAATAACCCAGCCCTGATCCTCCTCCACGTTGGCGCGACGGATGTTTGTGACCACCTCGTATTCGCGGCCAAGCGACCAGATGATGGGTTCCTGGATGAGTTCCGATGCGAACGTGAATCGGACACGAGCCTTGGCCATTGTTCCCCCCGTTATTCCCTGTTGTTCCGGTTAGAGGATGAACCCTGCGGGACGCGATCAGGCATCCTCGGCCTTGATTGCGTCTTCAAAGTCGCGCAGGGAGGCATTGATGTTGACTGTCTGCGCCACATCCTGCACGGCCTCCTGCGTTTTCAGTCCGTTTCCGGTGATATAAGCGACGGTCACCTCATCCTTTCCGATGAGCCCCTTGGCAGCCAACTTGCGCAGGACACCGATGGTAACGCCACCGGCCGTCTCTGCAAAGATGCCCTCCGTCTGGGCCAGGAGTTTCATGGAATCAACGATCTCCGCGTCCGAGACGGCGTGGCCGGTGCCCTCGCTGTCCTCGATAACTTTGAGCGCATAGTAGCCGTCGGCAGGGTTGCCGATGGCAAGCGATTTGGCAACGGTGTCGGGCCGGACGGGACGAATATCCTTGATGCCGGCATCGTAGGCGGAGACGATGGGCGATGAGCCTTCCGCCTGGGCGATGTGCATCTTCGTTTTTGGCTTGCTGATGATGCCGATGTCGTGAAGCTCGTTGAGGCCCTTCCAGATCTTGGTGAACATGGAGCCGGAAGCGGCAGGAACGATTGTGTGATCCGGCGCGTGCCAGCCGAGTTGCTCTGCCGCCTCATACCCCAACGTCTTGGAGCCCTCCGAATAGTAGGGACGGACGTTGATGTTGACGAAAGCCCAGCCGTAACGATCTGCGATCTCTGAACAGAGTCGATTTACGTCGTCATAGCTGCCATTGACGGCGACGAGGGTAGGGCCGTAGATGGCCGCGCCCACGACCTTGCCAAGTTCGAGATCGGCGGGAATGAAGACGTAGCACCTGATTCCGGCGCGTGCGGCATGGGCGGCAACTGAGCCGGCGAGGTTGCCGGTTGACGCGCAGGCGAGGGTATCGAAGCCGAAATCGCGCGCGGCAGTAGCGGCAACCGAGACAACACGGTCTTTAAAAGAGTAAGTCGGGTTGACGCAGTCGTTCTTGAGATAGAGTTCGTTCAGTCCAAGCTCCTTGCCGAGCCTGTCCGCCTTGATGAGGGGGGTGAGACCGGCGTTGATGTCGACGCGATTCTCAGGATCGGCGGGCAGGAGTTCGGCGTAGCGCCACATGGAGGGTGGGCCGTTCTTGATGGACTCACGGGACATGACGCGGGAGATGGCGTCATAGTCATATTGAACCTCGAGTGGCCCGAAGCAGAGATCACAGACGTTGACAGGCAGGAGTTCGGTCTCCCAAGTGCACTCTTTACACCGTAGCGACGTTGTGTAGGGCATGAGGGCTGTAATCCGTTCTGCCTTGAATCCGCTCAAACTTGTTGGCCAATGCGAAATCAGCCGACTGAACCATTGTAGCAATCGTGTGACAGGTTGGAACAAATGAAGCGGGGCGGCACATTGTGCCGCCCCGCTTGTGGGTTCCTTGTGGAACGCGGAATCTAGCGATTCTGCCAGTTGGGCGCCCGCTTCTCTGCGAAGGCGAGCGGGCCCTCCTTGGAGTCCTCGGAGCCGCCAACGATGCGGTTGACCCATCCGCTGAACTGGTAGTGCTCGTCGATGAAGAGGTTGCGCCAGAATTGCGCGGTAGCCTTGACGCCCTGGACGGCGATAGGCGCATTCTCCGAAATCATCTTGGCAATCTCAACAGCGCGCGGCAGGAGTTGATCGGGCTCGACAACCTCGTGCACGAGGCCGATGCGCAGGCACTCCTGGGGGGAGATGCGGTCCGCCGTCAGGCCGATGTACATCGCCTCACCCACGGGAACGAGGCGGGGCATCAGGTGCATGCCGGAGCCGGGCATGATTCCGCGCTTCACCTCGAACAGACCCATGTAGGCCTCGGTCGAGATGATGCGTATATCGCAATCGATGGCGCGCTCAGTGCCGCCGCCGACGGCCAGTCCGTTGATGGCCGCAATGAAAGGCTTGGGCGAGCGGGCGAACTGGAAGAGAGAGCCCGTGGGGCCGGCTCCTCCGCCGCCGGAAATCTGGAACAGGCGACGCGCCCGCTCCTCTGCGTCGATCTCACCCTTGTCGAACGCCTCATTGACCTCGGCCGTGCGTGTGTTGCGATCCGACATTTCGCGCAGGTCTGCGCCCGCTGAGAATGCCCGGCCGTTGCCGGTGACGATGCCGACCCACATGTTGCGGTCGTTGTTGAAATCGTGGAGCGCAATCTGCAACTCCTCGTTCATGCTGCCGCCCATGGCGTTCAGCCGATCAGGGCGGTTCATGGTGAACGTCGCGTAGTGTTCCGCGTCATTCTTCTCGTATAGCAGTTCAGGCATTTGCTTCCCCTCCCACCTCTGTGGATTCTTCTGTGTAAAGCCGCCTAAGCCTAGATTTTTGGCGGCTCTAATGTCAAGTTGACGGCGTGGCGGCGGGATAGGTTTGCTTTGACACGGTTCGCGCGTCACTGGTAGGGTGAATCGGGCTTGGGTAAGCCCACCAGGTGGGGTAATAGATTGCTCCGCAGCGGTTGCTTTCCAGTTATCGGAGAAGCGCCGTGCGCAGGAAACAGCCACGAAACACAGGGGGAAATAACCATGCGCTTGACACTTTCAGCCATCAAGGCGGACGTCGGGTCCATCGGCGGCCATACAAGGCCGACGGAAGAGATGCTGGACAAGGTACGCTCTGAGGTGCAGGCCGCGATTGAACGGGGGCTGCTCATCGATGGCTACGTGTTCCACGTGGGCGATGACATCGCAATCATCATGTCCCATACGCGCGGCAAGGACGATACAGAGATTCACCAGTTCGCGTGGGATAGCTTTCTTGCGGCGACGGCCATCGCGCAGGAGTACGGGCTGTACGGTGCGGGACAAGACCTGCTGGTGGACGCGCCCTCCGGTAACGTGCGCGGCGCAGGCCCCGGCGTGGCGGAAGTCGAGTTCGAGCACGAGCCGGTGAGAACCAACAGCGCGCGCCCCGCGGAGTCGTTCATGATCTTTGCGGCGGATAAGTGTGGGCCGGGCGCCTACAATCTGCCGCTCTTCCTCGGTTTCGCTGATCCGATGTACTGCGCCGGCCTTATGCTGCCGCGCATGATCCAGGGATTCGATTTCAACATCATCGATATGAACAACACCGACGGTGACAGCCTCCTGACGCTGCACGCGCCGGACGACTATTACCAGATCACGGTGTTGCTGCGCGACAACGAGCGATTCGGCATCGAGAGCATCACATCACGGACGTACGGCGATCAGGATGCGGCGGCGATCTCCGCGCAACGTCTGCACAACATTGCCGGCACGTACACCGGCAAGGACGACCCTATCGCCATCGTGCGCAACCAGGGAATCTTCCCCGCTCCGGAGGAGGTTCTATCGACGTTTACCAAGGCGCATTACATCGGCGGCGACGCTCGCGGCTCCCACAACATGCCGCTGATGCCGGTGGCGATGAATACGCCGGTCACCGGGCCATATTGCTTGCCAATCGTCGAGTCGCTCGGCTTCTCCATGAATGCTGAGGGTAAGTTCTCCGCAAACGTTGTCGATTTCTTTGACAATCCGGCGTGGGACCTCGTCCGCAACAAGGCGCAGGAGAAGGCGCTCTACATGCGCGATCAGGGATGGTCGGGTCCGGCGATGCTTCCGTACACGGAGTTGGAGTACGGCGGATTCCGCGACATCGTGACCGGCCTGGAGGACAGGTTCGCTATTCGCGCGGAGTAGTTTTTCCGGTTCGCGACTAGCGTTTATTGGCCTGTGTCAGCAGGATTCTGCGTTCCGGCGCTACGAGAACCTGGGGTTTTCCGGATTCCCGCTTTCGCGGGAGTGACGAGTTTCGCGGAGACGGCGAGGTTTAGTCGCGTATGAAACTCCTTGTTGGCACGGGGAATCCCGGCAAAGTGCGGGAGTTCCGTGAGTTGTTGGAAGGGCTGCCTGTTGAGCTTGTAACGCCTACCGACATCGGCCTTGACATCGATGTTGAAGAGACGGGCGAGACACTTGAAGAGAACGCGCTGATCAAGGCGCAGGCGTACGCAAATGCGGGAGGGATTCTGACGCTCGCCGACGACTCCGGCCTGTTTGTTGAGGCATTGGGCGGCGCGCCCGGGGTAATCAGTGCGAGATACGGCGCTCCGGATGCCAAGACCGACGGAGACCGCGTGGAACTCTTGCTGCGCAACCTCGCAGACGTTCCGGATGGAGAGCGGGGCGCGGCCTTCCGTTGCGTAATCATCATCGCAGAGCCGGGCGTAGACACCGTTCATATAGCGAAGGGGGAACTGCGGGGTATAATTGGAAAAGCTCCGAGGGGGACGAACGGATTCGGATACGATCCGATATTTGTCGTGCCGGAGTACGGGAAGACAGTAGCCGAATTGGACTCAGAAGCAAAGAACGCACTCAGTCACCGCGGCAGGGCATCCCGCATCGCGCGGGACATTATCGCCGAGATGGTGGCTGCGAACGAGACCGAGGGAAACGACCAAACATGACCGTTGCCGCCCCAATAAGCGTCAAGGACGTTTTCGGACGCATCCTGCAAGACCTGCGCATCTCCGTTACGGACCGGTGTAATTTCCGTTGCTCGTACTGCATGCCGGCTGAGATCTTCGGCGAGCGATACGAATTCCTTCCGCGCGACCAAATCCTGACATTCGAGGAAATCGAGCGCCTGACGCGCATCTTTGCCGATCTGGGCGTCACGAAGATCCGGGTGACGGGCGGTGAGCCCCTGCTGCGCAAGGACCTGCCGGTGCTGATTCGCAAGCTCGCGGAGGTCGATGGAATTGAAGACCTCTCACTGACAACGAACGGCTACTTGCTGCCGCCGATGGCGAAGGAATTGCGAGAGGCCGGACTGCGCCGCGTCACCATCAGCCTGGACAGTTTGGACGATGAGACGTTCAAGCAGATGAACGGGCGAGGGTTCGGGGTGGACCGGGTGTTGGAGGCCATCGAGGCGGCTGAAGATGCCGGCCTCGGCCCGATCAAGATCAACAGCGTGGTTCAGCGCGGCGTCAACGACAACTTTGTGACCGACCTTGCCAAGTACTTCAAAGGCACGGACAAGATCGTGCGGTTCATCGAATACATGGATGTCGGCACCATCAACGGCTGGAAACTGGAAGAGGTTGTGCCGAGCAGGGAGCTTGCGGCCCGCATCAATGCCGAGACGCCCATCATCCCAATCGATCGGAACTACAGAAGCGAGACATCCTCACGTTATGCATACGCCGACGGCACAGGTGAGATTGGGTTCATCTCGTCCGTCTCTGAGCCGTTCTGCGATGACTGCACGCGCGCGCGCCTTTCAACAGACGGCAAGCTCTACACGTGCCTGTTCACCGGTGACGGCCATGATCTTCGCGGGCCCATGCGTGACGGCGCAACCGATGATGACATCCTCGCGCTGATCACCGGCGTCTGGGAACAGCGGACTGATCGTTACTCCGAGGAGCGGACGAGCGAGACCGCCGCGCTCGCGGGCAAGAAGCCGGAGCGCGTGGAGATGTACCACATCGGCGGGTAGGCGAATACATCGCCGAACAATCCGATGGCTGATCAAGAGAATCCCGGCCAACTGTCTCACGTCGATCCGACGGCAGGGCCGCGCATGGTCGATGTTGGCCATAAGGACGTGACAAAACGAGAGGCCGTCGCGCGGGGCAGGGTGGTCATGTCACCCGAAACGCTGACGGCCATCCGCGAGCAAGCGACACCGAAGGGTGACGTCCTGTCCGTCGCGCAGTTGGCGGGGGTGATGGCCGCCAAGCGCACCGCCGAACTGATCCCGCTCTGCCACCCCCTGCCACTGTCATTTGTGGGCGTTGAACTGACGCCGGGCGAGGACGGGGCGAGCGTTGAGATCGAGGCGACCGTGCGCACGACAGGTCAGACGGGAGCGGAGATGGAGGCGCTGACGGCGGTCAGTGTGGCGGGTTTAACCGTCTACGACATGTGCAAGGCCATCGACCGCACGATGACTGTTGAGGCCGTGCGGCTCGTCGCCAAGTCCGGCGGCCGGAGCGGGGACCTACGGCTGGAGGAGTAGGATCGACGTCTTCTAGTCCTTGGCGCCCAGCAGGAAGCGGCGGGCGATGTTGGCGGTCTCGTCCGGGACCTGCATGTAGATTGCGTGACCAACGTCGGGCATGACGAGGAACTCGCCGTGAGGCAGGGCCTCCGCCAGCGGCCTCTGGTGAGACTCAAGCAGGTTGTTCTCCTCCGCCACGACAACGAGGATAGGCATTGTCAGCCGGTCTGCGCCGTCGATGAGCATGAACTCGTCGGTTGCCATCTCCTCCATGTTGTATGAGTTGAGGCTCCATGCCGCCTCGGCGCGCCCGTCAGGATGGACGATGGTCTCCTCATTAAGCACGTCGTCCAGCGCTTCCCTGGTCCAGACGCTTGTCATGTTGTTGGACTCAAGTCGGCGCTTGAGGTCTTCCAGGGAGACCCATGAATTGCGCCGGCCAGGGCCGGGCTTCTCCGTCAGGTCTTCATTGAGGACATTCACGCGCACCCAGTGAGCAGGACCCTCCGGCACCGGTTCAATCATCACCATGCCGAGCACGCGGTCCGGGTGGTTGGTGGCGTAGAGGCCGCTTATCGCGCCGCCGTACGAGTGGGACATGATGTAGTGCGGCGGGAGATCCAACTCCTCAACGATTCCCGCCATGTCGCGCGCGCCCTCAGTTGCGCGGTAGCCGGTTTCCGGCCCGTCCGACTCACCGTGCCCGCGCGTGTCCAGCGCGATGACGCGAAAGTCGTTGCGGAGCCGCCGCGCGACGGCGTTCCAGCTGCGTCCGGTGCGGCGTCCCCCGTGGACTAGAAGCAGCGGAGTCCCGTCGCCGCCCCAATCGAGCGCGTGAAATGTCACGCCCTCAACGGTGACGAACAGGCTCGTGCGTCCCTCGGATTGCTCGCGTGTGATGACTTCAGGCACAGAACCTCCCGGTGTGTCTTGTCTGACTCAGGTTAGGGCAGGGGATCAGGCGGGATACCACTGCCGCCGTTCAAGCATCCCCTTGAGATACGACATTTCTCCCGTGTGCATTGAATTATCCTGCATCACGCTGACGAGGCGGACGCCGACAGTTGGCATTGGGTTCCACCGCGGTTCATTCAGGACACGGTCGAGCGCCTCGGGCGTAATCGTCCGGATGAACTCCTGCGTGCGGGCGTAGACGGCGTCATAGTATCCGATGATCACGGACGCCTCCGGCGACTGGAAGGCGCGAACCTCGTCCATAGAGTGGCCGGTTCCGGTGTTCTGCGGATCGGCGGCCATGCCGAACCGCTCATGCCAGCCGTCCGCAATCCACGCCTGCTCGCGGTCGGCGAGACCGGAGATTTCGTGGTCCTGGGTGCGCGTCAAGTGCCAGCCGATCCAGCCAAGCGGGTTTGATTGCTCGTCCGGCTGTTTCATCAACTGCTCGACGCTAAGCCCATCAATGCACCTGGCGAGCAGTTCCCGTACACGGCCAAAGTGATCAATGGCCAAATCTCGCATGTCCATCCCGATTCCTCCGTCCCCACAGCGCGCTGGGCGCTTATCGCGGCTCAGACCTTTTCGTGCTGTGTCTTGTACCAGGGCAGGCCGTTGACCATTTCAGTCTTGTAGTCGGAGAAGAGCACAGGGTAGCGATCCTGGACAAGTTCGCCGACCTTGGCGAAGACGACACGGATTTCCTCCTCTGAGCTGGGGTCCGTGCGCGCCTCCAGGATATGGCGCAGGGCGCGGATATTCGTGCTCCATCCGATGCTCGTCGAGACGCCGATGGGCGCGATGCGGCGCATGGCAGAGGTGATCTCCTTCTTGCGTGAGAACTGCGCGCCGTCCTCGTCCAACTGGTAATGCTCCGCCATCATCTTCTGCAACTCTTCCAGTTTCTGGAATGTGTCGACAAAGACTTCCATGATCTGCTCGTCCTCGCGGACGGCGGTGGGCGCCCACATGCCGAGGTCATCGAGGCGGACGAATCGCAGGCTCTCCTGCGAGATGGCGGTGCCAGCCCGGTGGCGGACCAGTTCATGGGTGAAGACGCGGCTGACGTCCGTGATAGCGAAGTTGAGGACGCTGTGCTCCAGGACGGAGCCGTGGCCGGTGGCGATGATGTTCTTGAGATGTGCGGCGTTGTTGGGGCGGACGCGCGTGACGTTCGGATTGAGGCCGGGCTCGAAGCTCCGGTAGCAGAGGCGTCCCATGAATTCTGCGAGGGCCTCAACGTCCGTGACCGCGTCCGTCGACCAGTTCGGCGCGCCGATGTGCTCAAGATAGGCGCTAAGCCCCTCAGGTATTATCCTGGTCTCTCCTAACAGAAAGACCTTCGGCTCCACGCCGTGCATGCGCTGCCTCCCCCCGAACAATCTATCTATTGAAACTGTAGCACGGAAGGGCTGATGTGGTGGTATGGGATGCGGCGATGGAAACTTTACCGCGGTCATACATGACCTTAACGGTGACTTAACTTCGTTTATCTGATAGTGTGGCACCATGGTTATGTGGAAACTGAATATCTTACCTCCACCATGGACTATCCAAGGGCGATAAGGACGGTCGCTCACAGGGGCGCGATGGCGTTGGCCCCTGAGAATTCTTTACTTGCATTCACCACAGCCGCTGACCTTGGCGTCGATGCCATAGAGACCGATGTTCGCCGGACCGGGGACGGGCAGCCCGCCATCATCCACGATTCAACATTGACCAGGACGCACGGCCATAAGGCCCACGTTGCCACCGCCACAATGGCGGACCTTGAAGTTCTTGGCGTGCCATCCCTTTCCGTCATGCTCGATGGCTTTGCCGCCGACTTTGACGTGATCATCGACCTCAAGGAAAAGAGCAAGGGACTCGCTGAAGCCGTAGGGCGCGTGGTTGCCGACTCAGGCCGAGCCGAGCGCTGCTACGTGACAGGATCAGACCTCAATCTCCTGCGCCGAGCGCAGGCGCTCGCGGACGGACTCCAACTGAGCTGGACCATCGGAGCGCGTCATGGAACACTGACGCCCGCAGCCGTGGTTGAGGCGGCAGTTGTTGGAGTGTCCGAGTTGGCGGTGCAAGCCTCCGAGGTGAGCGCAGAGTTGGTGGCGCAGGCCGGGTCGCTGGGAATCGACGTTCGCGCATACGGAATCAGGACGCCGCTGGCGGCTCGAGAATTGCTTGCTCTCGGCTGCACGACGCTGACGCTGGATGACCCGCGCTGGGCGACGATGCCAAGGCAGCTTAGTTTGCCGCTGGTTTCAGCAGCGACTTAGAAAATTGCCGGCCGGCCGGCGCTTCACCGGCCTGTCATTCTGAGCGCAGCGAAGAATCTAGAGCCTTCGTTTGATCGGTGGACGAGCTTTTAGAATCTTCAGGGCTGCGCCCCTCAGAATGACATGCGGCGAATATACTGGCCTTGATGGTTGGTGTTGGGAATTCCCGATTCGATTCTGTTAATGCCGGCGCGCCGGCGTTGGAGGCTCGCCGACTGCGAAAGCAGTTCGGCGGCAGGGACGTCGTGAATGATGTCTCCCTGCACGTCAACAGCGGCGAGGTTGTTGGGCTTGTCGGCCCAAATGGCGCAGGTAAAACCACCACGATTCGAATGATGCTCGGCATACTCGCGCCTGATGAGGGTGAGGCGCGAGCGTTGGGCGGTCCGCTGACCGAGCAAACACAGGAACGCATCGGCTACCTCCCGGAGGAGCGCGGTCTGTATGAGGGCCTCCGTCTCACCATCGTGCTTTCGTACCTGGGACAGTTAAAGGGACTGAGCCGCCGCGAGGCCGCCATTCGCCCCGCCGAAATGCTCGATGCGGTTGGCATGTCAGAGCACGCGAACAAGAAGGTGCACGAGCTGAGCCGCGGGATGACGCAACTTGTCCAGTTCGGGGCGACTCTGTTGCACAAGCCGGACATCCTCGTGCTTGATGAGCCGTTCTCGGGCCTTGATCCGGTCAATGCGCGTCGTATGAAAGAGATTCTGTTGGAAGAAAAACAACGCGGCGCTGCGATCATTTTCTCCACCCACCAGATGACCGATGTGGAGGAACTTTCAGACCGCGTGCTCATGATTGACGACGGAGAGGTGGCGTTGGATGGCGCGCCGTCCGAACTCCGGCGGCGTTATCGCGGCGATACCATTCGCGTTGAATCTCCGGATGCGTTACCGGAACGAATCACCGGAGCGGGGGAAATTGAACGCTCTGCAGACAGCATCACAATGCGTCTCGCGGAGGGAGCCACAGCCGAGCAGGTACTCAGGGAGCTGCTCAACGCCGGTATGCGTATAGAACGCTTCGAAGTGGCCCTGCCGACGTTGGAGGAGATATTCATCCGTGAAGTCCAGGGGCGGAGAGGCACGGTATGAATAAGGCGCTGATTGTTGCCCGGCATGAGCTGACAACGATGCTGTCGCGGACCGGCTTCCTCGTCATGACCGCTCTTGTGCCTGCTGGGGTGCTTCTGCTTGTGGGTGGTATTGGGGCGTATATCTTCTTCACGTCCGGCGAGGATGATGAGCCGGAATCCCGGACAGTCGGCTATGTGGACCTCGCCGGTGTGATCAGCGAGCCGGGAACTCTGGGGACCACCGAGTACGTGCCGATCCAGAGTGAGGATCAGGCGCGCGCGGCAGTGGCATCCGGCGAGCTCGATGCCGTGTATGTAATCGGGCGCGACTATATCTCCACCGGCAGAGTCGTTGAGATCGTCCGTGCCGAGAGAGGTCTGAATATCACAGGGGGAGGCCGCGGCTCACTGCGGGAGTTCTTGCGCATCAACCTGGTTGCGGAAGCAGTGGACGACGTTCGGGCTGCACGTATCCTGTCCCCGGCGTTCATCACCACGCTTGAAGTGGGTGAAAGCGGTCAATCCGAGGAGAACTCTTTCGATCCCGCAACGCTCATCTTCTTCATGGCGATGGCGTTCGCCGTTATCTTTTCCGTTCTGACCATCACCGGTTACCTGCTCCAGGGGCTGAACGAGGAGAAAGAGAACCGCGTCATGGAAATCCTGCTCTCCACAGTCAGCCCGGACCAGTTGATGCTGGGCAAGCTACTGGGGCTGGGCGTGGCGGGCATGATCCAAATGGGCGTGTGGATGGGATCAGCCGTTGGTCTCCTGTTCGGGGCATCGATATTCGTGGATGACATTTCCACTGTGGGGCTGCCCCCGTGGCCGCTCATCCTCGTGGCGTTTGCCTACTTCCTGCTTGGCTACGCGTTCTTCGCGGCGTTGATGGCGGCGCTCGGCGCCGTCACAACGTCTCAACGGGAATCACAGCAACTGACGGTCATCGTCATCCTGCCTGCCGTCGCTCCGTTCTGGTTCGCGTTTGCGATCATCGATGACGCAGGCGCCATATTGCCGCAGATCATGACGTACATCCCGTTCACGGCGCCGACGATGTCATTGGCGAGACTGGCGCTTGATGCCATCGGGCCGTTCGAGATTGCCGCAAGCCTGATCGCGTTAGCGATTTCGGTCGTCGTGGCTGTGAAGCTGGCGCAGCGCCTCTTCCGCAGCTACCTGCTTGTCTACGGACACCGGCCGCCGCTTGGGCAGCTTCTGAGAACCGCCGTGACGGGACGAGTCTAGCGACACGCCAGGACTTTCTGCTGCGCTATTACTGTCCGCCGCTGCGGATGAGGCGTTCTCCGATGATGAGGCCAAGAACGACGTAGAGAGCGTCCATCAGCGGGAAGTAGATGGTGTGCGACATGGCCGCGTCGCCCGTCTCAGTGCTCGTATCCAGCAGCCAGAAATACTCCCAGAAGAACAGCATTGTGAGGACGACAGAGGCAAAGAAAAGTCCATTCGCGATAGCGCACGTGTAATTGTCAGTGTTCTCCGGGTCCAACCGCCATCGATAGAGGAACGTCAGCACAAGCATCAAGGGCGCGCCGAGGGCCATGAAGTAATTGAGGATTGTCCAGTAGGGATACTCCGGCGAGCCGTCATGGATGAGCGGCGTGATCATGAACAACAGGGCGACGGCTATTGCCGTCAGCAGGAGATAGGCCCCAAAAAGGCGGGTGAGAATCTGTGCCATCGTTGTCTCCTTCCTTGCGTTTTGCCCACGACAATCCAGCCTTTAGAGTACTCCAATGAAAGCGGGGATGCCTGACCCCTTATAATAGGAGTTGACAAAGGGAAAGAATGACGGCGTTTCCAGGGAACACACATAGGATGACACTTAACCCCCCCCCCCCCCCGGGGGGGGGGGGGGGCCCCCCCCCCCCCCCCCCCCCC
>DAOUJJ010000021.1:0-38632 GCA_034422835.1 Dehalococcoidia bacterium | reverse complement strand
CGTCAGCCCACCGTCACTGATCACCCGTGGCCACGAGTGACCCGTCGTGGTTTCCTGGCCGGGAAACCGAAGGTTTTTGGCACCGATGCGCCCCATGTGGGGAGCGCCCTCCTGTTGCGCTCCCGGGGACAACAGGTGACGGCTCAACTGCTAGCTGTCGCGCCGCCGTGGGAGGACCTGTTGTGGGGGACTTTAGGACGGGTGTGTTATTTGGTGCAAATGGTTGTGTCACATTTTTTGGGGGCGCCCTTCGACAGGCTCAGGGTGAACGGAACCGGATGGATTCCGGCTTTCGCCGGAATGAGGGGAGGG
The DNA here is from genome assembly GCA_034422835.1 of Dehalococcoidia bacterium. GTDB lineage: Bacteria > Chloroflexota > Dehalococcoidia > UBA6926 > UBA6926 > VXMO01. The sequence continues at coordinate 38,320 of DAOUJJ010000021.1, read as the reverse complement.
GCGTTACGCGGTTTGGTTGCACAATGGGATTCAGATTCCCGCTTTCGCGGGAATCTAGTGCGGCGCTTATCGCCGCAGCGGCTGACGGCGGCGGTACGTTCCTGTGCGCCATGCCCATTCCATGGGACCGAAGCGGAATCGCCTGAGCCACACGGGCGACCACCAGAGTTGCAGCGCCCAGACGGCGAATATGAAGAGCAACACTCCTGCGCGGCCGGTCTCAACGTCCGCCAGGAGGTACGTCAGGATCAGGACGCCAAACGCCGTCTGCGCAAGGTAGTTGGTCAGCGCCATTCGACCAACGGCGATCAACCTCTCCTTGAGCCATGACAGCCCGCTTGTGCGCTGCCAGAGGATGATCAGGCTCATATATCCGAGCGAGGCGAGAATGGTGCCAAAGGTATTTGGCACCTCGCCGATGAACGATACCTCGCGGCCATAGTCCGCCGCGTGTGTTATCACGACGCCCAGCGTTGCAAGCGATAGCCCAACAGCCAGACCGCCAATCGCCATCCATCGGTAGAACCGATCAGAAAGCGCCCCCTGCATGAACCCTGTTCTATACAGCCCGGCGCCGACGAGTATCAACCCCAGCGCGCGCATGAAGTAGGCGAGAACAACGAAAAAGGAAAGGCCCTCATAGTCGGGCCCTGACGGCTCTACTCCAGCCTCGGGCAGAACCCATACACCCTCCAACGACACATCCGTCGTGTTGACCCAGGCTTGGGTAAAGAGTGACGGAATCACGGATGCCAGAAAGACGACGACGCCCAGTACGATCATCGCTCGTGAGGGCAACCTACTCAACAGCAGCAGGACGAACGCAGAGAGCGCGTACGCCGTCAGGACATCACCCTCCCAGATGCTTATGTGGATGAGGCCCATGATGAGCAGCAGGATGTTGCGCCACGCGTTCAGGAGCGTTGGGCGCTTCTCACGCCGTGCAGCCCGCTCGATGAACAGGAAGATGCCCGCGCCAAACAGCAGGGAGAATACCCCCATGAATTTCTGGTCGACCAGTATCTCGCCGAGGATGGCGATGGCCCAGTCAAGCCCGGTATCAGTGCCGCCGGCGCTGATGTTGCGATACGGGACCCCGCCATAGCGAAAATGCACGGCGTTCATCAGCAGGATGCCGAGAACGGCGACGCCGCGAATGAGATCGAGGCTGAGGATTCGGTCGGATTCGGCAACTGGTCCGGTCGCCGGAACGTTCTCCGCTGCGGGCTGACCGGTCATAGTGGCTGGCTCGAAAGCTGACAGGCCGGCGTGGTGCTAGTAGTCGTAGATGGCGAGGCGCCCCTTGGAGAGATCGTCGCCGACGTGCTCCCTGATCGTCTTGAGCATGTCGAAATCATCTTCCCCAACGAACGTGACGGCCTTGCCTGCGTTCCCGATGCGGCCGGTGCGGCCAATGCGGTGGATGTACTCCTCCAGATTGCCGGGCATGTCGTAGTTGATGACGTGCGAGATCTCCGGGATGTCCAGGCCGCGCGAGGCGACGTTGGTGGCGACCAGCACCTTGAGCTCACCGGAGCGGAATGCGCGCATCACTGCCTCGCGTTGGTTCTGCCGCATACCGCCATGGATTGGCTCCACGCGAATCCGCGCGCGTTGCAGCCGCCGAGCCAACCGGTCCACACCCACCTGCGTCCGGCAGAAGATCAGCGTCTTCTCACCGTCAAGGTCGGTGCGGAGGACCTCTTCCAGGCCGGTGAGCTTGTCCTGAGCAGCCACCTCGTAGTAGACCTGCTCGATCGTGTCGGCAGCCCCTGACTCCTCACCGATCCCGATGTGAATGGGATCGCGCAGGAAGCGCTCGATCATGCGCCGGATGAAGAACGGCACGGTTGCGGAGAACAGCGCCGTCTGCCGCCCGCGCGGCGTGGCGCGGAGGATGCGGATCATATCCTCCGCAAAGCCGATGTCCAGCATCTGGTCGGCCTCATCGAGCACGGCGATCCGGACGTTGTTGAGCCTGAGCGTTCCGCGCTGCATGTGATCCTGGACGCGGCCCGGCGTGCCGACGATGATCTGCGGGGTCTCCCGCAGCGCCTTCAACTGCACGTCGATCTTCTGCCCGCCATAGAGCGTGACAACTTTCAAGCCGCGGTGCTTTGCGAGGCGGCGCAGCTCACCCGTGACCTGTACGGCCAGTTCCCGTGTTGGCGCGAGGACGATGCCCTGCACCTCACGGCGCGTCGGATCAAGCAGTTCCACCATTGGGATGCCAAACGCGGTGGTCTTGCCGGTCCCGGTCTGGGCACGACCGACCACGTCACGCCCTTCAAGCATGACGGGAATGGCCTCCACCTGGATGGGGGTGGGATTCTCGTAGCCCATGTCGTCCAGCGCATTCCTGATAGGCGTTGAAACGGCGACAGTCCCGAAAGTCTTGTCTCGCTCGAACGGCCCGGCCTGCACGTCAATGCGTGGATCAGCCTTGCGCTTACGGATACGGGGCTCGGTCGCCCCATTCGCGGACTGCTGCTCAGCGCGACGCTCTGTGGGCGCGGGCCTGTCCTTGCGGCGGCGTCGAGGCCGTCTGCGGGCAGGCGCGCCGTCTGGGCGCTCTATTCTCCGGGTTTCCTGTGGCGCCGGGAGCGCAACGGAGATGTCAGATGGGGAGGGAGGTGGGAGGGTGACTGTGGATGCCGTCGGGGACGGCGGGGCCGATGTGCGGCCTAAGATTTTTCGAAGCACAAATTCCTCGTTTGCAGGCGGAGAGCACGCCACCCGCGGTGACGCTCTCTCAGCTGAGTATGGTAACGAAATAATGGCCCCTGGGTGGGGCGGATGCTGCGGCGCGCGATCATGCGCCTAGTAGCGATTGTTGGCACTATGGTTCCTGAAGCAGTCTGAGCAGTAGACGGGCCGATCGCCGCGCGGCTGGAAGGGCACCTCCGCCTCTTTGCCGCAGTCGGCGCAAGTCACCGAGTACATGCGGCGCTCCCGCCTCTCAAAGTTCCCGGCAGGGCCCTGTCCTGAGGACGGCCCGCCCGAGGTGTACGTGCCGCCAACATAACCGCCCTCGCGGTCACGCTTGCGGGCTGCTCGGCAGTCCGGGCAGCGGGTGGGTTCACGGGTAAATCCCTTGCTTGCATAAAATTCCTGCTCACCCGCCGTGAAAACAAAATCCATAGAGCAATCACGACACGTGAGTGTCTTATCGGCCATCGTCATCCCGTATCTCTCCTTCTGCGCTGTTTTGTCCGACGACCACGGTTCGCACGTGATCACCAGTCGGGGCCTTCGCCCATGGGACTTCCGTGGAGGTTGCCCCGATATTCAGCGCCCAAGGATGCTGTGGCGGTATACGGCCGACTCAGTGGTTGGTTCAAGCGATTGTGCGGTCGATAGTGTCCAATGAACACCTATTCACACGAATTATAGCAGACTAAGGCGCTGTCAGTCGCAGCGAGCCTACTTGGGGAGGTCTGCCTTGCCCGCGCGGACGGCATTGACTAAGCTTGACGGCGAGACAGGCGGAAAGCGCTCCGGTCCCGCAGCGACTGTGAGGACAAAGCGCAGCTTGTTACTGCTTATCAGCAGAGAGCAGGAAGGGGCACACAATGGATTTTCGATTTTCACCCGAGGATGAAGCGCTCCGGCAGGAGGCGATGGAATTCACCCGGCGTGAGTGGGACGCCAAGGGAATGGGCGACGGTCAGGGCATCTATTACGCCCTCTCCTGGGACCACGAGAACCACGAACTTGAGGCGATGATGAGCGGCTTCGAGAAGAAGCTGGTCGAAAAGGGCTGGTGGACCATGCACTGGCCGACGGAATTCGGCGGCAAGGGCGCAGGCATCGAGACGCAGATGGCGTATCGAGAGGCCATGGTCTATGCGGGCGCGCCCGCAACGCTTGGCGGCGGACTGGTTGCGCCGGTTCTGATGGTCCACGGCACGGACGAGCAGAAGGAGTACTTCCTGCCGCGCATCGCCAACGCGGATATCTCCTATATCTCGCAGGGGTTCTCGGAGCCGGATTCCGGTTCGGATCTCGCAAGTTTGCAGACACGGGCTGTGCGGGACGGTGACGACTACGTCATCAACGGCCAGAAGATATGGAGCACGTACAAGGCCGAGTTCATTCATATCCTTGTGCGGACGGACCCTGAGCAGCCCAAGCACCGCGGTATCACGTATCTGCTGGCAAGACTTCGGGACGAGGACGGCAACTACCTGCCCGGCATCAAGGTGAATGCCATACCGGACGCGCTGGGGCGTCACCGCTGGGATGAGGTGTTCTTCGAGGATTGGCGCGTGCCGTCCAACAACATCATCGGCGAGGAGAATCGCGGCTGGTACGCGGCGATGACGACACTGAGTTTCGAGCGCTCCAACATCGAGGGCCCCGCGATGCTCATCCGCATCATGGAGGACTTCATCGATTATGCGAAGAACGTCCGCCAGCACGGCGAAAGCCCGCTGGATAACCCTGTTGTGCGGCATCAGATCGCCAACCTGCGGCTTGAGATCGAGGCGATGCGGATGCTATCGTACCGCGTCGGCTGGATGCAGAGCCAGGGCGAGATTCCCGTGCGCGAGGCGTCCATGACCAAGTTTTGGGGCGACGAGATTACGCAGAAGGTGTACCGCTACTTCTCCCATGTGCTGGGTGAGTACGGGCTGGTTCTGCCAACGACCGAGCTGCCGCTGAGGCTGCCGGTTAACGGGTTCCTGAACTCCAACGCCGTCAGCACCATCGGCATCAGCATCGCGGGCGGCACCACGGAGGTCCAGAAGAACATCATCGCCCAGCGCGGCCTGGGGCTGCCGCGGTAACAGCAGACCAACTCCGGAACAACAGCGGGCGGGCAGTGGCCCGCCCGCTCTAGTTTTGCGGGCGATCCCAGTTGACATGGTTCCGTGTTCTTCATATATTCACCCTTAGGGTGAACGTTGGAAGTAAGATTTCGGAACAGGCAACTGCAGCGCTGTTACCTCGATTCGCAACAAGCTCACCGTAGGTGGGGTGATGTGGTAGCAAGAAAGTACATCCAAAGGGTCGACCAGCTTCTTGATGCCGAAACCCTACAGGATATTCGCCAACTGCGGTTCATGCGCCTTCACGCCCTGACCGGAAGAAGGCAAGGACAGTACGCAGTTGACTTGACCGGCAGATGGCGACTCATCGTTGAGATTCACGAGGCATCCAACAGCCTGGAGGTACTGGAGGTAAACAATCACTATGACGACTAAGAGGTCTACGCTTTACTCTGACCTTGCCATTCCTCCCGGCGAGACCCTTGCGGAAGAACTTGAAGCCCGCGGAATGTCTCAGAGAGAATTGGCGAGACTGATGAATCGGCCTCCGCAAGTTGTGAACGAAATTATCAAGGCAAAGAAGGCCATCACGCCGGAAACTGCATTGGATCTGGAGAGAGTCTTTGGAGTCAGCGCGCAATTCTGGCTGAATCTCGAGACTCGCTACCAACTCACTCTCGCCCGAAATAGGCAGAGAGAAGCAGTGCTTGCGGAGGAATCAGCGGCGTACGGAACCGACTCCGACGACTAGGTTCTCAGGCCCCTTCCGCCGCCAGCCGCTCCTGCGCCGTCTCCAAAGCCATTGAGTTGGCATCTATCCCGATCCACCGCCTGCCGAGCCTCTCCGCCGCAAGGAGTGTCGTGCCTGAGCCGCAGAAGGGATCAAGAACGAGGTCGCCGGGATCGGTGCTTGCCTCGATGATGCGTTCATACAGCGCTAAGGGCTTCTGAGTGGGGAAGCCGGTGCGCTCTTTGGCCATGTTGTTCAACGACGGGATATCCCAGACATCCGTCGCGCCTTTCATTCGGCCCTTGAGCCTCTGCGATTTTGCAGGCGTCTGCGGCTTGTTGAACGTGTACTGATCCGACTTCGTATAGAAGAGAATCACGTCGTGCTTGCGAGAGTAGCGCCTGGGCGATGACCCGCCGAGGCCATAGCTCCAGATAATCTCGTTCCTGAAGTTGTCCGCGCCAAAGACGGCGTCCATCAACTGCTTCACATAGTGGCTGGACGTGGGATCGCAGTGCAGATAGACGCTGCCATCATCCTTGAGAATGCGCCTCATCTCTACGAGGCGTACTGCCATGAAGCACAGATAGGTTGCCATGCTGTCACCGGCTATCTCTCGGGATGTTTCAACAACGCGCATTGCCGAGGAACAATGCTGCCGGATGTGAGAGAGCCATTCAGCATCGACATCCTGCTCCCACGACCATCGATCACTGAACTCCGCATCAGCCGCCGGGCGGCCGGATTGAGTATTGACGTGTCGGCCGGTGTTGAAAGGGGGATCAGTTGCGATCAGGTTGACTGATTCGTTCAGCAGCCCGCGGAGAATAGGCAGGTTATCGCCATGGTAGAAATTGTGGTCTGAGTCACGCGATTTGGCAACGACCTCATCATTGTGAGGGACTGGGGTCATCGGCTCATGGCGTGGGTCAGCTTACTGTTGCAGGGCTCTCCTGCATGACGCGGGCATGAAGGACATCTTTTGGCGTCACTGCACGAATCTGGGAAGGTTGCGCGGACCCTACACCAACTGTGCAACCATCCGCAGCAAAGAACTCAAGCGTGTATTCCAAGTTATCTCCAACTATATCGACCACGACGCCAATGTCCCCTGGCTGCATAATGGGGCCACTGATGCAGTGAATCGGCTCATTGATGATGACCCTCTCGTATTCTTTCACCATTATGTCCCTCCAAGTGGATAGGCAGTCACCAGTCGAGGGGCATCATCTTCATTATCAATCTGCCAGACTGTGATTACCTCAGGACGCCGACCATCTGGTGTCACTAAAGGCCCCTCAACCACGTACTTTACTCCAAATTCTGTCTCCAATGTGCCTGTGACGTGGTTCTGCCGTCCATGTTGAATCAGTGCCTCGGCAAATCTCTCCCATTGTTCCGGAGTAAAGCCAAATCGCAAGAAGAAACCTGCCTTCGGGCGACCATATTCGCTCTCAAGCGAAAGTAAATAATCTGTTGCTTTCGAAGCCGTAACGATTGCTTGGTCTGCATTTGGGACATTCATGCCTCGTATTCCCTACCTTAGGCTTACTCGCTGTATCCAGGCCCAGCAGCCTCTCCTACCTTGAAGGTTCTGCCGCACATTCAATTCGATCAGCAAGTGGAATCGAATTGTGTGCGAAAACAGCTAGAAAGCCGGGCCCTCCGAGAGCGGGAACGGCATCGTAACGTCCGGGTATTTGTCCTGGAGTTGCTTCCATGCTCGATGCGCCAATTCCTCGCCGCGTTGCAGGATGTCGTCCTCGTCGACATGCAGCAGCTTGCGGTCACGCATGACCCACTCACCTGCGACCATGACCGCCTCGACATCAGATGCCTGACCGTTGTTCACGAAGTCAGAGATGACGCGAAGAACGGGCACCATATGGGCGCGGCGCAGGTCTGTAACGAAGAGGTCCGCCTGCTTGCCCACTTCGAGAGAGCCAAGCGTCTCACCCATACCCATGATGCGCGCCCCACCAATGGTGGCCCAATCCATCAACTTCTCCGGCGACGGGCTGAACGGGTCATCTCGCCGCACACGCTCCACGAAATAGCCCGTGCGGACGGCCTCAACCATGTCCTCGGCCATGTTGTCCGTGCCGATTCCGATCACGCAGCCCGCCTCCTCGAGGTCAAGCGCAGGCGCCGCCGCGCCACGTCGGGCGGCGATGGCAGGGTTATTGGAGATGCCGGTGCCGTGACGACCGAGTGCCTGGATCTCAGACTCGATAATCTCGCGGCAATGCGCTACGACAAGACGGGGGCCCAGGAACTCGTTCTGCTCCAGGTAGTGCGTAGGCAGCACACCCCACGCGGCCATCACTCCCGCCACCTCCTGCTTGCTCTGGGACAGATGGATGGTGTAGCCGACGCCACGCTCCTCCGCCAGCTCGCGTGAACGGCGCAGCATCGCCGGGGAAACGGAGTCCGTCGTTGAGGGCGAGAAGTAGACGGTGAGCCGCCCGCCTGCCTTGCCGTGCCAAGCGTCGTAGACATCAACGGCACGCTGATAGGCGGCTTCTGCAAGTTCCTCTGAGAAATCCGATGACGACTTCAGCAGCGTTCCGGCGCTGATGACGTTGTAGTTCACGTCGGTCATGGATTCTGTAAGGACGAATCGAGCGCCGGTATCGGCAAGTTGCTGCGCGTAATTGGATATGCCACGCCCTTGCTCGAAGAATGTCGTTGTGCCGCTGCGGATGCCCTCGATTGCCCCGAGCAGCGCAAATACCTGCATCTCTTCCGCTGAGAGCATGGCCGCCACCTGCTCGGGAAAGCGCAGGGGAGACGGGAATCCAAGGTCTTCCAGGATGCCCCGACTCAGCGTGGCGGTCAGGTGCGTGTGGCAGTTGAAGAAACCGGGAAAGACCGCCTTTCCGCGCGCCGAGATTGTTTCTGCGTTCGGATAGTCCCTTACGACCTCATCCGTGGGACCGACTGCAGCAATGTTGCCATCGTCACCAATGGCGATGGCGCCGTCGTAGATGATGCGGCCATCAGCGTCACTGGTGACGATGATTGTGTCGCGGATTACTGTGGCCATTCTTGCCTCCCTAGCTCTGCGCAAGCAGCCGCGCGGCGGCCTCAATATGGGCGGCGTCGATGCCCGCCTGGGACAGCAGGTCCGCAGGCTTGCCTGACCCCGGCATACCCTGCACGGCAATCTTGATGACGCGCGGCGGGTTTCGCAGTCCGCCAAGCGCGCCGAGCACCGCGTCACCGATTCCGCCCTCCGTCCAATGATCCTCGACCGTCAGGATCGTGCCCGTGTCACTCGCGGCCGCCTCAAGCGTTGCCGTATCTATAGGCTTCACGGAATACAGATCAATCAGCCTGATGTTGATGCCGTCCGCAGCCATCGCGTCAACGGCCTTGAGAGACTCATGGACGGTGATGCCGGCGGCAACGATGGTGAGCTTGTCATCATTTGAGGATCGCAGCACTCTGGAGCCGCCGACTCTGAAAATCTCATCAGGCTCATAGAGAATCGGAGTCGCCTCACGTGTCGTGCGGATGTACGAGATGCCGTCAATATCGGCCATTGCGGCGACAAGCTGTGCGGTCTGGTTGCCATCGGACGGATAGAGGACGGTGCTGCCGTTGATGGCACGCATCATCGCAATATCCTCCAACGCCATCTGTGACGGCCCATCCTCTCCGATGGAAACGCCGGCATGAGAGCCTGAAAGGCGGATGTTGGCGCGGCTGACGGCAGCCATACGGATGAAGTCGTAGGCGCGGGTCAGGAACGCTGCGAACGTGGAGACGTACGGCGTCCATCCGCGCACCTGCATCCCGACAGCCGCCGCAACTGCCTGCTGCTCAGCGATGTAGCACTCGAAGAATCGATCCGGGTGCGCCTTCGCAAAGATCTCCGCATGCGTGGAGTTGCTGACTTCGCCGTCAAGGGCAACGATATCGCCGCGCCGCGAGCCAACGGCTGCCAACGCATCCCCATAGGCGCGGCGCGTTGCCATGCGGGAGCCAAGCTCATACTTCGGCAATCCACCGCTGGGTGTCACCTTGAAGACATTTGGTTGGACGGAGTTCGCAGGTGTCTGAACGGTCACCGTCGCGCCGGTGCTGCCGCCCAGCTCCGTGATAGCCGTTTCGGCATCATCCAGGGGGCGGCCATGGAAGCCTTCCTTGTTCTCAACCGCGGATGCGCCGCGCCCCTTCATCGTGCGGGCGATGATGGCCGTAGGACGGCCTTCGATGCCAACGGCCTCCTGGTAGGCGGCGTTGATTGCGTCAACGTCATGGCCATCGATCTCGACGGTGTGCCAGCCGAATGCCTGTAACCGCGTTGCGTATGCGCCGGTGTCCCAGCCGTACATCGTCTCGCCGCGTTGACCGAGTCGGTTGACGTCGATGATGGCCGTCAGGTTGTCCAGATTCCAGTAGGCGGCGTGCTCTGCTGCTTCCCACATGGAGCCCTCTGCCATCTCGCTGTCACCGCACAAGACCCACACACGGTACGGCAACTGGTCCAGCCGCTTCCCCGCCAATGCGATGCCGACGGCTATGGGGAGGCCCTGTCCCAATGAGCCTGTCGCAACATCAACCGTGGGCAGGTTGGGGACGGGATGGCCCTCAAGTCGGCTGCCGATGGATCGATACGTCAGGAACTCCTCTTCGTCGATGACGCCCGCGGCCTTGAGCATGCTGTAGATCAGCGGGGAGGCATGGCCCTTGGAGAAGACGAGATGATCGTTGTTGGGGGCGTCACGGCGTTCAAAATCGTAACGAAGGTAATCACTCAACAGAACCGATGCCAGATCCGCCGCCGACATGCTAGATGTCGGATGGCCTGATTTCGCCTGCGCTGCCACGCGCACGGAATCGACCCTGAGCTGCTGAGCGAGACTCTCCCACGCTGCGACATCACCCATCGAAATGCCCTCCTGTTAGCATTCGTTACCCCTGAGATTTATCATCGACTTTTTTTGAAAAGGTGTCTATCGAATTGACCCTCAATCGCCGCGCCATTGATAATGCGGCAATATCTCATGGCTGTTCGCACTGTTCAGGGCCGCACGCCCAAAATTCATCCGTCCGCGTGGATCGCTGAAAACGCCTACCTGATGGGCGATGTTGAGGTCCACGAGGGCGCGAGCATTTGGCCGGGCGCAGTGCTGCGGGCGGAGGGCGGACGCATTATCGTACGACGCAACGCGGCGGTGTTGGAACGCGCAGTCATTCACGGCGGTGGAGTCGGCGCAATCTCCAGCACGACGGAGATCGGCGAAGGAGCTTACGTTGGTGTCGGCGCGATGGTTCATTCCATGGGCGTGGGACGGTTCACACGCGTTGGCGATAACGCTACGGTGCTTGAGGCGGCAGCGGTCGGCGAGTGGTGTTGGATTGAGCCGCGTGCCGTCGTCCTGCCGCGCGCCGTCATTCCGCACAATTCGCGCGTATCAGGCATCCCCGGCACTCCCATTCGCACAATCAACGACTTTGAGCAGCGGATTCTCTCCGTGCAGGGGTACAACACGAACGCTCGGGCAGCGGAACATCGCGCTGCCGAGGCTGATGGAGGCTCATCGATGATTCGACCTTTCAATGGCAACGCGCCAAAAATCCACCCGACGGCATGGGTGAGTGAGGCGGCATATGTTGTCGGCGACGTGGAGATCGGGGAGCAGTGCACGATTTTCCCCGGCGCGGTTCTGCGCGGCGACAGGGGCAAAATAATCATCGGCGACCGCACGAACGTGCAGGACAACGCCGTCGTCCACGCGAACGGCGACATCACAATCGGAACGGACAATACGCTCGGCCACGCCGTGACGTTTCATGGACGCAAGCTCGGCGACCACTGCTTGGTGGGCAACAACTCGACAGTGTCCGAGGGCGTGGAGATCGGCGATTTCTGCGTGGTGGCGGCAGGCGGTGCGGTTGCGCCGTATGCAATCATCCCAGACGACTCATTCGCGGCGGGCGTGCCGACGGAAGTTCTATGGCAAACGGAGCCGGCGCGGCGCGCGCAGATGGAGGAGAGCGGCGGAGCCTACTATGCCCGCCTCGCCGAGGCGTACCAGGCAGCCGGACTCGGCTCCTGGCCTCCGGGAGAAAACCCGCCGGGGTAGGACTTCACCCCGCCAAAGCCGTTTCGGCCATCTGGCGCAGAGTCGTGATACGATCAGCGACCGAATCCGGTCTGCCGTAGACGGCTGTTCCGGCGACCAGGAGCCTCGCACCCGCCCTGACGACCTGTTCCGCAGTGCGGTCGTTGATGCCGCCATCCACTTCCAAATCAACATCCGCGCCGCGCTCATCGATAATCCTGCGCATCTCCGCGATCTTGGTCTCTACCTCCGGGATGTAGGGCTGCCCGCCATAGCCCGGGTTGACAGTCATCAGCAGCACGATGGCGATGTCATCCAGAAAGGGCAGGATGGGGTCGATGGGCGTCTCCGGCTTTATCCCAACTCCAGCCCGCGCGCCTGTCTCACAAACGACCGCAAGCGTTCCGGCCAGGTCCGCGCACGCCTCCGCATGGACGACGATGACATCCGCGCCGGCCTCGGCGATGTCTGCAACGTGGCGCGCCGGCTCATGCACCATCATGTGAACGTCCAGCGGGACGCCGCCTGCGTAGGGCTTGATTGCCGCGATCATCTGCGCGCCAAACGTGATTGGCGGCACGAAGTGGCCGTCCATGACATCGACGTGGATGAAATCCGCCCCACCCTGCACAGCCGCGGCCGTCTCCTCACCAAGCCGGGCAAAGTCAGCCGCCAGGATGGACGGCGCAATCTTGATGCGGTCGTGATGCGACATGCAGGCTGTCAGCCTTCGTTCGATTCGAGACGGACGCGTGCGGCAGCGATAGCCTCACGCACGCGGTTGGGCGCTGTTCCGCCGATGACATCCCTCTTGGCAACGGCAGAGTCAACCGTGATGTCCAGCACATCCTGCTCAAAGTGCTCGGAGGCGCGGCGATAATCATCCAGCGTCAGGTCGCGGAGTTCCTTGCCGGAATCCATCGCATTCTTGACGAGGTCATTGACGATGCCGTGCGCCTCGCGGAACGGAACGCCTTTTGCAGCCAGATAATCAGCGAGCTCCGTCGCCAGCAGGAAACCGCTTTCCGCGGCAGCGCGCATCCTCTCCGCGTTGAACTCCAGCGTCGGAACCATGCCCGCCATCATCTCCAGGCTGCCGAGCAAGGTATCCGCAGCATCAAACAGGGGCTCCTTGTCCTCCTGCAAGTCGCGGTTATAGGCAAGCGGCAGGGCCTTGACGATGGTGAGCAGCGTGACGAGGCTTCCCATCACGCGCCCCGTCTTGCCCCGCACCAGCTCCGCAATGTCCGGATTGCGCTTCTGCGGCATGATGCTGGAGCCGGAGGCGTAATCAGAACCAACACGGACAAAGCCGAACTCATCCGATGACCACAGGATGAGCTCCTCACAGAGGCGGGAAAGATGTGTCATCGTCAGCGCGGCGGCGGACAGGAACTCGATGACGAAATCGCGGTCCGACACGGCGTCCATGCTGTTGCGGCTGACGGCGGCAAAGCCGAGGTCGGCAGCCAGCGCCTCGCGGTCGATGGGATACGCCGTGCCGGTGAGAGCGGCGCTGCCGAGCGGCATCACGTCTGTGCGGGTTAGAGCATCGCGCAGCCGGCCCGCATCGCGCTCGGCCATCTCCACGTAGGCAAGCAGATGATGTCCGAGCAAGACGGGTTGGGCGCGTTGCAGGTGCGTGTACCCGGGCAGAATGACGTCGATGCCCTGCTCCGCTTGATCCAACAGGCCACGGCAATAGGCGTTCAAGTGGCCAAGCGCAGCCTGAATGACGTCCTTCACATAGAGGCGTGTGTCCGTCGCGATCTGGTCGTTGCGGGAACGGCCAGTGTGCAGCTTGCCGCCAACAGGGCCGATGAGCTCAATAAGCCGCCGTTCGATGTTGAAGTGGATGTCCTCAAGCTCCGGCCTGAACGGAAACTCGCCTGATTTAAGTTCAGTTCGTATAGATTCCAGGCCGCCGAGAATGGCACTTACTTCATCCTCAGTCAGCACCTCCGCCCGCCCAAGCGCGCGCGCCCACGCCTCTGATCCCCACACATCATAGAACCCCAGCCGCCGATCAAACGCCAGGGAGGTAAGGAAATCCGCAGGGTTCGTACTTGATAGCTCCGCCATACATACAGGATACGGCACGGGAGACCGGGGGCTGCTGGATCGGGCGGAGAGTACACGTTCATCACGACGCAAGCTTGGTTAGAATTGGATCAGTGCAATGGCACGAATGAACTTTGGAGGTTGTACATGGCGGGCAAGAAAAAGGAGTTTACGATTCAACGGGGAAACCGCTTGGAACGTACCGTTGTCGGGATTGATGGCCAGACGCACGTTGTCGAGGCAGCGAAGCAGGGCAAGCACGGACATTTCACAGACGAAGGGCAATACAGGCGGGCAATTGAGGCTACGGTCAAAGAGAATTCCCGATAGCGGAATAATGCACGGGCCTTGTGGATAATGGACCTTCCTGAGAACTGATTACGTACTAGGGGCAACCTATGCCAGTGGACTATGCCAAGATTAGCACCGAAAACACGATTAAGTACGGCACCGAGGTGGGAGTCTATGGACCGACGCTGCTGGCGAACCAATACGCAGAAAGAACCCACTTCATTCTGGAACTAATCCAGAATACGGAGGACGCTCTCGGGCGCGGTGGTGAAGGGAACAACAATCGTAGGTTAACTTTTCTTGTCAGCGAAGACGGTCTCTCTGTCAGACATTATGGGCACCCCTTCGATGAGGAGGATATTGTAGGAATTTGTGGGATCGCCCAATCAACGAAGAAATTGACGGACATCGGGCACTTTGGCATCGGCTTTAAGTCAGTGTATGCATACACCGACTACCCCGAAGTACATTCGGGGGGAGAGCATTTTGTCATTACGGACTATGTGCATCCCAGAGCGGCAACTGCTAGGCCAACGGAGCCTGGCGAAACTCTGACCTACCTTCCCTTCAAAGAAGATCTACCCTCTGCACAGGGAGAGATATGCACTGCACTGAAAGAATTAGACCCGCTAACCCTGCTCTTTCTGCGCCACATCAATGAGATTACGTGGGAGGCACCCAATGGTTCTTCCGGCTGGATTCGCCGAGAAGACATAGTGATGAGCGGGCTGAATATCAGAACAGTCAGGAAGGGCTGCGGCGACTCCACACAAGAGGCGTTGCAATTCTTAGTGTGTGACCGCGAGGTGTCTCATGATGACACGCCAGCAGGCCGCGTGGAAATCGCGTTTCCCCGCGGTCGGGATCAGGATAAGAAATTCACTCTGTTCAGGGCACAGGTTTCAAAGTGGGCCTCGTTCTTCCCGACAGAGATCGACACACACTTGGGCTTCCTTGTTCAAGGCCCGTACCGGACAACGCCGGCAAGAGACAACATCCCGCTGCACGAAGAATGGAATCAATATCTAATCAGGGAAACTGCCTCTCTCGTCGCAGACTCTCTCGCACGCCTGCGGGATGCCGGAATGCTGAATCTGAGGGCTCTGGATTGCATTATTCCGCGTTCAGGCACGCCTACGGAACAGTTGCGCAAATTCGCTCCAGTTCACGATGCCGTTCGTGAGGCCCTCTCAACTCAACCGCTGCTTCCTACGGATGGCGGACATATCGCAGGGCAGTATGCCCGGATCAGTGACCCTCCAGCTGTTAAGAAGCTTTTGGGCAAGAAGCGCCTCCGGCAGTTGGTGGAGGACGGAAACACTACGGAATGGCTTGTGGATGACATCACATCAAATGTCAGACACAGCGCTAACGTTCTTGAATACCTGAGAGAAGAAGCCACTGTCGATGTCATCACACCTGAATGGCTTGTACGACACTTGAATCATGAGTTTCTCGAACACCAGCCAGACAGCTGGGTTCAGCGATTGTATATCTTTCTAAATGAGCGCCCCGCACTAACAGAGCGGGCCAAACGGCTACCTATCATCAGGATAGAGAATGGCAGCCACATCTTGCCCTTTGATGGCGATGGCAAACCACTCGCCTACTTGCCGGGGAAAACTGCTACCGATTATCCGATCATCAAGGCTGCTGTCTGCAACTCAAAAGATGCCAAGGCGTTTCTCGAAAGAATCAGCCTTCGCGTTCCTGACTTGGTAGACGACATTGTCGATAATGTCCTGCCCAAGTACCGTAAACCTCCATCGCGTTTGACCCAAGCGTCGTATCAAGCGGATATCCTTCGGATTGCCAATGCTTATGCAGACAGCACCAGGGAACAGCGTGAGCGCTTAATAAGTGAGGCCAGCAGTTTGCGACTCGTCTACGCGATGGACTGCGGCACGAAAGAGCGCTACTTTGTCTCGCCGAGCGAAGCATATCTTGCCACTGATTCACTGAAAGCCCTTTTCCGCGATGTGCCCGGCGTTTTAGTCGCTGACTACACCAAGCGTGCCTTGCGCAATGAGCGCGTAGTTCAACTGTTCAGAGCGTTGGGCGCATCGGACACTTTGGTTCAAGAAGTAGTGGAACCTAGCCTGGACTGGGAAGAGAAAAGGACTCTGCGCCAAGAAAGTCGTTGGCGTGATGGAGGGCTTACATCAGAAACGAGCGTCGAAGATTTCTCTTTGCGAGGATTGGAAGGCGTCCTAATCTGCATGAGAGAACTCCTTCAAGAACAGGCCGCATTACGCGCGGCAGCGCTCTGGAATCAGTTGAGGGTCTATGCACGAAACAACGGGGAGGTCGGTTTTCACGGGGTCTACAGATGGTTCTACTACTCCTCACGCTCCCAACGCTTTCCAGCCACTCTCATTAGAACCCTCAATGAAATCGCTTGGATTCCAGACGATGAAGGCAACTTGTGTAAGCCGCAAGAAATTCCATTCTCAGCGACAGTATGGCCGGATAACGAGTTGTTGCGGGGATTCATCAAGTTCGCACCAGAGCCAACAGGTGAACTTGTGCCTCCGGGCGAACTTTCGGCAGGGTTTCGCGATGAGCTGGCCGCCTTGAAGGAGCGCGGAATCACTGAAGAGCAGATACGTGCGGTACTTAACGCACAGTTTGGGGAAGAAAACACACAAGATGCAGTCGTCGGAACGGCTACTCCTGAAAAGACTGGATCTCACAGTGGCACTCCACACCCGGGTAGTGGGGGAATCAAGAGCATGAGCCCAACTATCGTGCAGATTCCGCCACGCCCTCCATCACCCGGCGGAGCCACACCAAAGGATGTCATTACAAAAACCACAAGCCCTGCACCATCTGAACCGCCGGTGCGTGTTGAACTTGATGATGACGACGACAATCCGGAAGGGTTGAGCCACGAAGAACGGGACGCTCTAGAGGACTCCGGCATCGCCAAGATTCTCGAACAGGAACCCGCGCTAAAACGTACGCCAAAAAATAACGCTGGCTACGACCTCTACACTCTCGACGAGAATGAGAATCCCATCAAAGTAGTTGAAGTCAAGTCAATGTCGGGCTCACTAAATGACCGTCCTGCGACTATGACTCGAACTCAGTTCCATGCAGCTGTCGATCAAGGAGAGAACTACTGGCTTTATGTCGTCGAGTATGCGGGTGACCCTGAGAAAAGCCGTATTCGCAAGATCCAGAACCCGGCAAACCGTGTGCGCAGATTCTCGTTTGGCCGCGGCTGGTTCGAGGACAGCTAGCTAGTATCCCCCTATTTCTCCGGCCTTACGCGTGCCTGTGTGCGGATCGGCAGGCCCCAGAGGTGGATGAATCCTGGGGATGCTGACTGATCAAAGACATCACCTTCGTCATACGTGGCGAGCGCGTGCTGGTAGAGGGCGTACTCGCTCTTGCGCCCCACCACCGTCGCGTGGCCCTTATGCAGCTTGACCCGCACCGCGCCGGTCACCGCCCGCTGGCTGCTATCGACGTATGCCTGCAAGTCCTCCCGCAGCTGGCTGAACCAGAGGCCGTCATACACAAGCTGGGCGTATTCGCGGGAGACGGTCTCGCCGAACCGCACCTGGTCTTTCGTGAGTACCATGCCCTCAAGCGCCTTGTGCGCGTGGATCAGGATGGTCGCGGCCGGGGCCTCATAGATCTCGCGCGACTTGATGCCGACAAGCCGGTCTTCGATGTGGTCGATCCGCCCAACGCCGTGCTCGCCACCAATCTTTGAGAGCGTCTCGACGAGGTCAACAGGCGACATCTCCGCGCCATCCAGGGCGATAGGCAGACCCTCTTCGAACTGCAATTCGACGTAGCGCGGCTCGTCCGGCGCCTCGTGCGGCGCGACCGTCCATTCGTAGGCGTTCTCCGGCGGCTCTCGCCACGCATCTTCAAGCACACCAGCCTCGATGCTGCGTCCCCACAGGTTGTCGTCGGTCGAATACGGTTTTTCGAGCGTGGACGGCACGGGAATCTCGTGCTCACGGGCATAGGCGATCTCTTCGACGCGCGTCATGCCCCACTCGCGCGCGGGCGCAACTACCTTGAGGTCCGGCGCAAGCGCCCCGACCGAAACATCCAGTCGCACCTGGTCGTTGCCCTTGCCGGTGCAGCCGTGGGCGACCGCGGTCGCTCCCTCCTGCCGCGCCGCCTCGACCATAAGTCGCGCGATAAGCGGCCTGCCAAGCGCGGTGGCGACGGGATAGACACCCTGGTAGAGAGCGTTGGCCTTGAGGGCGGGAAAGACGAACTCGCGGATGAACTCATCGCGGACATCAGCGACGTGCGCGCCGACCGCGCCGGACTCCAGCGCGCGCTGGCGAATCTCATCCAAGTTGTCGACGTTGCCGAGGTTCGCTGTCAGCGTGACGACATCGTATCCGTAGTTCTCCTGGATCCATCGCACAGCAACGGACGTATCAAGCCCGCCGCTATACGCAAGAACAAGTTTCTCCGCCATTGAACCCCCACCTAAGTGATTTGCGCGTGGATTGATTCTAGCAGGGGAGGAGTGGGAGTTCGGTCGGAGCTATGGGGAACAAGGGAACGCGAGGGCACGGGCGAAGTTTTTAGGGAGTGGCGTTTGGTTCCATGTATGACAACATGCGGTGGACGAATCGATGGACGAACGGTCGATCCGACTGAACCTCGTAGTCCTCCATCTCGTCATGGTAGAAATTCTTGTGGAATTTCTCTGCTGCCGTGAATCCACCCTGCACCAGCGCGTCGTCGTACTCGTCTGAAATACGCTGCACCACGTTCTTCATCGCGCGGTGTGATCGGCACTCCCAGCCCCGCTGATTGGCCACGGCCATGACGGCGTGCGTGGCTGCGCCCCACAGCTTCTCTGAGGCCTGCAGGTGGTCTCCCGCCGCAAATTCCTCGTCAGACGCCGTCAGAAACTCAAGTGCGGTCTGCGAGTGATTGTTACCATTCATGCTCACAGTCTACCGCGCAAATACCGACCCGCCGTTTTAGGGCGCTACTTCGCAGCTTTGGCGGTGGTGCGCAGGCAGCGAGTGCATATGCGGACCCGGGTGCGCTTGCCATCGGCATCGTACTGCGAGATGCGCTGGACGTTCATGTTCCAACGTCGACGCGTCTTGCGGTTCGAGTGGCTGACGCGGTTACCAAATTGGGGGCCGCGGTCACAGAAGTCACACTTTGCCATGGTTGCTAATCAATCGTCGTTTCAGGATGATTTTCGCGCGCCCACCAAAGGGGCGGCTGTATCGTTTCTACACGAGGTCGTATGCTACCAGAGTCAGGGGTGTGAGGCAATATAGCCAGGCTGGCAGCACAAGAGGAGGGGAGTAATGGCGACTGATGCAGGCACGCTCGATGCTCAGGGACTGCTCGATGCGCTCAGTGGCGGCGCGGAGTGGCTGCAGGCCAACGTGGACGCCGTGAACGCGCTGAACGTGTATCCGGTGCCGGACGGCGACACAGGAACCAACATGATGCTCACGATCCAAACGGCCCTGCGTGACGCGCAGGAGAACCCCGGCGACGGCACTGTCGGCGCAATGTCCTACACCATCGGGCAGGGAGCGCTGCGCGGGGCGCGCGGCAACAGCGGCGTCATCCTCTCTCAGTATCTGAAGGGTTTTGCCCAAGGGCTGGATGGTGTTGACATCATGGACGGGCCGTCGCTTGCCAAGGGGTTGCAGGCTGCATCCGACGCCGCCTACGGAGCCATGAGCAAGCCCGTCGAGGGCACGATGCTGACCGTGGGCCGCGAGGCGGGCGAGGCGGCAAACGCGAGCGGCGCGGCGGACGTCATCGACACGCTGCGCGCCGCTGCCGATGAGGCCGACGCTTCAACCGCTCGGACGCCGGAACTGCTGCCTGTTCTCGCAAGCGCAGGCGTCGTTGATTCAGGCGGACAGGGCATTGCCGTGCTACTGCGGGGCGCGCTCGCGCGGCTGACGGGGGAGGATCCCGGCCCGGCGCTTGAAGCCCCAACCATCTCCACCATCGATCCAAGCCTGTACGCCGGCGGCGAAGGCGAAGCATGGGGTTATTGCACGGAGTTCGTGCTGATGGAGCCCACGTCCAACATGGACACCATTCGCGCGACGATGGCGCTGTTCGGCGAGTCCGAGTCCATCGTTGAGGGGGATGCGTTGGTGCGTGTACACCTGCACACCGCCGAGCCGGAGGTCGTGCTGGCAGAGGCCGAGGGAATGGGTCGATTGGAGCAGGTCTCGATCCGGGATATGGACCAGCAACACCAGCAGTTCCTGGCAGGTCATGGAGAGGACATTGAGGACGTGGTCTGCGGCGTCGTGTCGGTGGCCGCCGGCCCCGGCTTCGTACGCATCATGCGGGGGCTCGGCGCAGGCTCCATCATCTGGGGCGGGCAGTCCATGAACCCGTCTGCGGAGGAGATCGCGGAGGCCGTAGAGTCAATCCCCGCGCCGGACATCATCATCCTGCCCAACAACAAGAACATCGCGGCAACGGCAGAGGTCTCGCGTGACCTCATCCACACCAAGACCGTCACCGTGCTGCCGACAGAGTCCGTACAGCAAGGCATCGCCGCGCTCCTGACGTACTCGGCAACCGACACCGTCCAGGACAACCTTGACGGGATGCAAGGCGCGGTTGATGAGCTCCGATGGGCCGAGGTGACTTTCGCCGTGCGCAACGGCCAGTCCGGTGATGTGACGTACGCGGCGGAGCAGCCAATCGGCCTGCTTGAAGGCGATCTCGTCGTTTCGGGTGAGACGCCCGAGGCGGTGGCGCAGTCACTGGTGGAGCGCATCGCGCCGGAAGGTGAAATGATCGTCACGCTGTACTACGGCGCGGGCATCACGGAGGAGCAGGCTGAATCTGCGGCCGAGGCCGTTAGCGCCGTCTGCCCGGATGACGTAGAGGTGGAAATCCAGAACGGCGGCCAACCGCTGTATCCGTACCTCATCTCTGTCGAATAGCCGCACGCCGCTTGACAGGGGTTAGCGTTGCGCTCACGCTCACGCCAGTACTGGGGAGGGCGTGGCCGCTCTTATCGGAGCGCCCACGGATTAGCGGACGATAAATGGCGGTTGAAACGCGGTCGTCGCTCGGGATACTGAATCCCCGTCGCGTGTTCTACGGGTGGTGGATTGTCCTGTCCGGCTTCCTGCTGATGTTGTTCTCCACAGGCGTCGGCTTCTACGGCTTCTCAGCCTTCGTGAATCCCATTGCGGACTCAATTGCGGGCGGGAGTCGCACAGTCGTGGCGGCAGCTGTCTCGATTCAGCGAGCCGAATCAGGAATCCTGGGGCCGATTATGGGGTTCCTTGTCGACCGGATAGGCCCCCGAATCATTCTCATTGCCGGTTTCGTGATCGGTGGGACGGGATTCATCCTCGTGTCGCTGACACAGAACGTGGTCCAGTTCTACGCGGCATATATGTTTCTGGCACTCGGGCTGGGCGCCGGGTCGTTCCTGATCGTCAGTGCGGCAGTCACAAACTGGTTCAGCCGCATGCGCGGCCGGGCGCTGGGTTTCCTCTTCCTGGGACCGGGCTTTGCGGGTTTCCTCGTGCTGGGCATCGTGGTGTTGATCGAGGAATTTGGCTGGCGACACACTTTGGCGGGCATCGGCGTGGCGATGTGGGTGATCTGCATCCCACTCGCATTAATCATGCGGCGCGCGCCGGAGGCGTACGGACAACGGCCCGACGGCGATCCACCGACTGAAGAATCATCGAGTGCGCCGGTTGCGCTCACAGGGGGCGGGGTGCCGGTCGGAGAGGCGGGGCTGATTGGAATCGGCAGTGTCCTGCGGAGCGTCGGCTATTATCAATACGTTTTTGCGCTCGGGTTGCAGCAGATGGGGTTTTCGGCACTGGTCATTTTCCAGGTTCCGGCGCTGCAGACCTTCGGGCTAACTGCGCAAGAAGCAGGGTTGGCCGTGCTGATCTGGACGATCGGCGGCCTGCCGGGTCGTCTCGCCTCGGGCTTCCTGGCCGACAAGTTCGACAAGCGGTTTGTGCTGGCGGCGGCATTCATCATGCAGCTTATCGGCTTGTTCTTCTTCTTGACGACGACGAATCTGAGCGGGGCGATTCTCTACGGAGTCACGCACGGCATAGGCTGGGGGATGACGACGCCGTCCCGGCTTGCGCTGCAGGGCGAGCTCTGGGGTCGCGCCATCTTCGGTCGCTTGATGGGCATACAGACGGGGACATCCGCAATCGGATCCATCCTCTCACCGATATTCGTTGGCTGGTGGTTCGATACGTTCGACGAGTATAAGACGCCGATCCTGCTGCTATTCCTGCCTCTGTTCCTGTGCATCGTGCTTATAATCACGCTGCGCCGCCCCCAATTCGGCTGATTATTGCGACCTGAGCGTAGAATGCGGGCATGAGTGAGTGGCCGCGACCATGGCGATATATCTTCCACGCGGATATGGACGCGTTTTTCGCGTCCGTCGCGCAGCGCGATGACCCCAGCCTGCGCGGTAAGCCCATCGTTGTTGGCGGGCCGCCGGAATCACGCGGGGTCGTAGCGGCGGCGTCGTATGAGGCCCGCAAGCTGGGGGCGCGATCCGCAATGCCGATGGCGACCGCGCTGCGTCTCAGCCCTGACATCATTCGTGTCGGGCATCGTCCCGGCGGGTACGGCAACATCTCGCGGCAGGTGATGACCATCCTGCGACGCGTGACGCCATTGGTGCAGCAACTCTCTGTGGATGAGGCCTACATGGACGTCACGGACGTAGCGGGGCCGGAGATGCTGGAGCCGCTCGGCAAGGAAATCAAGAGGCGTGTGCGGCGCGCCACGGGCCTCGCCGTGACAATCGGCGGCGGTGTCAACCGGACTGTGGCGAAAGTAGCGTCACAGGTAGGCAAGCCGGATGGCCTGCTGATTGTTCCCCCCGCGACCGAGGATGAATTCCTTGCGCCACTGGACGTTTCGCTGCTGAGCGGTGTCGGGCCGGCAACGCTCGCAGCCTTGCACAAGCAGGGCATTCGTACGATGGGGCAACTCGCCAAAGCGGACGATGCATGGCTGATGGAGCACTTTGGTGGCCGCGGAGCGTGGCTCAAGGAGCGGTCGCTTGGGATCGGGTCCTCCGAGCTGGAGTTTGAGGACGAGCGGCAGGTCAAGTCCATCAGCAGCGAGACGACGATGCGCACGGACACTGCCGACGAGGAAATCCTATTCAAGCTGGTGCGCGAGCAGGGGGTGGATGTGGTTCAGCAGATGCAGAACAAGGGTCTGCGGGCGCGAACCGTCCGCCTCAAGTTGCGCCTCTCAGATTTCACGACATTCACACGGCAACAGTCCCTGCCCCGCCCCACGGATGATGAGGCGGCAGTGCTTGGCGTGGCAGATGAGCTTTTGCGGCGGGAATTGGAGCCGGGGCGGGAGTTTCGTCTGATCGGCGTTGCGGTGGCGTCCCTGGAGCCTGCGTTGGATCAGCCTCAGCAGGCGGAGACGGGTCCGGCGGCGGGCGGCCAGATAAGGATGCGCCTTTAGCCCCCCACCCCAACCCTCCCCCACGGTGGGGGGAGGAGATCAGGATTGCGGTATGATTCAGATGCGGCGCTGCGGCGTCGTTGTTTATATCTCGGTCCGAGCAATTCGGGCCTATCCACCTGGGAGGGGATGAACTCGTGACACAACTTGCGTCTTATAACATCGTCGGCCACGCAACACCGCGGGCGGAGGGCCCGGACAAGGTGACCGGCAGCGGGAAATACGGGATGGATCGCGCCATGCCGGGGATGCTGTGGTGCAAGATATTGCGCAGCCCCTTCGCCCACGCCCGCATCGTGAACATCGACACAACGGAGGCGGCGGCGTTGCCCGGCGTTCACATGGTGCTGACGGGCAAAGACCTGGAGGGCGTGCGGACGAATCGAGCGCCGATCAAGGATGAGCCCGCGCTGTGCTGGGACAAAGTGATGTACGTGGGCGACAAGGTGGCGGCAGTCGTCGCAGAAGACGAGGACATCGCCGAACGGGCGCTTGAGCTCATCCAGGTGGAATACGAAGAGTTGCCGGCCGTGCTGTCCGCCCGGGAGGCCGCCCAGCCGGACGCCCCCATCCTTCATCCCGATTTTGCCAACTACATCGGTGTCAAGGACGCGCCGGAGACCCCCACAAACGTTGTCGTCGCGCTGGATCGCGGGCGCGGCGACATCGAGGCGGGATTTGCTGAGGCGGATGTGATTGTCGAGGAGTCCTACTCGACGCCGCACCAGCACCAGGCCTACCTGGAGCCGCACTCTGTTCTCATTGACGTTGAAGAGGACGGCACGGCGCAGATTTGGATGTCGTGCCAGTTGCCAGCAGCCAACATCGGTGAGTTGGTGCGTGTCCTGGATCTGCCGCAAGAAAAGGTTGTCATCAACACGTCGTATATCGGCGGTTCGTTCGGCGGCAAGACTGACGCAGTGGGCGTGTACATCATGTACGAGTTCGCCAAGAGGACGGGTCGCCCCATCAAGCTGGTCTTTGATTATTCCGAGGAGTTGATGGCGTCTAACCCGCGGCATCCCTCTGAAATCACCATCAAGGCAGGCGTCAAGCGCGACGGGACGATCACGGCGTGGCAGGCGGACGCGTATCTGGCCATAGGCGGGTATGTGTCGTATGCGCCCGTGCCGAATGGCCTGCGTGGTGTGTTCGAGATGGGCGGGGCGTACCGCTGTGAAAACGTTGCCATGTCCATCACGCACACGTACGCCAACCTTGTGCCGTGCGGCTTCGCCCGCGCGCCCGGTATGCCGCAGGGATTGTGGGCCGGTGAATCGCATATCGACCTCTGCGCTCGAGCTATCGGCATGGATCCGGCGGAGTTTCGCACGAAGAACATCACCCACGACGGCGAGCCGCTGATGAACGGCGACGAGTACCAGGCACTGCGTGCTGACACGACCCTTGAGGAGGCGCTGCGCGAGGCCAACTACTCCAATAATCGCCCGGAGAACGTCGGCATCGGCATCGGAACCGGCCATCACTCGCAGGGCGGCGGCGCGGCGGTGTGCCAGGTGACAATCGACGTCGATGGCTCGATCACAGCGCACTTCTCCACGTTCGATACCGGCGGTGGCACGTTCACGATCATCGCCCAAGTTGTCGCTGAGCAGCTTGGCGTCTCTCCGCAGGACGTTGAGGCGCTGTCTTTCTCATCGAATCAGCTTGGGCCGTTGCAGGGAATCGGCGGCAGCCGCGGCGCGCGTGTCACGAGCACCGTCGGACACATGGCGGCATCAGATACGGCAGACAAGCTCCGACGTTTGGCCGCAGAGTTCCAGGGTTGGGATGAAGAGCGGCTGACGTTGAGTGACGGGAACGTGGTCAACGAGGGTGGTGAGACGCTTGCATTCGGTGAGATTGCCGCCCGGACCGGCGAGCCTATCGTCACGCGGGTCGATATCCAGGAGGGCACAAGCCCATACACCGCTTTCGGCACGCAGATCGCAGAGGTTGAGGTCGATCCGGAGACGGGCGATTTCGAAGTTTTGAAGATCACCGCCGTGCACGAGACGGGACGCGTTCTGAACCCGGTCGCGTTCTACGGGCAGCTCGAGGGCGGCGTCGTGTACGGCTTCGGCGAGACGGTGATGACGGAGACGGTCTATGACGAGTCAGGCCGCGTAACGAACCCGTCGTTCGCAGACATGAAACTCCCGACCGTTCGCGATCTGCCGGAGTTAAACGAGATCGTGCTGGAGTCGGACGTGGGCGACGGACCATACGCAGTACGCGGCATCGGCGAGCACACGAACATCATGACCGCTCCTGCCATCGCGAATGCCATCGAAGACGCCGTTGGAGTGCGAATCACCTCGCTGCCAATCACTGCTGAAAAGGTCTACGCGGCCCTCCAGGAGAAGCGCAACGGGGGATAGCCCGGCTCCCTACTCCATCACCCGCAGCGTGGAGGGGATGTCGGCGCGGCGCAGGCGGCGTATGGTCAGGAGCGGGGCCAGGCCCACGGCTATTACACCCAGGATGATCACCGTCAGCACGGACGTCGGCGTGAATGTGATGACCAGGCCGAGGTCGGGCGAGGTCATCGGGAATATCACCTCAACGATATAGAGCAGTAGGCCGAATCCCAGGATGGATCCAACTACGGTTGCAATGACGCCGAGGATCATGCTCTCCACGACGGCCATGCGCATGATGGTCCGGTAGGGGACGCCGAACGCCGCCATCGTGGCGTGTTCCCGCCTGCGCTCATCCATGGCGATATTGGCGGTGTTGTAGGCGATGAGGATCGCCAGCAGCAGCGGCACCAGCTGCATCAGCCGAATCACGTTGACGAATTGATTGATCAGGTCTTCGGCCAGGTTCGCCTCCTCCTCCACAGTGGCAACGGACACAATGCCGTTGATCGGGAAGAGTTGCTCCTTGATGTCGATGATGGGTGCTCCGGGGGCGGCAACGGCCGTAATGCGATTGGTGACGCCGGTCACGTTGAGGATGCCCATGTGCGCGTTATCCATGTACAGGGTGCTGCGGACGTAATGCGGATGAATGGCGATCACCGGAAGTGTTGTGTCCTGGAGGGAGAACGATGTGAGGCCCTCACGCACGGGATGAGTCAAGACGACGGAATCACCGACCTCGACGCCGAAGTCCGTCGCCGCCTTGTTTGCAATGACAAGCCCGGGCTCCGCCGAGTCCAACGAGCCTTCAACCGCCGTTGGCCGCCAGATGTCGCTTCCGAAATCCATGAATCGGATCAGCACATCGAACTCCTCATCAGAGTCAGGTGATGAGAGGGCACCGAAAACGCGGAGACCGGGTTCAATGGCGTCGATGGTATCGGCGTCTCTAACTTCGTTCACGACGGCTGAATCGATCGGCAGGGGCAAGACGAGGTCGATCTCCAAACGGTCCGGATTTGAACTCAAGACTTCTTCGCGGCCCTGCCCCAGGGTCTCCAGGTAGGAATCGAAGATGCCGACGAGGACGACGGTGACAGCGACGGCGGCGGCAATGCCCATGATGGTCAGGAATGCGCGGCGCGGGGCCCGGGCGACATTGCGGAATGGGAGCTGTCCAAATGTTGAGCCCGGAGCGGGCAGGCGTGTGATGAGAGGCGCGAGGCCTCCCCCTCTCGCCGCAAGGTGGCCGGTCTTGATGGCGTCAATCGGATTGACACGGACGGCACGCCACACCGGGTAGCCGACCGCAAACAGGAGGACGAGCAGGCCGCCGGCGGTGACGATGGCGAAGATGCCGTATTGGAAGGGCGATACCCAGATGGGCAGGGGCAAAAATTCGTTCAGGATACCCTTGAGCATCTGGGCCAAGAGCCACCCCACGATGACGCCAAAGACGATGCCGGAAACGGCGATCTGCATCCCAACGATGAGCGGCCTGAGAGAAATCCTGCGGGGAATGACGCCCAACGCCATAGCGACACCAATCTCGCGCCGCTGCGTCTCCACCATTCGGGAGGTCAGGTTAAATGCCGCAAACACCGCGCCGATCAGGATGGCAAAAGCAATGATGTTCGTCGTCTGTTGATCGCCCTCCACGTCCTCCGTGATGACGCGGAATGATGGGTCATCTATGTCCTCGGTCACATCGAACCCAACGTCGAGCAGCGCTGCTCCAACGGCATCCTCAATCTCGCGGATGACGTTGTCACGCGACGCGTCATCGCTGATGCGAATGATGGCCTCGTCGACCAGCCCGGGGCGCTCGGCAACGGTCTGGACGGTTTCCAGGGAGGCGAATACCACGGCGTAGCTGGCATGGGCAAAGAAGCCGCCACTTTCCGTGAGAACGATGAAATGCTCCGGCGCAAGGAAATGGCCGACATAGTTGACAGTACGGCCTCCTGCGGTGGATGCGGTTCCTTCCGCGGGCAGGTTGTAGGCGAGCGCGAATTTATGCTCAAGCAATACGTTGAATTGGCCGGAGTCCGAGGGATTGAGGTCCCGGCCTGCGGTTATGTGCGCGCTGTTGACGGAGATCCCGTTCGGGTCGGCGTAGTCCATGCCGACAAGCAGACCGGGCACGAGCAGTCTCTCGGTGGTCACTTCTCCGGTCTCGGCGTCCTCCACGTCGTAATCCAGTCTTAGCTGTGTGGGGATGGACAACCGCTCCTCAATGCCCTCAATAGCATCGGCTGAGGGGATGCCCCGGATTGCACGGGTGAGATCGCCCTTGGAGACAAAGCTGTTGTCGCTGAGGTTGACTCGGAGGTCATACATCCGGGTGGCTTCAAAGCTGGCGCTGTTGGACGCCCTTCGCCACTCCGCCATGCTGTTGAACGAGGCGAAGCTCCCGATGCCCAGGCCGATGACGAGGGCGATTGTGACCGTCTGTATCCAGCGCGAACGCAGGTCGCGCAAAGACCATTTGATCAGCAAGCGGAGTGTCATTAATCAGGCCCGACTACCAGTGCAAATCAGAGATGGCGGCGCGGCCACCCTCAGGCGGGCCGTCATGCACGATGTTGCCGCTGCTCAGTTCGATGACACGGTCCGCCATGCGGGAAATCTCCCTGTTGTGCGTGACAACCAGGATCGTCTTTCCGGATTCCGACTGTCGGCGCAAGAGTTCCAGGATCTGGGCGCCGGTGGTGAAATCCAGTTCGCCTGTCGGCTCATCGGCAAGAACAACAGGGTTGCCGGTGGCGAGGGCGCGAGCGATGGCCACGCGCTGCTGCTCGCCGCCGGAGAGTTCGTGCGGAAAATGAGCGACGCGCTCGCCCAGACCAACATCGGTCAGAACATCGACGGCGCTAGACCCATTGCCGTTGCGCTTCTCGGCGGCATCGATGCCGAATTGCACGTTCTCGCGAGCAGTGAGGCCCGGGAACAGGTTGAAACTCTGGAAGATGAAGCTCACCTTTGAGCGGCGATAGGCGAATAGTTGGCCCTTTGACGCGCCCGTGACTTCCTGCCCACCGACGGTTATGCGGCCCTCGGTGGGCGTATCCAACGCGCCGATCATGTTCAGCAGCGTCGTCTTGCCGCTGCCGGATGGGCCGAGAACGACAACGAATTCGCCCTCGTTGATGGTCAGGTCAACGTTTTCAAGGGCGGTGACGGTGATTGCGCCGATCTCGTAGCGCTTGGCAATACCTTCCAGTTCAATCACGACTGTGTCCTCGCTTGTCTCCGGTTCGCCTCACTATACAACCGCCGAATGGCCATGCAGGGCATATTTTCCTGGGCTTTGCATTATGGAACGCACGTGCTATTCTGTATGAAATAGAACAAAAGAGCGTTACCCGTTTGCATGCATGCGTTGAATGGCAGTAGGAAGCGTTCACAGGGAGACAGGGGGTAGACATGACGACGACGCCAACGAAGCCACAGAACAGGCCGTCAACCGGCGGCGCGGCCTCACGGAATCCCACCGCTTACGGTCCCGGACGGTATCGGCGCGAGGTCCAGTGGGGCCTCAGGCAGACGCCATCTCCGGCGGAGCGCCGACGCGGAGTCCGCCGCGCAAGCTAACCGCTTACTCAAGCGCCGTCTCAACCGGCCGGGTCCCACGTGCGTTGACAGGGGGCGGGGTTGTTGGCATTGTGCCAATAGCGTCCGAACGGGCGCGCGGGGAACATTCGGAGGTTGATGTGACAAGCGCATCTCAGGGCACGGTGCAGATCGTGACCGACAGTACGTCCGACATCAAGCAGGAGGATGCCGAGCGCGCCGGGATCACCATCGTTCCGGCATATGTCTTCTTTGGAGAGGAGCAGTTCCGCGACGGTGTCACCATCGGCGGCGGAGAGTTCTATCGCCGTCTGCAACAGAAGGGCGCTTTCCCAAAGACGGCACAGCCCTCGCCGCAAGATTTCGCCGACGCATTCTCTGCGTTGGCGCCCAACGGCCCTGTTCTGGCATTGACCTGCTCCTCCAAGATGAGCGGGACGTACAACTCAGCGCTGATTGGCCGCGATATGACCCTCAAGGATCATCCCGACGCCGTCATTGAGGTTGTGGACTCGCTGCTTGTCGCGATGGGCTTGGGGGTTCTCACGCAAGGCGCGGCGCAGAAGGCGCGAGACGGCATGGGCATCGAGGAACTCGCCGAGTGGGCGCGCGATACGGCCGGCCGAACCCGCATCTATTTCGCAGTCGATACCCTGGAGTACTTGGCGCGCGGCGGGCGAATCGGCAAGGCGCAGCGGTTCCTTGGGGGGCTGCTAAGCGTCAAGCCGGTCCTGGAGTTCCGGGACGGCGAGGTTCATCCGTTGGAGCGTGTACGCTCCCGCGCCAAAGCCCACGCCCTTCTTGAATCACTCGCATTGAAGAGTGGAACCCCTGAGCAAATCGCCTATGCAAGCACAACAGATCACGATCGGGCGCTCGAGATGGCTGACCGCGCCAAAGAGCGCCTCAGCCTTGATGACGTGCCCGTCTTTACCATCGGCGCGGCGGTAGGGACCTACGCTGGGCCGGGGTGCGTCGGTGTTGCCATAGTCTCATCGCCCGGACAGTGACGGGGATTCAACCATGACACAGGGCCGCTTGCCTGTCGGCCCCGGCCACGCATCCCGGAACGAGTCGTCGGCTGCCCCTCCGGTGCCCGATGACCGTGTCTCGCGCAAAGTGGAGACGATCCGCCACGTTCTGCGCCTCGAACGCGACCAGAACCACGCAAACCGCGCCGTTATGGGCGGCTTGGACGCGTTCCTTGAACGATGGATTGAAGACCCTGACATCAAGCGTGCGTTGGAAGACGCGGGCATTGGTTTGCCGGGCTATGACGGCCTGCCGCCTGATGGGCGCGCAGCGTGGGTGCGCGAAGCACTGGAACGACTGCGAGATTCCGTGGAGGACAGTGCCGAACGACGGCCGCCTCCGCCGCGCATGGACGTGCCGCCCGACCCGGGATGGAATCGGGTTGAAGAAGTCTCGACTACTCGGTCAAGAACAGACACCCGATCCCCTGCAGAAAGAATCGCGCCTCCCAAACCAACGCGGCGCAAGCCTGCGCGGCCAGCTCCAAAGGTGACGCCGGTAAAGTCGCTCGATGAGCCCCTGGACGCGCCGTCTCGCATGAAAGCAGGCCTCAGAAAGCTGGGGGTTGAGACATACCGTGATGCGCTTTGGGCATTTCCGCGGCGGTACGTGCCCGTCTCACCGATTGCGCGGCTGACCTACGGAGAGCAGACGGCGATCTCCGTTCGCGTTGAGAGGGCAGGCGGGGGAGGCTACACGAGGGGTCGGCAAGTGATGCGCGTCGAGGCGGCGGTCAGCGATGCCACGGGGCAGGTAAAGGCGGTGTGGTTCGGCAACCCGTGGGTTCTGAAGAATCTCAAGAAGGGGTCGCGGCTGCTGCTGATCGGCCGGCTGGGGGAGTATCGCAGCCGCGCGCAGTTCCAGGTGGAAACGTATGAGCAGCTCCGGGCTGAGGACAGGATGGATGCCAACGAATTGGTGCCCATCTACCCGCTCACCAAGGGGGTGACGCAGAGCGGGATGCGGCGTCTCATTGGCCCGGCGGCAGAACGGGCTTTGCCGCTCGTACAGGAATTCCTGCCCGATGACATCATTCGAACGGCGAAACTTCCGGGGCTGCGACAGGCTCTCGGTCTAATCCATCACCCCTCGGATTTGTCAGACGATGAGCGGGCGCGCCGTCGCTTGGCGTTTGATGAACTCTTCCTCCTCCAGCTCGGCCTGCTGGAGCGGCGGAGGCAGCAGCAGCACGAGCTCGGCGCGCCGATTCCACGCAACACTAAGGCCGTCAACAACGTGCTGAGCGCCCTGCCCTTCACGCTGACGGCGGATCAGAATCGTGTAGTAGAAGAGATACTCACGGACATCGGCGGGAGCGCGCCCATGATGCGGCTCTTGCAGGGCGACGTGGGCAGCGGAAAGACGGTTGTTGCGGCGCTGGCCCTCGTAACGGCTGCGGCCAACGGTTTCCAGGGCGCGTTGATGGCGCCGACGGAGGTGCTGGCGGAACAGCATTTCCGTACGCTCACGGGCGTTTTCAGTCACGGGAACCGGGAGGCGAACGACGGCGGGCCCTATCGGGGCTTCAGCGGAATCCTGCCTGACAGGCCGCTCCGCATCGCTCGCCTGACGGGGAGCATGGCGGCGGGCGCGAAGTCGCAACTGCACGACCTCATCGCGCGGGGCGACGTTGACATCGTCATCGGCACGCACGCCCTGATCCAAGAGGGGGTCGCGTTCGATAATCTCGGTCTTGCGGTGGTGGACGAACAGCACCGATTTGGCGTGGAGCAGCGGGCCTCGCTCCGCAACAAGGGCTTTGCCCCACACCTGCTCGTCATGACCGCGACGCCCATTCCGCGCACACTGGCGCTCGCCATCTACGGCGATTTGGACGTTTCAACGATTCGCGAGATGCCGCCCGGAAGGCCGCCCATCAGGACTGTCATCGTCCCGCCGCATGAGCGGGAGCGCGCATATGGGTTCATCCGCAAAGAGGCGGCAGAGGGTCGGCAATCGTTCATCATCTGTCCGCTCGTTGAGGAGTCCGAGGCCGTGGCGGCCAAGGCGGCAGTGGTGGAACATGAGCGTCTTTCGCGGGAGGTCTTCCCTGAACTGAATGTTGGTCTGCTTCATGGCCGGATGCGGCCTGCGGACAAAGACCGCGTGATGGAGCAGTTACATGGCGGGGATGTTGACGTTCTTGTCTCGACGGCGGTCGTGGAGGTTGGCATCGACGTGCCAAACGCGACGGTGATGATGATTGACGGCGCGGACCGCTTTGGCCTCTCCCAACTGCACCAATACCGGGGGCGGGTGGGACGCGGCACGGAGAACAGCTATTGCATCCTCGTCTCGGAGTCCGACACGGAGGAGGTCAACACGCGGCTGAATGTGATGAAAGACGAGCCGGACGGATTCAAGGTGGCGGAGGCGGACCTTCAGTTGCGCGGGCCCGGAGAGTTGCTTGGCACGCGGCAGAGTGGGCTGCCTGACCTGCAGGTCGCAACGTTCGCCGATCTGGCGCTCATTGAGGAAGCACGCCGCCATGGGCTGGCCATCACGGCGGATGACCCGGACTTGTCGCAGGACAAGCACGCGCCGCTGAAAGAAGAGCTGCGGCGGTTCTGGGAGCGGGCGAGCGACGCGGGAGACGGCGCCTGACTGTAACTGACTGCACCCGAATGGGGGAAACGGTCTGCTCAGGATGACGGGTAGGTGGCATACTTTAAGTTCCCATGATCAAGGACACTATCTCTGACATGCTCTCCGAGGCTCTGCGCCGCGCGCAGGCCGATGGCGCGCTGCCCGCCCTTGAGCACCAGGACCCCGCCGTCGAGCGGCCCCAGAACCAGGAACACGGCGACTACGCCTCCAGCCTGCCGCTCAAGATGGCGCGTTCTGCGCGGATGTCTCCGCTGGCCATTGCGGAGATTCTGCGGGAACGCCTGCCGGAGCAGGAGGAGGTCACGTCCGTGACCGTCGCGCCCCCCGGATTCATCAATTTCGGGCTGGACAGCCGCTGGATCATGCGGCAGGTGGGGACGATTCTCGCTGAGGGAGACCACTTCGGACACGGAACGAGCGGCACGGGCGTCACCGCGCAGGTTGAGTTCGTCAGTGTGAATCCAACGGGCCCCGTTCACGTGGGCCACGGACGCGGCGCGGTGCAGGGCAGCGCCGTCGCGAACGTGCTGGAGGCGTCCGGCTACACCGTGCAGCGTGAATACTACGTGAACGACGCCGGCAGCCAGATGGACAATTTCTTTGAGTCCCTCCACGCGCGGTATCTGCAGGCTTTGGGGAGGGACGCGGAGTTCCCAACAGAGGGCTATCACGGCGCGTATCTCGTGGAGCTTGGGCAGGAACTGGCCTCGGAGTACGAAGAGCAATTCGCCGACGGTCAGGACGGCATCCGTGCGCTCGGCGAAATCGGCATGACGCGGATGATTGATTCCATCCGTGAAGACCTCGAACGCATCGACGTTCGCTTTGACCGCTGGTTCAGCGAACGATCACTGTTTGCGGACGGCACGTACGAAAAGGCGATCGACGAGGTCCGCGCAAACGGCTACACGGCTGAGCGCGAGGGCGCAGTCTGGTTCACCGGCACCGATCTGGGAGACGAGCGCGACAGCGTGCTGGTGCGGCAGACGGGCGCGCCAACGTATTTCGCCTCAGACATCGCCTACCACTACGACAAGTTCCTTGGCCGGAGCTTTGACCGCGTCGTCAACGTGTGGGGCGCCGATCACCAGGGGCACGTGCCGCGCATGAAGGCAGTGGTCAAGGCGCTGGACGTCGACCCGGAGCGGCTGCAATTCATCCTCGTTCAACTCGTCACCCTCAGGCGTGGGGATGAAGTCGTGCGAGTCTCAAAGAGGACGGGCGACATCATCACGCTGGCGGAGGTGATCAGCGAGGTGGGGCCGGATGCCTGCCGTTATTTCTTCCTGGCGCGGTCGGCGGATTCGCAGATGGATTTCGACCTGGAATTGGCCAAGAAAGAGGCGCCGGACAACCCCGTCTACTACATCCAGTACGCCTTTGCCCGCATCTCATCCATCCTCCGCAATGCGCGCGAAAACGGAATCGACCCGGACGATATGTCCCAGGCCGCCGACTTCGACGCCCTAACGGAGGAGGCAGAGCTTCAACTTGCGCGCACCATGCTGCGCTTCCCGGAAGTGGTGGAGCTATCGGCGCGCAACCTGGAGCCTCACCATCTGCCGCACTATGCCTATGAACTCGCCACGGCATTCCACGATTTCTACACGAAACATCGCGTTTTGGGAGAAGAAGCACACGTCACGCTGGCGCGGCTGCGGCTCACGCAGGCGGCGGGGACAGTGCTGCGAAACGCGCTAACGCTGATGGGGATGACCGCGCCGGAGCAGATGTAGCCCCTGCGTCATTCCCGCTTTCGCGGGAATCTGGACAACATTACTTTGCATAACTAGGTATTGACCCCTGTCTGCAAGCGGTTCATTATCGTCTAGTGCTAATAGTCATGCAGACTGGGGAGGAGAGCGGCTAATGACGAACCGCATCACATTTCTACTGCTCGCGCTGATTGCAGCAGCGTTCCTTGTGTTCGCCGCAGCGTGCGGAACCGAAGCAGCGGATGATGATACCGACACGTCCACGGACACGACCAGTGCAGATACGTCCTCTGGTGACACGTCCATGGATGACGATATGAACGATGACATGGGCGACGACATGATGACCCATTCCGTGAGCGGCGTGCCGGTTGATTCCAACGCGCGCTACGGCGGGACGCTGATCATCGCGACGACGTCCGAAGGCCCGACGTTCAGCAACTGGGAGGAGGCAGCCGGAAGCGCGCCGCATTACGGCCACCCGGTGGGCAACATGCTTGTCTCCAAGCAGGACTGGGGCACCAAGGAGAACTTCATCAACGGGGACTACTGGACGATCGTTCCTGACCTTGCCACCGACTGGGAGCAAGCGGCGGACGGCCTGACGTGGACGTTCAACCTGCGTGACGGCATCGAATTCTCCGATGGCGTCGCATTCACGTGCGCGGACATTGAGTTTGCGTATGACACGCTCCGCACAGGCGACGGCCTGCTGCGCAATCCGCGCTCGGCGCACTTCGCGTCCCTCACGGACACGTCATGCGCAGACGACCTGACTGCAGTTTTCCATCTGGAGCGCCCGAAGCCCTCGCTGCTTGAAGTGATCGGGCTGCCCTACCACGTCGTCAAGCCCAGCCATCTCTATGCCGATGACATGAATCGGATGCGTGAAGAGCCGCCGATCGGGACCGGCCCCTTCGTTGTGGGCGACTGGATCCCCGGCGAGAAGATGGTCATGGAGCGCAAGGACAATTACTGGGACCAGCCGTTCCCGTACTTGGACTCCATCGAGATCCTAATCCTCAACAACCAGGCGCAGGTCGCGGGCCTCCGCTCCGGCCGCATCCACATCGGCGGCAGCGCCGGCGGATGGAACGGGGCGAATGCAAACACGCTGCTGCGCGAATGCGACATCTGCCAGAAGTGGGCGTCCGCCGTCCACCCCGGCATGATGTTCTCCGTCATCCCGAACTTCAATCGTGAGCCGTGGAACACGCAGCCTGTGCGTGACGCCATCAGCCTCGCCATTGACCGGAACCGGCTCATCAAGCTTGGATACAACGACTGGATCGCCCCCGGAACCGGCGGCCCATTCCTCCCTGGCAGCGCCTTCGCAATGCCGGAGGAGCGCTTGAAGGCCATCCCGGGCCACGACTACAGCGATCCCGAGGCCAACAAGGAGCGCGCTCGCGAGATTCTCGCAGAGGCCGGCTATGAGCCGGGCGAGCTGCAGGCCACGCTGGTCTACGCGCCTTTCTACGGCGTGTACGCGCCCACTGTGCTTGAGGACCTCAACCAGGTCGGCATCTCCGTAGAAAGCGGCGAGACTGAGACAGGCAACTACTACACCCGCATGAATGCCGGCGACTTCGATTTGGGCGGGCACGCAGGATGGATCGGCGGATTCGATCCTGACTTCATCCTGTATGAGTACTTCTACTCCGGTTCCGGCCGGAACTACGGGCAGTACTCCAACCCAGAGCTGGATCGCCTGATCGACGCGCAGTCCATTGAGCTCGACCCCGAGCAGCGGCGCGAGTTGGCGTGGCAGGCCGGTGAGATCGTCCTGCGCGACCAGGTTCGCACGATGGGCGGCTTCCAGTTGGCGATTCCGGTCTTCTCCGATCGGGTGGCCGGTGTGATGCCGACGGTGCCGTCGCAGTCCTACGGCAACTTCTACCGCCACGCGCACACCTACCTGCTGCCGGACAACTAGCTCAAACAGACAACCCGACAGGACACGAGCCGTCCACGGCTCGCAAGAGTAATCGAGTTGAAGGGGGCGCCCACCGCGGTGGGCGCCCCCGTTCTCATATACTGTCCACATGACGAACAGCAACGGATACGCTGATCAGAGCCGCATCTTCCTCAACCAGGCGTATGAGGAGTTATCTCGCGATGATCTGCGCCAGGCGTCTGAGAAGGGCTGGGGCGCGGCGACACAGATACTCAAGGCATACGCAGAAGAGCGTGGCCTGGACCACAGCCGGCACGCCACAATGTACGGCGTGGTCAACCGCCTCGTTGAGGAAACCGATGATGGAACGCTCCGCATCTATTTCAATGAGGCAGGCGGTCTGCACGAGAACTTCTATGAAGGTCAGTTCGGCAGCCGCAACGTCAGAGACAGCCTCGATAGCGTCTCTCAGCTCGTGGAGAAAGTCGGCACGCTGCTGAACGGCCACCGGCCCTCCTGACGCGGGCTGCCCCAGTCAGGAGTAGGATGGGTGGATAAACGTCCATCCATTGCTGATATGGTTGGTTGCGTGCGCCCGTAGCTCAGTGGAATAGAGCATCGGTCTTCGGAACCGAGGGTCGCGGGTTCGAATCCTGCCGGGCGCGCCACATGATAATCATGGCGGCAGGATTTATTTGTACTTCTGCCAGTCTCGGGCCTCAGGATTACGGGTATGCCGATCCACACCCTCAAGCACGACTCGCTCTTCGACAACTCGCTCGATACGCCGCTCAGGCTTGCGCATGAGGAGAAGATACTTATGCCCGCGCAAGTAGAAGTTGTGTCGCCTTGCGCGGTGGGCCCACAGCCCCGTGTTGGACGACTGATTACGCCGAGCGATGACAATGAAATCAATGGGAATAAAGCCCACTTCTTCGACCAGCATTTGATAGACCAACATGCCAACCGGAGTAAAGCGTTTCTTTACCCACTGGTCTCCGATTAGCCAACCCAGGGTTTTCCCTGTCTTGAGCACACGAAAAAGTTCCTGCGCCACTTCCCGTAGAGCGCCATAGAAATCTGGAAGTTCCGCCGAGAACTGGCCGATATTCCCGGGCTGATCGTTGTAATCCACGTTATCGCCGTAGGGCGAGTCAATAAAGACCATATCCACCGATTCGTCTTCAAGCGGGATGGTCCGTGAATCGTTCTTAATTATGTCGTCGCGCACTGGATTGATGTCGTAGCCGATGACGCCCCGTCGCTCCTCTGTGCAGACGTCAATGGTGGTGCCTGAACCACACATGGGATCCAAGACGAGATCGCCTACCTCTGTATACCGTTGAAGCATGTTGTAGATGATGAAAGCGGGCGTCACTCCTTGATATTTGGAGTCACCCTTTTTCGTGGAACCGTAGGATTGAGTTGGATAGTCCCAGAGAGTGGTTGCCTCGACGACAGGCTTTTCGTCGATCTCCGCGGCAGTCGTGACCTGTCGTTCGAGCGAGCGTAGGCGCTGTCGAACCTGCGCCATTGCAGAAATTGCCTGTTGATAGGCAGGATCTTCGTCGCCGAGGAGCGTACCATCGCGCTTGCTGGCTCGCAGGGCCTTGTGAGCGTCGAGCGCCTGCTGATACTGCTCGGCAAGCCTGACCGCCTGCGCTGAGAGGTGGCCGGGCATTTACCCCCCCCCCCGGTCCCTACGCTCGCCCCGACCTCCGAAAAAAACAATAGCGTTCT
>DAOUJJ010000020.1:0-43277 GCA_034422835.1 Dehalococcoidia bacterium | reverse complement strand
ACCCTTGGGACCGCCTTCAGCCCCAGGATGCGTTGAGCCGACATCGAGGTGCCAAACCCTGCCGTCGATGTGAACTCTTGGGCAGGATCAGCCTGTTATCCCCGGGGTAGCTTTTATCCGATAAGCCACGGCCCTTCCACACGGTACCGTAGGATCACTTTGCCCGACTTTCGTCCCTGCTTGGCTTGTAGGCCTCACAGTCAAGCTCCCTTGTGCCAATGCGCTCCACGGGTGATTTCCATCCACCCTGAGGGAACCTTTGGACGCCTCCATTACCTTTTGGGAGGCGACTGCCCCAGTCAAACTGCCCGCCTGACACGGTCTCCCTGCTTGATCAGGGGTTAGCATCAAAACCAAAGAAGAGCGGTATTTCAAGGTTGACTCCATGCCGGCTGGCGCCGACACTTCACAGTCTCCCGCCTATCCTACACATCTCTGGCCCCAACACAATGCCAGGGTACAGTAAAGCTCCACGGGGTCTTTTTGTCCTGCCGCGGGTAACCCGCATCTTCACGGGTACTTCAACTTCACCGAGTCCCCCCTCGAGACAGCGCCCAAGTCGTTACGCCATTCGTGCGGGTCGGAACTTACCCGACAAGGAATTTCGCTACCTTAGGACCGTTATAGTTACGGCCGCCGTTCACCGGGGCTTCAATTCGAAGCTTGCACCTCTCCTCTTAACCTTCCGGCACTGGGCAGGCGTCAGCCCCTACACGTCGGATTACTCCTTCGCAGAGACCTGTGTTTTAGTTAAACAGTCGCTCGGGCCGGTTTTCTGAGACCTCCAGAGCGCAGCGGCGTGAAGCTGCCACGCCCAGAGGCACCCCTTCTTCCAAAGTTACGGGGTTAGATTGCCTAGTTCCTTAAGGGGGGTTATCTCGAACGCCTTCTCCGTTTTCGGAGCACCCACCTGTGTTGGTTTGCGGTACGGGCGCCTGTGTGCCATAGCATACGAAGGTTTTCTGGACAGCGTGAACTCAGCGGGATCGCCCTATCGCCGTAGCGAGAAAGCTCTCCCCTCTCCTCACCTACCTATATCCGGGACGGATTTGCCTATCCCGGCATCGGCTGGAATCAGGGACACACCATGTCCAATAGGCATGCCCCGCCTATCCTCCTGCGTTACTCCGTAGCTTTAAAACGACACACCGGCGGCGCTGGAATACTAACCAGCTGTCCATCGCTTACGGCTTTCGCCCTCAGCTTAGGCCCGGCTAACCCTACGTCGACAACCGTGGCGTAGGAACCCTTGGGTTTTCGGCGCCCGGGATTCTCACCCGGGTTCATTGCTACTCATGCCGGCATTCTCACTTCCCTGCGCTCCACTCAACCTCACGGTTGGGCTTCACTGCACAGGCAACGCTCCCCTACCACTCCCTCCTTAAGGAGGAAGTTCACAGCTTCGGTGGCGGACTTAAGCCCCGGTACATTGTCCGCGCAGAGTCCCTCGACCAGTGAGCTGTTACGCACTCTTTCAAGGATGGCTGCTTCTAAGCCAACCTCCTGGCTGTTTGTGGAACTCCACCTCGTTGGACACTTAGACCGCACTTAGGGACCTTAGCTGGTGATCTGGGTTGTTTCCCTCTCGACGACGAAGCTTATCCCCCGCCGACTCACTCCCATGGTCTGGACCTCCGGCATTTGTGGTTTGATTGGGTTTGGTAAGCTCTCGCCCCCTAGCCCATTCAGAGCCCTACCTCCGGAGGTGAACCCATGGGGCTGCACCTCAATGCATTTCGGGGAGAACCAGCTATCTCCTGGTTCGATTGGCATATCACCTCTACCCACAGCTCATCCGAGAACTTTGCACCGTTCACCAGTTCGGGCCTCCACGAGCTTTTAGACTCGCTTCACCCTGGCCATGGGTAGCTCACCAGGTTTCGGGTCTAATCCGTGCCACTTTGGCGCCCTGTTCAGACTCGCTTTCGCTACGGCTGCAGATGGCCACATCCTTAACCTTGCCACACGGATTAACTCGCCGGCTCATTCTTCAATAGGCACGCCATCATCCCTCTTTCGAAGGACTCTGACCGCTTGTAGGCACGCGGTTTCAGATCTCTTTCACTCCCCTCCCGGGGTGCTTTTCACCTTTCCCTCACGGTACTAGTACGCTATCGGTCGTCAGGAGTATTTAGCCTTGGAGAGTGGTCTCCCCAGCTTCCCACAAGATTTCCCGTGTCCCGTGGTACTCTCGGTCGCAATGCACGGAGCCTTTCCCCTTTGCCTACAGGACTATCACCTTCTTTGGTAGCCGTTTCCACGGACTTTCGGCTGGAGTCCGGTTGGTAACTCCGCGAGAGATCGCGGGATCTCTCCCATCACGTCGCGCAACCCCGAACAGACATAGGACCCGCGTCCGTTAGGCCTCTCCGGTTTGGGCTGTTCCCCGTTCGCTCGCCACTACTGAGGGAATAATCTCTTTTCTTCCAGGTACTTAGATGTTTCAGTTCCCTGACTTGCCTCCATCCGGCCTATGTGTTCGGCCGGCGGTGACCCGCGATAAAGCGGGCCGGGTTTCCCCATTCGGG
The DNA here is from genome assembly GCA_034422835.1 of Dehalococcoidia bacterium. Taxonomy (GTDB): domain Bacteria; phylum Chloroflexota; class Dehalococcoidia; order UBA6926; family UBA6926; genus VXMO01. Next base: position 40,749 of record DAOUJJ010000020.1, on the reverse strand, counting down.
CATCCCGGGATCAACTTGCTTGGCAATTCCCCCGGGCTTATCGCAGCCAAGCTACGCCCTTCTTCGGCTCCTGACGCCAAGGCATCCACCACGCGCCCTTAGTAGCTTAACCCTACTTGTTTTGGACTCGTTTCTATTTCATTGAAGAACCGCGGTCAGTACATACTGACCTTATCTTGACCTATTCACTTGTTAAGGCGCCAACCATCCGGCACCCGTCCGAAGACGGGCGCGAACCACCACTATAAGGACGCGGTGATAGGCATGTCAATGCGAAAGGTGGGTGCTTTTGGGGGCGGCACTTCGACAGGTTCAGGGCGAACGGGGGGCAGGATTCCCGTGTCAAGCACGGGAATGACGGAGAGGGGGGCTCAGGCTCAGGTGTTGATGGTGTCGCCGTAGACGTCTATGCGGGTTTCTATGTCAATGGGCAGCGCCTCAAGGTCCGGATGGTTGACCAGGGAAGCGATGCACTCCGCTGTTCCTCCCACGAAGGTGGACGTCATATCAATGTCCGTCCCCACACACCAAGCACGATCCTGCGGCCACCAAAGGCTCGGAGATTCGCCCACTCCCAAAAACGCATCTATTGGGCCAGTGGAGAGTATATAGTCGAATGATCCTATCTCTAGTCGTTTGGCCTTCTTCAGTAATCTAAGCAGACTATCTTCGCTACCGTCGTCCAGGTGTCCGCCAGATCCAGTTGGGCTTAGATAAGCGAAGCTCTCAGGAGCACCAAATTCACCCCATCCTTCCCAGATACAGAAGAAACACACGTCTTGGACGGATTTGTATTTGGCTAAGACATCGACCATAACGTCGATTTGATTGGCGTCAAGTGTGCCTTCATCCGGCAGGCTGCCCCATTGAGGTTTGATTGCATGGTTTTCAGGATGGCCCAGGATGGCATGGAATTGCATGGCAGGATGCGCTATTCGACCGGTCCACGATGCGATTTCAGCCCAACGCGCGGGCACCCACTTTTGCCGGTCGGTGATGTATCGAGAGGCGGGATGAAAGACGCGAGCATAAGCCTCAAAGCCCTGTGGGACAACGTTGCCGACCCTTAAGCCGTCTTCACGGTTGAAAGGCAATAGGCGCTGTTTGACCCATAAGGCTGCTGAATGATCATCTAGCGGCCTCATCTGCTTTGCTTTCCACCACATGGCGATATTTCTCTGCGGCATGACCGAGATTCGTGTCAAGAATCCCTAGGTATCAGCCGCACGAGGTTATTTGCTGAGCGTTCCCCGTGAATGCCGCGTACACATTGTCTTGGGAGTCTATGATGTAATGTACACTCTCGCCTCTATACACACCATCTTCACAGGGACTGCCAGCGGCCCTGCTCTTGACGGAAGTCGCATTGTGCCTCTCCTGCACATCCACTGTGCTATAGGGAGACCATGAAAGACACGTGTTGCCAAGGCAGAGGCTACCTTGCATCAAAACCGTATCGACCCCAATAGTAGGCATTGACGGTCCGCTCGGGCAAACAGTTTCGCCTTTTACGGCGATCTCGTTGCTTGTAGAACTGGACTTGTGAGGATTGTGTGTCCTCCCAAAGCACCCGTACGGATTATTCCAGCGAAACTGAAGGGAATCGCCTGAGGAGACGCCGGCTACCGGTTGCAATTGAATTGTGCTGTCGGATGCCGAATCACCAATACGCGCCCGGAGGGCATCCAGCAGTTGCTCTTGGGTGTCGGGCGGTGATGTGTCTCCGGGAGCAGCGCCAAGCGCCATAGATACAACAAAGAGCACCAATACTGCGGATACACTGATCCTCTTCATCTTGCCCTCCCTTCTGCCCAACTGGTTTGGGCTGAACGACTGACGCCCACATACTATGCACCTAAGGAATTAAGTCAAGGGGGAGCGGAGGGATTGAGGGGTGTGACGGCCCTTCGACAGGCTCTCAGGGTGAACGGGGTAGTGTCACCCCCGCCCTGGCCCTCCCCCATCAAGGGGGAGGGGACTCTGGATTCCCGTGTCAAGCACGGGAATGACGGGGGGCAAATTGGGGGCGCTGATAGAATCGATTGTGGTTGACGGTGAGCAGGCGGCGAGGGAGGGCGTGTGCAGTTTCGCAAACTATCCGGTGGACTTAAGGATGCGTATCGTGGTTCAAACGTCGCCGGGCGCGTGCGCGATTTCGACGGATGGTTGGACAGGGCCTCCGCTGACGATGCCGACGGGGCAGGCTACGATCACGCGGCAACGGTCAAGGAATATTACGACCTGTGCAGCGAGTTCATGGTGTACGGTTGGGGCGAGTCTCTGCACTTCGCTCCGCTGTCATCCACGGAGAGCCTGGAGGAGTCCAAGGTTCGGCACCAGCGATTGATGATCGACAAGCTGGAACTGCGCGAAGGGATGTCGGTTATCGACGTGGGCTGCGGGTTGGGCGGGCCGATGCGCCGCGTGGTCGGCGAGGGCGGCGTCAGGGTCGTTGGAATCAACAACAACGAACTCCAGTTGGAAAAGGCGAGAGCGTTGAACTCCGAAGCGGGTATCAACGATATGGTCGATTACGTGGCGTGCAGCTTCATGGACATGGGCACGATCGAGGATGACACTTTTGACCGGGGATATGCGATTGAATCGACATGCCACGCGCCGGACAAGGCGGGCGCATTCGCGGAGATCTACCGGGTGCTGAAGCCGGGCGCGCTTCTGTGGGGTCAGGAGATGTGCTTGACAGACATATTCGATCCCGGAGACAGCCGGCATCTTGCCCTCAAACAGGAGCTCATGCGCGGGATCGCACTCAACGACATTGCGACAATGCGGGAGGTGGACCAGACGCTGACAGCGGTGGGGTTCGAGGTTATCGAGGGACAGGACCTGGGCGTCGTGGAGGACGACCTGGGCACGCCGTGGTACAAGCCAATGGAGGCGCGGCACGGCACGCTGGGCACCGCGTTGCGAAGGACTCCGTTGGGACGCAAGGGGATCATGTGGGCTTCAAAGCTGGCCGAGTTGGTCGGCGTGTTTCCAAAAGGGTCTACGGACGTAATCGGGCTGCTCGATCGGACGGCGAATGCCTATGTGGCGGGCGGGAAGACCGGAATCTTCACGCCTTTGTATTGTTTTCTGGCGCGGAAACCGGGTTAGAGCTCCAGCAGGGCGCGGCAGAATTGGGCGCACTGCTCGAGGTCCGAGATTTTGACGCTTTCGCGGACGGTGTGGGCATCATGCATGGCCGCGCCGACCACGACGGCCTCGATGCCGTTGAGGACGAAAACGTTGCCGTCGGTGCCGCCGCCGGAAATCGCCAGTTCAGGGGTCATGCCAAGTCCGGTGAGAGTTTCTTTGACGCGGGCGAGCAGGCCGGCGCTCTCATCCAGGCGATAACCGACGAATTGCTCATGCAGCTCACAGTTGATGGTGGCTTCCGTCCATCGCCCCTGCGTGTCCTGGACGATATTGAGGAGATAGGCGCGGACCCGCTCAAGCGCCTCGGGGTCATGGCTGCGTGTTTCCCCCCTGAGAACGGCGTGTTCCGGCACTGCGTTGCGGACACTGCCGCCCTCGATGAGGCCGACATTGAACGTGGTGTTTTCATCGAGACGGCCAAGCCGCATCTGGACGATCATCTCGGCCGCAATCTGGATGGCGGATATGCCCTTTTCGGGTTCGACACCGGCGTGTGCGGCGCGTCCGGTCACGTCGATATCAAAGGCGATATAGGTGGGGCTGCCCGTTGTCACGTGGTAGACGGGACCCTCGCCGTCAAAGACTACGGCCTGCTTTGCCCGCAGCATGGAGTAGTCGAGGTTTTTCGCGCCGACGAGGCCGATTTCCTCCTGCCGCGTGAGAGCGATTTCAACGGGGCGGCGCGCCACGCCATCGCTCTGCAGAGACTCAAGCGCTTCAAGAATGACGGAAATGCCGGCCTTGCAGTCGCCGCCAAGGACGGTGGTCTGGTCAGTGTGGATGATGTCGCCATCAATGATGGGCTTGATGCCCCGCCCCGGCTCAACGGTGTCCATGTGGGCGGAGAGGAGGACGGGGGAGTCGCCGGGTTCGGACGCGATGACGTTGCCGTAGGCGTCACGCGAAACGGTGAATCCGAGATCAGTGAGGCGGGACGTCAGGGCCTCGGCGATGGCCGCCTCCTCGCCGGATGGGCTGTCAATATGAACGAGATCAGTGAACGTACGGATGAGGCGGTCTCGGTCGATCATTGAACCTCCCTAAAGCATGATCATGGAGTCGCCGAAGGAGTAGAAACGGTATTCCTGGGCGATTGCCTCACGGTAAGCCCGGTCCACAAGATCCTTGCCCGCGAATGCGGAGGCAAGCATGAGCAGGGTGGAGCGCGGGAGATGGAAGTTGGTGATCATCGCGCCGATCACTTTGAACTCAAACCCGGGCAGGATCATGAGCTCCGTTTCTCCGATTTCAGGAGCGATTCTCCGTGATTCGCCCTGACCCGCGGCAACGTCCTGGTTGATGGCGATTGCTTCAAGCGCGCGGACGGGGGTTGAACCGACTGCAACGATGCGGCGGTTATCTGCAAGCGCCTGCGAGATGGTCTCCGCAGCTTCATCCGGCAGATCGTAGCGTTCCTGCCCCATGACGTGCTCGCGTGGATCATCGACCTTGACAGGTCGGAATGTGCCGGGGCCGACGTCCAGGGTGAGGCGAGCGATGCCGACGCCCTGCTCTTGCAGGTTCTCCATCAGTTCCGGCGTGAAATGGAGGCCGGCGGTGGGAGCGGCGACGCTGCCGGGCTTTGAGGCGTAAATGGTCTGATATCGCTCAAGGTTCGGAATCTCCTGGCGGATGTACGGGGGGAGGGGGACCTGCCCGACATCATTGAGGACAAAGCCCTCCGGCAGAGTGACGAGTCGGGTGCCGTCCGTGTATTGCTGCCCAACGTGGACACGCGGCGCGCCGGGGGCGTCCAATTCAACGATGGTGTTTGCACCGACGCGGCGAGAGGGCCGCACCATGGCGGTCCACATGCGCTCGTTGGCCTCAACACCTTCGCCGGTTCCCGCGACGGGGCGGATGAGGAGAATCTCGACGCGTCCCCCGCCGTCTCGTTTCGTTCCCAAAAGGCGGGCGGGAATGACGCGGGTCTCATTGACAACGAGGACGTCTCCCTCGGTGAGTACGGAACCGAGGTCGTAAAAATGCTTGTGCTCGATCAGGCCGGAGTCACGGTGAATGACGAGGAGGCGAGAGTGGTCACGCGGCTCGACGGGCTGTTGCGCTATAAGATGCTCCGGCAGTTCAAACTCGTAATCGGCCACCATAAAGGGGGCGGAGCCATCGTTGCCGGTATCGTCAGATGTCATGAGATATGTCAGCCTTGCGCAACGGTCTGTACTGGTGATTCTACAACGACGACGGTTCCCGTCATACCGGCCTCCGGATGGCCGGGGATGGAGCAGATGAGATCGAATTCGCCGGTTTCTGTTGGAGTGAATCGCACTGTTTTCTTCGAACCGATCCGCATCGATCCCGTTGCAACGCCGAACTCCTCGATGACGAGATCATGGTCGACGGTGCCGAGATTCCTGAACTCGATGACGGCTTCCTCGTTCACGGGAATCTCGATTGTCTCCGGTTCAAAGGCAAATTCGGTTCCGACGATGATATAGCTGCCGTCCGGCTGCAGGCCTCTCGCGCCAAGGTCATTGTTGTTTCCGCAGGCAACTGCGAGCGCCAGGGTGAGCAGCACGCATGCGAGGGCAGCCAGCTGCGCTGCCCATCGCTTCCTTCTCACCTTTTTTCTATCTGCGCCTGCGCGGCGGAGACCGTATTGCGCAGCAGCATTGCGACGGTCATGGGACCGACACCGCCCGGCACGGGTGTGATGGCGCTCGCCACCTCAGACACGGCATCAAAGTCAACATCGCCGACGATCTTGAAGCCCCTCTTCTGGCTCTTGTCCTCAATGTGATTGATGCCCACGTCGATGACGACTGCGCCCGGCTTGACCATTTCAGCGGTAATGACTTCAGGAATACCAACGGCTATAACGAGGATGTCCGCCTGTTTCGTAACCTCAGCAAGGTTGGGGTCCGTCCTGTGGCAGACGGTGACGCGCGGATAAAACTTCGGATCGCCCTGCATCCACGCCGTCGCGATAGGCTTTCCAACGATGTTGCTGCGGCCAACGATGACGGCGTGCTTGCCGCCAAGATGCACACCCTCCCGCCTCAACATCTCCATGACGCCGAACGGAGTGGCGGGCACGAACTGGGAGTCGCCGATGGCAAGATGCCCGATGTTGAGCGGGTGAAAGCCGTCCGCGTCCTTGTCCGGTCGGACACATTCAATGACGGCGTGTTCCTCGATGTGCGGCGGCAGCGGCAGCTGCACGAGGATGCCGTGGACTCGATCCGCGCGGTTGAGCGACTCGATGAGGTCCAGCAGGCCGTCCTGCGACACGGAAGAGTCTATACGGTGAATCTCGGTGTAGATGCCAACCTCTCGGCAGGCGCGTTCCTTGTTGGCGACATACGTTTGGGAGGCGGGATCATCGCCCACAACGACGGCGGCGAGGCCGGGCATGATGCCCTTCGCCTTGAGCGCGGCCACATCACGCGCGACTTCTCTGCGAATGTCTGCCGCGATGCCCCGGCCGTCAATGATGCGTGCGGTCAATGGCGTGCTCCGTGTCTATCTGCCCCTCAATGAGTATAACGTCCGTGACGGCAGGGACGGCGCATATTCCGTTCTGCGATAATCTGGGGACTGCATGAACAGAGGAGCATTTACCCGTAATGTTGACCACCGGAATCGATATGTGTGAGGTGTGGAGAATCAGAGAGGCTCGCGAACGGTTCGGACAGCGGTTTCTTGATCGCGTCTACACACCGGAGGAACAGCGGACGAGCCGGATGCGGGACCCGGAGCTTGCGGCGAGATTCGCCAGCAAGGAGGCCGTGATGAAGGCTCTGGGCACAGGCGCGCGAGGGGTGGGCTGGAAGGATATTGAGATCCTGCCGATGCGCGGCGGCAAGCCGGAGGTACGGCTGCATGGGCGCGCGAAAGCCGTTGCGGAGCGCATCGGCCTGACGGATTTGACCGTGAGCCAGACACATTCGATTGAATATGCGCTGTCGATCGTGGTGGGGACGGCGGAGTATCCGTCACCCTATCACGCGCCGGAGTAGGCGGGTTCGCAAGTTCAGCGGTGCGACATGAGAGCCGTCACAGCCGCGGAGATGCGGCGCATTGAAGAGGACGCAATAGCGGCGGGTACGACCGTCGAAGAGTTGATGCAGCGTGCCGGGCGGGCCGTTGCGGATGCCGTTGGGGAGGCGCTCGGCGGGCGTGTCGTCGGGCGGCGAGTTCTTGTCCTTGCAGGGCCGGGCAAGAACGGCGGCGATGGCCTGATCGCTGCGCGGATACTGCGGCAACGGGGAGCACGCGTTTCGGTTGTGTGTCCCATTCCGCGAGCGGACAATGACCCGCTGTTGGAAGAATGTGGAGCGGCAGGTTGCTCAATCACGCAGGGTGACGTGGCTGGTATAAGCGAGACCCTTTCAAGAGTCGAACTCATTGTTGACGCCCTGCTCGGTACCGGACGGTCGCGAGCTATAGAGGGGCCGATTCTCGATGCGCTGGATGCGGCGCGCGGTGCAAGCGGGGCTACCGTGGTAGCCGTTGACGTGCCGTCCGGGCTTGATTCGGATTCCGGAGAGGTAGATCCGGCCACGCTTGCGGCGGACTTCACCGTGGCGCTTGGCAGTGTAAAGGTCGGCTGCTTGACCGTGAAAGGCGCGGAAATCTGCGGGCAGATTCGCGTTGCAGATATTGGTCTGGGGGCGCTCGGCACAGGGGATTCGGGCGTCGCCGTGCTGACGGCGCAAGAGGTTGCCGGACTTCTGCCTGAACGCAGGGCGGCCGGACATAAGGGGACGTTTGGCAAGTCTATTGTCATCGGCGGGTCGAGGCAGTATCGCGGCGCTCCGGCATTGGCAGCGCAGGCGGCGCTGAGGGTTGGCGCAGGAACGGTAGCAATTGCAGCGCCGGCCTTTTTGACAGCCACATTAGCGCCCATGATCCCGGAGGCGACGCATGAGCCACTGAGCGATTTCGAGCCCACCTGGAATCCTGACCCGTCGGCTGAACCCGAAATCACATCATCAGAGATAGACAGCGAATTGCTTGAGGCTTGGCAACAGTCAGTTGCTGATGCGATGCGAATTTGGTCAGAGCAGATTTGGTCAGGCACCCGTTCATACCCACCGCCACCACATGCAGACGCGCTGCTCATGGGGCCGGGGATGGGTCAGAACCCTTTGGTAGGAAGGGAGATTGATCGTCTCTTCAACGGCGGATGGGGTAATGCGCCCTCGGTTCTGGATGCCGACGCGCTTACTACGCTAGGGGGGATTCCCATGTGGTGGAAACAGGTCAAAGCGCCGACGATCCTGACGCCCCACCCCGGGGAAATGGCGCGGCTTTGCTACATGTCGACTCAAGATGTCCAAGCACGACGCCTGACGCTTGCAGATGAAAACGCAAAGGAGTGGGGCGTGACCGTGGTGCTCAAGGGGGCGTATACGGTCGTGGCGAGTCCTGATGAGCCGCCGTCCATTTGCCCGCTGGCGCTCCCTGCGCTCGCGTCAGGCGGAACGGGTGACGCGTTGGCGGGAATCATCACGGGATTCCTGTCACAGGGGCTGACGACCTCCGCGGCGGCGCGGGCGGGCGTGTATGTGCATGGCACGGCGGCCGCTCTGGCGGCTCAAGCAAACGGCAACATGACATCGGGGCTGTTGGCTTCCGACCTGATTGAGAAGATTCCGGTGGCGATGGATGTAATCCGGCGGGGAAAGGGGCCGGTTCCGCCGATGTTTGCCTAGCGCCAGCCGATGGCGAGGAGCCATTCCTCGAATTTGAGGGTCGGGATGCCCCACTTGGCCTCCAGGGCAGGAATATCCTCGTCGTAGCCGTAGGCCTGGTACCACTTGCCCATCGCGACACCGGACTCCGGCATCCTTGCCCGCGCCGCCTCCGGAATCTCTTGGTAGACGATCTCGTGTCCCACGACACGGCTGAGGGCAGCGGCGATATCAGTCATTGTCAGGGTTTCGGCGGCGATATCGATCTCCTGCCCCTGGTACTTGGCAGGGTTGTTGAATGCCGCAGCGGCATATGCGCCGATGTCGTGGCCTGAAATGACCTGCAGGGTCTTGTCCGGCGTCAGCAGGCCGCGAACAACGCCGTTGGCAAGGCCGGTGCGGTCGGAAACGTAGTTCTCCATGAATGACACGGGGCGGAGAATCGTGTAGGGAACGCCGTTTTCCCGGATGTGGGCAATGACCTCCCGCTTGGCGTCCCAATAACTGACGCCCCTGTTCGGCTCCTTTGCGCCGCAGGAAGCGGTGTAGACAAGGTGGCTAACGCCTGCCTTTTTCGCGGCGTCCGCGACGGCAATGCCCTGCCGCGCCTCGTGCATGGGATCGTCCCCTCTCGCCTCCCCCTGCACGGAAAAAACGCCGTACGCGCCCTCCATCGCGGCATCGAGTGGCACAACATCGTCCATGTCGCCCGCGACAATCTCCACGCCGCGCGCGGCGAGCGCCTGTGCTTTTTCGCTTTGGGGGGAGCGTGTAAAGCCGCGGACGTGCCAGTCCTTGGACGACAGCAGGTGGCCGACGAGGCCGCCGCCCTGGTTGCCGGTTGCGCCAATGACGAGGATTGTGCGGGTGGGGTTGGTCATATGTAATTCTCCTTGTTTTCAGATTGTTTCAGATTCGCGGCACTAATGGATAGACCCGACGCGTATAATTGCGTGTGCCTTTGGGGCAGACCGGATGGATTCCGGCTTTCGCCGGAATGAGGTGGTAAGGGATGCTGCTGGCGGTTGATATTGGGAACACGAACATGAAGTTCGCAGTCTTTGACGGCGAGCGGATGGTCGCGTCGCACCGTCTCCCGACGGGCGAAAGCAATTCCCCCACAGATACTGCCGAATACATGTGCGCCGAGTTGGCGCGACACAACATCCGGGAATCTGATATTGACGGCGTTTCACTCTGTTCCGTCGTGCCGCCCCTGACAACGATGATGGAGCAGGCGGCAACGGAGACATTCGGCGTCACGGCTTTAGACGCCAAGGCAGCGCAGAATCGCGGCGTGACACTGGACGTGGACAAGCCGGACGGCGTTGGCACGGACAGGATCGTGAACGCGGCGGCGGCATACGGGCTTTACGGCGGGCCGGGCATCGTGGTCGATTTCGGCACAGCGACGACGTTTGACGTGGTCACAAAGGACGGAGTTTTCATCGGAGGCGTGATCGCCCCGGGGATCACGTTGGCGTCCGAGGCGCTGACACGGCGGGCGGCGCAGCTGCCGCCCATTGCGCCGGTGTTTCCCGAGATGGTCATCGGGCGTGACACGGATCAGGCGATGCGCTCAGGTCTGATGTACGGGTATCTTGGTCTGATGGAGGGTGTGATACGGCGCATACGCGCTGAGATTGGGGCGGAGGCTCGTGTGATTGCGACCGGTGGACTTGTTGAGACGATTGCGGAGCGGACAGAGTTCATCGACGAGTTGGAGCCGGACCTGACGCTGCAAGGTTTGCGACTGATTTGGGAACTTAATCAGGGGTAGGAGATGAGTGGGGCAGACGCGATAGCCGGTAAGCGGATTGTGCTGGGTGTGTCCGGCAGCATCGCGAGCTATAAGGCGGCGGACATCGCCTCCAAACTGATGCAGGCGGGGGCGCTTGTTGATGTTGTGCTGACACGCTCCTCGCAGGAGTTCATCACGCCGCTCACGTTCCGTTCGTTGACTCACCGCCCCGTGATAACCGACCTGTTCGACGCCAACTCAGAGGACCCGCTTGAGCACGTGGAGATTGCGCGGCAGGCGGATGCCATCGTCATCGCGCCCGCAACGGCGAACGTGATGGCAAAGATGGCGCACGGCCTTGCGGACGATGCCCTCTCGACCATCGTTCTCGCGACGCAGTCCCCCGTTCTCATCGCTCCCGCGATGGAACACCACATGTGGGCAAACGCGGCGACTCAGGCGAACGTGGCGGTCTTGAAAGAGCGCGGCTTTGAATTCGCCGGGCCCAATGAGGGGCGGCTTGCATCCGGCGCGGTCGGCAGCGGCCGACTCGTCGAAACCACGGATATTCTCGAAGCGCTGGGGGGGATCCTCTCAGCGAACCAGGACCTGGCAGGGCGGCATATCGTCGTCTCGGCGGGCGGCACGCAGGAGCCGATTGACCCCGTGCGCGTTGTCACGAATCGCTCATCCGGCAAGCAGGGCTATGCGTTCGCGGAGGCTGCGCGGGATAGGGGCGCAAGGGTGACGCTGGTAACGGCGGCGAGCCTCGCCAACCCGGCGGGCATAAAGGTGGTCAAGGTGGAGAGCGCGCGCCAGATGCTTGCGGCGGTTTCCGATGCGCTGAACGACGCGGCGGATGCGCTGGTCATGGCTGCTGCCGTTGCGGACTGGGAGCCGATCTCTGCGGGGGGTCAGAAGATGAAAAAGGTCGAGGGACAGGATCGCCTGACCATTGAGATGCAGAAAACGCCGGACATCCTCGCGCAGGTGAGCAGCCTGCCGGGTATCAAGGTCGGTTTTGCCGCCGAGACGGAGGACCTGATCAACAATGCCCGCGCCAAGCTGGAGGGCAAGAAGCTGGACATGATTGTCGCCAATGACGTTTCGGCGACGGATGCCGGCTTTGCGGTGGATACGAATCGCGTCGTCATTCTTGATAAGTCCGGCGGCCAGGAGGACCTGCCGCTGATGTCCAAGCGCGAGGTGGCGGACAGCGTGCTGGATCGCGTGTGCGCCCTTTTCAGCGGGTGATCAACGAGGAACTCGCGTGACCGGAACGGGCGCCCGATTTGTTTCCCTGGTTATTCTCGCCGCGGGCAGTTCGTCGCGCATGGGTCGCCCAAAGCAGACGCTGCCCTGGATGGGCAAGGACCTTCTCACCTACCAGGTTGAGCAGGGCGGGCTTTCGGGCGTGGATGAGTTGATCGTCGTGCTTGGCGAGGACGCCGGGGACTATCGGCCTCTGCTGCCCGAGTCATTGGAACGAGTGCCTGTCTACAAGATCATCGAGAACCCGGATTACGCACGCGGCAAGACGACGTCGGTACTGGCCGGGTTAGCCGCCGCGGACCCACGCGCGACCGAGTGGATCTTTCTCGCGGTGGATGCGCCAAAGCCTGCGCACATCACGGACATGCTGGTGGAGGCGCACCACGCGGGGGGGCTACCGATCACATATCCGTGGCACGGCGGCATCGAAGGACATCCCCCGGTCATGAATTCTTCCTTGCGTTCCGAGATAGAGGAAATCACGGAGGAAAAGCGCGGTCTGCGCGAAATCACCGAGCGCGACCCTGCACGCGTCAACAGGGTTGAGTTTGCAGACCCAATCGTCATCGTGAACATGAACAGCCCTGAGGACTATGAACGGGCGCTTGTGGTGACGGGGCAAGCGGCGGGTTAGTCGCACTCATTCGCTACAATAGAAACCACTATGAATGACTGTGCCTATCGTCCTGCCTTATTGAGCCTTCGGAGCACCCGCTAATGTCGACCGATTCACACTCTGCAGCTGAGATGCCACCCACATATGATCCGGCCCGTTTTGAAGAGGCGCGGTATCAATGGTGGGAGGAGCGCGGCTATTTTCAGCCAACGATTGACCCGAACAAAGAGCCGTTCGTCGTTATCATGCCGCCACCCAACGTCACGGGGCAGCTGCACCTGGGACACGCCTTAACGGCGGCAATCGAAGACACATTAGTCCGATGGCATCGGATGCGGGGCGACCCGACGCTGTGGCTGCCGGGGACGGATCATGCAGGCATCGCAACTCAGTATGTTGTTGAGAACCAGCTCGCGTCACAGGAGACGGATCGACGCAAGATTGGACGCGCGCAGTTCACCGACCACGTCTGGGACTGGGTGCGTGAGTGCATGGACTTCATCCAGTACCAGCACCGGCGTCTTGGGGCTTCGTGCGATTGGTCGCGCGAACGGTTCACGCTCGACGAGGGTCCCTCGCTCGCTGTACGTACAACGTTCGTCAACCTTTTCAAAAAGGGACACATTTATCGCAGCGAGCGGATGATCAACTGGTGCCCGACCGACCACACTGCCCTGTCTGACCTTGAAACCGAATACGAGGACACCGAGGGCAAGCTCTGGCACATCAACTACCCCTACACCGACGGCTCAGGGCGCTATGTGACGGTTGCCACAACCAGGCCAGAGACGTATTTGGGCGACACGGCCGTCGCCGTGAACACGAACGACCCACGATTCGCGGACGCGATCGGCACGACGGTGCGCCTGCCGTTCATCGACCGCGAGATTCCCATCGTCGGCGATGACTACGTGGACATGGAATTCGGGACGGGCGCGCTCAAGGTGACGCCGGCGCACGACCAAAACGACTTTGAGATTGGTCAGCGGCATGGCCTCGATGCAATAGAAGTCATCGACGCGGACGGTGTGATGAACGAACACGCCGGGCCGTATGAGGGCCTTGACCGTTTTGAGGCGCGGCGACAGATCGTGGCGGATTTAGAGGCGAGAGGATTCCTGGAGAAGACTGAGGACTATCAGAATCGCGTGGGGCGATGCTACCGCTGCCAATCGGTCATTGAGCCGCGCGTCAGCATCCAATGGTTTGTCGATATTGCGCCACTGGCCGAGCGGGCCGCGGAGGCCGTTCGGGACGGCCGAATCGACATCGTGCCGGAACGCTTCACCGGCACGTACCTCAACTGGATGGACGGCATCCGTGACTGGTGCATATCACGGCAGCTGTGGTGGGGGCATCGGATACCAGCTTGGTTCTGTGGCGACTGTGACGGCGAGCGGCTGGAGATGGTGCTGCGCGAGCCTATTACAGGATCCGACGGACAGGATCTATGGTCGGGCACGTATGCGGAACTCACCCGCATGGGCCTGACCCACGATGAGATCGTCTCGCGTTCGGATCGTGTGGACGCGGACAAGGACGTGACTCCCATCGTGGCGGCGGAGGACCTTTCCGCTTGCCCCTCGTGCGGCTCCACAAATCTCCTAGAAGACCCTGATGTGTTAGACACGTGGTTCTCTTCGGGGTTGTGGCCCCACTCCACGCTGGGTTGGCCGGAGCAGACCGAGGATTTCCTCTACTTCTATCCGACATCTGTGCTTGAGACCGGATATGACATCCTCTTCTTCTGGGTCGCTCGAATGATCATGCTGGGCATTGAGAACACCGGCGACATTCCCTTCCGCACGGTCTATCTGCACGGGTTGGTGCGCGATGCTCAACGACAAAAAATGTCAAAGACGCGCGGCAACGTGATTGATCCACTGGAGAGCATCGCGGAGTACGGCACGGACGCGCTCCGCATGGCCCTCACCATCGCCACAAGCCCGGGTAATGACCTGGCGATGACGCCAGGCCGGATGGAGGCGGGGCGGAACTTCGCCAACAAGTTGTGGAACGCGGCGCGGTTCGTGGTGCGGTCGATGGAACAGGCAGACACACAGGTTGGCGGCGAGATGCCCGCGCCGGAACACCGGGAAGATCGGTGGATTGTTTCCCGTATGGCAAGCGTCACTGCCGACGTGAACCGCCTGCTTGAGGATTTTCAGTTGGGGCAGGCCGAGCAGATAATCCGCGATTTCCTGTGGGATGAATTCGCGGACTGGTATATCGAACTTGCCAAGGTCCGCATTCGCAACGGGGATGTCAGGCCCGTTTACTACCTGGTCGGCGTGCTTGAGCAGTCGATGCGGTTGCTCCATCCGTTCATGCCGTTCGTGACAGAGGAGATCTGGCAGAGCCTCATCGCCCGCGCCCCTGAACTGGCGCGGGGCGTGGACTCCATCATGATCAGCGCCTACCCTGAGGCGGACACAGTTCATGTTGACGGCGCGGCGGAGTCTGAGGTCGCCGATGTTATCAACGTCGTGCGGGCCATCCGCAACGCGCGCGCCGAGGGCAACGTTGAACATTCGCGCATGATCGAGACGATCGTCGACGCAGTACCGGAATCACAGGAGGCTATCGCCGATTCTCGTGAGGCCATCGGCGTTCTGGCACGCGTGTCCTCCCTAAGCGTGCTCGCGCCCGAGGATGAGCGACCTGATCCCGCGTCGGTGATGACGGCCATCCTTGACGGCGTAACGGTCATGGTGCCGCTGGCGGGGCTGGTGGACGCGGACGCGGAGCGGTCACGGCTGTCAAGGGAATTGGAAGAGACTCGCGGACGCCTGACCGGCCTCGAGCAGCGACTGTCCAACGAGAGTTTCCGTTCCAAGGCGCCGCCGCAGGTGGTGGCCAAGGAAGAAGAGCGGCTGGAGGAATCACGCCAGCGAGTGCAGCGCATCGAGGAACAATTGGCGCGACTTGGGTAGCGATGTACTACATCCTGATTTATGAATATGTGGCGGACGTGCTGGAGCGGCGGCCGGCGCATCGGGATGAGCACCTGGCTCTTCTGAGAGACCTCCATGCTCGCGGGATTGTCCCCATTGCCGGGGCATATGACGATCCCGTCGACGGCGCGTCAATCGTTTTCCGCACTGACGATACGTCCGTCATCGATGACTTTGTTGCAAAGGACCCGTATATCAACAACGGCCTGGTCGCCTCATGGCGGATCAGGAAATGGAACGTGGTAATCGGCGGGTAGCTGCGCTACGGCGCGTCGTCCCATACCTGGGGTTGGAAGCCAAGCTCGCTCGCAATTTGGTCGGGGCCGTAGCCGGGCGAGTCCTCCTTGCGTGTGCGAAGGTCTGCGTAGAGCAGGAATACCATGATTGCCTGAATCGGTCCCGCAAGCGTGGGGGCGACGAGGTTCGAATACCACGTGCCCACGGCCTCAAGGCCGGCGCCGGTCGCAATGAGACCCGGGAAGCCGATTGCGAACACTGCGAGCGTAACCATGATGACGATGCCGAACGTCCGCCACCAGAAATTCTCTGTCAATTCCCAACTGCGACGGAGGGCCGCAACACCGATCAAGCCCTCGAAGGCGATGACGGGCCAGATGAACGTCCACCGGATGGCCGTATAGAGAGTGATGACCACCGCGCCCACAAAACCGGTAAAGGAGAGCAGCCCAAATAGAGCGGCAACCAGGGCGGTATCCATAGCGGCATTTGCAATCATGAACGGCGCAACGAACAGGACGGTCCAAACGGCGAACACTATGGCCAGCGCTATCAGCGTCGTGATGACCAGGCCGCCGACGCGCTGTACGGAAAATGTCAGGGCCTCCGAGATCAAAACGCGGCCAACCACATAATGCGCGCCGATGACGAACATGTAGGCGCCCGCGGCCACGGCGGAAACCAGCAACGCGGCGCCAATCAATAGAGCTGATCTGAGCAATTCGAGCGGCAGGTCCTCCAACTGCAGTTCGGCTACCTCCTGGAGTTGCTCATTGGTTGGAGTCTCGCCCTCCGGCACACTCGTGAGAATCTCGTCGATTGCCGGCTGATTTCCGTCCGGCAGAATGGCGTCGATGCCGGACATTGCGCCAAAGACGACAACGGCACTGACAAGGGAAATGATGAGCAGGCGAACGACCCGCGCAAGGTAAACGGACCAGAGCTCCGCAAAGAGTTCATTCATTCCCCGCTCAGGGAATGCGTTCTCACTCCGCACGTTCACGCCTCCGAAGAATGGTGGAGGCCGAGGCGGCTCCTCTAATGATCAACACCAACGCTGACGCCATGCGGCGGCCCAGCCGTGCCTAGCTGCCTCCGCCGGCTGCGCCCATGCCGCCCGCGCCGCGCTGCTGCAACTCAATGAAGACCATCTTGGTGCCGAGGGGGTGAACCCACGCGACGTTGGCATTGCCCTCTTCACGCTGGATGCGGCCACCCTTTTCTTCGATGTTCTTAATGGTCGCCTCGATGTCATCCACCTCAAGGCAGACCATGTACATGCCCTCGCCCTTGGGGTTTCGCTCGTTCTTGCGCTCCTCCATCATCCGGGCCAGGGCGGTCTCCGGGCCGGCAGGCGTCATGACCTCGATGACCGGTTGGCCGTTGTAACCGAGCATCTGCGCGCGGATGCCAAACTGGTTGCCGCGCGCCTGGTTGAGTTCTTCAAGACCGAAGAGGTCTTTCCACAGCTGCACGCCCTCTTCCAGATCCTCCACCATGACGGCGTTGTAGCGAATATCAGTGATCATCGTCTCCCTCTCCCCGCGCCGTTGAGGCGCTTTTACCGTTCATCCCTTGTACCGCGAGTGTGGCCAATGCCAATGCGCCGTGTCAACGATGTTCCGCCCTCACCCCAACCCTCTCCATGGAGCAGAAGGTTACTAGGAGTCAATCTTGGGACGTTCAAGCAGCGCGGGCGGCCAGACCGCGCTGTCCACCACACCAACGAACGGCAGGTTACGGTAGAACCCCTCGTAGTCGAGGCCGTAGCCCACGACAAAGACCGGGTCTATCGAGAAGCCGACATAATCGATCTGAACGTCAACTTCGCGGTGGGCCGGCTTGTCCAGGAGCGTGCAGACTTTGACCGATGCGGGATTCTCCGCGAGCACCTTATCGACCAGCAGCTTGAGTGTGACACCGGTGTCCACAATGTCCTCAACGATGAGGATGTCGCGGCCGCGCAGGCTCTCACGGAACGGATTGGGCATCTCAACGGTGTGGCCGCGTTCATCGATAAAGCGGTCAACGTGAACAAGCTCCACCGGCGCGGGGATGTCCATCTCCCGCACAAGGTCCGCGAGGAAACAGATGACCCCGTTCAGCGCGCCGACGCAGACGATCTCTCCGTCCGCATACTCGGCGCTCAGCTGGGCCGCCATTTGTTTCACGCGGCGTTGGAGGCGCGTCTTGCTGATGAGGACGCGATCGACGCCCTTGGCGGCGGGGCCCTCAAGGCCGTTATTCCGCCGGGTTTTCTCTGTGCCGGAGGCCATATGGAAAGCATAGCGGACGCAGCTAAGCGGCGTATACTTGACGCAGAGCTAAGGGGCACTGTGATGAATAAGCTACTGCAACAGGCGTTTGAAAAGGCAGCCGAACTGCCCGATGAGGATCAGGCTCGGATTGCCGGAATCGTGCTTGAGGAAATGGAGATCGTAGAGGAGTGGGACGACATCGACGGCGATGCCCGATGGGAGGAATTGTTCGCGCGTCCCGAATCAGAAGTCCTGTTAGCGAAAATGGAGAAGGAAGTGCTTGAGGATGTTCGGGCCGGTCGCACAGAACCCCTCAATTTGGAAGACCTGCAAACTTGAGATCAATCACGCGTAGAAGCTTCAGAGAGGCATACGCCAGACTGCCGAAACGTGTACAGGAACAAGCGCTGAGGACATTCCGTGAGTTCATGTCTGATCCTTACCAACGCAGTTTACAGTTCAAAAGGGTGCGTGCAGGTCGGCAAATCTATTCGATTCGGATAGGAAGAAGGTACCGCGCGTTGGGTGTGGTCGACGATGATACAGTAGCTTGGTATTGGATTGGCCCGCACACTGAATACGACAGACTGCTCCGTAACCTATAGGTCGCGTTTCAGCACCGATTGACTTCCCTTGACCCTGTTTGCGGTCGTTCCCATACTCGAAAGTGTGATGGATATTCTTGAGCTGATAGACCGCATCCGACAGAACCACGCGATTGAGCACGCGACGATTGCCGTGCTCGGTCGCAAATATGACCAGTTCGGTCGGCTCGGCGGCAGCGCCAAGCAGGACGGGTTCTTCGTCTATGGCCCCACAACGGCAGACCGCATCGAGGAGGCTGCCAAGGAGGCCGTCGAGCGGCTGCGGGCGGGGGAATCCGACCTGGCTATTTCGCCGTTCTGCGGCACGAATTTCCTGCTCGGCGGCATGACGACTGCCCTGCTGACAGGAATGATCCTCGGCACGCGCAATCGGGTCGGACGGCTGCCGCAGGCGATGGGGCTTTCCGCCCTGGCGCTTATCGGATCGTTCAGAGCGGGCGCGGTCGTTCAACGCAAGTGGACGACGAAGGCCGACATCGGCGGGCTGGAGATCAAGAGCGTGTCTCAGTTGGGGGGCGCAGGCAGACCGCTCCACCGCGTGTATACGTGGCTGCCGGACGTTGTGGACGCCCCGCCTCCGCAGAACAAGTCCGCCGAATCCAGCGCCTAAGCGCGTAAAACTGCTGTTGCCTATTCCATCATCGACGGGCGTGTAAGGCGCGCGGCTTCGCCCATAGATTCGCGGCGCTATCATGGATGGGATGCCGCGGCCTCAGCGCGTCCCTGTAGCTCAACCGGACAGAGCAGCGGACTTCTAATCCGCAGGTTGTGGGTTCGAGTCCCACCGGGGACGCCAGTATTCTTATAGGTACATGGTCGGAATTAAACATGTCTGAGCGTTTGGTGGGGAATGATGCTGTACGAGATGAGCGATAAGAGCCTGACGGGAATCGACAGGACTTCTTTTCATGAGCAAGGCGTCCTGGAGGCTGATCTGCAGGAAGCGTTGCGAGAGCATCCTGAAATCATCGAGCAGGGCCTGCTCGTCATCGCGGATGAGTTCACAGATTGGGAGGATGCCTGGCGGTATATCGACCTGCTTTGCATCGATTCGTCTGGGAGATTGGTCGTCGTTGAGTTGAAGCGTGGTGACGGCGTTCATATGGAGTTGCAGGCTATTCGGTATGCGGCGATGCTGGCGAACTCCACTACCCAACGCATCGTCGCGGGACACGCCGGCTATCTGCGCGGCAAGGGCATCAATGGAACGGCTGAGGAGCAGATCCGCGACCATCTCGGGTTGACGGCGGACGAAGAACTATCCATCGCGACTGAGCGCCCGCGTATCATCCTCGTTTCGGAGGATTTTAACCGAGAAATCACGACGTCCGTCCTATGGCTGAATGAAATGGGGCTTGATATTCGCTGTGTCCGCGCCCGGGCGTACCGCCACCAAGGCAAACTTCTCCTAGACATCGACCAGGTCATCCCCCTGCCAGAGGCAGAAGATTATCTAGTTACAGCAAGAAGCCGAGAGCAGGAGACACGGGCAGCGGAAGTCAATCAGGCACCGGAGCGGGTGCCGGATGCATCAGAGTTCATGGAATCAATCAGTGAACTTCCCGAAGAGTCACGATCACGATTCGACCAACTCCTAGCCTTTGTAAAACGACTACAAAGCAGCGGGTTGGCTCGTTTCGTAAGTTATCGATACAAGCGCGGTGGCGCAGGGTTACAGGTTCTCATGCCGAAACATGGTACCCACCTCTCAATTGTGGGGAGCGACAACGGCCGACCGTTTGTCTATCTTTATCGGCCGTACTTCGATAGGTACGCTCCCGGACACTCTGAAACTCTATGGGAAAAGTTCGATGTTGAACCACGCGATAAATCGGACGCCTGGCTTTATGACACGTTCTCCGAAGATGCCCTTGATGCTCTTTTTGATGCGTACCGCGCGGCGAATGAGGGCTAGCAACTCAACCCCATCACTCCTCTGCTACGATGACGCCCTCTGCCCGTAGCCGTTCCAGCGTTTCATCCGTGTAGCCGGTTAGTCCTTGCAGGACGGTTTCGTTGTGTTCTCCGAGGTCCGGGGCGGGGCCAAGGTCGCCGACGGGGGTGCGCGAGAAGCGCAGGGGGGAGTTGACGACGGGGATGCTGCCGACGCGCGGGTGCGGGACATCCACCATCGCGCCGCGATCCTGGACCTGCTCATCCGCCAGCACCTGATCTATCCGATTGACGGGGCCGCATGCGATGCCGAGTCGGCCAAACTCGCGCAGCCATTGCTCGGCGGGCTTGGAGGCAAGCGCCGCCTCCAGTTCGGGAATCAGTTGATCGTAGTTCAGGGTGCGGTGATAGCCATCGACGTAGCGGACATCATCGATCAGGTCTACGCGGTCGATGGCGGCGCAGAACAGCGGCCACTGATCGTTCACGCCGCCGACAATCGCCACAACGATCCAGTCGTCCGCCGTCTTGAACGCCTGGAACGGCGTGAACGAGGGATGGCGGGTGCCGATGGGGCCGGGAACGTGTCCGGTTGAGACGTATCGGCCAACGGCGGCCTCAAGGATGGCCAGTTGGCACTCCAGCATTGAGACGTCGATGTACTGCCCCTGCCCGCTACGTTCCCGTTCCTGCACGGCGGCGAGGATGGCGGTTGTTGCAAAGAGACCGGCAATCATGTCGCCAAGCGAGCTGCCGGGGCGAACGGGGCCGCCGTTGGGCTCGCCGGTGATGCTCATGATGCCGCCCATGGCCTGCACGATGATGTCCAACGCAGGACGCTGGGCGTAGGGGCCGGTCTGGCCAAAGCCGGAGATGGAGCAATAGACGAGGCGGGGATTCACCGCCTGCAAGTCATCGTAGGAGAGGCCGAAATTGGCCATCGTGCCGGGGACAAAGTTCTCCACGAGAACGTCGCACTCAGCAGCGATATCCTTGAGCGCCTGCTGGCCGTCCGGGTGGGCAAGGTTCAGCGCAACGCTCTTCTTGCCGCGATTGACGCTGACGAAGTAGTAGCTCTCCCCCTCGAAGAATGGGCCTGTGCCGCGGGAGAGGTCGCCGCCCTCGGGTCGTTCGACCTTTATGACCTCCGCGCCCATGTCGGATAGAATCATTGTTGCGAACGGGCCCGCGAGGATGCGGGTTAAATCGACGATTCGGAGACCTTCAAGTGGGCCACTCATACGTTTATGCCTTCCATCAGTAGAGTCGCGCGCCGGAGCGCATCGGGTTTCATTGTAGACGGGGGAGCGCCGCCGACGCGTTGCAGCCGCGTCGGCGCGAGGCCGGCATGATTCCTCTTTCGGATAACGCCGGCGAACGGCACGGCGCGCCGTGGCTGACCATCACCTTAATCGTCATCAATGTCCTCGCGTTCCTATACACAATCATCCTGGACCCCGGACAGCGGGGTATCTTTCATTTCCGGTTCGGCGTTGTGCCGCTTGAGTTCACCGACGGCGAACTGTTCGACTCGCTCGCGGCGCTGCCGCAGAATGCCGCCGTCGCGCCGATTGTCCCGACGTGGGTGACGCTGTTCACGTCGATGTTCCTGCACGGGGGGTGGGCGCACATCCTGGGCAACATGGTGTTCCTATGGGTGTTTGGCGACAACCTTGAGCACCATTTCGGGCGCGTGGGGTTTCTCGTGTTCTACCTGGCGACCGGCGTTCTCGCCTCCGCCACGCACATCCTGTTCAACTGGGACAGTACGATTCCGGCAATCGGAGCGAGCGGAGCGATCGCGGGCATTCTGGGAGCGTACCTGCTGCTTTTCCCACGCCGTCGGGTTCGAACGCTGTTCATGATGGGCTTGATTACGGTGATGGAGATACCGGCAGTGTGGCTGCTGGTCATGTGGATGGTCATTCAGCTTTTCCAGGGCGTCGGGGGGCTTGTCGTGGCAGGAGGCGGTGGCGGCGTGGCCCACTGGGCGCACGTTGGCGGATTCGTTGCGGGCGCGGGGATCGTTGCGGGATGGCGTGTCTTGAGGCGGGAACGGATCTGGCAGCCAAACAGGTATGAAACGGGTCGATCACGACTGTACCAGTACGATGATGACGATGACGACTACTACGAGCCGCCGATGCCGCCGCGGTATCCACCCTATCGACGCCGTTAGCGTTTCAGGAGGCGAAGACCGGTGAACGAATACGAGCCGCAGGACCTCATCGGGATCGCGGGCATGGTTTTCTACGGGCACCATGGCGCGACGGCGGAGGAGCAGGCGGTGGGACAGCGGTTCGTCGTCGATTTGGAAATGTCCATGGACCTGTCCGTCGCGGGACATTCCGACGATCTGAACCACACGGCCGACTATGGGCGGGCATTCGAGATCGTGCAGGGAGTGGTGGAGGGGCCGCCGCACGCGCTGTTAGAGAGCCTCGCGGAGGAGGCAGCTCAACGCCTGCTCGATGAGCTGCCGATTGAGGCGGTGCGTATCCGGGTCAGAAAGCCGTCCGCGCCCATCAGGGGGACGCTTGATGCAGCGTGGGTGGAGATAACGCGGCGGCGGTAGGGGATTAGAAGTCGTAGCGTTCTGAGCGCCACGGATCTCCGTTGCCGTTGTAGCCGTGGAGTTCCCAAAAGCCGCGCTTGTTCTCCGGCATGAGTTCCAGCGCCTTGATCCACTTGGCGCTCTTGTATGCGTAGCGGTCAGGCACGATGAGGCGGGCAGGTCCGCCGTGTTCAGTTTCCAACGGCGCGCCGTCGTGCCGATGAGCAATCAGGACATCGGGGTTCAGCAACGCCGCCAGAGGCAAATTCGTTGTGTAGCCGCCGTAGCAATGAGCCATGACGTGGGTGGCGGTTGGACGGATTTGTGCTTCATCAAAGAGATCACGCACAAAGACGCCTTCCCATCGATTGTCGAGGCGGGACCATCCCGTGACGCAGTGAAAGTCCGTGGTGACGGTGTCATTAGCGCGAGCGAGAAATTGCTCCCACGTGAAGCGAATCGGGTTGTCAACGAGGCCGATGACCTCAAACGTCCACGTGCCGAGGTCAATCTGCGGGATTTGCCCGTACGAGAGCACGGGAAACTTCTGCGTGACGGTTTGGCCGGGCGGAACACGATCCTTGTCCACCGCTGCTGCGCCGCCGAACATCCGCTGTGCTTTGTCGATGATGCTCATAACCCAATTCTACATGCGCGGCATAAGAGGCAGGCGGGTGAGAGTCAATGTGATGGCATACTGTCGGTGAGGAATCCCGGGCGCATGGAAGGCTCGCCGAGGGGGAGAATGTAATGACTACCGAGGACTATGCCCATCCGGAGTACCTGGTGGAGGCGGCTTGGCTGGCAGAGCACCTGAATGATGCCAACGTTGTTGTTGTGGACTGCGACGTTGACGCGGGCTACAACAGGGGCCATATCCCGGGTTCGGTTCTGATCCCGGACAACTTCGTGAAAGACCCTGACACAAATCGCACGCTGATGATGACGCCCTCGCAGTTCAAGGAGATGTGCGAGGGGCTGGGCATCGGCGATGACACATTGGTGATCTCTTACGACAACGCGCAGAGCGTGACGGCGGCCCGCCTTTGGTGGGTGCTCAACACGTACGGGCACCGCGACGCGCGGGTTCTGAATGGCGGCTGGCGCGGCTGGGTCACAGGCGGCCACACGATCAGTTTCCAGCGACCGGCGCGAGCGGAGGGCGTGACATTTACCCCTAAACTCGACGACTCCATGCTGGTGACGGTGGACGGATTGAAGGAGGCGTGCACGTTGGAGGATTCCGTCGTTTGGGACGTTCGCACCGACGGCGAATGGGACGGATCCAACAACCGTGCCAACGCGCGAGCGGGGCATATTCCGGGCGCCGTTCACCTTGAGTGGCTGAACCTCATGGACCGCGAAACGCATCGGTTCAAGTCGGCGTCCGAGATACGGCGGCTGCTGTCAGAACACGGCATCACGCCGGACAAGAACGTTTACACGTATTGACAGGGCGGCATCCGTGCGGCGCACGGAGTATTCGTCATGCGGCTTGTTGGTTATGAAAGCACACGGAACTACGACGGTTCCATGCGGGAATGGGCGAACCGGGACGATACGCCGCTTGAGGTGTGAGGGCGCTTATGTCCTTCGACAAGCTCAGGATGACCGGTGGGGCTCAGGATGAGCGGTGGGAACTAGCATGAGCGGTGGGGGGGGGATTAGCCGCCGGTAGAGCCGTGTCCGCCGCCGCCACGCTCAGTCTCCCCTAGGCTTTCCGCGATTTCCAGTGAAACGTCGGCGCGGATTCCGACAACCATCTGCGCGATCCTGTCGCCATTACGCACGGCATGAGGCGGTCGGTTCCCCACGGTGTACATGGTGATGAAGACCTCTCCTCGATAGTCGCTGTCGATGGTCCCGACCGTGCTCATCACTCCCCTGCTGCTGAGGCCGGAGCGTGGGCGAACCTGGACATCCAGAGTTGGAGGAAATTCAAGGGCGATGCCGGTTGGAATCCGTACCGGGTCAGGGCCAACGGCGATCTCTTCTTCTCCATCCCAGAGGCAGGCATAGACGTCAAAGCCCGTTGAGCCGGGTGTAGCGCGGAACGGCAGGCGCGCGCCCTCGCGGAGCAGGGCGACACGAATGACTGCGGTGGGATCGGTTTGCACCTATCCACAATAGCGGAACGGGGCGCGGCGGGCCGGGTGGCCCTCCACGCCCCGTGGGTCCTTATGTCCTGTGTTTAGGAACTTATCGGATGCGCCGACCCAAGGTGCCGCGCGCCAGCATGACGCCGGTACCGGCCAGGGCGAATCCAAGCATGGCGATGAACAGCAGGGTCATGGAGCTCAGTGAAACATCTCCACCCTGGATGGGCGGCGGCGGCTCCTCCCTGAACAGGGCGAACTGACCCGCCCGGGCGACCTTGGCCGTAACGACCATATCGAACGGGTTGGTGGAAGTTTCGACGGTCAACCACATATTCCTGCCGGCATCCCAGGCGCGAACGACGAACGCGTCCGGGTCATTATCTGCCTCTTCCCATTCGGCATCCGTCAGGTCCAGATTGAGCATCATGGTGGGGTTGAAGCGGGCTGTTTCGCTCGCATCCGCACCGTCAATGCTGACGGACACCTTAACGGCGCGGCGCAGGTATTCTGCCGTGCTGCCGCTCGGCTTGCTCGGATTGGGCGCAATCAGCGTGGGCATCGTCTGGCTTTCTTCCAGCTGAAGCGGCTCAATCGTGATGGAGCCCGACGGCATCTCATTGCCGTCCACTTGCAGCGCGCGAGGCTGAACCATGAGAGACCCCGCCGCATCAAACCCGGGGAAGAATGTACCCGGGATGTTCAGGGTGACCCCTGCGTCATATGCAAAATCAGCGCTGACGCTGTTTTCCTCGCCCGCCGGGGTCTCTTGCGCCAGGGCGACGGTAATGGAGGCCAACAGCAGTCCACCAACGATTCCCAGCACGCCGAGCAACTTCAGGCGTCTGCTCACGCCCGCATGCGTCCATGGCATGACACACCACTCCTCTTTGGGCATTAGCAGCCCACTATCTCAACCGCTCCCGTATCCCGCGCTTTGACCCTCGAAGGGTCACCATACTCAAAACAAAACGAGAATTTGTTTTGAACCGAGTTTGAATTATAAGCCCGTTTGCGGCTCTGGTCAATCGCTCAGACGTTCAGACCGCAGGAAGAGCGCGGCCGGCCTGGGAATGCATCACGCGGACGCGGCGTGGAAGATCGAACCGGGTGTCCGCGTCCGCCTGCCATCCCCGGATGCGATTCTGCGGGGCCAGGGCGGGAAGGACATCCGTCACCCAATCCGCGTTCGCTCCTGCCTTCTGCAGCGGTTCCACTGCCTCCGGTTCGATGATGTAGACACCGACTCCGACAAGGATTTTCGGGTCGGCCGGGAACGGTGGATCAGTCAGAATCTGTTGTACGAAACCTGAGGAGGAATCCGCTTGCGCGCGGGGCAGCCCCGCCGTTTCCTTAATTTCGCTAGCCAGGCACATGGTGACATCGGTGTCCGCGGAGCGGTGCGCGTCAAACATAGGAGTAAGTTGAAGGTCTGTGACAAGCGCGCCGTCAATGACGAGAGTTGATTCCGTTATGTGATGGCGGGCAGCCATGAGCGCGCCGCCTGAGCCGGGCGGGCCGTCCTGCCGGACGTGTGTTGCCCTGACTCCCCAACGGCTTCCGTCGCCAAAGTAGTGAACGACCATGCCGGGCAGAGCACGCGAGACGAGCCACACGTCGGTTATCCCCTGCTCCACGAGATGCCGGAGAAGCGCGTCTGCGGCAGGCGTGCCGTTCACGTCTCTAAACGCCGGGTGGGGGCCCGTTGCGGGCAGGACGGCACGCGGGTCAAGGCCATCAATCAGGACGATGGCGCGCGTGAGTTTATCCGGGGGGCTCATGCGCCCAGTTTCTCATTCTCGTCCATGCGAGGGAAATGAAAGGGGCGCCCTTTGCGGGCGCCCCTATTCGCGAACGGTATTTCGAGGTCTAGCTGGGAACAAGGACAACCTTGCCCGCCACAGCCTCGGTCTCAAGCAGGACCTGGCCCTCGCCTGCGTCCTTCATGGGCAGGACGCGGTCGATGACCGGCTTGATGTGACCCGCCTGCACCTGGTCCAGCGCGTCCTGCAACTGGTGGACCGTACCCAGGGTGGAACCAACCAGCTTGACCTGTCGGAAGAAGATGTGGCGGAGGTCAATGTTGGCGTCGTAGCCGCTGGTGGCTCCGCTGGTGACCACGGTGCCGCCCCAACTGGCGAGCTGGATGCTGAGGCCCATGGTCGCCTGCCCGGGGTGTTCAAAAACAATCTCTGCGCCGCGCCGCCCCACAATGTTGCGCATCTCTTGCCGGACATCCTGCGTCTTGCGGTTGATCAGGTACTCCGCGCCGAGATCCTTGCACAACTCCAGTTTCTCATCGCTGGATGCGACAGCGATGGGATGCGCCCTGAACAGCCGTGCAATCTGGATGGCCATGACTCCAAGACCGCCGGCCGCGCCCCAGATCAGGACATGGTCGCCGGGCTTGATGTTGGACTTCTCAACCAGCTTGCGCCACGTGGTGACGAGAACAAGCGGGAATGAGGCGGCCTCTTCATGCGTGAGGTTGGTGGGCTTGGGAACGGCGTTCTCCGCCGGCACCCTCACATACTGGCCGTGCGCGCCGTCAAGCGCGGGCCAGTCATATCCCCAGATGTTGCACTCCTGTCCGGTGCGATTATTGAAAGCCGGGCGGCCGCAGTGGACGACAACCTCATCGCCAATAGAATGCGACGTGACCTCACCGCCTTTGTCAACGACAACCCCGGAGGCATCGCTGCCGGAGATGTGTGGCAGAGCCACTTCCATGGGCGCTCCGCGGCGTCCCCAGACATCGTTGTAGTTGATGGCCGTAGCCTTAACTTCAATCACGACGTCATTCGGCCCGGGCTTGGGGTCGTCAATGTCCTTCCACTGGAGGACTTCCGGGCCGCCGTACTCATCAAAGACGAGTGCCTTCATGCCAATTTCCCTCCCTTAGCGTCAGTGCAGCGCACGACGATGTATCACTAGTCTCTTCAGGGGCGCGCGAAACGAGTACTCTTCACCTACCCCACCCGCCGGGTTATGGCCGTGACGCGGCGCACCGCCCGGTTCGCCCAATGTAGCACACGGCAGGCGTGAGCGTCATGGGTGGGAGCACGGCCCCCACCCCAGCCCTCCCCCACATGGGGGGAGAGAGCTTTTGGATAGACGACACGCTATGGCGCGCGGCTCGGACGTGCCATCTGCTCGGCGGCGATGGCCTGGTCCTCGTCGGTGAACGCGTCGTTCATGTATTGGAACCCGGCGCGCATCCCCTGCTCCGCCGTGACGCGATCCACGTCCTGCAGGCCCTTTGGCAGGTCCTCCGGCGAGGATGCGTAGGACACGTACATCAGGTTCTCGGCGTACTCGTACGCCTGGAACATGCCCTGCGACTCGTAGTAGTAGTTGATGGCGCGCTTGTTGAGTTCCGTGGATGCCGGCGGCAGCTTGGAGATGGTGTTGGCGAGCGTCCAGACATGATCGTCAAGTTCATCTCGCGCGACAACCTCGCTCACCAGGCCGACACGCAGCGCTTCCTGCGCGTCCATCATGTTGCCGGTGAAGGCGAGCTGCTTCATCTTCTTCATGCCAACCAGTTCCGGCCAGATCATGTAGGTCGCAACGCTGGCGTAGCGCGCGGGCGGGTAGCCGAACAGCGCATCGTCAGCCGCGATCGTGATGTCGCAGTGGCAAGCCAGCTGGCCGCCGCCGGCCAAGCTGAACGAATGGCACTGCGCGATGACCGGCTTGCGGTTGTTCCAGATCCAGCGGCGATACATCGTCGTGGGATGGTCGCCGGTAATCATGGCCAGCGCGTCACGCGGCAGGTTGCCCTCTGACTGGACGTTCATGTCGTAGCCCGCGGAGAATGCCCGGCCCGCGCCCTTGATGACGATGCACCTGACGGTCTCGTCCTTGTCCGCCTCCTCCAGCGCGCCACCGAGGTCTGCGAGCAGGCCGCGACTCAGCGCGTTCAGCCTCTCAGGGCGGTTCAGCGTGATGTAGGCGACGTTGCCGCCGGCTGCCTCACGCAGTTCATAGATGATGTTCTCGTAGTCCGCCATCTCTTCCCTCCTTCTTTATCCCCCGGTCTCTCCCAATCCTCTCACGTTCACTTATTGTCTGTCAGCGCGGCGCGGGGTTCGCAGCGAATCTCCCGTGCCAATCGTGAATGATGCCGCGGTCCCGGTCGAAAGCGAGATCGGGCAGCGCGTCAGCCGGGAAATAGTCGACGGCCAGGCTCTCGTCACCGGGGCGCGGCTCCCCCTCCACGATGTGACCCCGATACACGACGAGAATCACACGGTTGCCCGTCTCTGAGTGGATTCCCAGCAAACCGTCCAGTTCGACGGTGACGCCGACCTCTTCCTGCGTCTCACGGATCGCGGCGTCTTCAACTTTTTCACCGGCATCGACGAATCCCGCCGGGTATGACCAGAGGTCCTTGCGGGGATGGTGGGCTCGCTGCATGAGGAGCACCCGACCGTGTTCGTCGCCGATCAGCACGCCGACGGCAACCTTGGGATCCATGTAGTGGACGTAGCCGCAGGAATCGCACGCAAGACGCATTGCGCCGTCAATCTCACGCTCAGCGAGCTTGTCACCGCAGTTCAGGCAGAATTGCGGCTTGCCATGCCCGTGCATGATGGGCGGGTGACTGTCCTGCTGGTTATCGGCCATCCGTCAGCCTCACGACTGAGCCAATTCGTCCCGGATACGTTTATGCCCTAGCGGAACGGGCCGTCACGCGCATCGAGGAACGCTCTCATGCCCTGCTCAACGCGGACATTACCGAGGTGCTCCCGCTCGGGAACATCCGGGGTGAGCGACTCAATCATGCGCAGCATGAGGTGATCGTCCTGCCCCTTCTTGAAGCCCTGCGCGTCATAGACGGCTGTGATGGAGCGCTTCATCATCTGGAGGGCGAACGGCGGCACCTGCGCGATGCGGCGCGCCATAGCCATCGCCTCGTTCAGTGCCTCTCCTGCCGGAACAACCTTATTGACCAGATCCCACTTCTCAGCCGTTTCCACGTCGATGAAATCGCCAGTGTAGTAGAACTCCCTCAGGTGGCGGTTGCTCGTGATGAACGGCAGCAGAACATGGGGCGAGTGCGCCACATGGCGAATCTCAGGCTCCCCGAACTGCGCCCGCTCGGACGCGACGATCAGGTCACAACTCATGGCTAGCACATTGCCCGCCGCGGCTGCCGGGCCGTCCACCGCCGCGATCCACGGCACACGCGAGTACCACGGACGCGAGACGAGAATGGCCTGCCAGTGGGTGTGCTCCCAGCGCTCCGTCGCGCTGTAGGTCGGCCTCTCCTGGTTCGGGGTGAGGTCATAGCCAGCGCAGAATGCCGGTCCTGCACCGGTGATAACACCGATGCGCACGTTGTCGTCGCTTTCCACGGCATCGAAGACTTCTTCGAGTTCGTGGAGCAGCTGCGGATTGAGCGCGTTGCGGCGCTCGGGACGATTCAGCGTGACTTGCGCGACTCCGTCGTCGCCAACCTCGTAGATGACAGTCTCAAAATCAGCCATGTGGAATATCCCTCCCCCAGAATGAACGTGGCGGCCATCCTCAGCCGCCCATTGAGTATACGTTACTGGATGGGACGGACGGGATGGCGGCGGCAGCAGCTTACACGTACTCCTTGACGCGTTCGGCGAGGCGTTTGGTCATGCCGGGCGCGGCGGAGAGGTCATCGATTGTGGCTTCGCGGATGGCGTCAAGGCTGCCGAAGTGGCGCATGAGCATGCGCTTGCGGCGCGGGCCGATGCCGGGCACCGCGTCCAGCATCGATTCCATCCCCTTCTTCTGGCGGACACCACGATGGAACGTGATGGCGAACCTGTGAGCCTCATCGCGGGCACGTTGGACAAGGTAGAGGGCGGGCGAGGTCCGCGGCAGCATGATTGACTCCGCCATCTCCGGCAGGAAGACCTCCTCTTCCTGCTTGGCCAAAGAGGCGAGCGGAATCTGGTGGAGGCCAAGTTCGACACGCATCACCTCAGCGACGGCATTGAGTTGTCCTTTTCCGCCATCGATCAGCACAAGGTCAGGCAGCGTCATGAATGAGCCGTCTGCCGTTTCCTTTTTCGCGCCGCTGCGATCGTCCTTGCTGCGGGACGGGGCGGACTTGAATTGCGCGATGACTTCCTCGGCATCCTCGGCCGTTGATGCAAGGCCACGGGCGGCGCTGCCAAGCGCGCCGGAGCGGCGGAATCGCCGCCGGATCACCTCTTGCAGTGACGCGAAATCGTTGGCCCCTTCCACCGTCTTGATCCTGAAACGACGGTAGTGGTCCTTGAGCGGCTGCCCGTCCTGGAACACAACCATGGAGGCGACAGAGTTCGTTCCTTGCGTGTTTGAAATGTCATAGCACTCAATGCGGCGCGGGAGCTCAGGGAGGTTGAGCTGTTCCTTGAGTTCTGCCAGCGCCGTCTCCGTTGCCGCCTCATCCGCAAGCACCTTGATGCGAAGGGCCTCAAGGCCCTGCAGGGCGTTTTCAGCAACGAGCTCAAGGAGCTTCTTGCGCTCGCCGCGCTGCGGAACGATGAGCCGCACCTTACGGCCTTCCCGTCGCTCCTCAAGCCATTCCGTGATCGCTGGGCCGTCGGCGACGGGCGACTGCGTCAGGATGCGCGGCGGCACAACGGGGCTGTTCACATAGAACTGCTTGATGAATCCGGCAAGAACCTCGCCGTCCGTTTCACCTAGCGTGCCGTCCAACAGGAAATTGTCGCGCTCCAGCAACCGTCCGCCGCGGACGAAGAACACTTCCGCCCATGCCTCGTTGCCGGCGCGGGCGATGGCGATGATGTCCTCGTCAACGGCATGCGTGGAGACGGCCTTCTGCTCGGCAGAGACGCGGTTGATGGCGTTGAGCTGGTCACGGAAGAATGCCGCGCGTTCATATTCAAGGCTGTCGGAGGCATCCATCATCTTGCGCTTGATGTCCTTCGCGATAGTGGCCTGCTTGCCCTCCAGGAACGCGGAAACCTGCCCGATGACCTCCCGGTAGTCCTCATTGGATACCGCGCCGATGCAGGGGCCGAGACAGCGCTTGATGTGGTAGTCAAGGCACGGACGCGGGTCTGTGCCGGTGATCTCCTTGGTGCAGGAGCGGTAGGGGAACAGCTTGTTGAGCAGGTCAAGGGTCTTGCGGACGCTCGATGCGCTGGCATACGGCCCGAAATAGCGCGCGCCATCGTCCTGCATCCGCCGTGTGATGTACACACGCGGCCATTCCTCACGCACGTCGATCTTGAGATAGGGGTAGGTCTTGTCGTCTTTGAGGCGAACGTTGAACCGGGGCTTGTGGCGCTTGATGAGCGTGTTCTCAAGGATCAGGGCCTCCGCCTCGGTCGTCGTGACAATGCAGTCGAGATCAGAAGCACGCTGAGCGATCTGGAATGCCTTGGTTCCCGGCGTCAGGGCGTCCGAGCCGAAATAGGAGCGCACGCGGTTGCGGAGGACGGCGGCCTTGCCAACGTAGATTGGTTTGCCGCGCGCGTCACGAAAGATGTAAACGCCGGGCTGTGTGGGCAGGCCGCGGGCGACCTTGGCGAGATCAATACTCATCGTGCGCTCATTCTATCGCGCCGCGACACGGTGTGAGTGGGTGGGGCGCTAGAGGAAGACCGCGGCAGCGGCAAGAGCGGCAGCGGTAATAACGGCAGCGAGGCCGATGGAGCGAAGGTCCCTGACGGAATCGCGGCGGATTCGCTCTTCACGCTGCGCTTCAAGGGCGCGTGCTGATGACGTCGCTCCACGGCGCAGCGCGCCAACTCCTCTGCCTCTTGCCCGCACACCGGTCTGCGCGGCTGCGGGTGTCTGCTGTGGCGCGGCCTGGGTAGGCTCGGACGCTGTGGTTGGGATATCTTCGGGCGCGGCAGGAGGAGCGCCAGCGCGTGCGGCTCTCACGATGCGCCCGGGTGAAACGGGCGGGGCCGGACGAGGTCGGCGTTCAGCGGCAGGGCCGCGTCGCTTTCTGTCTTTTCTACTTGGTTTGCCAGGCATTACTTTCGTCTCTCCGTTCCCACGCTGTTGCTCACCTTAAGTTTCGTCGCAAAGGAGCTGTTCGTCCAGCGCGCGTGCGCCTGCCGCGACCATTTGGGCGTAGTGCTTGATATCGAGCCGATCGACGCGGAGCACCATATCGAACCAACTGGGGTCAAACGGATCGACACCGAAGAACTTTCTCAGAAAGGCCTGCCGGTGATGTTCCTGGTCATCGACCTCCCGGCGCGCCTCGTCCGCCGATAAGCTGTTCCGGTTGGCCCAGCGCTCAATGCGCGCGTCACGCGGCGCAAGCGCGAGGACGTTGAAGACACGGGGGTTGTTCCTGAGGATGTATGTTGCTCCCCTGCCGATGATGACGACGCGGGGCAGGCGGGCAAGCTCCTTGATGATCTCCGTCGTCACCTCAAGGAAGCGCTGATCATCGAGAGTCTGCTCATCAGTTCGGGGCTCCGCAGCGGCCTGTTCATAGGTGCGGGAGAGGATCGGCTCGCCGCTCATGTAGGGATCGGCGGTGTAGCTGGCCGCGGATCGCTGAACGAATGTCTGAAAGACGCGAGCGATGCGATCTGTCAGGCTGTCAACGCGCATGTCACGCGCATCCCATTCTTCAATGCTCATACCGGTGCGGCTCGCAGCTTCACTGAGGAGGAAGTTATCGACGAATTCAGCTTCGAGCTGTGCGGCGACTTCCTGGCCGATATCCTGACCACCGCTGCCGATCTGTCCTGCAATCGCTATAACAGCCATGACGCCCCCAGTCCCCCGCGAATTCTACCGGGCAGCTTAGCTCCCCGCGAACGCCCCCATCATGCCACGCCAGGTAGCTTTAGGCGATAGGAGCGCAGAAGTTGCCAGGAGAGGCTATCCGGCGGTGACGGCGTCGCGCTCACGGCCGTAGCGGGCGCGGGGGTGTGCGCGGTCGTATTCGTCACGCAGTTGGTCATGGGCCAGGCGGGTGTAGATCTGGGTGGTGGAGATGCTGGAGTGGCCAAGGAGTTCCTGCACGTGGCGGAGCGCCGCGCCCCCGCGCAGCAGGTGTGTCGCGAAACTATGTCGAAGCGTGTGCGGCGTGATGCTGTGCGTGATGCCGGCCTCGGCGGCAAGCGACTTGAGCAGCAGCCAGAAGCCCTGCCGGGTGAGGCGGTTGCCGCGTCGATTCAGGAACAACGCGGGCTCGTCGCGCCGGCGTCGGAGCCGTGGGCGGGCCTCATCGATGTAGACACGTAGGGCGCGGATGGCCTCCGGGTAGACGGGGATAATGCGCTCCTTGTACCCCTTGCCCCTGCATCGTACATAACCTTCGTCGAGATTGATATCCGCAACGCTCAGGGACACGAGTTCCGAGACACGCATTCCCGTCGCATAAAGGAGTTCAAGCATGGCGGATGCGCGCATGGCCTCCGGGGTTGATTTGCCTCTCGGTTGATTCAAGAGCAACTCGACTTCATCGACACCGAGGGGTGACGGCAGCGCCCTGCCCACTTTGGGAGAACTGAGTCCCTCAGAGGGGTCGGATGCGAGCAGGTCATGTGTGGTCATGTAGGAGAAGAAGGACTTCACGGCGGCAATCTTACGCGCGATGGTGGTGGTGGCGTACTCCCGGGACTTGAGTTGACTGACAAATCCCAGCAGATGCTCGCGTGAAACGTCCGGCCAGGATTCCGCAGGCGCCAGGTCCTCGGACGGGGCGGCAAGCCACTCCGTCAGCTGGGTCATGTCACTGCGGTAGGCCTCCGACGTATTGGCGGAGAAGCCTTTGACAGTGGTGAGGTACACAAGGAAATCTCGTACACCATGATCAAGCATTCGGGGGTTGTCCTTTTTGAATAGTTATGAATGTGTTACGTCACGTCTAGAGAAGAATATCACAAAGTCCGATAAGCAAGTCGGTTCGCTGCCGCGAGTCGCCGATTCGCAGATGTGGCGGCGTGGGCATAGAATAGTGAGACGGCAGGGTGTGGAGCCGCAGGGCGCATGACCCGCCAATTCTAACCAGCGAGGTAATGCAGCTTGAACGTTCTTGCCGCCATCAACATCGGGATTGACCCCACGATCTTTGAGATTGGCCCGTTCCTCGTGACGTGGCACGGATTCTTTACGGCGGTGGGCATTGTCGCCGTCGTTATCTGGGCCGTGTATATGGGCCGCAAACACGGCATCCATGAAGACGCCGTTTACGGGACGGCCGTCTGGGCCGTGCTGGGCGGACTGATCGGCGCGCGGCTGGTCCACGTGATTGACAACTGGGACTACTACGCGACGGACCTGCTGCTTATTCTCCGCATCTATGAGGGCGGAATCGGCCTGCTCGGCGGCATCCTTGGCGCAACGCTCGCCGGAACGTTCTACGCGTGGCGGCACCGCTATCCCGTGGGGCGCATGGTGGACCTGGTCACGCCGGGACTCCTGCTTGGCATGTTCCTAGGACGGTTCGGAGACATCATCAACGGCGAGCACCTGGGCGAGACGCTGGTCAGGCCGTGGGCGTTCCTGTATACGCATCCGGGCAGCCCCGCGAACGGCGAAGGTCCCATGCACCCGGTCATTGTGTACGAGATGGCGCTGGACGCCTTCATCGGAATCGTCACCTACTTCCTGATCGGGCGGCTGCGGCCGGACGGCTCGGTCTTCTTCATGTACCTGCTGATGTACGGGCTTGGCCGATTTGTCATCCAGTTCATGCGCCGCGACGCCGTGTGGTTCATGGGTCTCCAACAAGCGCATCTGTTAGCCATCCTGCTGGTGGTGATCGCGTTGGCGTTCCTCATCACGAGGGTAAGGCTGGCAAACTCGGGAGATGACGGTTCCGAAGAGTCGGGCGACGGCTCGGAGGATGAGACGGAGGACGGGCAGGCGGACGCGCCGCCGCAGCCGGCGTAGATTCCTCGACTACGCTCGGAATGACATCGCATTGCCCTTCGACAGGCTCAGGGTGAGCGGAGGGTGGGGTTAGGCGGTTTCTGAGGGGCGGAAGTCCTGGACGTTGAGTTCCAGGGTGGGGGGGCGGTTTGCGTTCGGGCCGCCGTCGTTCTCCTGGAAGTGAAACGCAACGTCGATCTCTCCCCGCGCCTGCCCTGCCTTGTCCCCCTGCCGGAACGCGATGGCATTCCATTCTCTCCCCGTGTCAGATTCGGCCAGTGACAGGCGCAGATGCGAGCCGTCCCCGACCCTACGCGATGATATAACGCGCATATTCCCCGCAAGGAACACCGGTTTCCTGTTGCCTTCGCCGAATGGTTCGAGCTTGGCCATGTGCGAGTTGAGTTCCGTGGCGATGCGTGTGGGCGCACCCTCGGCATCAATGGCGATCACGGGATGAAGATCGACACCGTCCAAAGCACTGGCGGCCAGATCACGCAGCCGGTTGCGGAATGCGGAGAGGTTGCTTTCGAGGGCGGAGAAACCGGCGGCGCGATGGTGCCCGCCGAACTGGGTGAGCAGATCCGAGCATTGCTTGAGCGCGGCATCGGCATCGAACTCCTCGATACTGCGGGCGGAGCCCTGGATCAACCCGTCGCCATCGGTGGAATAGACGAAGCTTGGACGATAGAACTCTTCCATGAGCCGACCGGCGACAAGGCCCAGGATGCCGGCGGGAATATCCGGCGCTCCGGCAACGATGATAGGCGCTTGCGTATCGTCGTCCGTCATGCGCTCCCGGACTTTGTTGTACGCATCTTCGGTGAGTTCGCGGCGGCGCTGATTGAGTTCATCAAGGTGGACGGCGAGAGTTCGTGCCTCCTCTTCGTCCATTGTGGAAAGCAACCGCAGCGCGTCATCCGCATGTGAAAGGCGACCCGGGGCGTTGAGGCGCGGGGCAATCTGAAAGGCGATGTCCTCTGATGTGAGGCCGGCAAGGGGACGGTGGGCGATCGACGCAAGAATGCGGATGCCGGGACGCCGCGTGTCCCGCATTCGGATCAATCCCTCGTTGACCAGGTAGCGGTTCTCGTCGATCAGGGGCGCAACGTCCGCAACGGTGCCGAGCGCAACGAGTTCAAGGAGGCCATCCGGAAGGTCTTTATCGAGTTCCCGATGGAGACCCTGGGCGAGCTTGTAAGCAACGCCGACACCGGCGAGCTTCGGCGACGGGTACGCGGACTCTCGTCGCATGGGGTTCACGATAGCGGTGAAATCAGGCAGCACGTCCCTGGGCATGTGGTGATCCGTCACGATGACGTCCATACCATTGGGCGGCGCAGCCCCGTCGTTGAGGCCGCCGACACCGCAGTCCGCGGTAATGACAAGCGTGCAGCCGTCATCATGGAGCGACTCGAGCGCCGCGCGATTCACGCCGTGACCCTCGGAGCGGGAGGGAATATAGGGGGTCACTGTCAGGCCGAGGTTCTGCAACGCCTCACACAGAAGCACAGTGCCGGTGATGCCGTCGGAATCAAAATCGCCGTAGACTCCGATCTTCTCCCCGGCGAACATGGCCTGTCGGATGCGGTGGATAGCGGCGTCCATGTCCGGGATGTCGTTCGGGTTGCCGCCCAAACGCTCGTCAGGCCGGAGGAAAACATCGGCGGCATCTGCGGTCTCGATGCCGCGGTTGACGAGGATCTGTTGGAGTGTTCGCGGGAACGCGGTGAGGGCCTCACGCGCCTGCGGCGACGGCGGTTCCGGCATCGCCCACCGTCGTTCGACCGTCATGGCAGGCGGCGGCTAGTCCGCGAACTTGCGGAAGATGATTGCCGTGTTGTGCCCGCCGAATCCGAACGTGTTGGACAGGGCGCTGTTGACGGGGCCGGAGCGGACCTCATGCGGCGTGTAATTCAGGTCGCAATCCGGATCCGCGTTTTCGAGGTTGATGGTCGGGGGGATACGGTCGTTCGCGACGGCAAGGGCGCAGATAGCAGCCTCCAACGCACCGCCCGCGCCGAGCAGATGGCCGTGCATCGACTTCGTGGATGAGATCGGCACGGAGTAGGCCGCCTCGCCGAATACGGTCTTGATGGCCTTGGTCTCCTCGCGGTCGTTGATGGGAGTCGACGTGCCGTGCGCGTTGATGTAGCCAAGCTCGCCGGGGGACAGCTCTGCCCTGTTGAGCGCCTTGCGCATGGCGCGCACCGCGCCCTCGCCGTTCTCGGCGGGGTGCGTGATGTGATAGGCGTCCGCGGTAGAGGCGAAGCCGGACAGTTCGGCGATGATATTCGCGCCGCGCGCCTTCGCGTGTTCAAGGTCTTCCAGCACAAGCACGCACGCGCCCTCGCCCATCACGAAGCCGTCGCGATCGACGTCAAAGGGACGGGAGGCTTGCGAGGGCTTGTCGTTGCGCTTGGTGGACAGCGCGCCCGCCTGGCTGAAACCGGCAAAGGCGATAGGCGTGATGGTGGCCTCCGCGCCGCCCGCCAACGCAACCGTGGCGTCGCCGCGCCGGATGAGGTCAGCCGCCGCGCCGATGGAATCGGAGCCGGAGCAGCAGGACGACGTGACGGAGTAGGCGGGGCCGCGCGCGCCAAGCGCGATGGACACCTTCGCCGCGCCCATCTCGGTGACCATCATGGGCATCAGGAACGGGCTGACGCGGTTGGGGCCGCGCGTTGAGAGGGTCTCCACGGCGTTCTGGACGGTGCCGATGCCGCCGTAGCCGCTGCCGATTATCGTGGCGATTTCATTGCGGTTATCGTCCGTGACCTCAAGGCCGGACTCCGCGACGGCCTGGTCGGCGGCGGCCATGGCGAACTGGATATAGCGGTCGGTCTGCCGGACTTCCTTGCGGTCCATGAATGTGGACGGATCAAAGCCCTTGACCTCGCAGGCGATGGTTGTGGGGTACGGCTCCACGTCAAAGAGGGAAACGGTGTCCGCGCCGGACTGTCCGGCGAGCAGGGATTCCCACGTGGTCTGCGTATCAAGGCCAAGGGGCGTCACCATGCCGACGCCGGTCACAACGATTCGAGTCACTCTCAATAACTCCTACCAGAAGATTTTCCGCGCCTGCCGCTCCTCGTGCGGCTGGCTAGATGATACGGGGACGCGCGGCATGGGGACAAGAGAGGGGGTATAGAGAGGCGGAATGGTAGGATTGTCACAAGATAGTGACGATACGACGGAGCCAGCTATGACCCAGTCCGACCTTCTCAAGCCACTAGTAGACGCGATTGAGACCGCCAAGAAGCGGATAAACCTTTATCGCGGCAGCTTGAGAGAGGATGAGACTAGAACGCGAGTAGCACTGATAGACCCAGTGTTGCGCGCGCTTGGTTGGGACGTCTCCGATCCTCGCATGGTGACCCCGGAATACAACGTAAGGGGGCACAAGCCTGACTATGGATTGCACAAGCCCGTCGACGATCCCAACGATGAGGAAACAGTCGGTAACCTTGTTGCTATTCTGGAAGCCAAGCGGCTCGAAGAAAGGTTGCAGAACCACTACACCCAGATGACGGAGGACGCCGAGAACGCCAGACTGAACTATGCAGGTATAACTGACGGTGATAACTGGGAGTTGTACAGGTTTGTGGGAGGAGGGCTCAGAAAGGAGTGGACGCCTGTAATGCAGGTGCGCCTAACGGACGTTCCCACCTATGCAGCCGCGATAAAGCTCTTAGTACTTTGGCGACCAAACCTAGCCTCAGGTCAGCTTCTGGAGGCCGAAACGTCGATTGTAGGACCGCCTACTCCCGATGACCCACCAACACCGAACCCTGACGAGACGAACGAGGATTGGGTGCCCTTGCCAACATTCAATGCAAACATTAGTAGACTTCCCCGTAGAATTAAGTTCCCAGACAGGACAGTGCGTGATCTTAGCTCATGGCGTTCGATTATCGATGCTACGGCGCAATGGTTATTCGATTCTGGCCGGCTCACTCCAGAGAATGTCCCACTGCGCTATGGAGCTCGCGGAGGGATGATAAACACTACCCCTATTCGTCCTAATGGGAAGAATATGAACCCCGTATACCAAGTACCTTCACAAGAAATCTATGTGGACGCTCATGGTAGAAGGGATACGATTGTGCAGAGAGCTCTCGTCATTCTTGGGGCACTATCGGTTGACCCTAGCGAT
The DNA here is from genome assembly GCA_034422835.1 of Dehalococcoidia bacterium. GTDB lineage: Bacteria > Chloroflexota > Dehalococcoidia > UBA6926 > UBA6926 > VXMO01. The sequence goes on along the minus strand of DAOUJJ010000020.1, from coordinate 718 downwards.
GTCTACGTCGAGCCAAGATAGTCGTCTGTTTTAAGAAGTACTTGGCCGTCTAATCGCTACAATGAATCCATGAACGTTGAAACTCGTCCTTACGTTGATCGCAGCGCCCATTATCTTGCGCAGGCGTCAGAGGAGCTTGCTCGCGGGGATTCCCTGCAGGCCAGCGAGAAGGGTTGGGGCGCCACCGCGCAGATCATCAAGGCCGTCGCGGAGGAGCGCGGGTGGGATCACAGCCGTCATGCGCGGCTTATCGGTATAGTGCGGCGCATCGTCGAAGAGACGGGAGATGCCGACCTTTGGGTCGCATTCGGGATGTCTCGGAATCTGCACGAGAATTTTTACGAGGGCGAGATGGGGCCGAGCGACGTGGACACCCATCTTGGTCATATAGCCGGATTCGTGGAGAGGATGCGCGGGCTAATCGACGATTAGGCCTCCCCTCATTCCGGCGAAAGCCGGAATCCATCGGGAATCCCCTCCCCATGTGACACCACAATTTGCACCTCCCCGTACGCCTGTCCTAAAGTCCCCACACAACAAGCCATACCCCGGCGGCTCGACACGCTAGCAGCTGAGCCGTCACCTATCCCCGGGAGCGCAAAAAAAGGAGGGCGCTCCCCACATGGGGCGCATCGGTGCCAAAAACCTTCGGTTTCCCGGCCAGGAAACCACGACGGGTCACTCGTGGCCACGGGTGATCAGTGACGGTGGGCTGACG
>DAOUJJ010000019.1:0-25170 GCA_034422835.1 Dehalococcoidia bacterium | reverse complement strand
TCCTCCGCCCTGTTGAGGGATACTACGTGCGACCGAGGGCCTGCTAGGCTGCCAGCTTCCCCAGCCACATCTCGAAGACGGTGCTATCTACCGTCCCCTCAGGCCCACCAAACGTGAAATGGACAGGGACTGCGCACTGCGATAGACTCCGCGTGAAATCGTGCAGAGGAACCTGCAATGACAAAGCAATCCCTTACTCGCTGGCTCCTGGCTGTGTTCGCCGTGGCGATCATGACCATGCTGTTGGGATGTGGAACGGCGGAGGTCGACACGACCGCAGACGCTACTCCGCAGACCGAAATGGTCACGGCGCCTCCAACCGCGCCTCCGTCAGCAGATGCGGTGACGCCGGAAACGGCAGCGACACCGGAGCCCACTGCCCTCCCGGAACAAGCGTCCCCCGACTCCACTGCCGCCCCGGAGCAGGCGGCCGCCGCGGTTCCAACTGCGGTTGGCGATGACGGGATGGATGCGATCACGCCGCCCGTAATCACCTTGAGCGCCGGATGGGAGCACACCTGCCGTGTCGGGGACGATGGAGCCATCGTGTGCTGGGGGAACAACGAGAATGGTCAGGCCGCGCCGCCCGCGGGCGATTTCATCTCCGTTAGCTCCGGCAACCAGCACAGTTGCGGGGTGAAGACGGATGGCTCAGTCGCTTGCTGGGGAACCAATTCCGATGGCGAGTCAACGCCGCCTGACGGTTCTTTCACGTCTGTCACGGCAGGAGGGTTCAGCTGCGGCGTAGCCGCGGACTCCTCCGTGGTGTGTTGGGGAACCGACGAGAACCAGGGGACGCCGCCGGACGGTGAGTTCGTTATGGTCACCGCCGGAACAAACCACGCCTGCGGTCTGAGGACGGATGGCACGGTTGTCTGCTGGGGTCTCGACAGGTTTGGCCAGGCAACGGCGCCGGAGGGCAAGTTTGTCTTCATCGGAGCTGGGTCGTCGAGTTACAGCTGCGGTGTGCGGACGGACGGCAGCTTGATGTGTTGGGGCCACGAGGGCTCCATCGGGTCAGCGCCCACAGAAGGAGAGTTTGTCTCCGTCAGCGGCGGGTACAACCACACCTGCGGAGTCAAGGCGGACGGAACAGTAGTCTGTTGGGGAAGCGACTCCAGTGGTCAGGCCACGCCGCCGGAGGGCGAATTCACCTCCGTCTCCGTTGGCGTTGCGCACTCCTGCGGTGAGCGGCGCGACGGAACCGTGTCCTGCTGGGGCTGGGACGAAAAGGGCCAGGCAACACCGCCGTAGCCCCCACCATCCCCGTTCACCCTTCGACAGGCTCAGGGTGAACGGAGCGGCGTTCACTTCTCCAGGAACATGGTCACGTAGTCCGCGCCGAGGTTCGGCATCGTGAGGCCGATTCCGGCCAGCGCCTCGGTGAACCTGCTCATGTCGTAGACGCTGGTATCCGTCAGATACGGCTCCACTGAGTCCAGTGAGCGCAGCAACATCTTCAACTCCAGGTCATCATCGTGGTCGGCCGCTTCCTGCAATGCGGACTTCCACTCCGCCAAAGGGACCTGCCCGGTGATGTGCCCGTTGCGTTCCATGAGGTCAAAGACCCGATCCGCGGGAACCGGCTCCTGCTGTACAACGTTATAGACCTTGCCCAGGTGGTTCGGGTCATCGGCGATCATACTGATTGCGGAGACGAGGAAATCGACGGGGGTCATCTCAAAGAACCAGTCCGGCGCATGTGGCGCGCTGCCCAGGCGGGCGCAGGCCTTGAGGATCAGCAAGAGGTAGTCGTTGGGATTGCCCGTGCCCGTGCGGCTATGGTGGCCGATGTTGCCGGGCCGGTACATGCAGACCGGCAGTCCTCGCGAGACGGCATGCCACACCAGCCGCTCCGCCACCCACTTGGACTGGTTATAACCCCCCTCCATCCGATCAACCCAGGAGTCGATCTCGTTGTTTTCCATGTACGGGGTGGTGTCCCCACCGGGAAAGACGCCGTTGGATGAGATGTACTGCACTGTCTTTGGCTTGCCTGTCGTGGCGAATCTGAGTATCTCTGTCGTACCGCCGACGGTGTGGGGCTTGGAGACCGAGTACGGGTAAACGTAGTTGACGGAGGCGGCGCAGTGGAATACCAGATCAATCCTCTGCGCAAGCTCGTCATATTTGTCGCCGCCCAGCCCCATCAACGGCTGAGTGAGGTCTCCCGAGACGGGGATGATCCGATCACTCGCGGATTGGCTGGGCAGTCCGTAGAATTTCTGTGTTTCCAATACGCGGTTAGCCGACGCGCCGTCCCCGGCCTCGCCATCGCGCGCGAGGCAATAGAACGTCGTATCCGGCCCCGTGGACTGTACCAACTGATCGAGCAGGAATGCGCCGAGGAATCCGGTGGTCCCCGTAATAAAGATGGAGGATGCCTCGCTCAACTGTGTCGCTTTGACGTCGCCTTGGGGAGCAATCTCCGGGTCGAGCTGCGCGTCCTGAGCCAGTGTGACGCCGGATGCTTCTCCCCCTGCCCCGCCATTTTCAAGGTACGCCGCAAGTTCGCCGATGGTGGGGTACTCGTACACCTCAACGCCGCTCAGTCCTTTCCCAAACGTTTCCTCGATGGCGATAGTGAGAGCCATGCCCGCCAGCGAGTGGCCGCCGAGATCAAAGAAGTTCCAGTCGTCCTCCAGATCATCGAGGTTGAGCTCCAGCGTGTCGGCCCACAGTTCCCGCAAGACCGCGCGCCGCTCCGCCGCCGTGGCATGCTCGGTGAGCTTTGTTCGTCGCTTGCCCGGCGATCCCCCGCTGCGCAGTGACGGCAAGGCCTTCCGTTGCAACTTGCCGGTCTGCTGATTGATCGGCAGCGTGTCCATCTCAATGAAATGTGATGGGACGGAATAGAGCGGCAGGTATCGCTCCAGCAGATTTCGCAAGTCCCTGCTCGCCCCGCTTCGGGCATCCAATTTCCAGGCGGCATTCGGGCCCCGCACCACATACGCCACCAGCCGTTTGCTGGTCTCATCCAGTGTTTCAACGACAACGGCCGCATCCGCGGCGTCGCAGTGTCTGCGCAGCATCTCTTCAATCGCGCCGAGGTAAACGGTATATCCCCGAATCTTGACCATGGAATCGGTCCGACCCACGATGGTCGTCATTCCGTCAGGCGCAACTTGCGCAAGATCGCCGGTTGCGTAATAGCGCTCGCCGTCCAGCGTGATGAACCTCTCGGCATCCAGATCAGGCCTCTTGAGGTAGCCTCGCGCCACACCCTTGCCGCCGATGAGCAATTCCCCTACACCGCTTGCCTCCACAGCGGAGCCGTCCTCCGGACGGACGCGGAGCTCGACACCGTCCATCGGGAAACCGACCGGGCACGTGTCCATCCCATCCAGTGACAGTTCGGTCAAGTCGATTGTGCAGACGTCGTGTGTCTCACTGATGCTGTAGGTGTTGAACAGGCGGGCGTTCGGCGGCAAGACATCCCGCGCTTGCCTGAGCAGGCTGGCAGGCACCACTTCTCCATTCAGCCAGACGACGCGCAGAGATGACATCTGTTGCCGGAGCTGTTCACGGTCCGAGGAGTTCAGCACGCTCTGCAGCAGGGACGGCGTGAACAGGATCTCTGACAGCCGGTGTTCCGAGATGAAACTGGCGAGCGCGCGGGGCACGAATATGACCTCATCAGGAAGCACATAGACCGTCCCGCCCTTCAACAGCGGCCGCAGGAACTCCCAGGGGAAGAAGATATTGCAGCCGACCCTGTCTCCAACGTCATAGGAACTGTACGCGTACCTGGCATCGTAGGAGGACGTCATCGCTCCCAGACTCAGCATCACGCCTTTTGGGTCTCCGGTGGTGCCGGATGTATAGGGGATGAACGCCAGATCATCGCTGTCAACACGCGCCGCGCGGTCTTCCCCCTCGTACTTGCGCCAGGAGTGGTCGCTATCGATGGGGAGTATGCGAGTCCCGCTGAACTCAGCCAGTTTGGGCAGGAATCGCTCTTTGGTGAGCACGACCTTTGGCTGGGCTTCGGACACGATGCCGCGCAGCAGGGGGGCGGGAGAGTCAACGTCCATCGGCATGAATGCCCCGCCGGCCTTTAGCGTCGCAACGGCAGCAATGATGTAGTCGGAGCATGTATCCATGAAGATGCCCACGGGCTCATCGGTCCCAACGCCGCAGCTTCGAAGCCAGGCTCGCAGGGCGTCCGTCGACCGATCCAGTTCGGCATACGTCATTTGCCCATCGCCAGATACGATTGCCGCGACGTCCGGGGTGCTGTCAGCTTGCTTTTCAAATAATTGATGGACGCCGGATTCCACTAAAACCATCTTGTCTTCCCCCACCACCCCGGACCTGGTCGCTGCGGAACAGCTAATCATTTCGCATCTATGAGGATGAAGAGTGATTTTACAAGAATGTTAAGTCAATGTAAAATCCATGTGATGGCATTGTGCCATTGCGCTAGTCGGATGTCTCACATAAGCCGAAGGGATGGTCTTATATGCAGTTTGAATCGTTAGAGTTTTATAGGGAGCATGGCAAGAGATATTCCCAGATGTCTCATGAATTCTCACACTCGCAATACGACGAGATATCCCATCCGCGGCTGACAGGCGATATGGCTCTGCTGAACGGCGTGACTGACCTGGCGTCCGGCAAACGCAGCCTGGATGCCGGATGCGGCGCCGGGGCCCGAGACGTGGCCCTGCTCCACTCCCGGGGTTTTGATGCGTACGGCATTGACGCCGTTGAGGAAAACATCGATCTGGGCAGGAAGCTGCACCCGGAAATCGCCGACAAGATCAGCGTCGCGGATTTGAGAGAGCCTCTACCCTACAAGTCTGATTTCTTTGACCTCATCCTGTGCAATGCCGTCATTCAGCATCTATCGCCGCAGGACGTAGAAGAGACGACAATTCCGGAGTTTGCCAGGGTCCTGGCGCCCGACGGTGTCCTGCAGCTGATGTTCAAGGTCGGATCAGGCATCGCAGAGGTGAGCGACAGCGCGTTCGGGGACGATGGTGTGGACAGGCTATTCCAGCTCTACGACGAGCATCAACTGCTGAGCATGCTTGACGAGGCCGGCTGTTCCCTCGTTGAGGAGCACGGCCGCGATAATCTTGGTGGTCTGATGTACTTCACCGACCACAAGCCGATGCGCTATTGCGTCTTCTGGGTTAGAAAGAACTAGGACCGCCGGCGTCAGATCTGTAGAGGCTGCGCCTCGACGGATGCGGCGGTCTTCTGGACATCGCTGACCGGCACTTCCGCAATTCCGGATATCCCGCACTTGAGCCCCGCATAGGCGGCGGCGAATCGTCCGATTTCCTCCAGTGACCAGCCGGCCCACAACCCGTACATGACGCCGGCAGAGCAGGCTGCGCCCGCTCCATTGCCGTCCACCACATCCACTTGAGGCGGCCTGACGAGATATGCCTCCTCACCCTGCGCTACCACGCACCCGTCAGCGCCCAGTGTCACGACGGCCATCTCCACCCCGCGGTCAATCAGGCTGCGAGCAATCTCGGACGGATCATCACCGGATGCTTCAGGCACATCCAGGGAAACCTGGCAGATGCTTGCTTTCCCAATCAGGTCCGTAATCCATGATTCACCGTTGTACTGGGATTCCAGGTTGAGATAGACAGGCACGTCTTGAGAAACGGCGTCCTGCACAGCATGAACGGCGCTTGGGCCGTCATACCAATCAACGTAGAGCAGTCCCGCGTTCCTAAGCTGGGAAGGATCGGGCGGCCTCAGCTCCGCCATGGAGTCGGGATCTCTTCGCTGGAAATACGTTCGGCCCCCGTCAGGATCAATGATTGACACCTCGAACGGAGTCGGCCATCCGTCCTTGATGGTCTGCTGGACATTCACGCCCCATGCGTCGAGATGTTCCCGAACCTTCTCGCCACGGCTGTCATTTCCGGTTGGTGAGGTGATGAGCCGTGTTGGAACGTCCCAGCGAGTCAAGATGCTTGCAGCGATGGCGGCATCATCTCCCAGTGATTCCATTGAGTCCAAAATTGGCGCCCCGCCATTGTGCTCGGGCAGTTCGTCAACCCTTATCAGAAGGCAGTGAGTCAAGAGGCCAAAGCAGACCACGTCTCCCTTTCCAACATCCGCCGGAAGCCGGTTGCCATTCGAGTGTGTACCGTTCTTCATCATAACTATTGCCGATTCCCCCAATTGCCCTCACCTGACGCCGGACGTCGCAGAAGCGAGACTCGATCATCAGGGGGGTAAGCTCCGCCGATGTTAACGGACTTAACACAGAATGTCCATTCAGAGCGGTAAAACCAAAGCGAAGGGGCCGCTCCCGGTAGATGGGAGCGGCCCCTTTCAAGTCTTCAAGAAAGCTTCATCGAATCAGTCGATTAAACATCCTTTGTCTTCACGCTTGTTCTTTCTGTCGCGCAACCGGTTTACCCTGCTACCTTGGCGCAAACTGCGTAGACGGTTAGCGTCCAACTGCTGCTGGTTTCATTAACCTCTGCGGCACTCGCTTCCCAACCTGTAGGAACTCCGCCAACCTGACCCACCGGGCGGGTCTCTATGATGGCTACGCTCCCATTAGTGAGGCTCACCACCGCGCCGCCGGAGATTGCAGAGAATCCTGCACCAACCGACGAGCAAAGCACGTCTTCAGACTTGCTGTCATCGCTGTTCGAGGAGCTTTGCGATCTCGCGATTCGAATGTCGGATATTCCCGGCACGCCCTGTTCGCCCTGAGGACCATGCGGGCCTGCCGCTCCTGTCGCTCCTGTCGCTCCGCGTTGTCCTGCCTCGCCTTGCGGCCCTCGTTGTCCTTCAGGCCCTTGGGGTCCTAGAGGTCCTTCCGGCCCCTGAGGCCCTTCGGGACCTACCGGCCCTTGCTCGCCCTGCTGGCCCCGTGGCCCCTCAGGTCCGGTTGGGCCTGCCACTCCTTGCTCTCCTTGCGGTCCCTCAGGTCCGGTTGCGCCAGACTGTCCTTGCTGACCCCTATCACCCTGTATGCCTTGTGGGCCTTGTGGGCCTGCCTCACCCTGTGCGCCGCGAGGTCCGATGGGTCCCTGAGGTCCGACTGGCCCCTGCTCTCCTTGCGGTCCTTCAGGCCCGCCTGCAGGTCCCGGAGGTCCTTGCACGCCTTGGGGTCCTTGCACGCCCTGGGGTCCTGTCGGCCCGATCGGCCCTCGAGGCCCTATGGGTCCTGGAGGTCCTAGCTCGCCTTGAGGTCCTGTCTCACCCTGCGGTCCTACCGGTCCTGTCGCGCCGGTCGCACCACGCGGCCCTTGAGGGCCGCCCGGGTCTCCCTGGGGTCCTTGCGGTCCTGTCGCTCCTTGAGGTCCTTGCACGCCCTGGGGTCCTGCAGGTCCTGCCTCGCCTTGGGGCCCTTGTGGTCCAGGCGCTCCTGCCGCTCCTGCATCACCTTGGGGTCCCTGCGGTCCTGTCGCTCCTTGAGCCCCTTCACATGCGGCTGCAAGCATCATGACTATCGCAAAGGCCGAGATAGCCGCGATCACCACCCAACTCCGCATGGGCTCAATCGATTTCACATACTTAGACAAGGCTGGCATTATACCCATTCCTTTCACCTCACCCCAACGCTCTCTATCAATCCTCAAGCGAAATACCACGAATGTCAAGAACCTTTCTCGACCATCTATGACCTCGCAATACAACGGAGACGGACTCACACGGCGCACGGGTTCACAGCCTTCCCGATTAGCATCGCATCTTTAGGCCGTGTGACCTGCTTGCCGGAGGCGTTCTCAATCAGAATAACAGTACTCTTACTTCATGGACACCCCCGCGCCCAGCCCACCTCAATAGCCCGTATACTTTCCTAAAGCAATCGGGGAGGATGCGCCCTGTGGCAACGCCGCCGGAGTCAGACCGCGAACGCCACTGGGCGCAAAGCCAGCGAGAACTCTAGTGAATTTGTCGCCGACGAGGCTGCGCATATTGCGCAGCATTGCCCTGTTGCTCGTGTTGGCAGCATCCGTCGCCGGATTCATGACGCTCATCGACCTGCTTGCGGAAACGACGCCGCAGGACACGAACGAGCTGCTCGCGGAGACTGACGCCCAACCCGACTACATCAGTCTCCCCAGTTCCGGTTCCCTGTTCGCCATCGGCCTCGCGACGGTGGCCATTATCGTCGCTCTTGCTATCATCGCGGCGCCATCAAACTGGCGCCGGTCCCAGACCGGGCTCCCTCGCCCGCGCTGGACCTCCATAAGTATCGCCGGCGTTCTGGCACTCGTCATTGCGGTGGCTGGACTATTCCTGGCCTTTGCGGATGCATCGCCTCTCTTTCAGCAACAGACCAGCGCAGAGAGCGCCGCCGCGACTGAGGTGGCCGGGGGGCATGAAGTTGACACCAATTGGATTGCGCCCGCCGGCGTCGCCCTGTTGGCCGCCTTCTTCTTCACCGTCATCCTGATCGGATTTCTCAGGCCGCGCCTGATTCTGCCTGTTCTTGCACTCTGGCTCGCCGTAAGCCTCTTCTTTGGGTTCTTTAGTTCCAACGCGATCGCCGGCTTGAGCCTGTTCGACTCCGTCATCACCCTCGAAGTGCCGGACGCCTTTGCCGACGAAGTGGCAAAACACCGGACAACGGTAGCCTCACCCAACATTGATGGCGATGACATACCGGGGTCGGGTGACCCGCCGTCTGATCCTGACGATTCTCCAAGCAATGGCAGCCAGGAAGGTGCGGCCGCCGGAGGCGTCAATGATGTCGGTCAGGATGCCCCGGGAGAAATTACCGAAGCCGCCATTATCGCCCGACTCCACGGCGCGCCGGGCCCGGATGACCGCGCGGACGCCGCGCGACAGTTGGCCGAATTCAGGTCTGATGAAGCGCTGGATGCCCTTGCACACGCGGGACTGTATGACCCGTCCCTGATTGTGAAAGACGCGGCACTCGACGCCATTTCGGAATGGGACTTTGAGATGCTTGTCGAGCTGCTGCAAGAGCACCCGGAACCCGTTATCCGGCGCGCGGCGGCTGCCGCCCTGGGCCGACTGGACGATTCCCGAGCGGTCGAACCGCTCGCTACTGCCCTGCTGACGGATGAAGATTCTGAGGTTCGGCAGGAATCTGCCAAAGCTCTTCGAAGGCTCCGCGACCCGGAGGCCGTCAGCCCGCTGATACAGTCCCTCCTGCAGGACGATGATTTATCCGTCAGGGCAGAGGCGGCTGCCGCGCTCGGCGCGCTGGAAGATGAGCGTGCCGGGCAGGCGCTGCTCGAAACACTGCAATCCGATACCTCAGCCCTCGTGCGGGAGGCAGGCGCAAAGGCGTTGGGACGCATACGCGGCTCCAATCCACTGGCGGAGCTCGATGCCGCGCGCGTAGATGATCTTTCGGCCGGTGTGCGCGAGCAAGCCGGCCTGGCCCTCAGCCGCTATACGCCCGGTGAATTGATTGACGCCCTGCATAACGCAACGGCGGCTGACGACCGAGCCGTCGCGGCAAGACTGATCGGGGAACGCAAGATAACGGTGGCAATACCGGACCTTATTCTCGCGCTCAATGACTCGGATAAGATCGTCCGCGAAGCAGTTGCAGCGGCCCTGGCTGAATTCGGCGACATACAGGAACTGGAGAACGGCAATTCTCTCCTTTCCCACAGAGGCGGCACGGCGATTATTCCCGGAACATCCACACAACAATCCTCCAACTTGCCCCACACGCCTCTGTACAGGGTCAGAGGCACAAACAACCTGGATTTCCTTCGCACCGCCGTCGGTGACGCGTACGACGCCGATGGCTGGTTGGACACCCATACTCAGGCATTCCGCTATGAGCCCCGTGAACGCTTTGGGGAGATTGACGCCTCTGGCAGCCCCCTCACCTGGACCTTATCCATGGAGGAGTTTCCCGCGAGGTTCAGCCCGCCGACCGGCCAGTTTAATCTCCCCGGCGGCATTTTCCCGTTTGGTTATGTCACGCGGGATACAAACGCAGGCGGCATATATCGGCCCGGGAGTTCAACATTCCTCCTCGAGGAAAGGCGAAGTCAGGTCACACTCTTTGTGACACCGCCTCTCCATGATGAGTCAGTCCTCGAATCTGCCATTCCGGAGCAAGGCCTGGGCATCCGGCTGCCGGATTCCGTGCCGGGTCGCGTTCATGAATTCGCCCGCCAGATCACCGTGGGCCGCACCACGGACTACGACAAAGCCAAGGCGATTGAACAGTACCTGGCGCTCAACTACACGTATCGGCTGCCCGATGAGACAACGACTCCCATGCCAATAGGACATGATCCCGTTGACTGGTTCCTATTCGAAAGCCGTGAGGGAGACTGCGGACAATTCAGCAGCGCCTTTGTTGTGCTTGCGCAGTCGATAGGCCTCCCTGCCCGCGTGGTATCAGGCTTCGCGATCGTCCCAACCATCGAGCAACAGATCATCTATGCCGACATGGCGCACCAGAGAGCCGAAATTGCGTTCGATGGGCTCGGATGGGTTGCCTTCGAACCTACGCCGGCCGGGGAAGGAGCGCCCGGGCGAGCGTTGGACTACTTTGAGGCCGCTCAAGCCGAGGCTGGCGAACTCGAGCGACTGCTTGAGTTGGCGGAGAAACTGGATGATTCCGATTCCGGTAATGACGCGGGGGCATTGCAGGAACTTGAGGATGCCGGTGCGAGTGTCCGTACTCTAGAGAATGGGAGCCGTCTCCTGTCCCGTGGCGAATTTAGCTTGTCCACGACTCCACGACCGACAGCAAATCAATGTTATGGCTTAGTACATACTCCTTTGTTCACGGTTACAGGAGCACAGGAAACTGGATACCTGGTATCTGCGACCGGAGACATCTACCTTGGTCACGGGTGGCGCCAATTGGACCCGGTGGCCCTGGACTATGACAGATCTGAATCAGTCCCTGATCTGGTTCGCGATTCATTCGAGGACGGCCGGGAGCCGTGGAGCGATCTCCCGGAGTCTCGAATAGAACCGATCCTTTTGGCTCCGGACGAAAGCGACTTTGACAATGGCACAAGCACAAGGCTGCGCGTTGCCCCCCTTAGCAACTCCGGCAGAATCCCCGCCGGGGTGGTGCCGGTTTCGCGCCACGTCAATAGCGTGGGGCTTAACGGTTCCTATCGGCCTTTCAGCGGCACCTTTGAAATGGAAGAACCGGTGCTTGGCTACCAGTGGTGGTCAATAGTCCCGCGCCTGAGCGAACGTGACCTCAACAGGGCAAAAACTATCGACGACCCCACGTACACTCAATTGCCTGATGACCTTCATGAGCGCATCCATGAACTTGCCCAACGCATCACGGCGGGCCACAGGACACCCTACGCCAAGGCCGAAGCCATTGAGAGTTACCTCAAGAGCAACTACAAGTACGTATTCGGCAAAGACTCCACCAAGCCTCCGCGCCCGGGGGGATTCGACGCGGTAGAGTGGTTCCTCTTTGAGACCAGGGAAGGAACGTGCGCCCAATTCAGCAGCGCTTTTGCCGTCCTGGCAAGGTCGGTGGGGCTGCCGGCGCGAGTTGTGACCGGCTGGATGATTACACCTACTTCCGACACGCAAATAGTTACGGCCGCTCAGGCCCACCAATGGGCTGAAGTTGCTTTTGAGGGCATCGGCTGGATCACCTTTGAGCCGACCGCTTCAGGCGGACCGCCTTCGCGCGTCGATTCAGATGGGCCGCCTGAGAGAGCATTTGAGATAGTTACCGAAACCGGCCCCACGATTCTCCCAACCGTCACGGACATCACATCCTGGCCACGAGAAATCGAGCGCGGCAAGCCATTCATCGTTGGCGGCACCGTGCGAACCGAGCGGGGGCGGAACGTCGACGGTATGGAAGTCGAGATCTTTGTCAATGAGATCAAGGCGAACGGGGGCCTGCGCATTGGTTCGGGAATGGTCAAGAACGGTTATTACACTGTTGAAGTTGAGATTCCCCCTTCAATAGAGCGCGGCGATTACCAGCTCATTGCCCACGCCATCGGCAACGAAGACTATTTCGAATCCTGGAGCGACCCGGATATCGCCGTCTTTTCACAGAGCGGCCTCGTCTTTTCCGGTCCTCAGGAGGTGAACGTTGGGACAGAGGCTGTTTTCCGTGGCCAGGTGACAGAGGACAACGGCAGCGGGGTGCCGGGAATACCGGTGGCCGTGATCATCGATGGCCGCTCATTCCCTCAGCGCACCACGGGCGAGGACGGCAGCTTCACCTTCTCCAACACGTTCCTTCTGCCCGGCAGGCACTGGGCCGAGGTGCGTTTCTCCGATACCGATTACCTTCGCGCCAACTCAGCCCGGCTTAACCTGCATGTCTTCATGCCCACCAACCTCACTCTGGATGTTCCCGTGCAGGCAAGAGTGGATGAGCCGTTCACCGTCTCCGGCGTGTTGGTGGACTGGCGGGAAACGCCGCTCAACGGCAGGCAGGTCACGATTAACGTCGGTGACAGTGACAGCGCCACAGTGGTCGCTGGTGTCGATGGCTCGTTCATCCATCAGGTCACCCTGCCCTCCTCCGGCCAGGTCACCGTGAGCGCAACTTTCGAGGGAGCCGAGTCCGTGCTCCCCTCGTCGGCATCAGCCAGCGTTATCGCCCGGGACGTAACAGTTCTGTCGCTCGAAGGACCAGGTCTGATCCTGGCCGGTGAGGCGGCAACATTCCACGGCGCGGTCACATCCCCCACCAATGAGGAGCTTGAGCCGCTGACTGTTGAAATCATCAACGGCGGCGATGTCATCACCACCATCCAAACCGATGAGAACGGCCTTTTCTCCTATGACACGGGCAGCCATGGCGAGACAGGCCCGCAAATGCTGACCGCGCGTGTGCCGGAGCAACAGTTCCTGACATCAAGTGCCGCTACTATCCTCTACTCCGTCGTACACTCCACCGCCATGACCCTCGATGGTCCGCCGGTCGCCATGACCGGCCAACACGTCGAGTTCACCGGAACGCTTATGCAGGCCGATGGGCGGCCGATTGCTGATGCGTCGGTGCTTCTGGACGGAAACCCCGTCGTCACCGCGGATGACGGCACATTCAGCTACGTCGTTACGCTGCCCGAAACGCTGGGCGGCGTGGCTATTGAAGAGCAGATCGGCATCCGATATGAATTCGAAGGAACGGACCACCTCGCCCCTGCGTCCGGCAGCCGTTCAATCATCGTAGGCATTCCTCACATAACGGCGGAACGGACTGCGCCAATCGCGCGCGGCGACGTTGCCCTGCTTCGGGGCACGGCATTCTCAGGCACGCGCCCGCTTCCCAACACAGCCGTTTCCCTCACGGGTGGACAGACGGATGAGACCGGCCTGTCCGGCCAATTCCTGTTCGAATACCAGATCCCGCCGAATACACCGATCGGTCCGATGCAATTGACCGCATCATTGGACGGTCTGGGCGCTCAGATTCCCATTGAACTGGACATACGCTCCGGAACGCATCTGGTCGCAATGCCGCTCGATGACGTGCGGCCGGGCCGCGTCATAGACATGCAGGTTGCGCTCTACGACGACACCGGTGCCGGCATCGGCGGCGCAAACCTGCAGACAAGCACCGGTCTCAACCTGCTCACTGATGAACTCGGGCACGCGCTGTTTGAACTGACCGTGCCGGAGTCCGAGACGCTCCTCGCCGTTCCCATCACATTCACCTACAACGGTGACACCCAAAACATGCCGCTCAATTATTTCCTTGTTGTCCCCATGAGTCCGCCGTCATTTAACTGGCTCTTGTGGGTCGTCCTCCCCGCTTTCCTCATCCTCACAGGCGCAGGCGGTTATGGAATGTATCGACTGCGCGCGGCCGGGATACCACTTACCGTGCAACGTTGGTCTGCGGGCGCGGTGCAAACGACCAGGATGCCAGCCGAAGCGGACATTGAAGAGGTGGAGGCGCTCTCCGAGCCTCTCGTGACCACGCTTGAACTAGACATCAGCGGCCCCGGCACGACGACGGGGAATGTGTTCGGCCTCGATGAGGACGTAGTTGTCACCGGCAGGCTGATCAACGAGGACGGCGCACCGATTGCGGGACGATCCGTCGAGCTGCGGGAGCCGCTTGGCGATCTAGTGGTGTTTGAAACGGACCCCTCCGGAGAATTCCGTCTTGTACTCAAGGCCGAGGAGCGTGGTGAATTCTCACTATCCGCGGGATTCGAAGGCGATTCCTTCCATGTCGGCTCATCAGCCTCCGTCTCCTATCGTGTCGTTGAATTTCGCGAGGAGATGGTTCGCGTCTTTGGCGAGTTCATGGAGTGGGCAGCACGGCTTGAGATTGGCATTGCCGGGCAGTCACCCCGCGAAACCGAGTCCATCCTCGTCTCATCCGGCGTGCCCATCGACCAGCGCGCGCTCGACGAACTCGTTACTCGCTTCGAAGAGGCCGACTACAGCGAACACGACATAGAGCGCCGCCACTATGAGGCCATGTACCACGCATGGCGGACAATCGTCGAAGAGTAGATTTCTTGGCAATCTCCACAAACTCCCAACTCGCGCCGCTAACGGCCCCGATACTGGCACTCCTCACAGTTGCCTCTTTTGTTGCAACGCTGTCACTGCCCGGGCTCTATCCGTGGCTTGCGGCATCACTCTTGCTACTTGGAGCGGGCAGAATCCTCGTGTCTCTGCAAGGACGCGCATGGCAAGTGACGGTACAACAAGGAGAAGAACGCCGTATCAGCCCTGCCCGTCTACTCCACACCCTGCGCGCCAATCCGGCGGCAGTCGGCATCGCCCTGCATGGCCTCGCGATTGCATCACTCACCTACGCTGCGTTCGCCGCCACCGCCGGCATCCTGGATACATTGGAGATCGGCATTGCCGACGGAGAAGGCGGACCTTCCCCCTACTCTGCCGTCTTTGATTCCCTCGCGTGGCTGTCACTTGCAGCGGTTATCGTCGTGACCGCTGTCCGTGTGACAACATATCTCCGCCCACACATGGCAGCCCAGTGGCCGCTACCTTCGGGGCGCCTGATACTGCTTGCTGCTGCGTACCCGTTGCTTGCTGACGATGGTGTGCTAGGCACAGCCCTGGACACGCCAACTGCAGCTCTTTTCTTGGCTGTTACTCTTGGCGTCGCCGGGACATACATCGCCAACGCGGTTAGACCTATTGCGGAATCGTCCGAATCCCCACGTCGCCGGTGGTTCGCCCACGCTGCGTTGGCCGCAACCGCAGGGCATCCGTCTGTGCTCATGCTGTTCGGCCTAATCCTTGCCCCCCCACTGACGAACGGTTTTGAGAACGGCGGAGATGGCTACGGCGGCACTATCGACTCACTCGCCGCGTGGTCTCTACTGTTGATCTTCCCGATGTACGCAGTACGGCTCGGGGCAACGAGGTGGTCGATTATATCCGAGGTACTCCCCTCGCCCATCGCTCACAGCGTCGCGTTCGTCATTTCCATCATCCTCTTTGGACAAACCGGAATACTGGCAACGGCATATGAGTATCCGGCCTCCGGTCTTGCGTCCGCGGCCATTGCCGCCATATTCCTTGCATACGCAGCGTGGGTTCTGCGGAGAGCAGTCCACCTGGAGTATGAATTCCGATTCAGGGGAACCTTGAACGCCGCGCTTGCCTCTGCGTCCTGTGTGCTCATCGCTCTAGGCGCAACACTGCCCCTTCTCGCTCTCTTGAGCGACGCGCCCATCATCAATGCCCTGATGCTGGACTACGTTGAGACGCAAGAAGTGGGCAGGCTCTATCAGCCCTATGTGGCGGCCATCTATGAAACTCGCAGCCTTATCTCTTTCTTGTTCTTTGTCGTTGTCCTGGCCCTCACACTGCCACAGGCGGCATGGAGCCTTCCACGATGGGAGGCGAGACCGCTTGTATCCGCAGTCGGCTTCGCATTTGCCGGCTGTCTCGCGTGGCTGCTCGGACTCGCCATGGCCGATCTCGGCTATGGCTACGCCCTCGGCGGATCCGTTGCGGGAGCGGGATTCTTCTCCATCGCCATCACGCAAATGGGGTTGCAGTTTTCAGGCGGCTCAAACTCCGTCGTGGCTGACGCGATACGTTGGATGGCAGAGTCCAAGACGCGCTCGTTCATGCCCGGCGCGGCCATAGCCATCTATGCCCTGCTCATCCGGCCAATCATCTACGACACGCTGGTGTTGGCTGCCGTATTGGAATGGCTTGCCATGCTCGCCGCGATAGTCGGCGCCATTCTCAGAATGAGAAGTCGCCTGCAGACTGACATCAACGTCGTGGAAACGGGCGCTGCCCCAACCGTCGACTGGAGCCGTCATCAACAGCATCTTGAAACCCTGCCGGATCCCCGCGCCGCAACCGTGTACAGCGTGCGGCAAGCCTGGATCCAGATTGGCGATCCCAGCGGCGTCTGGACGTACATGATGGGACTGCTCTGCCGAGAGGGCGCGCCGCCGAACTCTGTCAGGCTCGTCATGTCTCCGCTGCGTGAAAGCTCCGCGCGGAAAAGCGCACACACCCGGTACGATGCCCTTTCTGAATCATTCGCAGCGAACGGAGCCATGGCCCGATCGACCAGCGCCGCGGAAGACTACACGGGTAGCCTGCGGGAGTTGAACGAACTCGCTGCCGACTTTGTCGAATCGGGCGACGACGCCGATGTCTTCGCCGCGTACGTCACTGCCGCCTATTCGCTGCGTGGCGCGAACGTTGGCCACGCCGTCAATCTCTGTTTCCACCTGACCCATGATGAAACCACACGGCGGGGCGCAGGCAGCCCCCTGACGCGCGGACGAACCCGCAGGCGGGTGCGTGAGCGTCGTGAACGCATCGTCCGGGCCGTGCTGGAGCACCTTGCCGGGGAACGGGACATCTTGTCTCTGCCAATCGCCGTTTTGGCGTTGCCCGTTGAGATGTATCGGACGCCCGCTGCAGCCCGGAACATGGTCAGTCCGGTTGCGACAATCCTCGCAGGACAGGCCGTGGAGATACTGGCCGATACGGGCGCTGCCCTATCCGTGCGCGCGCCGGACAGCACTCAGGGTTACATCTCAGCTCAATTCATCGAGAGGCACGCCCTGTTGCCTGGGGATGAGGCTGTTCTGCGGGCCGATCGCGTTGCGCGGCTGGGGACGGCGGATCAGGAAATCAGTGATGATTGGAATGACGGCCCGGCCGGGGATGATGAGCATGAGGCTGAACAGGAAGAGGAAGCGATAACCGCATGAACGAACACGAACTTGAACGGGTGCGGCAAACATGCGATCACATCATCGACCGCGTTGGCGAAGCCTTTGTCGGCAACCGTCTGCTCCTCCGCAAGCTGCTGGCTGCCGCCCTTGCCAACGGCCATGTCCTGTTTGAGGACTACCCCGGCCTCGGCAAGACGCTGCTGGCCAAGGTCTTCTCTCGCGCAATCGGCAGCGAGACAAAGCGGGTGCAATTCACGCCGGACCTGTTGCCGTCAGACATCCTGGGAGTCAACGTGTGGCGGCAGAATGAGGGCATTTTTCAACTTATCCGAGGCCCAGTGTTCACCAACGTCCTCCTCGCCGACGAGATCAACCGCGCCCCGCCCAAGACGCAGGCCGCGCTGCTTGAGGCAATGGAGGAGAGGCAGGTCACGATTGACGGCGACACGCTCAGCCTCGGCAGCCCTTTCATCGTCATCGCCACGCAGAACCCAATTGAGCAGGAGGGCACATATCCTCTGCCCGAGGCACAGCTTGACCGCTTTCTCTTCAAGCTCGGCACAGGCTATCCCGCTAACCAGGAGCTTGAAAGCGACATCCTCAACCGGCGCATCGCGTGGCAGAAGGACGACCCTACCGGAGACCTTGAACCGGCCATCTCCGTCGAGGGTTTCCTTGAACTCCAGAGGCTGGTCGAGACTGCCGTCTACATCGATACCGTCATCGTCGATTACATCACCGAACTCGTCAGGCTGACGCGGGATCATCCGCGCGTGGCCGTCGGTGTCAGCCCGCGCGGCTCACTTGCCCTCCTGCGCGTGTCCCGCAGCATCGCGCTCATCCACGGACGGGATTTCGTCGTGCCGGACGACGTCAAGATGATCGTCACGGATGTCCTCGCTCACCGCATCATCCTCAACATCGAGGACACGCTTGAGGGTGTGAGACCGGAGTCCATCATCGACGAGATTCTGGACCAGGTTCCCGTGCCAACGGAGTTGGGGGCACGGCCCGCCTAGCCATGATCTCATCCGCCCTGCTGAGCTGGACGTGGCTCAGCCTTGCATTCCTTGTAGCCGGTCTCTTTCTCGGCAACATTGTCCTGTTGGCGGGCGCAGTCTTCCTGTTCGTGGCAGTCCTGACTGCAGGCGCCATCCGGCCACCGGACGACGTGGTAATCGAGCGCAGCCTTCCCCGCGTCATCTGCTGGGTCGGCGACTCCCTGATCGTGGAGCGGCGTCTGACCGCCCGCAGCGGCATCGGGCCAATCCGCGTCGTCGATCCTCTCCCGGAGGAAGCCGCCGTTGTCGAGGGCAACAATTTCCGCATGGTCTGGAAATGGCCCGGCGAGGTGAGCGTTGATCTCTCCTACACAATCACTTTTGCGAAGCGCGGCGAATACACCCTCGGGGAAACCGTGTGGGAATCACAAGCGCCGCTTGGCACGGGACACGCGCAGTCCGGCGCCGTAGGCCCGGAGTTGAACGTGCTCGTGGCGCCGCGAACCGCTGACATCACCCGCCTCAACTCAGTCCGGGCAATGACACGCAGCACGCTGCTCATGGATGACATCTCCCATATCCGTTCCTCCGGCGAGGAGTTCCGCGAGCTACGCCCATATCAGCCCGGCGACCCGATCAAAAGCATCAACTGGAAAGCGACGGCGCGGAGCGGTGACGCGTACGACGTGCCGCTCGTCAACGAGCTGGAATCGGAGGGACGAAAAGCCGTCTGGATCTTTCTTGACACCGCAGACTACATGAACGTGGGCACGGCGGCATCAAGCCCCATGGAGAACACAATTGAGGCGGCGGGAACGCTGGCGCAGTACTACGTCTCTCAGGGCTCCACGCTTGGGGCATACGCCTACAACACGCAGGGCGGCGGGGAATTGCTTTCGCCTGACAACGGACAGAAGCAGTTTCGACGCCTCACACAGATGTTCACCGGACTCACGCCCGGCCCTCCCGAACAGGACCTCCTCCGTTCCGTCGAATGGTGCAAATCATTCCTGTTCAGGCTGCGTCCGCAGGTGTTCATCATCACCCGCCTCGATGCCCACTACCCACGCCCGGGAGATGATTCGGAACAGTTGGATCGCCTTACGACTGCCGTGATTCGTCTCACCGCCCTCCGCGCCCGATCTCGCCGAGGCGGCCGCGTGCGTGTCATCCACGTCAGCCCACCCTCACAGCATGAGCCGGGCGACTGGGCTGACCCGCAATCCGACATGTCCCGTTGGGAAACGCAGGCCACAGTGGCGGCGCTGCAACATGCGGGTGCCGCTGTGATGGACTGGGACCCGTCACGTGAACGTTTCATCACAACCCTCGTGCGCCACATGGACAGGTATCAATGAACCGCATCCGGACGTCCATACTTGCTCAGCTGGTCGCGGCAGAAGCCGTGCTCGTCGCCGTCCTAACGGTAGCCGCGTTGTGGATCGTCTCAAGCTCAGTGCAATACGCAGACCTCGAACGAACACAGTGGCCCGCGTTTGTCGTTCAGCTGACCCCAAACCTCATTTCATTGACGGCGGTCTTCATTATCGTAGGAGTCGCCGCCATATACCTCGTCTTGCGAATAGCCAACATGGGCCGCTTATCGTTCTGGGCATTGACAGCCCTGCTGATGGCCGCCCATATCCCGGATCTTTGGGCGCACAACCGCATTGACTGGCACGGGTTCTTTGGACGCTATATGTATTTCTCGGAGCCGTTGGTGGTGCCGATATCCGCCGCCATATTCCTTTTCACTGTTGCGGGCCTCGTCGCTCTACGCAGGATCATCCAACTGAACGCGCAGGCTCGTGAGATGGAGAACCGCGGTGTCGATCCAATGGAGCGCGACGCAGTCATACGGAACGAAGCCGTTAGCATCGCGGTCATCATCGTCGCCTCTCTGGCCCTTGCATCCGTCATGGTTGTAATCGGGTCAGCCGTTGGCCGAGCCGAAACTGTTTCCGGCCTCGTGCCGTGGACTGTTGCGACAGTTGGGATTGCGGCGACGCTGCTGCTCGCGGGATTCCTGCTTTTCCTCTATCGAGGTCTCAGCGGCGGCCCGGAGGCTGAACCCATCGATACTGAAGAAGACTCTTTTCTCACTGACGAACCCGAGTCTGAACCCTCTTGAGCATCCCCTTTATGGTTCCATCAATTTGAAAATCGTTAATAGCGCTGTATCCTTATCTGTGTAAAGCAATGCGGTTCGCCTACTGATCGGAGCACGCTATGGAAGCACAGACATTTGTGTCCGGCGCCCAGCAAGGCGGTCTTGTTGGTGAGGGCCAATACCAGGTCTTTTCGTATAGAATCGCCATTCAATCAAGCCGCGCGCCTGAATTTGTGGATGTCACCGATTGGGTACAGGACATCGTGGATGAAACCGGCGTCGAGTTCGGTACGGTGGTCGTCTATTCCACGCACACCACAACCGCCGTCGTCATCAATGAGTTGGAGCCGCTGCTCCTTGAAGATATCGGCCACATCCTTGAGCATTTCGCCCCGCGTGAAGGCGGCTACCAGCACAACGATTTCGAGATTCGCACCGTCAACATGAACGACGACGAGCCTCCCAACGGTCATGCCCACTGCCAGCAGATCATCATGGGAACCAGTGAGACCCTCCCCATCCTGAACGCGCGCCTCCAACTCGGTATGTACCAACGGATTTTCTTCATTGAGTTGGATCGCCCGCGTCCCCGCAATTTGATCGTGCAGGTCATGGGGGTGAAGGGAGCCAATTAATGCGGACGCGTGAGGCGGCTGAGATTCCGGCCTCTCTGGAGTCCGCCTATCGCGACTGCATCGCCCTTGCGCGGTCACACTACGAGAATTTCTCCGTCGCGGCGCGCCTCATGCCGCGTGACATGCTGCCCCACGTCGCCGCCATCTACGCATACTGCCGCGGCGTTGATGACCTCGGTGACGAGGCAGAGGGAGACCGCCTTGCCCTGTTGGACGAATGGGCGGCGCAGTTGGAGCAATGCTACTCAGGCTCACCATCCGAGCCTCGATTTCTCGCACTCCAACACACCATTTCGGCCTTTGACATTGAGCCCCAACCGTTTCTCGATCTCATCGAGGCCAACCGGATGGATCAGGTCAATACGCGCTACGAAACCTATGAAGACGTGCTGCATTACTGCCGCCATTCGGCAAACCCCGTCGGCCACCTGTATCTGACCCTGATCGGCCAGAACAACCCGGAGCGGCGCGCGCTGTCAGATGCCACCTGCACTGCCCTCCAACTCGCCAATTTCTGGCAGGACGTCAAACGCGACCATGCCATGGGCCGCATTTACATCCCGCAGGAGGATATGCGGCGGTTTGCTTATACGGAGGGGGAGCTTGCTCGTGGCGAGTCCACCGCCGCCTTTCGTGATCTCATGGCATTCCAGGTGGAGCGGACGCGACGACTATTCGAGGAGGGCTTACCGCTTGTCGATACCCTCAGCGGCATCTTCAAACTGCACGTGAAGCTGTTCACGCTGGGCGGCCTCCGCGTGTTGGACGCCATCGAAGGGCAGAACTACGATGTGCTCTCCAGGCGGCCAACGGTCACCAGGGCGCGCAAGACGTGGCTGCTTGCAAAGACGTGGCTCCGGATGAAGCTCACGAGGCAGATCTGAGAGTGGAACGCGATGGCAACGCTAGCCGCGCCGCTTGAAGCATACGAGTACTGCCGCAGGATAACGCGCGAGGCGGCGGGCAATTTCTACTATGCGTTCGTGACCCTGCCACGCCACCGACGCCGGGCCATGTACGCCGCCTATGCCTACTGCCGCCTCTGTGACGATCTCTCTGATGATGACCTGCCAATCGACGAAAAAACGAGGCGGATTCAGGGCATAGACGCATTGCTTGAGGAGGCGCGCGCCGGGAACGCCGACGGCCCGGTTTTCGAGGCGATCGCCCATGCCGCCGCGGAGTATGACATTCCTTACGAAGACCTCATAGAGGTCGCGCGCGGCGTTGAGATGGACCTCACCATCTCCCGGTACGAGACCTTTGAGGACCTGGCGACGTATTGCTATCGCGTCGCGTCCGTCGTCGGCCTCATCTCTATTCAAATCATGGGTTATACGGATCAGCGCGCTCGTGATTATGCAATCGATCTCGGCCTTGCCATGCAGCTCACAAACATCCTGCGGGACATCCGCGAAGACGCCGAGCGCGGCCGCATCTACATTCCACAGGAGGATCTGCGGCGATTCGGCTACACCGAGGAAGACCTCCTCGCGGGCACGGTGAACGATCAGTTTCGGAGCCTGATGGAGTTCGAGGTGGCTCGTGCTAGGGAGTATTTCGAGCGCGGAAAGCGGCTGATCAAACTCCTGCCCGTCCGTACACGCGCCTTCCCTGCCGTCCTCGGCGGACTCTATGGCCGCGTCCTCGATAGAATCGAAGCAAGGAACTACAACGTCTTTGAAGGTCGGGTTGGCCTGTCAACCCGCGAAAAAGTCGGGTTGGCGGTGCGACTGTGGATTCAGAGTTACATCCCGATGGAGCGAGTGGCCACTGCGTGGTGATTGGCGGCGGGCTTGCCGGCCTTTCCGCCGCATGCGCCCTCGCCGAGCGCGGCATTGCCGTCACCCTGATTGAGCGCCGCAACTACCTGGGCGGGCGCGCCTTTTCCTTTGTTGATCCGCAGACGGGCATGGAGTTGGACAACGGCCAGCACGTCTTCCTCCGTTGCTGCACGGAATACATCGACTTTCTCGAGAAGATTGGAGCGTTCGCGCAGACAACGCTTCAGCAGCGGCTCCGTGTGACGGTTGCCGACAGGGAGGGAAACCGGGGCGTCCTGTCATCAACACGGTTTCTCCCCGCGCCGCTTGACCTCCTCCCCTCGCTGCTACTCTACCGGCATCTCGGACCGATGGACAGACTGCGGATCATCCGCGGCATGATGAGCATTCGCGGCGCGAACAG
The DNA here is from genome assembly GCA_034422835.1 of Dehalococcoidia bacterium. GTDB lineage: Bacteria > Chloroflexota > Dehalococcoidia > UBA6926 > UBA6926 > VXMO01. The sequence goes on along the minus strand of DAOUJJ010000019.1, from coordinate 2,168 downwards.
GGAACGTGAACGCGAGCGCCTGGAATCGATGTCTTTTCACGACTGGCTCCTGGAACACGGGCAAAACGAGAGGACAATTGCAGCCCTTTGGGAACTCATCACACTTCCCATCCTCAACGACACAATCGATGCCGCCAGCGCCTACATGGGCATCATGGCATTCCAAGACTCCCTATTGGCCGGTAAAGGTATGGCCGATCTTGGCTATTCGCGCGTCGGGCTGTCGACGCTGGTCAGCGACGGCGCGCGCCGTTACATCGAAGCGCGTGGCGGGAGACTTCTCATGGGCCGCCGGGTGAATGAATTGCGTATTACGGACGGCCGCGTCACGGGAGTCAGGGTTGGCGAGGAAACCATTGATGCAGACGCAGTGATCAGCGCTGTGCCGTGGGACGGTCTTGAGAGGCTGTTAATCAGCGAGAATGCGGACACCTCTCTTACGAGAGTCACGCCGCCGCCGCTGGAATGGGCGCCCATCGTGGGGCTGCACATCGGCTATGACCGTCCGGTGATGGATGAGCCGTTCCTGACCGTTGTGGACAGCCCCGTCCAGTGGATATTCAACCGCTCTCTCATGCAGGAGTCAGCCGATTCCAGTTCCCGCCTGTTAGTATCGATTAGCGCCGCGTGGCGCGAGGCAGGCATGTCAGAGGACGAGTTGCGTGACCTGGCTGAGGCCGAACTGCGGCCCGTGCTCCCGGAGACACGCAATGCTTCAATGACTTTCTTCCGTGTCGTCAAGCAGCCGCAGGCAACCTTTCGATGCCTGCCCGGTATCCAGGACCGGAGGCTAACTCAAACAACGGCTGTTCCCGGCCTTTTCCTGGCGGGCGATTGGACGCAAACCGGGTGGCCTGCAACGATGGAATCCGCAGTCCGAAGCGGAAATCTCGCCGCCGCTGCCGCGTCCTCCTCGCTCTCCTGACAGTCCCTTACCAGGGGCTGGAGTTCTCGGAGTAAACGTGATCCGGCATATTGTAGTGAATATCCGTCTCTGCCACGGTCGCCGCGTCCAGCAAGCCCGTAAACTGCGTGAAATTGTTCTGGTTGGTAAGACGCGGGAACCACTTCGCCAGAACGTTATGATATTTGGCCTGGAACCTGAAGAACGGAAGCACACCTAAAACCGGCGTCTTCGGGTAGTGGAGCCTGTCGGCCATCTCCGGTCCAATCACGGCGCGGGAAATGCGAAAGACATAGTTGGCCAGTTTCTGTCGTTCATGCGGGTCCTGGATACCAACAACCAGCGGCGCGGAGTTGATCAGCGCATGAGCCATGACAACCCCTTCCTGGCTGGGACTGGGCTCGCACATGGTGCCAATCTTGTAGAGTTCCAGCGCCTCTTCTTCGTCCTTGAACAGGATAGTTTCCGGAATACCCATGATGTAGCCGGTATACCGCCAGATCGCCATGAAGCTCCGCCGCTCCTCATCGTTGTACTTCGCTCCCAGCCGTTTCATGTGATGGAGGAGTCGGCCGGAGAACCCCGCAATCGCCATCCCCAGGTGCGCTGAGCTCAGCGGTACACCCCACGCTTCTCTGTCCCATTCGTCCGATTCTTCCAGCAGCTTGCGCACCTGCGCATGAACCAAACGCAGGCGCATGCTCAGCTTGAGACCGTCGCCCGCGCGATCCAACCCTCCCGGCAGAAAAGACTCCAGCATGTGCCGATTGTTCTGCATCAGGCGTCGCACACCCTGATCGCGAACGCGGCCGGTGATGAAGAACGACTTGCTGATGTTTGTCGTGAAGCCTTCGACGAGCGTTCCGCCCACAAATGCCGCGAGGATGACACGCGCGTTGCGCAGAAACATGCGTGATCCCGGCAGGAATTCATCGTAGTTCACCCAGTCCGGCGGGTTATCCAATCCGCCAACCAGATGTTGAACGCTTGCGGGAGCATCCTTGAGGACACTGCCGTCCGGATCATCCATCACCGCCCGCATGAGCATGGCGGATTGCGTACGATCCATATCACCCAGTTCTGCAATGACGGCATCCGCCTCGGGGTCGGCGATCAGATGGTGGGCAACGTAGTTATCTGCAACGGCCCGATTGACGTTGCGGGCAAGCTCATATCCCTCAACGTAATCGGTGGGGATTGTCAAATGAGACATGTCAAAAGGCCCCTCCCCGCCGCCGGGGGGGGGGGGGGGGTAAGTGTCATC
>DAOUJJ010000018.1:0-149488 GCA_034422835.1 Dehalococcoidia bacterium | reverse complement strand
ACTGCCGCCCGTCGATTTTGGCTCCCGTCAGCCCACCGTCACTGATCGCTCCGCGGCCGCGTGCGACCCGTCGTGGTTTCCTGGCCGGGAAACCGAAGGTTTATGGCACCGATGCGCCCCATGTGGAGAGCGCCCTCCTTTTTGCGCTCCCGGGGGCAACAGGTGACGGCTCAACTGCTAGCTGTCGCGCCGCCGTGGGAGGACCTGTTGTGGGGGACTTTAGGACAGGTGTTCGTGGAAGTGCAAATGGTGGTGTCACGTGGGGGGAGTGCGGGAATGACGGAGGGCCCTTCGACAGGCTCAGGGTGAACGGGGAGGCCTCCCCGTTTCATAGAATCATAGGGACTTACCTAGCCGTACCTGACGTGATCGTACTGGTACACGATGCCGACGGCATCGGCAGGGATACCCAACTGGGGCAAGAGCGTCGGCAAGACATCCGCCACTTGCTGCGGATCACCATATGTGAAAACCCTAATCGTATCCCGATGGTCAGGCCGGTTGTCGTATTCTGCCGGCCGCACACGTTCAACCGGATACATAACCAAGGAGAATTCAGACTCTCCCGCATTCGGGCGCACAGTGTTGATGGTTACATCCGCATGTGCAATGCCAATCGTATTGCCTGGCGACAGGGCAAAGCGGTTCAGTATGACAGTCCACTTCCACAACTCGCCGAGATCGTACTTAACCGGGATGATAACCAAGGCCTCCTCCTCCTCGTACTCGGAGAATATATTTTTCACGGCCGCTATTATTCTTGGGTCATTAGCTGAGGAGGTCTTCAACTGCACATATATCGGATGCACATACAACGGACTCAACGTCTTTCCGCCGCCACGCACTCCAGCAAGGCCGAGGTTGGGGAATTCGTGCCACAAGGGGCAAGCACGGCCAGACACGCCCTCCGGGTGACCACACACAATTTCGGGGATGTTGCCCAGGTCAACGCCCGACACGTCAAATGTGTCCGAACTACCGGAGCTGCCACCCACAACGGCCGGCCACACCTGCTGCCATGAGGCCCAGCCCCCCCTGGACAGACGTGCTTTCGCCCCTCCGTCGTACAACAGGATGGTTCCCTCGATACGCGACCACGGCACCATCTGCCTTTCGATAAATGTTTCCTCTACCATGCATGCAAACATCCCGTCATCGTCGTCCCTATTCCCCGTTCGGCAGTAGGAATAGGACGGCTCGGATTTCGGAGGGTACGCTATTCGGCTTGGGTAGCGCGTTCTGAACTCGTGCGCCTTTTCCGCCAGGTTGGCGTGCAGCGTCCACAAGATATCCTCGTTGTCGTCGCCATCGTCTAGGAACACGCGGATATAGGGATCATCCCGATAGACGCCCTCCACCGCGACGAGTCCGTCTTGCTCAACCTCCTCCAGCGCGTAGCAGTGCATGGGGTCGGCCGACAACGCCCCGCCCCAGCAGTCATAGTTGGGTGCCGCCCCAGGCGCACTGATGACAAGCAACAAGAACAGCGCGGCCAGCACTGTTACGGTTGTCTTTCTCCGGCGTGTACCTGGGGTGCGGCGTACCAGCCACCATTCCGCCAATGAAGGCAATCCCACTACTATCGCAATAGCGGCGAGGGAATAAACAAAGAGGACGAAGTAATTGAAGACGAGCGAATAGACAATCTCCCACCACGGCCAGTAATTACTACTCCACCGGTAATCACTAACCCAACCGTCCAGACCGCCCAGCGCAATCCTCGCCGAGAATATGACAGCCGCCATCAAGAGTGCGGTGATCAGGACTGCTAGGCTTGCCTTTCTGTGGCGTGTACTTGGGAAGCGGCCTGCCAGCCACCACATCGCCAATAACGGCAAACCCACTACTAGGACCGATGCCGCCAAGACGAGGGCCCAGGAGAGGTCCTCACCAGACTCTGACCACGCATACCACGTCCCGACCAACGCAAGCGCCGCCGAGGATATGATGGTCGCCATCAAGAGCGCGGCGATCAGCACGCCCAAGGCCGCCATAGCGACCGCCCGTCTGGTCATTGGCCTTGCCCTCCCCAGACCAGCTTACGCATCGCATGACGCTTTGGGGCCGCAGAGGGGCGTTCGCCCCTCGACAGGCTCAGGGTGAACGGGGGGGTTGGCTAAGCCCGCGTCACCTATGCATCGGCAGCGTTCGGTTTCAGGAGGCGCGCGCCCAGGAGGACCATCCAGAAGACCCACGGGAAATAGCAGGCGCGGCCGATGGCGACCATCGTCTCGTCGGCCTGCGTGTGCCCAATGATGAGCGCGACAATGGAGACGACTGAGACCGCGGTAATCGCCAAGGCGATAATCCTGTGTACTCCGGGCTGCTCCTCCATCGCCACTCCCACGGTAAAGGCGATCAAACCGAATGAGACTGCCAGGCTGGAGATGAGGCTCACACCGGAATCGATCGAAGACAACGACAAGGCTACGCTGACGTCCGATTCCGAGCCAAGATCCGTATTCGCCATGACGTGAGCAAGGCCCTGGACCATGATCCACCCAACGCCGCCGATGATGAGACTCGCGCTGCCGAGTCGCGCCGCGCCGTCGATCAGGTCATTCTTGTCAAACACCCTCCAGAGTCCGGCGAACCCGTACAGGGTCAGCACCAGGCCCAATGGCACCACCAAAGCCACGACGTGAGCGAGCGTGCTGTTCTCCGCAAACGCGGTCACTTTGCCAAGGTGATCGGTCGACTCTGCGGAGTCGATGAGCACGCCGCCCGGCTCCAGCAGGAAGAACCCAAGTGCCAAGATGGGGCCAATCATGAGGGCCACGGCTTCCACCTGGCTGATTGTGTACTTTCTCATGGTTTACGCACCTCCTCTCAGGGACTGCACCACGATGATAGCGCGGGGGCGCAAGGGGGTGGCCCTTCGACGGGCTCAGGGTGAGCGGGGGGCATTTAGAAGGTAAACGCGCGTACTCTATTGCGGTGAGGGTTTATCTTGGCGTCGGCGTTGGCGTGCTGAGCATGTCGATGGCGGCGATATTCATACGGTTGGCGGACGCGCCGCCGCTCACGGTGGCGGCGTACCGCATGGGCATCGCCGCGATCGTCATCGGGGCGGCATCCCTGTTTGTGCGGAGTCAGTTCAGCACGGTTCGCCGGTCCGACCTGACCCTGCTGGCAGCGTCCGGGCTCTGCCTTGCTGCGCACTTCGCGCTCTGGATCACCTCGCTCTCGCACACGTCCGTCGCGAGTTCGGTATTGCTGGTCACAACGACGCCGATATTCGTCGCAGTGGCAGGCCATTTCTACTTGTCGGACAGACTGGGCTGGCTGACAACAGTCGCCGTCATCGTGAGTGTCGGCGGCGGAGTCATCATCGCGGCGGGTGACTGGGCGGAGGGGGAGCGGCGGCTGTACGGCGACGCGCTTGCCCTCGCCGGCGCGGTTGCGGTTGCGGGCTATCTGCTGGTGGGGCGGCGTGTTCGCAGCAGCATCCCGACCCTGCCGTACATCGCGGTTGTGTACGCGGTGGCGGCGGCGGTGCTGATCACCGGAGCCGTGGGGAGCGGGTCACAGATGACAGGGCTGCCGCCGGAGTCGTATTTCTGGATGGCGATGGCGGCGCTGGTGCCGCAGGTCATCGGGCATTCGCTGATGAATTGGGCGTTGGGGTACTGGCCGGCGGTCAACATCACGCTGGCGGTGCGGGCGGAACCCGTTCTCGCGGCATTAGTGGCCATCCCCGTCCTGGGAGAGATACCGGCGTGGACCGTGATCCCGGGCGGCGCGCTGCTGATGCTGGGCGTGTACATGGCGATCCACAGTGAAGCACGACAGCGGCCACAGGTTGAACAGGAAAGAGCGGGATGACATCACTGATTGTCGATCTTGCGTTGACGACGGCGGGGCTTGTTGTGCTTCTCGCCGGAGGATGGCTGCTGGTCAAGGCGGCGGCGCGGCTGTCAGTGGCATTCGGCATCTCGCCTCTGATTGTCGGCGCGACTGTTGTCGCTCTCGGCACGTCATCTCCGGAGTTGTCAGTCAGCATGGCAGCCGCGCTGGAGGGGTCCGGCGGGCTGGCCGTGGGCAACGTGCTCGGCTCAAACATCACAAACATCTTGCTTGTGCTGGGCATCGCGGCGCTGATACGCCCCATGGACGTTCATCCAAGCCTTATTCGCTGGGAGATGCCCGCGTTGGCCGTCGCCACGGTCGCGGTCATCGTGGCGGGACTGGCCGGAATGATTGGGCATATCGTCGGCGCGATCCTGTTTATCGTGCTCATCGCCTTTGTGGGCCTCTCTCTGCTGCGGCACCGGGAGAGGGAGGTGCCTCGCGGAGGTGACGAGTTCACAAAGGCACAAGACTCACTTTCAAAGGCGGGAATCGCCCGTGAGATTATCTTTCTGCTTGCGGGAATCGGCGCGCTCGCCCTCGGTTCCGAGTTGACGGTGAATGGATCGGTCGGCATGGCGGAGCGCGTTGGCCTGAGCGAGGTGGCGATCGGTCTCACCATCATCGCGATTGGAACGAGCCTCCCGGAGATTGTGACGACGGCGGTGGCCGCCTATCACGGCGAGCGTGAGATTGCCGTTGCCAATGTGGTTGGGTCCAACATCTTCAACCTGCTGGGTGTGCTGGGGCTGACAGCCGCGGTTTCAACGCTGCCGATAGACAGTGAACTCTATACCTTTGAGATTCCGGTGCTGGCGGCCGCGACGGCGGCGCTTTTCCTCGTGGCATGGACGAGCCGGCGCATTGTCCGGGCGGAGGGGATTGCTCTTTTGGCGCTGTTCGTCATCGTCCTCGGAGTTGTACTGGCGCGTGGCGTGCTCTGACCGGCGTTCAGCGGTCGGATGATGCGCAGCGGTTAACCGCGTATGAGATGTACGGATTCCCGCATTGCAGGCGGCAGGAGATCTGCCAATCCCTCATCGAACGTGGCCAGTTGACAGTCGTTTTGCACGGCAGTGGAAAGCAGCATGGCATCCGTGATTTGCCTATACCCGGAAAGGCGGTCTTGAATCTCCGCAGGGATTTCAGCCAGGGGGCGATCCAGGGGTACGAACGTGTGAAAGGGATCGGTGGTGAATGTACTGAGCATCTGTATAGCTTCACTTGGCATGACCTGACGCCCCACCACAGTTGGGTTGCAGGAAATACGCACGAAGCCCGCCTCAGTAATCAGGCATGTGGCCCAGCCGTCTTGCCGAGCATTATTGAACCATGACTTAGCTTCTAGGTGAAGAACATGGCTAGGCCAATTCAAGGCAAACAGAACGTTAACGTCAAGCAGGGAGATCACGGGAACTCTTCGAGAGCTCGCTTAACATCTTCGTTGGTGATTATTGGCGCACCCGGCGGGACGTAGAACCTGGGGTAATCGCTGTTGGGGTCGAACAGGGGCATGGGGGTGTCGTATCCCTTGCGCGCCAGTTCGGAGAGAGCCTTTCCCAGGCTGCAACCCTTGAATCGGGCGAGGTCTCGCGCCACGTCGAGGACATCATCATCGATGTTTATTGTTGTACGCATGATGCCATCATAGCATCATCGCATCACGATGTTATGTGGACGGGGCGCCCTCCTGCAACGTGCATTCCAGCGCCGCCAGTATGAGGCCGATGTGCGTGAATGCCTGCGGGAAGTTGCCCAGCGCGAGGCCGCTGCGCGGATCAATCATCTCCGCGAACAATCCCAGGTGGTTCGCGTACGTCAGCAGTTCATTGAACATGCGCGTCGCCTCGCCGCGACGACCAACACGGATCAGCACCTGCACCAGCCAAAAGCTGCATAGCGTGAATGCGCCCTCCGGGCCAAACACACCGTCATCCGTCTCATCCGTCCGGTAGCGCTTGACGAACGGGCCGTCGCGCAGTTCCATCTCGATTCGCTCAAGTGTTGAGAGCAGCCGTGGGTCATTGAATTCGATGAAGCCCAGCAGCGGCAACAGCAGAATGGCGGCGTCCATCGCGTCAGATTCGTAGTGCTGGACGAACGCTTTCTTGTCCTCGCTCCAACCCTTGGCCAGCACGTCATTCTTGATGGTCTCCGCCTCTGCCTGCCAGCGTGGAATATCCGGGTCGTCGGGCATATACATTTCACCAAGCTTGATTGCGCGGTCAAGCGCCACCCAGCAGAGGGCGTTCGACGTGACGAAATGGAACGGTCCTCCACGCACCTCCCAGATGCCGCTGTCCGGGTCACGCCATTCCTGCGCAGCCAGGTTGGCAAGCGTCTTGACGACATCCCAGTGGGCTGCCGTCACCTCCTCGCCGTGCATGGCCAGCAGGTGCGCGCTGGCCAGCAGTTCCCCGTAAACGTCCTGCTGGATCTGGTCATACGCGCCGTTGCCAATGCGGACTGGGCCGGAACTTCGATAGCCCTCCAGGTTGGACAGCTCCTCTTCCGTGGAGTCCGTCTCGCCATCGATGCGGTAGAGGATATGGATATGCCCTTCCTCATCGTGCCCCCCCCATTCGAGTGAGTCGTCACTGAGGCCGCATGCCTGTGCCAACCATTCGAAGAACTCAACGGCTTCCTCCGTGTGGCCGAGGCGCATCAAAGCGTCCACAGTGAACGCCGCGTCACGCAGCCACGTAAAGCGGTAGTCCCAGTTGCGGCTGCCACCGATCCATTCCGGTAAGGATGTGGTGGGGGCGGCGACGATTGCGCCGGTGGGGATATAGACCAGCAGGTGAAGGACGAGATACGAGCGCACGACAAAATCACGATATGGGCCGGTGTAGTTGACGGTCATTGAGAGGTTGCGCCAGTAAGAGTCCGTGAGTGTGAGGAGTTCATGCGGCATGGAAGAGGCGAGCGCGGACGGAATGGCCTCCTCGTGGCCCTCCAGCACGTGCCGCACAACAAACACGGCCTCCATCCCCTCCGTCATGAGAACCTCGGCGTATGCGCCGTCGCCGGATTCGTTGATCTGAAGCGGCAGCGTGGTCTCCAGGATCAGCTCATAGTCTTCGTCCTTGACAACCAGCGTGCCGTTGCGCTCCCACAATGTCTCCGACGAACGTCCATAGTCAGGACGCGGCTCATAGGCGACACGCATGGAGATGGCGCCGGACGTGCAGCGCAGAACGCGGATGATGCATCCGTGCGCGACCCATGAACGGTCCGGACGCCGGAAGAATGGCATGAAGTCGGTTAGGGAGCAGGCGCCGGTGCGTGTGACAAACTGCGTCTCCAGCACGTTGGAGTCTTTCAGGTAGTGCTGCCCGCCCGTGTAGAGCTCTGACGGCGTGATGGCAAAGCGTCCGCCCTTTTCGCTATCAAGGATGGCGGCGAACACGCTTGCCGAGTCGAAACGGGGAAATGCGCACCAATCAATTGAGCCATCTATGCCGACGAGCGCCGCAGAGTGTCGGTCTCCAATCAGACCGTAATCGCCGATGTTCTTATAGCCGTTCGAATTGAGCGTCATATTAGGACTATACGCGGAATCTCATAGTTGAATGTACTCATTCAGTGGGCCGGCGCTCCTGTCAGAAACAGGGCCGCCGCCTCATCCACCACGAATTGCGCCGCGCCGCTCACAGGGCGAACCAACGCTGCCGGCGGTTGCTGCGCGTCCTCCTGGTCCGCGGCAATCACCATGCGCAAGGCGTGGGCTTTTTCTCGCCCAACCACCACAAAGACAACCCGCCGCGCCGCGTTGATCACGGGCAGCGAGAGGGTCACGCGGTCACGCGGAGGCCAGGGCGCGACACTGGGCACGACGGACTGCGGTGTTTCTTGCAGTGCCTGCGACCCCTGAAACAGGGAGGCGGTATGCCCATCCTCCCCGAGGCCAAGCAGGATGAGATCAAACTGCGGCATCTGTGAGCCGAAATGGTCGCGGATTTCATTCTCATACGCGCGGGCGGCCGCCTGTGACCCGGCCTCGCCACGGATGCGATGCACATGCTCAGCGGGAATCGGGACCCTGCTGAGCAGAGCTTCAGCGGCCAGCGCGTAGTTGCTCATCTCATCGGTCGGCGGCACGCAGCGCTCATCGCCCCACCACACGCTCCACGTGTCCCATGCAATCCGGGAGAGATAGGGCTCACTGGCAAGCGCTTCATAGAGATCGCGGGGCGTGTGCCCCCCCGCAAGGGCAATGGAAAAGCCGTCAACCGCCGCCTCTGATGCTTCCGCGATGATGTCCGCCGCCGCGCGAGTAGCCGCCTCCGCGTCCGGCAGGATGGTGATTTCTATCTCAGTCGTTGATGCGTCCATGCCGCTCACCGACGGACGCCCATGCACGTCCATCCTGAGACAGGAGCGCGTCGGCAGTCTCCGGCCCCCACGAGCCGGGCTCATACCATTGCACGGGGTGAGAGATGGAGTCTTCCCATGCCTCCAGCAGTGGATCAACGATCTTCCACGCCTCTTCAATGTGGTCGCTGCGGATGAAGAGAGATGCGTCGCCCTCGAGCGCGTCGCTCAACAGTCGTTCATAGGCCTCCGGCAGTTCTTCAGTGCCAAACTCCGTGCCGTAGTGGAAGTCCATGTCCACCGGCCGGACGGCCATGCCCTCGTCCGGCAGCTTGGCGGCAAAACGCAGATGCACGCCCTCATCCGGTTGGAGGCGCAGCGTCAGGATATTGGCCAGCGGCCCCCACATGGGATTGGCGGGGAAGATGCGGTGCGGCGGGGCGCGAAACTCGATTGCAATCTCGGATGACTTCCGCGCCATCGCCTTGCCGGAACGCAAGTAGAACGGCACGCCCTGCCACCGCCAATTGTCCAGGTAGAGACGCATGGCCGCGTACGTGGGCGTGGCGGAATGCGGATCGACGCCATGGGCTTCACGGTAGCCGATGTACTGGGCGCGGACGGCATTGCGCGCCGCCTCCGTTGCCGTCCATGGCCGTATTGCCCGCAGCGCCTCAACCTTCTTGTTCCGCAGTGAATCTGCCTCGAGCGTGACCGGCGGCTCCATCGTCACCAGCGCGAGCACCTGCAACAGGTGATTCTGGATCATGTCCCGCACGACGCCGAATTGGTCGTAGTATCCCGCCCGCTCTCCCACGTCCACGGACTCCGCGACGGTGATCTGCACGTTGTCCACGTAGTTGCGGTTCCAGATCGGCTCGAAGATGGCGTTGGCGAATCTCAGAACCAAGAGATTCTGAACCGTCTCCTTGCCCAGGTAGTGATCGATGCGATAGACCTGCTCCTCTCGAAACACGCGGTGGATGGTCCTATTCAGCGCATTGGCAGTCGCCAAATCGCGGCCGAACGGCTTTTCAACGACGACCCGACGCCATCCGGTCTCAGGAGTCTCCTCCACCAGCCCGCAGGCGCTGAGGCTTGACACCGCAGGTTCAAAGATGGCCGGGGTGATGGACAGGTAAAAGAGGCGATTCGCGCGCGGCTCACCGGCTTCAATCTCGTCGAGACGCCGACCCAACACGCCGACGTCATCCGTGCTGCCAAGATCGCCGCCGAAGTAGCTCAACCGAGGCGCAAAGGCTTCCCATTGGTCACGATTGGGTTCAATGCCGCCAATCTCCTGGATGCCGCGCCACATGAACTCTCGAAACTCATCCGTGGACATTATGGCCCGGGAAAAGCCGACTATGGGGACGTTAGGAGCGAGCCTGCCCTTGATCCACAGGTGGTAGAGGGCGGGGAGCAGCTTGCGCTGTGCGAGGTCTCCCGTCGCGCCGGCAATGACGATCGTCGTAATCGGATCGTCGGTGTGGGCCGGATGCTCCGGGGAGGCCGGCGCATACATGGTCATCAGGAATCGGACCTCACCACGGCGTGTCCGCCAAACTCATTGCGCAGGGCCGCCAACATGCGGTCGGCGAACGTGTTGCTCATGCGAGAGCGGAAACGCGTGAAGAGAGAGGTTGTGATGACGTGTGCCGGCACGTCGAGGTCGATGGCCTCCTGGATTGTCCACCGCCCCTCGCCGGAGTCAGAGACGTGCCCCATGATCTCATCAAGTCCGGGGTCTTTCTCAAGGGCGGACACGGCGAGGTCAAGCAGCCAGGATCGGACGACGCTGCCGTGCTGCCAGATCTGGCCGACGGCGTGCAGGTCAAGATCAAAATCCTCCTTGGCCTTGAGAATCTCAAAGCCCTCCGCGAACGCCTGCATCATTGCGTATTCGATGCCGTTATGGATCATCTTGACGTAGTGCCCGGAACCTGCCGGGCCGACATGGCCGACACCCTGCGTCTCCGATGGGGCCAAGGACTGGAAGATCGGCTCAAGGCGCGCGTATGCGTCCGCATCGCCGCCCACCATCAGGCTGTAGCCCTCAGTGAGTCCCCAGATGCCGCCGCTGGTGCCGCAATCGAGCATCGTCACGCCCTTTTCGGCGACGGCGGCGGCGCGGCGTTGGGTTTCGTGGTAGTTGGAGTTTCCTCCGTCAATGATGCTGTCGCCGGGGCTGAGCAGTTCCACAACGGCGTTGATCGTCTGCTCTGTCGGGTCTCCTGAAGGCACCATGATCCAGACGGCGCGTGGGGGGGAGAGCTGCGAGACCAGGTCCTCAAGAGATGTGGAGGCAACCGCGCCGGCATCGGCGGCTGCACTGACGGCCTCCTGGCTGAAATCAAAGACGACAACGCGGTGACCCTTCCGGAGGAGTCGCCTGGTCATGTTGCCGCCCATTCGTCCCAGGCCGATCATTCCGAGTTCCATACGTTTTCCCCTTTGTGACCGCCGTTCTGCCTTGCCCTTATTCTAGTCCCAATCACCAGAGGTTCGGCATGGCGTGGGTACGATGGCTCTATGCGCATTGCAACTGAGAAGGTCAGCTTTCAGAGCGGGGAAGAAACGCTTGCCGGTCATATTTACCTGCCGGCCAATTCTCAAAGCGGCAATCTCCGCCCCGCCGCCGTCCTTGTGCATGGCCTTGGCTCAGGGCAGAAAGCCATGAGAGGGGCGGCGCGGGATCTTGCACGGCAGGGTGTGGTCGCCCTCACATTTGACCAGCGCGGGCATGGCAAAAGCAGCGGAGAGTATACGGGCGATTCATCCGGGGATGTTCGCGCTGCCGTCCAGTTCATTGCGGAACGGGACGGGGTGGATGGTTCGCGCGTCGGGGTTGTCGGCCATAGCTCAGGGGCGCGAGACGCCATCCTCGCATGCGCCAACTGGGACGGTTTTGCGGCGCTTGTGTGCTCCTCGACGGCGGGCATCATTCCCCGTGAGGAACCGGGAGCGACGGAGAGTTTCTATCGGCGGACGCTGGGCAGCAAGAGTCCTGCGAAACCGGACGAGCCATCCGATCTTCGAATCTATCCCCGCGACGGCGCTCTGCCATGGGTCGACGGCCTGCCAATGCGTACACTCTCCCGCGCGTGGAGCATTCTCCGCGGATACAGTCTGCGTGTGCGCTGGAGCGAGACATTGCAGACGTGGGGGACGGGGCAGGCGGGGGTCGCGATTCTCGATGTTCCGGAGCGCCCGACGCTCTTCTTCCATTGCGAGGGCGACAAGTCCGTGCCGGTGATGGCAAGCGAGATCCTCTACCAGAAGTTCACCGGCCCCAAGGAGCTCATCATCGTCCCGCGCGGCTGGCACGCCGCCCCCATCGCCCGCACCTCAATCCGTTCCCTGTGGGTAAACTGGCTTGTGAACGCGTTGACACCCAACACGGAGACCAATGACAACCCCAGCTGAACCCGTCTACTGCCTGCGGCACCGCGATAGAGAGACCGGCCTGCGCTGCGCCCGCTGCAATGACCCAATCTGCCCGGAGTGCATGGTGCAGGCCGCCGTGGGGCACATCTGCCCATCATGCGTCACGTGGGAGCGGAATCCCGTCGCCCAGGTTGCCAACTCGCGCCTGCTCACGGCCGTTGGCGCGGGACTGGGGGCGGGCATTCTGCTCGCGATTGCCATCACCGTCCTGTCGGCGCTTTTCGGCGGTGTTTTGAGCCTGATCATGTGGGCGGTGGCGGGTTTTCTCATCGGGCAGGCCGTCCACGTTGCCGCCAACCGGAGCCGCGCTCGGACGCTGCGCTACGTGGCAGGCGGATCCGCCGCCTTCTCCTGGGCGTTGGCGGCCATCTTCATAGGCGTCAGCTTTACCTTTATATGGTTGGTGTTTGCCGTGATCCAGGTGGCGATAGCCATCACCCTGGCGATTGCGCCGTTCCGCTAGTTCGGACGAGCGTCTTCCGGTTCCGCATCCTCCGTATCCGGATTATCGTCCGAATCGCTCACGGTTTCAGCGACCTCCGGTTCGGGGTCAGGTTCGCGCCGTGGGCGCATTTCCATTTGGCGCTTCGACCGTCGATACAACCACCAGATGAGGACGGCTATGGGTCCCCACACAGGGCTGAGCAGCGTGAGCCAGATTGCGGCAGCGAGCGCGGTCTGCGCAATCACGCTGAGGGACCTGGTGGCGGCGCGAGCAGTCTCAGGTATATCGAGGAATCCAATCACCCACTGCGCGCTCGGCTCCACGTAGACCAGCACCGTCGACGACGATGAGATCGGCGCGCCAAAGTCCGTCTCACCCTCCACGGTGAAACGCGCCTCATAGGGCGCGGACCGATCAATGGTGTATTCATGCGTGGCGCTAATCTCCTGCACACCCTCCCCAATGTCGCCGGTGGAGGGAATCAGGCCGTCGCCGAACTCCCATTCGTAGGTGAGATTGACAACGTTTCCGGGGCGGGTGAACGAGCCGATCAGCCTGAGCTCCTCGTCTGCACGGACTGTGACGGTTTCCTCAGTAGCAACGAAGATGGTGGGCACGCGCTCCACGTTGACCTTGATGGCATCTTCGCCGTCGACGACGCCGGTGTCACCTGTGCCGCGAATCTTGAACGTGACGAAGTATGGGGACTGCTCGCTTGAGTGATAGGTGTACCAGACGATTTCCGTGACGCGCTGGCCGGGGGTTTCGGTGACTGCCGTGCGTGTGCGGCGGTCCGACTCGGCTCCGTCGCCGAACTCCCACCAGTATTCATAGGAATCAATCCCCTGCGGCTCGTTGAACGTGGTGCGGAACGCGACGCTGCGCCCTTCAACGGCCTGCAGGTCCGGGCCGGCGTCGGCGGACATTTCGCCGGGGGCGAGTTCGAGTGTCACGTTAATCAGCGACGTGGCGGTTGTCTGCTCAAGCAGGCGCTTGCGGCCCTCAAGGACCTCAATCTCTCCGCTGACGCGGGTGATCTCACGCTGGACTTCGAGGATGTCCTCAAGCTCACCCTCGCGGCTGAGCAATTCGCGGAGTGAGTCACGTGTGACGTTGAGGTTTTGGATGCGCGCCTGCACGTCAAAATACTCTTCCGTTACGTCATCACTGGTAGATATGAGGGACAGCACATCTAGGCCGAGGTCGGAAATGGCGCGGACGGCGCTATCCAACTGGGCGCTGGGCACACGGACGGAGATGTGTCCAACGTGCTGGCTGGAGCGCTGCTCGCTGACGACCCACCCGCCACGCTGCACAGCGATGCCGGACACAGCCTCAATTTGCCTCGGGACATCATCAACCTCAATGGTCATGTCGACTATGCGAACGATGAGGCGATTCTGGGCGGCGACGGGCGGGTAGCCGGTTTCCAGTTGGGTTGAGTCCGAGCCGCCGTCACCATCAACTGTGGAATCGCTTGTTGTCTGGTCGGAAGGCGCAGGCGATGCGGCCTCGGCGCTGGATACAACGTCTCCAACGTCGTCAGACATGTCATCAGAATCGAAGTTCGGTGCCGCAAGAGTGGTCGTTTCGAAGAAATCTTCCGAGTCTTCTTCACTTGCACCGCAGGCAATGCCAAAGGCAACCAACAGCGCCAGGAGCGCAAAAGCAAAAAATCGCGAAAGACTGTCCACGTGCATTCCTCCCTGCAGATCGGTGGCAGACCGCGATGGGCTAAGTATACGCTCCATGCCCCTGTTCTCCAAGTTTGCCTAGCTATACGAGGGTGTGTGTAGAAAAGTTGGGCTCATGCCGCACACACGTCTTTTCGCCGCTAGACTCATTAGGTGGCCGCGTGTTCCCCACCTGGGCGGTTGGTCAGTCCGGACGTTTATCAACAGGGAGTAGAGCGGGGTGTCTGTACGGATAACGGTTCAGGTCGGAATGAACGACCCTGGCAGGGCACAGGTTCTCGTTGAAGACGACCGGGGCGCGTTTCTGTTCGATTGCGGCGCGCCGTCGTGGAACGATTCACTGCCGCGGCTGGATGCGGCGCTCATCAGCAACGCCCACCCACGCCACACGGCGGGCATCCCCTACCTTCCCGTAGACACCCCGATCTACGCGAGCGTCATGACTTCCGCCATTCTCAAGGCGACGCAGGATATTTCCCAACCTGCAAGAGAGAACGAAACGGTCTTTGCAGTCCCGGGCGGGTACGATGCTCCCGTGGCATCCCGCCAAGCGGTCCAGCGTCCGTACACTTTTCTGCTGACACAGAACGATTCCGCCAATGCACAGGGGGAGCCGATCGACACGTTTGCCGACGTTCATCGTTGGTGGCTCGGACAGATGGATTCGGTGGGAGTGAACAGCATCATTTCGCGCCCGGCGGCCGTCCTGCCCCAGCACGCCCCGGATGCTCTCAACGGACGCGCCCTGCGCCACTACCCCGTCGATCATTCCATCCTTGGCGCGTCCGCCATCGCCATCGAAACGCTGAACGGATGGGTCGGCTACACGGGGAATATACGGTTCCACGGCCAGCAGCCGGGCCTGATGAAGGAGTTTGTCCAGGGATTCGCCGAGATGAACATGCCGGCATTGATTGTGGACGGGGCCAACACACAGCCCGGCGTCTCTCCCACAACCGAGAATGACGTGTACCAGCGCGTGATGGAGGCCATCAACGGGCAGGACGGTTTGATCGTGGCGGATTTTGACGCGATGGACATGGAACGGCTCCTGACGTTCAATCACGTCGCGGAAGCAACACGTCGCGCTCTCGTGCTCACCCCGCGTGATTTCCACATGTACGAGTCCATGTCCATCGTCTGGCGGCAGTTTCCACCCTTTGACGCGGTGGACACGTTCCGCATCCTGGACGCGCCACAGCTCGATGACTCTACAAACGGTTGGGAAGCAGAAGTGCGGGACCAGTTTCAGGCGATTCTCGTTTCCCCGGATGAACTGCGCGCGAACAGCGGCGACTACATTGTGCGAAGTTCGCCTGCGGAGTTGGGCGTGTTGGAGGCGGGTGAGCCGACACAGGGTATCTACATTCGCTCACGCGCGGCCACGAGCAACGAGGACACGTTGCTCAATCGCGTCCGTGACATGGGGCTCGACATCGCAGCGCGAGACGCAGAGAACCCCAACTACTTCCACTCCTCCGGCCACGCGACGTTCGATGAGACGATCGCGATGATTCGCCGCATCGTCCCGCGCCACCTCATTCCCGTCCACACGGCGCAGCCCGAGGCGTTCGCGGACGCGTTGGCCGGATTACCGATTAGCGTGGTGACGGAGCGCGGACGGGCCATTGAGATAGCCTAGAGTCCGATTCATTCACTCCATGCTGCCGCTCAAGCTGACCGTTGAGAATTTCATGCCCTATCGGGGGGCGCAGGAGCCGCTGATGCTGGAGGGGCTGGGCATCGCGTGCCTGTCCGGCCCCAACGGCGCGGGTAAATCGTCTCTGCTGGACGCCATCACGTGGGCGCTGTGGGGACGATCCCGGGCAGGCGCGTCAGCGGACCAACTTGTGGCCGCGCAGATGTCGGACATGGGCGTGCAGCTTGAGTTTCAGTCGCACGGCGTGGACTACCGCGTTGAGCGGCGTCACCGGCGACGGGCCAGCGGCGGAAACACCACACTCGATTTCCAGATGCGCGACGGCCCTCGTTGGCGTTCATTGACTGAGACGTCGGTCAGAGAGACAACCCGCAAGCTCGTGGATACGATCCGGCTGGACTATGACACGTTCATCAACTCCGCCTTTTTGGTACAGGGCAAGGCCGACCTGTTTGTGTCGCAGCGGCCGGCGGAGCGCAAGCGAATCCTCGGCGAGATTCTCAACCTGTCCGTCTATGACGGTTACGCCCAGAAGGCGCGGGATATGGCGCGTGACGACCGCAACCGGCAGACCATTGCCCGGGGGCGCATCGAGCTCATAGACCGTGAGCTTGAGAGGGAAGAAGGGCTCAAGAAACAGGCTCAGGACATCACCGAGAACCTCTCAGATTTGAAAGCGCGGCTTGAAATCGCCACGAAGCGCCGGGATGAGATCAGCGCCGTCGTCACTGATATGCAGAATCGCCAACAGCAGCTCCGGCAGGCGAAAGGGCGCATCGCCGAATTGTCCGAGGAAGCAGGCAGTCTGGCCAAGCGCCGCCAAGAGCTGCAGGAAACCATCGCGAGTTCGGAGCAGATGCTGTCGCGCGCTGAAGAGATTGAGGCGGGCTGGCGCGCTCTGGAGGCCGCCCGATCAGCGTTGGCCGACCTGGGCAGCCGAGCGCGCACGCATGGCGAGTTGGTGGCGGAGCGAAGCCGTCTCGAGCAAGCGGCATCGGAACTCCGTTCCCGCCTTGAGAATCAGGTTAATGACGCAGAACGCCGTCATGGTGAACTTTCTGAGCGGGCGGCACAGGAGGCGGCTCTCAACGAACGCCTCACGGGAATCATTGAGCTGCGCACCGCCCTTGCGGGTCGCGAGCAGGAGCTTGCCGAACGCCGGACAGCGCGTGAAACCCTGTACGGCGAGTTGGAGGCACAGCGGGGCCTGCACAACTCCATCAAGCGGGAACACGACAGCCTGGATGCCCCCATGGCGCTCATCGCGCAGGGGGAACTGGTGGAGTGTCCCGTCTGCGGAACACAGCTCGGTGAGCATGGCGCAGATCAACTACGACAGCACTTCGAAAGCCGCAAGAATGAGCTTACTGCGGAGATGCAGCGCATCGAATCTGACGGCAAGGAGATGCGCGCGAGACACGACGGCCTCACAAGCGAAATCGAACGGGATGAGGCTGCGTTGAGGGAAGAGTCGTCTCGGCTTGACTCGCAGGCAGGGTCGATTCGGGCACAGTTGGAGCAAGCGCAGAGGGCAGCGAATGACCTGTCCGGCGTCAAAGCCCAGCTTGAGAAAGCCCACGCCGAACTGGCCGCCATGCCGCAAGAGTCTGATGAGCTGCGGGCTGTCCGAGACAAAATCACTGAACTCAACTATGACGCAGACACGCACTCCGCCGCACAGGAGCGGGAGTCGAATTTGCGTCACTGGGAGAGCGACCGGCGTGACCTGGACGCCGTATCCGCCCGTGTGGACGCCGACCGGGCAGCGTTTGAGGACGTGAGTGAACGTTGGCAACGGGCGACAACGACTCACGAGTCGGAACAAGTCCGCGCGGCAGAGTTGGAGAAGGGCCTGGAGGGTCTGGATGACGCCGTCACGGAGGCCGCGGGCGCCGGAAAGGCAGTAGAGGAGTTAGAGGGCCGGATTCGGGAAACCGATCGGCAGCAGGCTCTCATTCAAGCGGACCTACAGCGCCTTGAACGGCAGCGGGAGGAGAAGGCGGGCCTGAACGAGGAGGAGAGGGAGGCGGCCTCCCGTGCCTCCGTTCACGATGACCTGGCGCAGGCGTTTGGGCCGCGCGGGGTGCAGGCGCTGCTTATCGAAACGGCACTGCCGGAGCTGGAGGACGACGCCAATGATCTGCTGGGACGGATGACCAACGGGTCGATGACACTGCGGCTGGAAACACAACGGCAAACACAGGCGGGCAATACCATTGAGACGCTGGAGGTCATCATCTCCGACATCCAGGGAACGCGCGCCTATGAGATGTACAGCGGCGGCGAGGCGTTTCGCAT
Source organism: Dehalococcoidia bacterium (assembly GCA_034422835.1). GTDB lineage: Bacteria > Chloroflexota > Dehalococcoidia > UBA6926 > UBA6926 > VXMO01. The sequence goes on along the minus strand of DAOUJJ010000018.1, from coordinate 131,781 downwards.
CAACTTTGCGCTGCGGATCGCGCTCTCAAAGCTGTTGGCGCGGCGGGCGGGCTCGGAAGTGCCCGTCCTGTTCATCGATGAGGGGTTCGGGAGCCAGGACGCGGAGGGGCGCGAGCGGCTCATCGAGGCCATCTCAACACTCTGGAACGATCCCGTCTTTCACAACGGCCTGATCCTGGTCATCACACACATCGACGACGTGCGAAACCAGTTCGATACACGCATCGACATCATCAAGACGGAGAACGGTTCGCGCTACAGCATCTCCGCATGACGCTGAGGCTGTTTTCGGTTTGTCCCGCCTCGCCAACGGGCGTACAATTGATGGCCTAGGGTGCAAGGGGAGGTGGCCGGGTGATCGAGATGACAATCGACAGGATCGGCGTGAGCCTCAACAGCTATCAGCGCGTCGTTATCCTCAAGGAGAAAGCGGCCGAGCGGCGTCTCATCATCTGGATCGGGCCCGCGGAGGCCGAATCCATCGCCATCAAGATGCAGAACGTTCGCGTTCCGCGCCCTCTCACGCATGACCTGCTGAACACCGTCATCCCCGAACTCGGCGGGGAGATTCGGCATATCCTCATATCGGACCTCAAAGACGACACGTTCTTCGCCCAAATCATCGTGCGCCACGGTGAGAAGGACATCGAGATTGACAGTCGTCCGAGCGATGCCGTCGCGCTTGCGGTCCGGGCAGACGTTCCCATCTACGCCGCGGACGAGGTGTTGAACGAGGCCGGCGTGCTCGTCAATGCGGACACCGGCGACTACGTGTTCGCGCGTGACGCCGACGGCTCGGAGCAGCGGGAAGTGACTGAAGAGGAACTTCGCAAGCTGTCTGCGTTCAGAGAGTTTGTCGAGGAACTGGACCTCGAAGGCGATAAGGGCGTGTCCGATGACGAGGCCCGAAGGATGTCCGCATTCAGTGACGCCGTTGAAGAGATCAACATGGATCTCGAGGGCGAGCAGCGGAAAGATTGATTATTGGAAGCTATTGGGTCTTTCACCTTGGCGATTAGCATGCCGCAGGCGGGTTCGCTATTGATTGACGCGCCTACGCGTGTGTGATAACTTTCGCAAGCGGTGTCATGTCGCGGTTAACCGGCAGCAGAGCCATGCAGGTCGCGGTGCGGCTGCTTGGCCTCGGATGGTACGTAGCCGTCTGCATCGTTTTAGGGGTGCTGGGTGGTGTGTGGCTGGATGATCGCCTTGGGGTGACGCCGCTATTTACGCTACTGGGGGTTGGGTTCGGTTTGATAGTGGCGGCCTGGGGGGCTTACCGAATGGCCGCGCCGCTGCTCAATACGAATCCCATGCGAAAGGATAACGACGAGTGAGTCTGCTTGCGCGGCCTCGGGTGCTGTTCAGCATCATCGCCGCGCTCCTTTTAACGGTCTTTGGGATTCTGTTCCTGCAGGGGCATCTGGAAATCCCGCCCCTCAAGATCGATCCGTCAATTGAGATTCCCATTCCCGGCCTTGATTGGGAGTATCCCCTCCGATCCACCGTCATTCAGCAGTGGTTGGCCATGGCCGTCATTCTCGGCCTTGCCTGGTTCGCCACGCGCAAGATGGAGGTCATCCCGGGCCGCATGCAGGCGCTGGCCGAGGCCGTTGTCGAGGGGCTTTTGAATCTCTGCCAGAGGGCGGCCGGCGTGGCTAACGGCCGGCGATTCTTTCCTATAGTCGCCACCATCTTCCTGTTCGTCGCGGGGGCCAACCTGCTCGGTTTCATCCCCGGCACCGGCACCTTCTACAAGGTCATCTCCGCCGAGGAGGAGGTCCATCATTACGAGGAGATGTACGAGGGCGCAGAACTTGAGAAGAAGCTCGCCGACCTTAAGCTCTACATCCTGGATGAGAACAACAACGTGCCGGTCGGCTTGCCTTTCGGTCTTCCGACAGGCGGCTTCGAATATGAGCTGAACGGAAGCACAGTACAGGGATGGGAGATATACGGTAACCAGTGGGAGGAGTTCCACGCGAATAACCCCGATCTGAACGCCGGCCACCTCGTCCCGTTCCTGCGGCCCGCCAACACGGATGTGAACACCCCGTTCGCAATCGCCGTTTGGAGCGCCATCTTCGTGGAGTTCTGGGGTGTGACCAGCCTCGGCCTGTTCTCCTATCTGGGCAAGTTCTTCAACTTCGGTCGTCTCCTGCGGGGGAACATCCCGTTCGGCCTGATTGACGTATTCGTCGGTTTCGTGGACTTGATCTCGGAGCTTGTGCGGCTCCTCAGCTTCACATTCCGCCTCTTCGGCAACGTCTTTGCCGGTGAGATTCTCATCCTGATGATGTCCTTCTTCGTGCCGTTAACATTCGTCATCGGCGTGTTCTTTATGGAGGTCTTCTTCGGTATCATCCAGGCGTTCATCTTTGCCATCCTCACGTTGATCTTCGGCATCCTTGCGGTCACGCACCACGGCGGCGAGGACCACGGCGGGGAGCATCACGAGGAAGCAGCAGCACACTAGGCACGTATTCACAGAACGAGCGAGAGATTCCCGCTTTCGCGGGAATGACGGAAGTCAGGGAATGACGAGTGGAGTGTTGGGAGGTAGCATGATTGGTTCGCACAGCGGGTGGAGCCGGATTCTTCTGGTTCTGATGATTGTCGGGTCCCTGATGGCCCTGACGACGGGGGTGGCGTTCGCGCAGGACAGCACGCCGTTTATCCCCACGGAAGGCTTGAAGCTTCTCGGAGCAGGCCTTGCCATCGGACTGGGCGCGATCGGCCCCGGCATCGGCATCGGCATCGCCGTTTCCAAGGCGATGGAGGCCATTGGCCGGAATCCGGACGCCGCAGGACAGGTCCAGACCAACATGATCGTCGGTGTTGCCTTCGCTGAGGCAATCGCGATCTACGCGCTGGTCGTCGCAATCCTGCTCCAGTTCGTCTAGAACGGTGAGAGCAAGACAGGACATTGTGATGTCGGCGCAGACTTTTGCAGCCGGTCGGAAGGGGGAATGAGTCGATGGAAGCCATCGGATTCAACATCCCCGGGCTGATCAGCCAGTTCATCAACTTCGGGATATTCCTGGTTCTGATGTCGCTGATCCTCTACAAGCCCGTGACGCGGATGCTTGACCAGCGCGCGGAACGCATCCGGGAGGCGCTCTCGGAAGCGGAGCGCGCTCGCGAGGAATCCGCCCGCAGCGGCGAGGAGGTCCAGCAGGCGCTTGCCGAGGCCAGGGAGCGCGCCCAGCAGATCATCCAGCAGGCGACGGAAACAAGCCGACGCCAGGCGGAGGAGCTGCTGGCGCAGGCGCGCCTGGACGCGGAGGCCGTCGCTGAGCGGTCCCGTGAGGAGCTTCGGCGTGAGGCCGCGGAAATCATCGAACGTGGCAGACAGGAGATCATCGATCTCTCGATCATGGCCGCCGAGCGCATCATCAACCGCTCGCTGGACCATGACTCGCACCGGAATCTCGTCGAAGAGGTGCTGCGCGAGGCGGAAGAGATCACGAACGGCGGAGGCTCCTAACCGATGCCCTCAGGTGGATCAGCCCGGCGATACGCGCAGGCGGTGTTCGACATCGCCCGCGAACAGGACACGCTTGATCAGTGGCGGGACGACCTCCAGACGCTAGCGGACGTTCTGGGTCTGCCGGACGTGCAGACCTTCATGGAATCGCCGCGCGTCTCGGAGGAGAACAAGCAGCAGTTGCTTGATCAGCATCTTGGCAGCGTTGCGCCGCTCGCGCGCAACCTTGCCATGATCCTCATACGGCGCAACCGCTCCCACCTCGCCCAGGGAATCCTCGACGGATACCTGGGAATGTTGGACGAGGAACGCGGAATCGTCGCCGCAAACGTGACCTCCGCAGAGCAGATGGACGACGACCTGCAGGAGCAGGTGCGCCAGCTGCTGAATCGGCAGGTTGGGCGTGAGCTGCGGCTGTCCGTGGACGTGGACCCGGAGATCATCGGCGGATTCGTCGCGCGTGTGGGAGACCGCGTTTTGGACGGCAGCACGCGCTCCCGCCTCCGCAATCTTCGCGATTGGCTGCGTGAGAGCGCGGCTTCATCCTGAGCATGCCCGACGGAGAGTAAACCGAGACTCGGAACGACAAGGAAGTAGAGACAAAGGGGACTGAAAGATGGCTGTTCGCGGCCAGGATATTGCGTCAATCATTCGGCGTCAGATTGAGGATTTTGGGGTTTCGATTGAAACCGTCGACGTCGGTTCGGTCATCCAGGTTGGTGACGGGATCGCGACGGTTCACGGCCTCACCGGAGTGCGCTACGGCGAGTTGATCGAGTTCGCCACCGGCGCAATCGGCATCGCGCTGAACCTTGAGGAAGAGACCGTCGGCACGGTCATCCTCGGCTCAGACGCCGGCATCCAGGAGGGCTCAGAAGTCCGCACGACGGGGCGCATCGCAGAGGTGCCTGTTGGTGACGGTATGTTGGGACGCGTCGTGGACGCGCTCGGTGTTGCCGTGGACGGCAAGGGCCCCATCCAGACCACGCAGTCCAGGCCGCTGGAGAGGGTCGCGCCGAACGTCGTGACCCGCCAGTCCGTCAACAAGCCCGTGCAGACCGGCATCAAGGCCGTGGACTCCATGATTCCCGTCGGGCGCGGCCAGCGTGAACTGATCATCGGCGACCGCTCCACCGGCAAGACCGCCATCGCCATCGACACCATCATCAACCAGCGCGGCGGCGATCTCATCTGCATCTACGTTGCCATCGGCCAGAAGGCGTCCAAGGTGGCGCAGCTGGTGGCCACGCTTGAGCAGAACGGCGCGATGGAGCACACCGTCGTCGTGACGGCCAACGCGTCGGATTCCGCCGCCATGCAGTACCTTGCGCCGTATGCGGGCTGCGCCATCGGCGAGCAGTTCATGGAGGAGGGCAAGGACGCGCTCATCGTCTATGACGACCTTTCAAAGCACGCGTGGGCGTACCGCGAGGTGTCGCTCTTGCTCCGCCGCCCGCCAGGCCGTGAGGCGTACCCCGGCGACGTTTTCTACCTGCACAGCCGCCTGCTTGAGCGCGCGGCTCGCATGAGTGACGAGAACGGCGGCGGCTCGCTGACGGCGCTGCCGATCATTGAAACGCAGGCCGGCGACGTGTCCGCGTACATCCCGACGAACGTCATCTCCATCACGGACGGCCAGATCTATCTTGAGACGGACCTGTTCAACTCCGGCATCCGGCCGGCGGTGAACGCGGGCCTGTCCGTTTCCCGCGTGGGCGGCGCAGCGCAGACACGGGCCATTCGTCGTGTGGCGGGACGCCTGCGGCTTGACCTTGCACAGTTCCGCAACCTGCAGGCGTTCGCGCAGTTCGGCAGCGGCGACCTCGATGCCGCGACGCGACGCCAGTTGGAGCGCGGCCAAATCCTGACGGAGCTCCTCAAGCAGGGACAGTACGAGCCGCTCCCTGTCGAAAAGGAGGTCGCAGTCCTCTTTGCCGCGACGCAGGGACTTATGGATGACGTGCCCATAGAGCGCGTGGGCGCATTTGAAAGCGCGCTCCTCGCATTCCTGGACGCGTCTCATGGGAACGTCTTGACGACGATCCGCGAATCCGGCGACCTTGCAGAAGAGACGGAGGCGGCGCTTCGCAACGCCATAAACGAGTTCAAAGAGACCGGCACCTACTAGGCGAGAACGGGGCACAACCGAGAGGATAGGGCGTCGTGCCAAATACACGGCAGATTCGACAGCGCATCCGCAGCGTCACCAGCACGCAGCGAATCACGAGCGCGATGGAACTCATCGCGGCGGCGAAGATGCGCCGCGCCCAGCAGCGCGTGCTCGCCACGCGCCCCTACTCCACTCGCTTGCTTGACCTCATCGCGGACATCGTCGCGCGGCAGAGCGGCAGCGGGGACGAGGTTCACCCCCTGATGCAGGTGAGGGAGCCGAACAACATCGGGCTGATCCTGTTCACGCCGGATCGGGGCCTGTGCGGCGGACTCAACGCCAATCTGAACCGCGCCGCATACAATTTCGGCCTGGAGCAGGAACACCCCGTCTCGCAGATCTCCGTCGGCAAGAAAGGCAACGACTTCTTCTCACGGCGGGGCCGCGAAATCCGCGCGGAGTTTCTGAATCTCGGCGATTTCCCGGAGCCCATCGATACCTCGCCAATTGCGCGCATCGTGTTGGAGGACTACGAGGCCGGACGGCTTGACCGCGTCTATCTCGCCTATGCCAATTTCGTGAACACCGCAGTGCAGGAGCCGACGATTCGACAGCTGCTGCCGGTTGAGCCGCCCGCCGCATCCGAGAACGGCGCGAGCGCATCCCTGGGCGACTATGAATACGAGCCGGACGCGGCGACCGTGCTGGGCGGCCTGCTCCCGCGCTACGTGGAGATGCAGATCTACCAGGCCGCGCTGGAGAACGCTGCCTCAGAGCAGTCCGCGCGGATGGTTGCCATGCGCGCCGCCACGGACGCGGCAGGCGAGATGATCGACGCCCTGACGCTTGAATACAACAAGGCACGTCAGGAGACCATCACCAAGGAGCTGCTTGACCTCGTGGGCGGCGTTGCCGCGCTGGAGAAGGCCTAGGCAATGGGAGCGACGGCCTTGGCAACCAAGGGCAGCGACGTGAGCGCGCCGCCGCGCCTCAGCGCCGTCGTCTCCGACCTTGACGGCGTGCTCTGTGACACGGAGACGGTGCTCGTGTCCGCGATCAACCGCTTCCTTGCGGAAGAGGGTCAGGAAGCTCTGACGCACGACGAGGCGCGGACGATGACCGGCCTCGACAACGATTCATGGTGGCGGCGCATCAGTGCGTTGCGCCCTACGCTCACGACGCCGCTTGATGAATACACACACCGCGTCGATGTAATCGCGCGCGGCCTGTTCCCTACCGAGTTGGTTGTGGCGGACGGCGCGATGGAACTGATCGCGGCCATCCGTGAGACCGGCGTCCCGTTCGCGTTGGCGACCTCGGCACGGGCAGCGTGGGCCGGGCAACGGCTTGAGATCATGGGCATATCAGACGCCTTTGATGAGATTCTCACGGGCGATATTGTCTCGGCCCACAAGCCGGATCCTGAGATTTATCTGAAAGCAACGCAGGCGCTGGGAGTCGATCCGGCGGAGACGCTCGCCATCGAAGACTCGCCGAGCGGGATCAGGGCGGCGCGGGACGCGGGGCTTTACACCATCGCCATCCGCACCCACTGGATGCGTGACGTTGATCAGACCTACGCGCACGTTATTGTCGATTCACTGCGGGACATCGATATAGACGCGCTGCTGGCGGGAGGCGAAAAGTCATGAGCGCCTTCCAAGCCCGCGGCATCATCTTTGACTTTGACGGCGTGCTCATCGACAGCGAGCCGCTGTACCTGAAGTCGGTGAACGTGGTCTTGGCGCAATGCGGCGTCGACCAGTTAACTCCGATTGAGTACGAGCAATTCATCGGGCATAGCGCCAGGCAGGCCTGGGAGGAGCTGATACAGGAGAAAAAGCTCCCCGAATCGGTGCAGCACTACGAAGAACTGTATGGAAACGTGCTTGAGGGCGTGCTCCGCGAGGAATTGGCGCTGAGGCCGGAGGCGGAGGAACTGCTACGTATAGTCGAGCGACGGGGTATTCCGCGTGGTTTGGCTACCGCAACACGTCAGAGGTGGTTGTCGGTCAAGCTGGAAAGGCTGGGGCTGACGGAGTTTTTCGACGCAGTGGCGTGCGCCTCGGACGTTCGCCGCAGCAAGCCAGCGCCGGATATCTATCTCAGGGCCGCCGAACTGATGGGGCTGGACCCGGCGGACGCCGTCGCCATTGAGGACTCTCCTGCCGGCATCACGTCCGCAAAGAGCGCCGGCATCTACACCATCGCCCTCCGCACAGGCATGACAACAACACTTGATATTTCGAAGGCGGATGAGATCATCGAAAGCCTTCGCGAGTTTGACGTGGATCGTTACTTTGGACAGGGGGCCGAGTTGGCCCCGGCATCGTAGGTGAGGTGAGGAAATGGCCAACGGACAGGTTGTACAGGTCATCGGAACCGTCGTGGACGTGGAGTTTCCGGCGCAGGAATTGCCGGATATCTACAACGGGCTGACGGTAGACATGGAGGGCGAGCAGATCGTCCTGGAGGCGGAGCAGCACATCGGCAACAACTGGGTGCGCTGCCTTGCGATGGGCGCGACGGAGGGCCTGCAGCGCGGTGTTGAGGTCATCGACACCGGCCGCCCAATCGCCGTCCCCGTCGGGCGCGGTTCATTGGGACGCCTCTTCAATGTGCTGGGCGAGCCGCTTGACGGACTCGGAGACGTGGCCGCCGAGCAGACGTGGCCCATCCACCGCGAGCCGCCCCCCTTTGATGAGCAAGAAACCAGCACGCAGATGCTGGAGACCGGCCTCAAGGTCATCGACCTGATCACCCCGTTCACACGCGGCGGCAAGATCGGCGCGTACGGCGGCGCGGGCGTCGGCAAGACCGTTGTCATCCTTGAACTCATCCGCAACATCGCCACCGAGCACGGCGGATTCTCCGTGTTCGCCGGCGTGGGCGAGCGCTCCCGCGAGGGCAACGACCTCTGGCATGAGATGCGCGACTCCGGCGTTATCGACAAGATTGCCCTCGTGTTCGGCCAGATGAACGAGCCGCCCGGCGTGCGCGCCCGCATCGCCCTGACCGGCCTCACGATGGCGGAGTATTTCCGCGATGTTGAGGGGCAGGACGTCCTGATCTTCATCGACAACATCTACCGTTACATCCTTGCGGGCATGGAGGTCTCCGCACTACTGGGACGCATGCCGTCCGCAGTGGGATACCAGCCAACGCTGGCCACGGAGATGGGCGCGCTGGAAGAGCGGATCACGTCCACCAAGAAGGGCTCCATCACGTCCTTCCAGGCCATCTACGTGCCCGCAGACGACTACACGGATCCCGGCGTGGCCACCACGTTCGGACACCTTGACGCGGTCATCGCGCTGGAGCGTTCCATCGCAGAGCAGGGCCTGTATCCCGCCGTCGACCCGCTCACGTCCAACAGCCGCATCCTTGACCCGCAGGTTGTGGGAGATGACCACTACGAGACGGCTCGCGGCGTGCAGCAGGTGTTGCAGCGCTACAAGGATCTGCAGGACATCATCGCCATCCTCGGTTTCGAGGAGCTGTCTGATGATGACAAGCTGACGGTGTCCCGCGCCCGCAAGATCCAGCGCTTCCTGTCACAGCCCATGTTCGTGGCGGAGGCGTTCACGGGACAGGCCGGCAAGTACGTGCCGATCCGTGAGACGGTGCGCGGCTTCAAGGAGATTCTCGACGGTATGCACGACGAGCTGCCGGAGCAGGCCTTCTACATGGTCGGCGGCATCGAGGAGGCCGTGGAGAAGGCCCGGGAGATGGCGGCTGAGGGGTAAACGATGCCGACCCACCTGCAGATCATCGCGCTGGATAAGATCGCCTACGAGGACGACGTCGATATCGTCGTCCTGCCCGGGGAGGAGGGTCAGCTTGGCGTTCTGCCGCGGCACGCGCGCATCGTGACGCTGCTGCAGCCGGGCGAGGTGCTGACACGCAAGGCCGGCGAGGAGACCTCGTTGGCCATCAGCGGCGGCTTCGCCCAGATCGGCCCGGACAGCGTGACGATTCTGTCCGACGCGGCGGAGTACGCGGAGGATATCGACATGGACCGCGCCGAGGAGGCGCGCCGCCGTGCTCAAGAGCGTATCAGCAACGCAAGCGCCACCCCGGACCTGGAGTTGGCGCGGGCGGAATCCGCGCTCCTGCGCTCAATGACCCGCATCAGGGTCGCGGAGCGCATCGCCGCCCGCCGCCGCAGGCAAGCGCCCGGCGGCCAGCCGCCACGGACAGAGAACTAGCGCCTCCGCCCACACACCCAACTTGTAGGGGTGCCTCATGAGGCGCCTCTTGCAGCCTCCTTCTTTACCCAACATAGCCTGCGTTGGACAGGTCAATTTGCTGGAGGCTAACGATTGGAGATCAGTTACAACGTCAATCCTGAAACTGGCCTGCCACATATACTGGACCATGGCGTCACTGAAGAAGAGGTTGAGGAGGTTCTTGAAACCGCGCCTGAGGACGTTCCAAGCCGAAACAGGACACGAATTGCAACCGGACCAACGTACACAGGGCGAATGCTCCGCGTCGTATATGCTGTACAGCAGTCACGGAATGGCGAAGAACAGCGAGTTATAGTAACAGCATATGAGCTTAGGGGTGCCGCGCTTGCGGCCTATAGGCGACGAAGAAGGAGGCGATTTCGGTGAGTGAGGCGCGCAAGCCGACTAAGTACGTGGTCGACCACCGATACGACAATGTCATTAAGTACTACGACAGCCTGACCGATGAGGAATGGGCTGCTGAAGATGAGGCCGCCTTCAATGACCCCAACAACGTCGTAGTCGTCATACCCCGCGAACTCCTGCCCGCCGTCCACAAGCTCCTCGTAGAACGCGCAGACAACGAATCGTCGGATTAAGAGCGGTAGCTAACGCCGTCCGTTTCCTCGGCGGCCGCGTTTGCGCTTGGGGAGGATGTCTTCCTCTTCTTCGGAGTCCCGCAGGTAGAACGTCATCGTCTGGAGGGCCTGCACCGGGTCTATCGTCCGCACGGTGATGCCATTGGGCACGTGCGGCGTCATGGGCGCGTAGTTCAGGATGCCGCGAATCCCGCATGCGACGAGCCTGTCGATCACATCCTGCGCCACGTCGCCGGGCGTCGCGAGAATAGCAATCTCGATTTCCTCGCTGCGTATAAAACTCTCCATCTCGCTCGCGGGGCGCACCGGCACGCTGTCAACGTTGCTGCCCACGATGCCGGGGTCGGCATCAAACGCCGCCCGCACATGAAACCCCTCCGGAGTCAGCCCGGGGTACGTGATGATGGCGCGCCCCAGGCGTCCAACGCCGACCAATACAACCGGCCACGAGCGTTCCAGCCCCAGGATGCGCGTCAGGTCGCCAAGCAGGGCTGAGACATCGTAGCCGCGCCCCTGCTTGCCGAATCGACCAAAGTAGCTGAGGTCCTTGCGGATCTGCGCCGGGGTTGTCCCCAGCGCCTCGCCGAGTTCCCGTGAACTGACGACTTCAATCCCTTCGTCGAGCATGAGGCGGAGCGTCCGCAAATAGTGCGGCAACCTGTCCACAACAACAGCCGGGATATCCGTCGGCATACACTCCCCACCTATACGCCTATCCCGCCTGCCGAACACACGGACACGCCGCAGACGGAACCCGAAGGATGCTCAGATTCTAGGAATTGGCCACGTTCATCGTCAAGTCGCATACACGTTCGTGGTGAGCCTGTCGAACCGCGATGAGGAGGGGCGCTGCGGGTTAGCCGTTTGGCGTTGGGGTGCGTGTGGGGGTTGCGGTCGGGGTGGCCGTTACGCTTGGGGTCGCCGTCGGCGGAACAACGATGAACGGCGATGTGCTCTCCCCGGGGAGGGCCGGCAGCGGCGTGGCGGTGGGTGGCTCTGATCCCGGTAGCGGCGTCGGTGTTATATGGGCCGGAATGGGCTGCCCGGCAGCGTCTCGTCGAAGCGCGCCCTGATCCGGTACCCACACCGACGTCGGCTCAGTTCGAGGCGTCTCTTCCTGCCCCCGCACCATGAACACGCGGTAATGATGGAAATTGCCGCTGCGGAAGACAGCGCCGTGCTCATGGTGACCCGCATCGGGAGCCTTCGCGGCGACTTCATCCCACGGCCCGTTTTCGCTCTCCGAATACTCCAGGACAACAAATTCGATATCCAGATTCTCGTCCGGAGGACTCCAGCTCAGGCGGACGACCTGTGTGCCGGGCATAACACCCCCGCCTTCAATCAGCAGCGCCTGCAGTTTCAGTGTCTCCGGGGGAGGCAGCGGCTGACGGACGACGCCGTCAATGGCCGTGCAGGCTCCTGCCAACACCAGCGCGGCCAGCACACCACTCACAAGCGCCGCTCTCACGGCTCTCATTGGGAATCCATCCGCCGATCATCCTCGCTTTGTCTGAAAGTGAACAGACGCGCCATGCGCGCCTCATACCAGTGTATCCGAGTCACATGAACCCGACTGCGGGCGCGAGCGCCACGGCAGTGTGTCATGGCCCATTGACGGATAAGAACATTTATTCTATTCTTCCGTTCTGACGACGCACCAGCCCACGCGGGAAATGCACAGGAGGTCAGCACGATGACAGCACAGCCGGCCACGCTCAAGGCGATCCGGCATCCGGAGCAACCCGAGTTCTCCGAACTCTCCGCGCTTTCCCTCATCTGGGGGCTCGCGCGGGCCATAACCGCAACGCCGCCGGACGCGCTCGACTTCTTCCTCGATGAGATAACGGGCGGGCAGCTGCCCGCCGGAATGGATGACATCACACGATGACCGAAGAGACCAGCAAATCACCAACCACCGACGCACCGCCGCACCTCGGGGAAAAGGCCAATTTCTACGAGCACGCCATGTCCGAGGCGGAGACGGAATACCTGAAACGCGCCACCAACATGGACGGCCTGGACGATGAGATTGCCGTTCTCCGCGCCAAGATCCTCACCGCGCTGGAAGACAGGCCGGACGATCTGCCCCTGCTGATGAAGGGCATCGCCGCCTTGTCCCGAACCCTCGCCGCTCACCATCGCCTTGGGGGCAAGGCACAGGATGACCTCTTTGACAACCTTGTCGGCACTCTGCGCGGTCTCGGCGAGCAGATCTTCCCCGGCCCGGAGGACGACATCGAACTATGACCACAAAGAACACTCTTGAGCCGATACGAAGGAGATTGCGAGAAATGGTGCATCGTCGAACCGAGGAACTGCGTGACGCCCTGCGGGGGCTGCTGAGCCGCGCCATCAGAAATCACGGCCGCGCGCCCGTCGCCTCGACGCCTGCTATCAAGCCCACGCTCGACATGCAACCGAGCACCACATTCGAGGCGCTGATGCAACAGCAGCTGCAGTTATTGGAGCAGCAGTTGCAGGACCTGCGGGGACGCATCAACAACCTGTTCCTGCTGATTGTCGGCACGGTGGCGCTGCAGGCCATCCTGCGTGTGGCGGGGCTGTAGCAGTGACGATCATGGAGCCGCGCACCATACCGGCCAGGCGAGGCGCCCCCCCGCCGGTCATCCGCCTGCGCCCCTACCAGGCGGAGGTGGCGCGCGCCGTGCTTGACTCCGTGCTCAACCGGCGCGGGCTGACGTTCACGGTGGAGATGGCGCGGCAGGCCGGCAAGAACGAGTTGTCCGCCTATCTCCAGATGGTGCTGCTGCTCCGCAACGCTGCGCGGGGCGGCGCAATCGTCAAGGCCGCGCCCACCTTTCAACCGCAGGCGCTCATCTCCATCCAGCGCATCATGCAGCGTCTCGATGAGAATGGACTAAGTTCCATCTCCCGCCTTGATAAAGGACATATCCTCCACCTCGGACGATGCCGAGCCACCTATCTCAGCGCGCATCCAACGTCGAATGTCGTCGGGCAGACGGCGGATCTCCTGTTGGAAATCGACGAGGCGCAGGATGTCTCCGCGGACAAGTTCAACCGCGATTTCCGTCCAATGGCCGCCGCCCGGAACGCGACGACCGTTCTCTACGGCACCGCGTGGCGCAGCGATTCCCTGCTTGAACAGGTCAAGGTCGCCGAGCGCCACTTTCGGTACGACTGGCAGGACGTTGCGCGGTACAACCCGTCCTACGGCGTGTTCGTGGAGGCGGAGCGGCGGCGGCTCGGCGAACAGCATCCCCTCTTTCGCACGCAATATGCGCTACTCCCCATCGACGAGAACACTCGGCTGTTCAATGACGGGCAACTCGCACAGCTGCATGGCGATCATCCCCGGCAGGAGTCCCCGCGCCCCGGAGCAGTGTACGTCGCGGGCCTCGACCTTGCCGGCGCGCCGGTGGCCATCTCCGAGCCGGAGTGGGGCGCGTCCGGCTCCGTCGGGCGCGACGAGACCGTGCTGACCATCGGCGAACTCGTTGTCCCGGAGCGCGGCGCTGAGCCACAGGTCCGCGTCGTCCAGCACTATCACTGGCGCGGCATGCCACACGGGGCGCTGACGGAGCAGTTGACGGACCTCTTGAAGAACGTGTGGCGCGTGCGGCGTGTGGCCGTCGACGCCACCGGAATCGGCGAGCCCACGGCCGCCGCGCTCCATCGCCGCATGGGTCAGACCGTGCAGCCCATCGTCTTTACCCAGCAATCGAAATCCCGGCTCGGATTTGGGCTGCTTGCCCTTGCCAACGCGGGCCGCCTGCGCCTCTACGCGGACGACCAATCATCGGAATCCATGGCTATACGCCATCAGCTGCGCCACGCGCAGGCGGAGCACAACGCGAATCGCACCATGAACTTCTATGTGCCTGAGCGGGAGGGCCATGACGATTACCTGGTCTCGCTCGCCCTGCTGGCGCACGCAAGTATGCAGGAAGGAGGTCCACGCAAGGCCGTCGGACGCAGCCATTCCTCCACCTAGAACGTTCCGGCCCATGAATTTCCACCCAATTCGATCCCGGAGGAGGCCATCACATGACAATTGAATCCCCACGGCATACTGCCTCGCCATCCATCCCGCGCAAGCTCAACAAAGTCGACCAACTGGAGATTCCGCTTTCACGGCGGCGACGCGTCGGGAATCGAGGAGACAGCCTGCCGGAGGATACCCTCTACATCGATCGCGGCTGCGGCGACGACTGCACGCGCTCTCTTGAGTGCCCCTATCCACGCTGCCGCTACGATGAGCCGCTCGCCACACGGCGCGAAAGGCTGCTGCCGAGAGACAGGGCCATCGTAGCGGCCCGACTCAAGGAGGGGCTGACCATCGCCGTTATCGCCGAAAGATTCAATGTCAGTACGCGCACCGTCTACCGCGTACTGCGATCCGCACGGGGTGAAAACCAGCCCGCAGCCACCACAAGGAGAAAGGCCACATCATGACCACGCCACAGAACGGACGGACACAGAGCGGCGCGGCGTTCCTGCCGTCATCGCTGGACAAGCGCGACTCGGAACGTCGCGAGCATTACCGCCGCAACCTCGCCTTCTACAACGGCGAGCACTGGGCGGGACGTACGCGCGGCCGTGAACGCCGCCTCACGTTCAACTACGCCCGGGCCGCCGTGGAAAAGGTCACGTCCTACCTGATGGCCGATATCCGCTCCACCGTGCCGCCAGTCGATTCGTCGCCGGAGGAGCAGGAGCGAGCGCGGCGTGCAGAGCGCCTGCTCGCGGACATCTCCGAGACCAATTCCCTCGATCAACTGGACTTCGATTCAGAGATCGACACCGCGGTGCTCGGCGACGGCGCGTACAAGATCACGTGGGATGAGGGGCGGGGCAGCGTCCGCATCACCGCGCCGGACGTGCAGGGCCTCCACTGCTGGTGGGTGGGCGATGACGTGAACCGCATCCGCCGCGTCGCCTCGCGCTACACGCTGGATGTCGATGAGGCGCGTGAGCTGCACGGCGTTCGCCCGCAGACGCGCGGCAACAGGCAGGCCCACGTCACCATCACGGAGGTGTGGGATGACAAACGGTTTCAGTTGTACGCGGGTGACACGCTCGCGCGGGACGAGGCCAACCCCTACGGCCTCATCCCGTTCGTCGTCTATCCCAACATCCGCGCCCCCAAGCAGTTCTGGGGCGTGTCAGACATTCCGGCGATGGTGGAGCCGATCCGTGAACTCAACCGCGCCCTCTCGCAGCTTTCCATGATTCTCGAACTCTCCGGCAACCCCATCGCCGTGCTGGAGAACGTGGACCAATCGCAGGACATCGCCATTCAGCCCGGCGCGGTGTGGGAGCTGCCGGACCGGGCGCGTGCCTACCTGCTGGATCTGCTGCAAGGGGGCGGCGTGCAGCTCCACATCGACTATGTGAACGCCATCTACCACGCCCTGCACGACCTCTCGGAGACGCCGCGCATCGCCTTTGGTGACAACCGACAGGGGCTGTCCGGCGTCGCGTTGGAGATGGAACTGCATCCCCTGCTGCACAAGCTGCGGCGCAAGCGGTTGATCCGCGCGGCGGCCTACCGCAAGCGGAATGAGATCACCCTGCGCATCCACGAGCAGATGACGGGCGAGCAACTCGCTCCCTACCGCACGTCCATCGAATGGGGCGCGGTGCTGCCACAGGACCAGGCGCAGATCGCGCGGCAGGAGATCGAACTCGTCAGGAACGGCCTGCGCTCAAAGCGCACCGCAATGGCCCGCTTCGGCGTGTCAGACCCGGAAGCAGAGATGGCGCTCATCGCCACCGAACAGCCGTAAGCCCTCCCTCCCGTATGGCCACAAACAACAGCGCGAGCGCCATCGGCAGATACAGCAGGCCGATTGAAATGTAGGTCATTATGCAGAGCCCCAGAAGAACCAACGCTATCGTCCACAAGAGCGCTTTGCGACCCTTGTGACCCGCATCCATAAAGTGAATAGCCAGCAGCACGATGCCCGATATCAGAACGGGAAAGAGCAAAATCCAGATAACATATAGACCGTTCTGCTCAATCAGTGTTTTGCTCGTCTCCACCCATTCACCAGGTGCGGAGGACGAACTGCTCAGACCGCTATAGACAGGAACAAGGGCCAGAAACAGCGCGATGCCCCAAGCCCAAAGATGCGCCGCCCATGCCGCTACCATGTTGAGTCGTACACGCTTCAGCATCGTTGCATCTCCCGGGTCAGAGGCAACCCCTGTTCTCGCTGCTAAGCGTACGCAGTTAGCGGGGAGCGTCAAGGTTTCTTGACGTTCGCGTTCCGGCGTTGTGACCTAGAAGAACACTCCCCTAACTGGTTACGAATTCGAAAACGTCTTTGTACTTTGCGTGGCAAGCACGGCACAGGGGCTTGAGCAAGGTTGCGGAGTGTTTTTGTCCGCATGTGTGGCAGTGCTTCTCCTTGTACGTCTTTTTTGAATAACGGCTCCAACTCTCGTAGCAGGTTGCGCAGTACGGCTTCTTCGGATTGGCGGCCAAAGTGGCTTTGCAACGGATGCAGAAGCCACGGGATGGTTTCTGCCCGGCGTTGTATGTCGCCTTTGCCTGTGTCTCTGCCACCTTCAGTTTCGGCCTAGCGGCACTAGCCGCGTACAACTCACTGCTTTCAGACTTCCAGCGGTTCGCCCGCTGATAGATATCCTCGTACAGTTCCGCGTCATCCTGCCTCGAAACCAGTATCCCCATCTCTTCGTTGTTCTCTTGCGAGAACTGGTACAAGTTCATGGAAGTCAGCAGGGCCTCGTTCTCGTTCAGATAGCACTTGGCGTGAAGATTCTTGAGGAAAGACGCCCTTATGCCTAGTGAGTCAAGGAAAGCCTTCTCCTTGGGGTTTAGCTCGGACTTTCCATAAATCACATGAATGGCAGTGCTGCGAGTCTTGTTCTTGAGCAGACTCTTGGTCTCATCGTCTGCCTTGATATACGGACTGATGAGGATAAGCTCCTTGTCAGCTTCCTCAATAATCCTGTCAAGGTGATAGACGATGCCCTTTCTGGTAAGGAATTCAGCCATAGTGTTGGTTAGTTCTCCCGATGCTCTTACATAACTTGGCCGCGCAGATTTGAATAGTACCACTCCGCAGCTAGATCGGAATATCTGGCGGCGGCGGGGGTAGTTCTCCCACTGGCTCTCGCGACTCCGTCGCCTCCACCCGCGCCGAAATGCTGATCAGCAGCGCCGTCGCGGACAGTCCATAGAACAGTCCCGGCACGAACACGTACGAAGGCGCCACCCGGAACACCACCAGCGGCGCGATGAGCAGCGTGAGGCACGCGAAAGCCGTCACGCTGAGGTGGCTCTGCCGCGTGGCAGAATCGTTACCGAAAACGCCCCTCAGCATCATGACGGACGTCAGGATCGCCCCCATCGCCATCACCCCGGCAAAGACGATTGTGGCCTCCGTTGAGCAATAGGCCCTCGTGCAGCCCGCCGTGTCTCCGCCCAACAGTTGCTGCCCGTAAGCGATGCTCGCGCCGATGGTCATGGCGAGGGCCAGCGATGCAAGCACAATACGACCCTGCTGATTATCAGCGTCGACGCGTGATTCACTACCGCCACTATCATCGCTCCTACCTATAAGACGGGCAGAGAGCGCCGTTGCCAGCAGCGCGATCGCAAACGGCGCATAGAGCGCCGGCTCATACGACAGCAGGTCGAAATACGGCGTGGCCAGCGCGATGGTGACGTAGACGACTGTCACCGCATGGAAGTACATCGCGGCATCCGGCGCGGTTCTGACGGCATTGCGGTCGTCCGCTCGCACGCGACGAATCGTCAGGACGGCAAAGACGACGGCGGCCAGCATGAAGAACGTGAGCGGCATGCGCAGGAATGATGCGGGATAGTTGATGGCCGACCACACAACCGCCTCCGGCGCAAAGTCCAGGAGGATCATCGTGGCAATGAACGACGCCGGCGCTCCCACAGCGAAGACCGCCGCCCCAACCAGAACAGAACGGCCGACTCTCATACGCACCCTCACCGCGCCGACGCGCTTTCCCCATGATACCGGGAGTGGCACGCCGCTCCCCTCGCCATCCCCCTGTGTCCCACGCCCCATTTACCGCGTGGGGAGCGCGTTTAATCGCTTGACAAGGCCGTGCGCGGGGCATAGTCTGAACGTTGCGCCCTTCCCCTAGGGAAGGGTGTAAGCGCCTTAACAGCTGGATAGTGAATAAAAGGAAGGCAGAGGTCTTCCGTTCAATTCGTACGAAGAGTTTGATCCTGGCTCAGGATGAACGCTGGCGGCGCGCTTCATGCATGCAAGTCGAACGAGAGACCGGGCTTCGGCCCGTGATCTAGTGGCGGACGGCTGAGTAACACGTGAGGAACTTGCCCTCCGGTGGGGGACAACCACGGGAAACCGTGGCTAATACCGCATGATGTCACGTTTCATAAGTGACGTGACCAAAGATTTCGGTTGCCGGAGGAGAGTCTCGCGGCCTATCAGCTAGTTGGTGAGGTAACGGCTCACCAAGGCGATGACGGGTAGCCGGTCTGAGAGGATGATCGGCCAGAGGGGGACTGAGACACGGCCCCCACTCCTACGGGAGGCAGCAGCAGGGAATCTTGCGCAATGGGCGAAAGCCTGACGCAGCGACGCCGCGTGGGGGATGAAGGTTCTAGGATTGTAAACCCCTTTTGCTGGGGAAGAAGATCTGACGGTACCCAGCGAATAAGGCCCGGCCAACTACGTGCCAGCAGCCGCGGTAAAACGTAGGGGCCAAGCGTTGTCCGGAATTATTGGGCGT
Source organism: Dehalococcoidia bacterium (assembly GCA_034422835.1). Classification (GTDB taxonomy): domain Bacteria; phylum Chloroflexota; class Dehalococcoidia; order UBA6926; family UBA6926; genus VXMO01. The sequence continues at coordinate 112,611 of DAOUJJ010000018.1, read as the reverse complement.
AAAGGGTGCGTAGGCGGCCCGGTCAGTCTCGTGTGAAAGCTCCCGGCCCAACCGGGAGAGGTCACGGGATACTGCCGGGCTTGAGGATAGCAGAGGAAGGTGGAATTCCCGGTGTAGCGGTGATATGCGTAGATATCGGGAGGAACACCTGTGGCGAAAGCGACCTTCTGGGCTATTTCTGACGCTGAGGCACGAGAGCGTGGGGAGCGAACCGGATTAGATACCCGGGTAGTCCACGCCCTAAACGATGAGTGCTAGATATGGGGGGTATCGACCCCCTCCGTGTCGTAGCTAACGCATTAAGCACTCCGCCTGGGGAGTACGGCCGCAAGGCTAAAACTCAAAGGAATTGACGGGGGCCCGCACAAGCAGCGGAGCGTGTGGTTCAATTCGATGCAAAGCGAAGAACCTTACCTGGGCTTGACATGTATGAAGTAGGAACCTGAAAAGGGGACGACCTGTCAAGTCAGGAACATACACAGCTGTTGCATGGCTGTCGTCAGCTCGTGCCGTGAGGTGTTGGGTTAAGTCCCGCAACGAGCGCAACCCCTGTTGCCAGTTACATGTGTCTGGCGAGACTGCTCCGCAAAACGGAGAGGAAGGTGGGGATGACGTCAAGTCATCATGGCGCTTACGCCCAGGGCTACACACACGCTACAATGGCCGGTACAACGGGCTGCGAAGGCGCGAGCCGGAGCGAATCCCATCAAAACCGGCCCCAGTTCAGATTGCAGGCTGCAACCCGCCTGCATGAAGTAGGAGCTGCTAGTAACCGCGTATCAGCATGGCGCGGTGAATACGTTCCCGGGCCTTGTACACACCGCCCGTCACGTCATGAAAGCTGGTAACACCTGAAGTCGCTTCGCCAACCCTTCGGGGAGGTCGGTGCCGAGGGTGGGACTAGTGATTGGGACGAAGTCGTAACAAGGTAGCTGTACCGGAAGGTGCGGCTGGATCACCTCCTTTCTAGGGAGCCAATTACGTCGCTTCTGCGGCGTGCATTGCACCCAGGTCGGTCAGCGATTCTCCTGCCTTGAAATCCGGTGTCTGAGTGGCATGAACCGTCCGTTTCGGCGGATGGCGGAACCCCGGCCGGATCGCGGGCAGGGCGACATAGATCGCTGCGCGCTTCGGCGCAAAGAGACCTGTTGCACTCTCACAAACGCAACAAAAAAGAACGCAAGACGAAAACCTTTCTTTCACTATCCAGCTGCTAAGGCGTTTTTCTACCCCCGCCCCCCACTGAGGACCCAACCCGTGACCGACGTATACTGACCACATGACAAATCACGACAACGGATATACCGAACAGAGTCGCCGATTCCTTGATCAGGCGTGGGTGGAACTAGAAGCCGAAGATCTCCGCCAAGCCTCGGAAAAGGGATGGGGTGCCGCCGCGCAGATGGTTAAGGCCTACGCTGACCGGCGCGGCTTGGATCACGACAGCCACGGCCTGCTCTTTGGCGCCGTCAGACGACTCGTGGACGAGACAGATGACGACACTTTCTTAGAGCTATTCAATCAGGCGGGGGGGTTGCACACAAACTTCTATGAGGGCCAATTCTCAAACAGGAATGTGAGGCTCGGCTTGGAACGGGTTACCCAATTCGTCGACAAAGTCGAGACCGCCCTCAACGGCGCCTGATTCCCTCCTGCTCGCCCTGAGCCCGTCGAAGGGCCGCCCCTTTCCCCCTCTCCCCAAAACTGACGCCGCCCCCCTCCCCGTGCTATAGTTTGTGCGCCGTTTCCAAACGGTCGCCGTGGTGGGGGAGCAATCGGCGAGCGCCCGTTCACAGGGCCGGACGAAGAATACCCCTGTTCGCGGTTTCCGTATGGCGCGGCAATGGCGCACAAATCAGACCGGGAGGTAGGAGATGACCCAGGAAAACGCGCAGCCTGAGATTATGTACACGACGCCGGCGGAACACGTCCGGCTCATCACCATGAACAGGCCGGAGACGCTGAACTCACTCACGCTCGACGGCAACGCAACCATGCTGAATTACGTCCGCGAGTTCCGCGATGACCCGGACGCGTGGGTGCTCATCCTGACCGGCGCAGGCGAGAGGTCCTTCTCCACGGGCCTCGATCTTCGCAGGCAGTCCCAGCAGGACGCGTCCAACGAGGAGCCGCCTCCCCCTCCCCAGATTCCCAATGAGGGACTGCACTCCTATCCCAGCATCGAGGTCTTCAAGCCCGTCATCGCGGCCATCAACGGCTACGCGTTCGGCGGCGGGTCCGAGATGGCGCTATGGGCGGACATCCGCATCATGTCTGAGAACGCCGAGATGGGACTGCTTGAGCCGCGACGCGGCCTGCTCTCCATCAGCGGCACGACGCGCATGTCCCGCGCCATTCCAATTGGCCTCGCTATGGAACTCATCATCACAGGCCGCCGCTACAAGGCCGCGGACTGCTATCGCATGGGCCTCGTCAGCCAGGTCGTTCCGCAGGCAGAGCTGATGGACACCGCCGTCGCCATGGCGACGGAGATCGTGACCGAATGCTCCCCCATCGCGACACGCGTCGCCAAGGAGCACATCACACGCACGCTGCACCTGCCCACGCGTGAGGCGCTGCAGGTCCAGTCCCTGAACAGCAACCGCCTGCGCCAGTTGTCCCCGAAGGACACCGCTGAGGGCCCGCGCGCCTTCGTTGAGAAGCGCAAGCCCCAATGGGTCGCTGGCTAGTTCGCTAGTCAACCACGACACAGGGAGAATGACGCCCCCGCTGCGCAATGCGCGGCGGGGGCTTTTCTTGTCGACCCGCTATCCACCCCCGCCGATGCTGCGATGTGATGACTGTTGGTACTTGCAAAGCCTTGTTCTGACAAAGTGGCCTCTACACAACATTCACTAGTTGTGAGAGCCTCTCCCGCAGCGCCTGCCGACGTGACTCATAGAACTGCCCAAACCCTTGCAACTCTCGCGGCACGTCCCCCAGCAGATGCCGTTCAACATAAACTTGGCGCGACTGTGGGTCCGGGCAGTGTGTATCAAGCCACTCAGCCGGCATAACAGCGCGCTTCTCGTTGTTCAACGTTGGATCGAGAAGCTGGAGGTTAGCCAGACAATTACACTGGTCTTGCAGTCGCTCCGCCTCTTCGGATTCGATCCCCGCGCTGCTGAGACGCGTCGGCGTGAACCTGCTCTTGGGGAAGACATGGTCGATGTCATTACTACCTCGGCTTGCCAAGTGCGGGAACAGCATCGAAAGGAGCGGGAACATCCGCGAATCAGAAATCCGCATGTCCGCGAGGTCGTCCATCTCCCCGTCCACGAATTCAAGTGACTTGCCCCGCTGCGCCATTACGCGCCCCATTTCTTCGGCAGGAAATCCGCCGTCTGAGAGATTGCGAAGCACTTCTCGGAGTGCAGTCAGCAGGGTATCCAATCCACTGCCCCAGATCCCCGATTTCTTGAGGATCGACCGCGTGAGCCATTGACGAATCCGCTGACGATCCGCAAGGTAATGGTCGCTCACCACAAAGGCATCTGGCGCTCCAATCTTGTACAAGTAATAGGCAACTGGTAGGAGCGAGTTACTGGCCCTGATGGTCCTGCTATCGAACCCGAAACTGTCCGCCAACTCGGCCGTTCTCAGCAGCGCCGCCTTGATTTGCTGCCAGCTTTTCTCAAGGATGGCCATGTTCTCGTGTGTGAAGTTCTCGACACGGAAACCCACGCTGGCGATATCCGTCAACATCAGCCCCGCTTTGAGCACGAAATTTGCATTGAACATCCCTTCTCGGATGTCGTTGAGTTCGTCAACGAGTCCGTGTACTTCAGCCCTAGCATCGAGTTCTTCCCACTGCGAAACAGCGATGCTCAACAGGAGATTGGAATAAGAAAGCGGGGTGCCACCGCTGTTGCAACGGATGAAAATCTGAAGCACGCGCTCAATATCCTGGCTCGTCTCCTCATACCACGCAACGATTGGCTCAACGCGTATCGCGCGGTGAAGGCGATCCAACGTCCGGTAAGCGCGGCTTAGTTGATCTGTTTGCAGTCCTTCCTTTAGCAGCCAGTCCTGCATGTCTGGGCCAGACTCGAGGCCGAGAATATCTGCGACCCGGAACCAGAGATGGTCTCCCTCCATGCCGATGCGTTCCTCGTTGATGAACTCAAACGTGTAACGTCTGCCCTCTTCGTCAGCCTCCGTTCGTGCAAGCAAATCCAACACAAGAACCCTCTTCGGGTAAGCGTCATGGCTTGTTCGCCGCCTGTAAGGCAGTTTATGTGCCATTGAACCCCTGAGCCCGATGTTGAAAGCAGTCAGCCGTTGCTGACCATCCAAAACGGCGGTCAGGGCTTCATTGTGTCTCACCCCCAATTCGGGGCAATGAGGATTGTCTCTCTCGTGATAGTCCCGCACAAAGTCGTACCAGCGGTACTGTGCGGAGTTCTGCGCCTCAATCTTCCAATACATGAACTCACCAAACGGGAATCCCTGCATCAGGCTGTCGAACAGATCGCACACCTGCTCAGGCTCCCAGACAAACTCCCGCTGGATAGCGGGCAGAACATACTGATGTGACTCGATGCTCTTTAGGGTACTTTCGATTGTGCCACCTTGTTGGTGCATTCTTGACTCCCCGATCCTCGATAATTCCGTGCGTGCGTTCAATGCTAGATCAAGGGCAGTCTGAATACCAATTGGCTCATTTGCTCCCGCCGATGCCGTATCATGACGATACGTATCGACGCAGAATCTCCTCTCCCTGAGGGAGAGGGTTAGGGTGAGGGGGCAGGCGGTATGGAACGACCGGTACCGAGCCACGAGGAACTCAAGGCGCAGTTGGCCTTGCTTGGCGTCAGCATCGATGACGATGCCCTGCCCGGCCTGCAGCGCCGCGTCGCCTTCTACCAGGAGGCCATGAATCGCCTCGATGACATGGACTTCGGGCTCACGGAACCCGCCCTCATCTACGACCCCGATGCCGCATCCGGCGGAGCCTAATGTGGACATGATCATTAGACCTGTAGAATTGGGCGTTGAAAAAACCCTGATGCCGTGTCCGGCGGAGCCTAGGCATGAATGAAGAGCGCGTCGGCCTCTCCCTCACGCAGATTGCCCGCCGCATCCAGACGCAAGAGGTCTCCGCCACCCACGCGCTGGAGGATGTGCTTGAGCACGTCGCCCACGCCGACGACACCATCAACGCATTCGTCACCGTCCTGCGAGATCAGGCATTGCAGGAGGCGGAGGCCGCCGACCACATGCTCCGCGCCGGTCACCTGCTTGGCCCACTCCACGGCGTCCCCGTCGCCGTCAAGGACATCCTGACCACGGACGGCATCACCACCACCGCTGGTTCAAAGATCCTCGCGGACTGGAAACCGGACTTTGACGCGACCGTCGTCCGCAAGCTGCGGCAGGCCGGCGCGGTCATCATCGGCAAGACGAATCTCCACGAGTTCGCCTTTGGCGTGACGACGGAGAACCCGCATCACGGCAACACACGCAATCCCTGGAACCCGGACCACGTGCCGGGCGGTTCCAGCGGCGGCTCCGGCGCGGCGGTCGCCATGGGCATGGGCTACATGGCCATCGGCACGGATACCGGCGGCTCCATCCGCATCCCCGCCACCCTCTGCGGCGTCACCGGCATCAAGCCCACCTACGGACGTGTCAGCCGCTACGGCTGTCTCCCTCTCTCATGGTCGCTGGATCACGTTGGGCCTCTTGCTAGGACGGCTGAGGACTGCGCCCGCGCCCTGCAGGTGCTCGCCGGCCATGATCCGCTTGACCCCACCTCCTCCAACCGCCCCGTGCCCGACTATCTCGCGAACATCAACGACCCCATCGAGGGCCTGACCATCGGCATCCCCGGTGAACCCTTCTGGGACCCAATCGATCCGGAGGTTGAGTCCGCCGTCCGCGCCGGCATCGATGTCCTCAAGGGCCTCGGCGCGCGCATCATCGATGTCGAGTTCCCGATGGTCGATGACCTCGTTGCCATGCAGACGTCCATCCTCTTCGCGGACGCCGCCGCCTACCACCACAGGTGGATGCGCGAGCGCCCTGAGGACTATGACTCCCGTGTCCTGGCCGGGCTCCTGCAAGGCGCGACGGTTCCAGCGGTCGACTACGTCAACGCCCAACGCCTCCGCTCCATCCTGCGCGAGAAGATGAATGATGTCTGGCGGAGGGTTGACCTGCTCGCCCTTCCCACCTCGCCCGTCACCGCCCCCAGGATCGGCCATGCCTACGAGACCGTCCCTGTCGGCAACGGAGAACTGCAGCTCACACGCGCCCTGACACGCAACATGACGCCGTTCAACCTGCTTGGCACGCCGGCGATGAGCGTCCCCTGCGGTTTCAGCAGCGACGAGCTGCCCATCGGCCTTCAGATCGCCGGGCGTCCATTCGATGAGGCGACGGTGCTCCGCGCCGGCCACGCCTACCAGATGGAAACTGATTGGCACACGTGGCGTCCGCCCGCGGACACAACTCCCTAAGTACGCCTCAAATACAACACCTTAACGCAGCCAAATCCAATCTGATGATTGAAAGATGACAGCCAATACGGACATCACCGCCCTTAGTCTCGCGGAGGTCTCCGCCCGCATCCATGCGCGAGAGATTTCCTGCCAGGAGGTCACGCGCGCGCAGCTTGAACGCATCGGGCGACTTGAGCCGACGGTCAACGGCTACGTCGCCGTCCACATGGAACGGGCGATCGCGCAGGCGCTCGCCGCAGACGCCCTGCTCGCCGCCGGTGTCGACCACGGCCCGCTCCACGGCGTCCCCATCGCCGTCAAGGATCTCTTTGCCGAGCGCGGCATCCCGTCGTCAGCCGGTTCCAGCATCCTTGCAGACTGGGTGCCGGACGATGACGCCACCGCCGTCCACAAGCTGCGGCAGGCCGGCGCGATCATCATCGGTCGCGCCAACATGGACGAGTTCGCCTTTGGCGGCACCACAGAGAACACCCACTACGGCGTCACGCACAACCCGTGGGACCTCGAACGCAGCTCCGGCGGCTCATCGGGAGGCTCCGGCGCGGTCGTCGCCGCACGACTCGCATACGCCGCCCTCGGCACGGACACCGCCGCCTCCATCCGCAACCCCTCCCACTTCAACGGCGTCACCGGCATCAAACCCTCGTTTGGCCGCGTCAGCCGATTCGGCGTCGTGCCGTTGGCGTGGACGCTTGACCACGCAGGGCCCCTCGCCCGCAGCGCGGAGGACGCCGCCCTTGTGTTGAGCGCCATCGCAGGCCACGATACGAAGGACGAGACAACGTCACGCCGCTCCGTCCCGGACTACGCCGCCAATCTTGATGCCGACGTGAGCCGACTCCGTGCGGGTATCGTGCGCGGTTACTTCTGGGAGCCCATCGTCCCGGAGGTCGCCCAGCTCAATGAGCAGGCATATGATGCCCTGCGCGGCCTCGGGATGCAGCTTGAGGATGTCGTTCTCGACCACACGGACGTATTGCCCGCGTTGTTCGCAACCATCCTCCCCTCGGAGGCCGCCGCATACCACCACCGCTGGATCCGCGAAGGGCGGGGCGGCGAGTACGGCTATGCCATCCTTGACCGTCTCATCCCCGGCTATGCCATCCCCGCCATGGACTACGTGAACGCGCAACGCGCCCGCGCCGTGTGGGAAGAATCCGTCCAGAGCGCGCTGGAGCGTTACGACGTTCTTGTGATGCCGACCGTGCCGTATACGGCGGTCAAGCTGGGGCAGATCATGGTGCAGGTGGGCGACGGCGAGGAGGAGGCCTCGTTCCTGCGGACGCGCAACCTCTTCCCGTTCAACCTGACCGGAATGCCCGCCCTCAGCGTCCCCATCGGATTCGACTCATCCGGCCTGCCGGCGGGAATGCAGATTGTCACGAAAGCCTGGGAGGAACAGACCGCCTTCAACGTCGGCCACGCCTACCAGAACGCCACAGACTGGCACACCCACGCGCCTGATTTGGGCTAGTCCGTGATCTGAACCTCGCCCATTGTGGTGTGGACGTTCAGACGCAGCGTTGGCCCCTCAGTCGGTTGGCTGGATCGTTCATCCTTGACGGCGCCCATCGTGAATGAGCCGTCGATCTCAACCACCCAATCAGCGGGGACCTGCAGGGTGACGCTTGCCATCTGTGACGAAAGCGAGAGGGACGCGCCGCCCTCGGCCAGTTTCGCCGACGTGAAGTCAACCTCTATCTTGCCGAGAGACACGGAGACCTCGCCGCCTTCGAATGCCTGGGACGTGACGATGCGGCGGGTGTTGGTGGCCGCGCCGCCGAGGTAAAGCGTATCCTCAGACGTCTCAACCACGCTGGTGCCATGCACGGTCTCTCTGCCTCCCCCGCCGGTGTTGCCTGAACCACGGTGGCTCCCCAGGAACCACAGGAGAAGGCCGACCACAACAAGCGCGCCGGCCGCGACTGGCAACCATCCAACGTCATCCCAGCGGATGATTTGCAGGAGCCAGAGTATTCCTCCGGCGAAGATCACAAGACTGGTCAGGTGGCGCTTTCGCAGAGATGCCGTGCTGGAGAGGCCGAACACCACGCCGGGCTGAATGAACCTGCTCCAAGCCTCATCGGAAAAGATGATGCCCACGATGATCGCAAACGCCAGCCCCAGAACCATCATGGCGACCAGCTGGATTACAAACGGAATAGGACTGCCCGCCGGTCGATCGGACTGCATACTTTTCCTCCGGATTATCGTGCGGGGGTGTGCAGTGAGTTAGTCCTCTATCGTCACGTTGCCGAGCGTGGTTGAGGTCCGCAGGCGCAGCACAGGCCCCTCCGTCGGGTGGTTGCTCCGCACGTCCTCCACATCGGACAGAAATGAAGAACCGTCCTGATGCAGTACCCAATCCTTAGGGACGTGGAGTGTCACGCCGCCGAAAGTCGCCGAAACCTGCAGATCCGCTCCGTCCTCGTGCAGCTTTGCCTGCCGCATATCAACCTCAACGCTGCCAAAAGTCACCGATACCGTGCCGCCACGGAACGACTGTGACAGAACGGTTCGATTTGTCCCTGAAAACGTGGCCGACACGTCAATCATGCTCTCATCGTCAGTTAGGACCTCCGGCCCATCGGGGATAGAGGCCGCGCGGCGTCCCCTCACGTTGGTCCGTTCCAGCAGAATGCCGACGCCGAGCGCGATGATCAGCAGCGGCCAATATGTCCCCATGTCCACGTCCGCGCCAAGCGCGTCCGCCAGGAAGATGCCGCCCGCAACCAGGCTCACAACGCCAAGCCATAGCGGTCCGCGAACGATCCAGACCAGGCCCAGCGCGATCAGCACCAGCGGCCAAAGGGTATCCCACAGGTCGAACGACCACAGGTTGCCGGCGAGGAAAACCAACCCCAGCGCGATGAGAATAGCGCCCGGCAGAATGCGCCCGGAGCGTTTAACCTGGTACCCTCTCATGTCCACCGTCCAATCCCGGCGCGGGGAGGGAGCTTATTCGTCGCGCCGCTCAAGCTCTCGCAGGAAATCCTCTACGTCCGGGGCGAGGCGCGGCGGCTCTTGCTGATCGTCCATCTCGCCAATCTCGCCCTGGTTCGCCCCCACCTCGCTGTCATAGGCCTCTTCAAGCTGCTTGACGAGGGAGCGGACGCGCGGCTCCCGCTGCGCCATCCGGTCGATCTCCGCATACTGACGGTCGCCGTCCTGCTCGATCTTGGTGAGATCCGGGATCTGGAAGCTGTAGATGGGTGACAGCAGCTTCAGCAGCTTCTCCTGGCCGCGATGATCCTCCTCCAGCCGCGCGTATGGAGGCAGCTGGATCAGCGCTGAGAGCGTCTCGACGCCGCGCTTGACCAGCTCCTGTGTCGCGATGGCCATCATGCTGGTCGGTCCTTCGTAGTTGGACGAGCGCACGCCCGCGCGCTCCAGGATGGTCTGCACGTTGGGATCAGACGCCTGCCCGCTTGCCAACAGCGGCCGCGTGTGCGGCGTGGAGCCGTACATCGCCCCCACCTGGCAGTAACGTCGCACGTTCAGTTGATCCGCCAGCTCCAGCAGGGATTCCACGAAATCCTCGCCATTGGAGTGCGGCTCCAGGATGTGCAAGAAGACGAAATCGTTGCCGCCGTCACCCTGCGCATACCGTACGATAGTGTTCGGAATCTCAACAATCCGCTCCCCGCCGCGGCGGTACAGCATGGGACGGTAGCGCGTCAGATCATAGAACTGGCTGGGGCGCGCGAGGCGTCCCAGCTCCGTGGCGTTAAACTGTGACTCAAGCGTGCCGAGAGTGAGCGTGCCCACGGACCCAACGTCGATCCACGGCTGGAGGATAGCGAATATGTGCGGATCACGTAATTCCGGCAGTGGCTCCTGGACTTCAAAGGCGCCGATCCGCATAGTTCCTCCCCTCAGCCGCCCCAGCCGTTCGTTCCCGCGTTCGGAAACCGGTTGGGGTTGCGTCCATTATAGGCGTCCCGCTCAGCGAATGCGCGGGGTATCGTGAACGGCCGTATGCCATGACCCAAACAGCTTCAAACGGCCGCGCCGAGCATGGCGAGACCACGCCACGCACCATCGTCGCCGTCCTCGCCCACCCGGACGATGAGACGTTCATCATCGGCGGCACGTTGGCCCTCTACGCATCGCGCGGCCACAATGTCCACGTCATCTACGGCCCGTTCGGCCCGGAGCCGGACGGCAGGCCAACAGCCCAACGCCTTTCTGAACTCGAAGCTGCCGCCAACACCCTCGGCATCACCGCAAACACCTTCATCCCGCCAAGCCGTCATTCCCGCGAAGGCGGGAATCCATCCTTTTCCCTCTCCTACCTCGCCAACGCAATCGGCGCCGAACTCCGCGGACTCCGTCCGGATGTCGTCATCACCTTCGACGCCACCGGCGCAACAGGCAACCTCAACCACATCCTCACAGGCGCGGCTACCCTGCAGGCCGTCGGATCGATGACCGGCGTCACTGCCCCGCGCCTGTACGCCGCCGTCTTTGGTCGACGCCAACTCGCGGCGGGCCTGCGCATCGGACGGTTGATGCGGCGCAAGGGCCTTGACAACGTGCGTGACGCCCTGCGGATCGCGCAGGAATCGCAGCGCCCGACAACAAAGATCGACGTGCGCAGCGTCCTCGCTCAACGACGGGAGGCCGCGCGGTGCTATAAGACGGCGCTCAAGGAGGGCGCGTGGTGGATGCGGCGATGGGAGTTGCTGCCCGCCCGTCTCCGGCGCGTTTTCGCCCCTCGGGAAGTCTACGCCCGGCTGATACCACCGGTTTCCGGCTCCGAAAACATGGAGAACGGGCTGTTTGGGGAGGGGTGAGCCCCCGTGGCATCACAGGCACCGTACCATCGTGCTGCTGTCCCTCAGAGTGCCAATGCAGTACGTGGCCTTGTCCTCGTTGTAGTTTGCAGGCTGGTTTTGCCCACCGGTGCGACATTGCCAAGCATAGCGGCTCGCGTTTAAAAAGTGATTTACGTCTGGGTTTTTCTATGGCAGGCGAGTGTAAGAGTCAGCATTCAACAATTAGGCAGGTCAAAACGCACGGCGTCGTGATTCCGAACGGCGACAAATTCAGGCACGCACCCGCTCAGTGGATTCGGGTGTAAGTCCAACCGATTCAGGTTATTGAGTTCAGCCAGGGCGGGGGGTATCTGTCCCGTGAGTTGATTCTCTCCCAAATACAGGAACCACAGCTCCGCGAGGTTGCCTAGGGAAGCTGGTATTTCTCCCGTGAGCTGGTTGTTTGCCAGATCGAGATACGTCAGTTCGGTGAGATTGCCCAGGGAAGCTGGTATTTCTCCCGTGAGCTGGTTGTTCGCCAGATCGAGATACGTCAGTTCGGTGAGATTGCCCAGGGAAGCTGGTATTTCTCCCGTGAGCTGGTTGCTCGCTAGACTGAGAGCAGTCAGTTTGGTGAGGTTGCCCAGGGAAGCTGGTATCTCTCCTGTGAACTGGTTGTTAGTTAGACCGAGAGTCGTCAGTTCGGTGAGATTGCTCACAAAAGCTGGTATCCCTCCTGTAAACTCAATGTTCCCCAATTCGAGCACTCTCAGGTTCGTGAGGTTACCCAGAAAAGAAGGAACTTCTCCAATGAAGCCTGTGCCGACCACTGTAAGTCTCTCCAAGCTGGTGAGCGTTCCTATGAAGGGTGGTATCTCACTGAACTGGTCGCTGCATAAAGTCAATTCTTTGAGATTTTGGAGGTTAGCCAGCGAAGTCGGTATCTCACCCGAAAGCTCGTTATCGCAGAGTTCTAGAGTCTCCAGATTCTTCAGGTTGCCCAGGGAAGAGGGTATCGGTCCGTCCAATCCGGCCCATCGAATGCTCAGAGTATGTAAACCAGTGAGGCCACCAAGTGATGATGGTATTGTCCCTCCGAGACCGATCACTTCCTCCACATCTCCATACGATTCTGAGTAGGGTCTCAAACGGATGCGCGCGACACGGCCTTCAACGACGGAAATGCCCGTCCATTCGGAGATCTGAAGATTGGGACTCCAGTTTAGGTTGTAAGTGGAAGGAGGGTTCAGAACATCCCTGGCCCCCAATAAGATTGCGCAGTCATTGACCAAATCCGGGTTGTTTTGTGGGTCCGGCACGCTGACCCTGTTAGAACAGTCCGCGCTGTGTATGGGCGATACAGTTGGCAGTGCAATTCCCCCATCGCAGGCAGCGCCGGAGAGCACTAGTGCAACGAAGATGAGCCCCAACTGTGCCCTAGTCCTCATTTCATTCCCTCACCCTCGTACATCTTCTCCGCGGACATACTGGTCTTTTTCCCACCTACTATATGCTCTCCATCCTTCGGGGTTTTGAACCCCCCTCTATGGGGAATCCGCGATGTCGCCCTGCGGTGCGAGGATATCTTGCTAGCCAAGGCTCTACCTCTTCAGCAACACATAGACTCTTGGGGCATTCGCGCCTTTTTGGGCAGGGGCAGCGTATTACACCCGTATGAAGCGCCTAAGAACTACTCCTCGCCACCCGCCGGCGCGACGCTTGGACTCTCTGTGACCGGAGTATCTGATAAATCGCGCCGCTCACGCCGCAGGAGGCGGTAGACAACGGGAATCACGACAAGCGTCAGCACCGTCGATGTCATCAGGCCGCCGATGATCACCGTCGCCAGTTCTGCGCCGATAATGCCTCCGCCGCCCTCTGCCTCCTCAAGCGCGAGCGGCAGCAGCACGAAGCTTGTCGTCAACGCCGTCATCAGGATGGGGCGGATGCGGGCCTGCCCGCCCTGGATAAGCGCCTCCCGGATGCGCGTGCCGCGCCCCCGCAGTTGGTCGACAAAGGCGATCAGAACGACGGCATTCGTGACAACAAGGCCGATCAGCATGAGAAGCCCCATCAGGCCCGGCAGGCTCAGCGCACGTCCGGTGATAAAGAGCGCAGTCACCGCGCCCGTGAACGCCAACGGCACCGCGATCAGGATGATCAGCGGCGTGATGAAAGACCGCTGCGCGATGAACATCACAGCATAGACCAGAACTGCGCCGATGCCCATGGCGATGATCATCTGCGTGAAGACTTCCTGGATGTCGGCAAAGACCCCGCCGGTTTCGCGCTCCACACCCGGCGGCAATCCAATCTCATCGACGATACGGTCGATTTCAGCGCTCACAGCCCGTGTGTCCTGCGCTGTGATGACACCTGAAATCGTCACCGTGCGGCGGCCGTCAACACGCGTGATGGGGATGGCCGCCCCGCCGAATGGCCCGGCGGGCGTTATCTCAACGGCATCGGAGCGGACGTTGATCACGCCGTCGAGATCGCTGATGGGGTCGACCAGCCTGTCCGAGGCTTCGATGAGCCGGGCATAGTCATCCCCTATCAAACGAACCTCAAGCGCCCCGGCCGGCGGGCCGCCGCCCTGCGCCTGTTCGATGAACACCGTCCGGCCCGGGCCCGAAAAGTCGTCCCGCAGACGGTCCGCCATCTCTGTCACGTCCGTGCCCTCTGCCAGCCGCGCCGACATATTGATCGTCGTCAATGACCCGCCGGGCCCGCCGAAACCGATGCCGCCCCCAACCTGTGACGTATAGTTCTCAATCTCGCCACCAAGCCGCAGCTCTTCAAGGCGCGCCTCCGCCTCATCCAGATAACCGACGACCACGCCCCGTTCGGTTGTCAGCGGCGTCTCAATCTCAATGTTCAGGAGGTTCTGCGAGCCTCCCGGCAGAAATCCAATGGGGATGGACGCCAAAAGCGACATACTGCCCACGAACAACACAATGGCGCCGATGATCGTGTACAGTCGATGCCCCAGCGCCCATGTGACTATCGGGGTGTAGATGCGGATGATGCGTCGGGAAAGAACCTCTTCAGCCGTGTCCGACGAGTGCCGTCTGATCAGGAAACTCGCCAGCGCGGGCACCGCCGTCAACGCCACCAGCAATGAGGCCAGCAGGGCGTAGGTGATGACCAAGGCGAACGGCAGGAAGAACTCGCTGACAATGCCGCCGATGAATCCCAGCGGAGCAAAGACGGCAATCGTCGTCATGGTGGCGATTGTGATTGGGAGAGCAACCTCCTTTGTGCCCTCGAACGCGGCGTGGAGCCTGTCCTCTCCCTCCTGTATATGCCGGTAGATGTTTTCCATGACGACGATGGAGTCGTCGACGACGCGCCCTGCGGCGATGGCAAGTCCGCCAAGCGTGACAAGGTTGAGGCTCATGCCCTGCAGGTTCATAACGATGATGCCGATGAGCAGGCTCGCTGGAATGGAAATGCCCGTGACGAACGTGGGGCGGACGCTGAGCAGGAACCCCAGGATCACGAGGATGGCCAGCACTGCGCCAAGCGCTACTTCCCTGCCCAACGTATCGATGGAGTCCTGGATTTCTGGGCCCTGGTTCTCGGTCACAGTGAACTCAACATCCGCCGGCAGCCCGGCCTTGATGTCGTCGAGTTCCGCCAGGGCAGCGTTCGTCACCTCAACCGTGTTGTCATCGGGCCCCTTGACGACGCCGATGGTCAGACTGGGCATGCCGTTCGTGCGGCTGATGACGCCCTGCCCGCCGGCGTTGGCGGGGATATCCGCGCTGTTCACTCCCGGAACCTCGCGCAAGCGGGGAAGAATGTCACGCTCCACCATCGCCTTCAGTTCGTCAGGAGGCTGATTGCTCCGCACCGATACCTGCAAGACAGGGAACTGCTGGAAGTTCAGTCTGCCGACATTCGGCTCGGCAACGGTTGGAGGCAGTTGGAGTCTGTCAACTGCCTCCTGCACTGCCTGCTCGATCGCTACCGTGTCGGAACCAAACTCGAACTCGGCAAAAGCGACAGACAGATTCAGCGATGACGAGGACTGAACAAGGTTCACTTCTTCCTGTTCCAACAGGATTCGCTCAATCGGGATCGTCACGTCCTCCAGGACGGTCTCCGGGTCTGCCCCGGGATAGAAAGTGACGACTGTAACCAACGGAAAATCAACCGACGGTAGAAACTCAACCTGCAGCCGCGTATACGACCAGATTCCGGTGACGATAAGAGCAGCGAGGAGGATGATCGTGACAATACGCACGCGCAGGGCAAGGCGCGTGGGGATCATACCGAAACGCTCGAATGCCATCTCAACGAACGCAATCATGGCCCTGAGCGGCATCAAGACGAGCCTGAGCAGGAGCGCAAGGCGGGTCAGAAGCATCCGGACAAAACTCCCTGAGAGAAACCGGTTAGTTTGTGAATTACGTCACGTATACCAGTATGCTCACACAGTCAGCGTTGGCAAATCAGGCGGATATCCTCCGCTCCGCCAACATGCGCTGGACGGTGATGCCGATCTGTCCTGGGCTGTCAGACACATAGCAGCCGGCATCTCGCAGGGCGTCCTTCTTGGCCTCCGCCGTTGCCGCCTTTCCGGTGATGATTGCGCCCGCATGCCCCATGCGTCGCCCTGGAGGCGCAGTCGCGCCCGCGATGAATCCCGTCACAGGCTTGCTCATGTGGTTCTTGATGTAGTCCGCGGCTTCCTGCTCCGCCGTGCCGCCAATCTCGCCGATGAGCACGACCGCGTCCGTGTCAGGATCATTCTCGAACAACTCAAGGATGTCCCTATGCCTCATGCCGATGATCGGGTCGCCGCCAACGCCCACGCACGTGGACTGCCCGATGCCGAGCGCCGTCAACTGCGAAACGGCCTCATAGGTCAGCGTGCCGGAGCGGGAGACGACGCCGATGCGTCCCTCCGCGTGGATGTTGCCGGGGATGATGCCGACCTTTTGCTTCTCCGCCACGGAGGTCAGGCCCGGGCAGTTGGGGCCGATGAGCCGCACACCTTTCTTGGTGAGATACTGCGCCACTTGCGCCATGTCCAGCGTCGGCAGGCCGTCCGTGATGCAGACGATGAGGTCGACACCGCCCTCGGCGGCTTCAAGCAACGCGTCAGTCGCGAACGCGGCGGGCACGAAGATGAGGGACACGTTCGCCCCCTCCTGCTCGACCGCCTCCGCCACGGAGTCATACATTGGGCGGTCGATGTGCGTGGTGCCACCGCGGCCCGGTGTCACGCCTGCCACAACGTTCGTGCCAAAGGCGATGCACCGCTCGGTCTGGAACGTTCCCTCGCGGCCGCTCATGCCCTGAACCAGCACGCGGGTGTCTTCGCCAACAAGGATGCTCATTTATCAGTTTCTCCTACGTGATTTGCTATTGGTTTGGTTGCTAATTAAGAAATCTCCGCGACTTTCGTGGCTGCATCGTTAAGATCGGCGGCCACGGCGACGGTGATGTCGGAGTTGCGCAGAATCTCCGCGCCCTCCTCAGCGTTCGTGCCGGTCATGCGCACGATGATGGGCACGTTCACGTCGACTTCCTTGTATGCGGAGACGATGCCGTTCGCCAACACGTCACAGCGGAGGATGCCGCCAAAGACGTTGATGAGAACCTTCTTCACGTCAGAGTCGGAGACGATGATCTTGAACGCCTCGGCGACCTGCTCCTCGGTGCCGCCGCCGCCAACATCAAGGAAGTTGGCGGGCGCGTGGCCAACCTGCGCGATGACGTCCATCGTGGCCATCGCAAGGCCCGCGCCGTTCACCATGCAGCCAACGTCGCCGTCCAGCTTCACGTACTGAACGCCCTTGTCATTGGCGTTCCGCTCAAGCGGGTCCTCCTGGTCGGCGTCACGCAACTCAGCGAGGTCGCGATGGCGGAAGTGGCTGTTCTCGTCCGTATCGATCTTGCCGTCGGCAGCAAGCAGGCTGCCATCGCCAGTGACGACGAGCGGGTTAATCTCAACCAGGTTCAGGTCCTTGTTGCTGAATGCGTTCACGATGCCGCCAAGCAGCGCGCCGAAAGGCCGCGCCAAAGCGGCGTCAAGCTCCAGGGCCGCCGCGACGCGACGCCCCACGAACGGCTGATAGCCGATGAGCGGGTCGATATGCACCTGCGTGATCTTCTCGGGCGATTCCTCGGCGATCTCCTCGATCTCCATGCCGCCCGCCGCAGACGCGATGATAACGGGCGACTTGGCCGCGCCGTCCACCGTCACGCTCAGATAGAGTTCCTGCGCGATATCGACGGGCTCCTCAACGAGGACGGCATTGACGGGCACGCCCTGGGGGCCGGTCTGCGCGGTGACGAGGTTCGAGCCGAGCAGGCCGGCGGCGAACTCCGCCGCCTCATCCGGGCTGCCCACAACCTTCACGCCGCCCGCCTTGCCGCGTCCGCCGGCGTGAACCTGCGCCTTGACGACGGCCCTGCCGCCGAGTTCTTCCGCAATGGCGCGGGCTTCATCGGCCGTGGTGGCGACGCGCCCGTTTGGGACGGCAACACCAAACGACTTAAGCACCTCTTTTGCCTGGTATTCGTGAATCTTCATATAGCAAGGCCCCCCACCCGTGAGTTCTTTCACGAGTAGTGTCATACAGGACTGCAACGCGGCGCAAGCGGCCACCCTCTCCCCCTTCGCGGGATGGTTGTGTTGAGGGCAGGCATCGCGGGCGATCTAGCCGTGTCGGTGGGGGCAGGGCTGGTAACGGTGGTGCCCTGAAATACCCGGACCACTGACCTTCAGCTTGACGCCGTACTGGAACGGCGCTTGCCTCAGTTCGGCCTCGCTGGAAATAATGACGTAACCATTTGGGTCGAAGAGGGCTACAGGGAAGTGTGTTATCTGGTTGTAGAATCGACCGTCTTTGCTGTAGTACCCCTTAGCACAACTGAGCCCATGTTCCAAAATCAATGTTTCGCCTGCTTTCATGGCGCCTCTCGACCTCCCTAAGCCCCTGGCCATTTTCAATGCGTCGAACATCCATGCCCTAAATCTCATAAACGCACAGTAGTGAACTGTTCGAGAGTCTGCAAATTCCAGTGATTTTCCTGTTTTTCTTTAAGGTCCCGCTTATGCTTCCGGAGTTCACTTATGCCATGGTTACTTGTTTATCCATGGTTTATGAGGATCCTTTTGCCGGCATAAATGCCGGCTTATCTTTACCTTGGATCTTGGCTTCGCTGGTCCAAGTGAGAAGCAAATATCAGCAGATGTAGGGGATCAATCTCATTGACCGGCGTGGCGGCCCAAGGGTACCCCATCACTCTCAGCAGGGAACAAGGATGCCCCACCCCCTAAACCTTATCTCCACTCCTTGTGGGATACATCCGGTGATTGTGTTGCCGTCGAGCTTCAGCAGTCGCAACCTGGTTAGATTAGATAGTTCTGGCGGTATATCACTAGTCAACTGATTGTGCTCGAGGTCCAGTTCCCGCAGCCCAGTCAAGCCGCCCAACTCCGGCGGTATCTCGCCACTCAACTCATTAAGGTTGAGGAAGAGCCACTTCAAATTGGCAAGTCGGCCCAATTCTGACGGTATCTCGCCACTCAAATCATTATTGTTCAGAGACAGCCATTTGAGGTTGGTAAGGTTGCCCAACTCCGATGGTATCTTGCCGTTCAGTTGGTTGTGATTGAGGAACAACCATTCCAGATTGGTGAGGTTGCCCAACTCCGGTGGTATCCCGCCTATCAATCTATTGCCCGCAAGGCTTAAATGACGCAATTTGGTTAGCTGCCCCAACTCCTTCGGTATCCGCCCCAAGCCGGGAGGCGTTACGGTTCCCCCGCTCACGGCAGAGATCTGCAGAACCTCCAGTTCAGTCAGGTTGCCAACTACCGCCGGAATAATCCCGTCATCACCCGACAGTGGGAAATAGATGATCTCCAGTTTTACTACGCGCCCCTCTGCATTGACAGTGACACCTTCCCACTCTCCAATCGGACGATCGCTCAGCCAGTGACCGTAATGTTGGAAACGTAACGACTCAGCACCAGCTATGCCGTTGTACAGTGCCACGAGGACTCCCCTGTCCGCGGCAGCGGCTCTTTCCGCAAGAGTAGGCGTTGCCGTCGGCGAGAGTATAGGTGTCACGGTGGGCGAGGGTCCGGGTATCGTCGAATCGTCACAATAAGGCATCTCAGGATAATGAAAGACGGGAGACCTAACAGTGACGTTTAAATCGTCAGGGATACATCCAGTCAGAATGTTGCCGGTGAGCCACAAGGTGCGCGGCTGGGGTAGACTGCCCAATCCCAGCGGTATTTCACCACTCAACCAATTGTACTCGAGATAGAGATTTCGCAAGTTAGGCAGGTTGCCGAGTTCAGGCGGAATCTCGCCAGTCAACCAGTTCTGCCTGAGATTCAGACTCTTCAGGTTGGTAAGGTCGCCGAGTTCAGGCGGAATCTCGCCAGTCAACCAGTTCTGGCTGAGATTCAGACTCTCCAAGTTGATAAGGTCGCCGAGTTCAGGCGGAATCTCGCCAGTTAACCGGTTGTCTCTGAGATTTAGGCTCTTCAGGTTGGTAAGGTTGCCAAGTTCACGCGGAATCTCGCCACGTAATGTGAAGTGGGGAAGGATTAGTTTTGTCACGCGCCCATCGGAGTCGACAGCGACGCCGGACCACTCGTCAATAGGGCGATCGCTCAGCCAGAGATGCCGACTTTGCGTTAGCCGTCCAACATGCGACATGGCATTGTAGAACGTAATCAAGACGGCTCTGTCCGCCGCAGCCAGTTCCCGCGGTGTGGGCGTCGCTGTGTGAGTTGGTGTCGGTGTTATCGTCGGGATGGATATTACGGTCGATGTAGGTGTGGGCGTAGGCGTTGCGGTCGGGGTGTGGGTGGGTAGCGCCGTCAGGGTGGGCGATGCGGGCGGAGTCGTCGTCGGCACAGTGGTGGCGGAACTCTCGCTACAAGCAACCGCTGCGAGTATGAGAGCCAAAATAATGAGCAAACGCGCACTCACGCTACAGAAACTAAGCATCGTTCAAGGATAGATGACTTTGCCTACACCCCGCACCAGCCAACCAAAGCCGGATCGCGAACTGCGAAAGAAGCGGAGGGGGCGGGATTCGAACCCGCGTTGCAGGGTTACCGCAAAGCAGTTTTCAAGACTGCCGCCTTCGTCCACTCGGCCACCCCTCCGCGTTTGGCGCAGAGCGCCATATCAGTATTGGAACGCGGGGATGAGGGGTCAAGCAGTCGCTTCTGCAGCCACCGGCGCTCGGGGTCGTGCCGTTGCCATATCAGGCCAACGGCAAACGGGCTGGTCGCGCCCACCACGTTGGCAAGAGGGGTGGCAACTTCACGTGCCGCGCGTACACTATGGATGGACTAGCCACTAACGCCCGCAGGGGGTGGAACAATGCTGAGAGCGTCCGGACCATTCTGGTGCTAGATAATCATGGCCCCGCCAATTCGCTTCGTCGGGAAGCGTGAACGTCCGAACCGACAACTACCGGATCCTACGAGAACGCTCGATAGAATAGTCCAGGACGCGTCGATTGCCGTGTTCGACCTGGACGTTGGACCGGATCTCGCAGTCCTCGATTCATGGGGCGAGGGGAAAGACCCAAACACGGTACATACAGTCCGGATCGCGTATCGGTGGCTGGAAGGTGAACCAATGAGGGCCCACGTCACGAGTATGCGCCATGACCGCGTCCCCACCGGCCCGTTCGCAACTGCGTTTGTGGAACGGCAGCTCAGACGGATGATTGCTGAGTTGGGGCCGTCTCCGGACGTGTTGCGCAGCCTCACTGCGCGGCCCGGCTACGACGTCGAGATAGCGGGGGAAACTCGCTTCGTCGACGTGCTGAGTAGTGAAAGACCGGACGGGCGCGTTGACGTTGCTCAGTTCGTCATCGACAACACGGCTGTTGAGCTCATGGTTGCGTCCTTGGGGAGTTCCAACAGCCGATTGGGCGAAGTCTTTCCCCTGCTCCGGCGGCTCAACTAAGGAGGGCCGGCTCCCGCGGCGCTCGCGGTCGTGCCGCTGCCAGCACAAACAGTCCGCCGATGGCCCAGAGCGCGCCGAGCAGCATGAATGACACGTCGTAGTTGTCCAGCCATTGCCATATGACGCCCACTGCGAACGGGCCTATCGCGCCCGCTACGGTGGCAATAGGCGTGACGACTCCACGGATCGCCCCGCTGTGTTCTCTCCCGAAGTACTGCGCGAGCCCCAGGTTGACCATGGGAATGAACCCGCCCATCGTGAAGCCATAGAGCACGGCGTAGACGATAAGTATCTCAAGGCCGGAGCCAACGACCAGGATCAGCAGGGTTGCCCCGGCAGGAATCATGGAGGCAGCCAGACCCAGCCGGGCGCCAAATCGCTCGGCGAGGAATCCGTAGAACAGCTTGCTTACCAATGCGGATCCGGCGAGGACGGTGGCGGCAAGTGTCGCTTCGGCGACGCCAAGCCCCTTGTCCTGCATATAGGCAACCTGGTGGAAGAGGACGCCGAACAGCGCGGCCTGACCAAGCGCCTGCGCTGCAACCAAGGCCCAAAAGGCGAATGTCCGTGACGCCTCGTGAACCGTCCACGGATGCTCGTATGGTTCCTCTGCGGACTTGGCATCCGCGCCGTCACCGTCGGTTGAGACGCTACTCCCGCCGTCCGGCACAAGACCGACGTCGCTTGGCTGCCTCCTCATGAAGAGGATCGCCGCAGGGGTGAGTATGGCGATCATGCCGACGCCAAGAATGAACCATGCCTCACGCCATCCAATCTCTGCGACCAGCAGGCCCGCGATGGGAGCAACGACGAATCCGCCCGTCGAAACGCCGATGGTGCTGATTGCCAGCGCGCGGCCGCGCATCCTCACAAACCATTTCGGGATGATCGCCGCGCCAAGAAGCTGCCAGGTCATGGTGACGGCGACGATGCCGAAGACAATCCCAAACGTGAGGTAGAACTGCCACATCGCCTGCACAAAAGATGCTCCGATGAGCGAAAGCCCGGCGCAGGTACTGCCGACAATGACGACGAGGCGCGGCCCTTCCCGCTTGTCCAACAGCATTCCGACGATTGGGACAATGGGTATTGCCGCAAGACGGAACAGGGAGATCGATGAGAACTCGGCGCGAGAGACCTCAAGAGCCTCGCTCATGGGCACGACAAAGAACGAGATTGCATAGCCGGCGATGCCCGCCGTGATCATGTTGCTGGAAAACGTGATGCTGAGAATCACCCACCCGTAGAAGAAGGGGATGTTTCGGACGGCGAAGGGGGGCCTGCGAGACTGGGGCGAGTTCTCTGTGGTCACGGTGTGCTCATGTTCGGCAGCGCGTTGGCGCCAGCGACTATAGCGTTTCCGCCGTCTGTGCCGGCTCCCGCGGCTCTCGCGCCAGCAGGACGATGGCGCCGCCGATGAACCAGCCCGCGCCGGTCAGGATGAAGGAAACGTCGTAGTTGCCGGATATCTCCCACATCCAGCCGACGGCAAAGGGGCTGACGGCGCCAACGATGTTCGCAAGAGGGGTGAATGCGCCGCGTATCGCGCCCATATGCTGCCGACCGAAGTATTGCGCGAGCGCCACGTTCATCAGCGGCATAAAGCCGCCCATCGTCAGGCCGTGAACCACTGCATAGGCAAGCAGCATCTCCATGTTTGAACCGCTACTGTTCACAAGGAAAAGCACGGAGAGACCGGCCGGCATCATCGAGAGGGGCAGAACCCACCGGACATGCACGCGCTCGACGATCGCCCCATAGACAATCTTTCCCAGGATGGCGAACCCGGCGAGTATCGTCGCGGCAAGCGTCGCGTCTCCAAGACTGAAACCCTTGTCCTGCATATAGGCGACCTGGTGGAAGAGTATCGGCATAAGTGAGGCGAGGGACAGCACCTGCGCGGCCAGCAACGCCCAGAAAGCGCCTGTCCGCGCCGCCTCCCGCACCGTCCATGGGTATTCGTATGGTTCGCCTGACGACAGGACGGCGGCTTCTTCGGCGGTCATGCCTTCCCGCGGCGAATTCGCATGTGAAATGCCGTCCGGCACAAGTCCGACGTCGCTTGGCTGCCGTCGCATGAGGAGTCCGGCGGCGGGAGTGATGATGAGGATCATCCCGATTCCGAGAATGACCCAGGCGTCGCGCCAGCCGAATTGCTCCACAAGCTGACCGGCAATGGGGGCGATAACAAAGCCGCCGCCGGAGATGCCGATGGCGCTGATGGCCATGACACGGGCGCGCCGCTTGACGAACCACTTGGCCAGAACCGCGGGGCCGACAAGCTGCCCGCCCATCGCCATCATCGCAACGCCAAAGAAGATGCCGAAGGTCAGGTAGAACTGCAGCATGTTCTGGACGAACGAGGACGCGACAAGGGAAAGGCCCGCCGCCGCGCTGCCGAACACGATGACAAGACGCGGGCCTTCGCGTTTATCCACGAGCAATCCCAGCAGCGGCAGGAGCGGTATGGCCGCAAGGCGGAACAGGGTGATGGACGAGAACTCCGCGCGCGTGACACCCAGCGCCTCGCTCATCGGCACAACAAAGAACGATAGGCCGTAGCCGCTGATTCCGGCGGTGACCATGCTCGTCGAGAACGTGAGGCCAACGATGACCCAGCCATAGAAGACAGGTGAGCGTCGTACCAGGAACGGCGTCTTTGGCCTCTGCTGCTGCGGTGGTGGTGTCAGCGTGGTTGCCATGGTCGTTCAGAGACCGGGTGGCTCAATTCTCCTGAACGGCTTCGATCAGGCGATTGAGACCGTCCTTGGCGTCGGCGAACAGCATAGAGGTTTTCTCGTTATAGAAGAGCGGATTGTCGATGCCCGCGAAACCGGGACTCATGGAGCGCTTGAGGACGATGATGTTGCGGGCGTGGTCGACATTCAGGATGGGCATCCCGTAGATGGGACTGTCCGTAACCTCCCGTGCAGACGGGTTCGTGACGTCGTTCGCGCCAACGACGATGGCTACATCGGTGCGTTCAAAGTCGTCATTGATCTGATCAAGGTCATAGAGGCGGTCATAGGGCACGTCCACCTCGGCCAGCAACACGTTCATGTGGCCGGGCATCCTGCCCGCGACGGGGTGGATGGCGTAGCGAACGTCCACGCCGCGTTCCTCAAGCAGGTCTGCAAGGTCGCGCACCTGCCGTTGTGCCTGCGCGACGGCCAAGCCATAGCCCGGCACGACAATGACCGACTCCGCATACGCAAGCAAAACACCCAGATCTTCCGGAGAGCCTTCTCGCACCGTCGCGCCCTCTGCCACACCGCTCGCGGCTGCGCCGCTGCTGCCTGCGCCGAACGCGCCGAACATGACGTTCGCGAGGGAGCGGTGCATGGCCCGCGTCATGATCTGGGTCAGGATGAATCCCGCAGCACCGACAAGCGCTCCGGCGATGATGAGAATCGGGTTGCCGATGACGAATCCGGCGGCGGCGGCGGCAAGGCCGGAATAGGAGTTCAGCAGGGAGATAACCACGGGCATGTCCGCGCCGCCGATGGGCATCACAAGCAGGACGCCCAGCACAAGGCAGAGGGCAATCAGCGCCACAAACGGGATCGGGTTGGCCTCAAAGCCAATCTGGCTGACTGCAAGGGCAAGAATCACCAGAAACAGCAAAGCGCTCAAGATATTCTGCAGAGGCAGGCGGACAGCGCGACCCGTGATGATCTCCTGCAACTTGCCCATGGCGATGGCGCTGCCCGAGAAGGTGACGGTGCCAATGAGCACGCCGAGCATGATGGTCACGGATGTATCGAGACTCATCTCAGTGCCCGCGTCATAGAGTCGGAAATACTCGGACACGGCGATTAGGGCTGACGCCCCACCACCGAAGCCGTTGAAGACGGCAACCATCTGCGGCATCGCCGTCATCTTGACCTGACGGGCAAAGATCACGCCGATGACGCCGCCAACCAGCACCCCGGCGATGATCAGCTCATACCTGACGATCTCCTCGTTGATGAGCGTCACGATGATGGCCAGCAACATGCCGGACGCGCCAAGCGTGTTGCCCATGCGCGCCGTGGCGGGCGAGCCCATATAGCGCAGGCCAAGGATGAACAACGCCGCCGACACGAGGTAGGCGGAGAGGATGATAATCTCGCGGTCGAGCGTCATGCCGACGGCTCCCGCCTGCGGTCGCGTCGGAACATGCGCAGCATCCGGTCCGTCACCATGAACCCGCCCACGACGTTGATGGTGGCGAGAATGACGGCGGCGACGCCCAGGATCTGGGTCAGCACGCCCTCGCTGGAGCCGACGATGAGCAGCGCGCCGATGATGGTGATGCCGGAGATGGCGTTCGCGCCGGACATGAGGGGCGTGTGGAGCGTCGGCGGCACCTTGGTGATGACCTCAAAACCGATGAATCCGGCCAGCACGAAGACGTAGATAGCGATAAGTAGTCCGCCTTCAAGCACCCTTAAGGCTCCTTTCGCAGCTCAGCTTCACGATCCCGCCGCCATCTGCATCGCGTCGCGCGTGGGTTCGTGAACAACCTCACCACCCTGGGTTATCAGAGAATCCCGCAGAATCACGTCATCCATATCGATGACCGCTTCCCCGTCCTTGATGAGCAGGTCCAAAAAACTCTGGACGTTGCGGGAGAACATGAGGCTGGCATGGACGGGCATGGAGGACGGCACGTTGACGGGCCCGTTGATGATGACGCCCTTGTAGTTGATCGCCTCTCCGGGCAACGTCAGCTCACAATTGCCGCCCGTTTCCGCCGCAAGGTCCACGATGACGGAGCCCGGCTGCATGTCCTCCACCATCTCGCGGGTGATGAGTTTCGGCGCGGGGCGGCCCGGGACAAGGGCCGTCGTGATGACGAAGTCAGATGCGCCGACATGCCGATGCACCAGCGCCTGAGAGCGGTCGCGCTCCTCTTGAGTCTGTTCTCTCGCATAGCCGCCCGCCGTCTCTGCCTGCGCGCGTTGCAGTTCCTCGTCCTCGATGAACGTCGCGCCCAGGCTTTGAACCTGCTCCTTGACGGCGGGGCGCACGTCAAAAGCGGACATGATCGCGCCCAGACGCCGTCCCGTCGCAATAGCCTGCAGGCCGGCGACGCCCGCGCCCAGCACAAGTCCACGAGCGGGGGGCATCGTTCCCGCAGCCGTCGTCATCATGGGCAGGTGTTTGCCGAGGGTGTCGGCAGCCAGGACGGCGGCCTTGTATCCGGCGACAGACGCCTGCGAGGAGAGCACGTCCATCGGCTGCGCGCGGGCGATGCGCGGTATGGCATCGAGGCTGAACGACGTGACGCCGCGTTGCACCAGAGCGCGAACAAGGTCGTGGCTCGTCAACGGCTGGAGGACGGCAATCAGGATTTGGCCGTCACGCAGCGACTTCGTTTCTTCAACGGACGGCGCAGCCACCTTGACGATGACATCCGCGTTGGCATAGACGCTTGCGGCATCCGGGGCGATCTCCGCGCCCGCCTCATCGTATGCGTCATTGGTGAAGAAGGCGCGCTCGCCAGCTGCCGACTCGACGAGTACATCGACCCCGGATCGGGTGAATCGGGCAACGGACGGCGGCGCAAGCGCAACGCGAGCCTCGCGCAGGGCCGTCTCCGTCAACACGCCGATTCGCATCAATCCCCACCCCTTTCCGTCCACTTATGGTACTACCCAAAGACGGCAGGCATGATGGTGGACACTGTGTTCGCATGTACAATGGCGCCATGGGAGCTTTCAAGACACGAGTAAGAATTGCCACGCGGCAGGGCGAGAACGCTCAGGAGATTGAGGCACTGGTAGATACCGGAGCGGCGTATTCGATGATGCCTGAGTCTATCCTGCGCGAGATAGGAATCCTGCCTACCGGTTCGCAATCAATCGAGTATGCGGACGGTCGGGTCGACACACGGCCCATTGGATGGGCGGATGCTGCAATCGACGGCCATAGCGGCGGAATCCTTGTCATCTTCGGGCCTGACGGCATGACCCCGCTCTTCGGAGCGCACAGCCTGCAATCGCTGCGATTGATGGTCGATTCGCCGAACGAACGGCTTGTGCCTCTGCCGACCGCCTCCGTGTAAACCTCTTACAGCCGTCAGCCACTACTCCCGCGTTATCTCCGTGAATCCCGTATAGGGTTGTAAAACTTCCGGTATCTCTATCGTGCCGTCTGCGCGCTGGTAGGTTTCCATGATGGCGATCATGACGCGCGGCAGCGCGAGGCCGGAGCCGTTCAGCGTATGCACGAACTGCGGACGCGCCCCCGCCTCCCGCCGATACCGTATGTTGGCCCGCCGCGCCTGGTAATCGGTCGTCGTTGAGCAGCTTGAGACCTCAAGCCACTCGCCGCAGCCGGGCGCCCATACTTCAATGTCGTAGGTCTTGGCCGACGCCTGCCCCAGGTCGCCCGCGCACAACTCGACGATGCGGTACGGCAGCTCAAGCCGTTGCAGGATGGACTCCGCGTGGCCGAGCAGGACTTCAAGCTCTTCAAGTCCACGCTCCGGCTCCGTGAACTTGTAGATCTCCACCTTGTCGAACTGGTGGCCGCGCTTGATGCCGCGGATATCACGCCCGGCGGACATTTTCTCCCTGCGGAATGACGGCGTATAGGCGACATAGTTGATGGGCAGCATCCCCGGCTCAAGGATCTCGCCGCGGTGCATGGACGTTAGCGGCACCTCCGCCGTCGGCACCAGCCACACGTCGTCCTCGCCGTCCTTGTAGACGTTCTCCTCGAACTTGGGCAGCTGGCCGCTGGCAAACAGCGTCTGCTCCGTGGAGACAAAAGGCGGGTAGACCTCGCGGTAGCCGTGCTCCCGCGTATGCACGTCCAGCATCCACTGGATGAGTGAGCGTTGCAGCTTGGACGCCCCCCCGGTCAGCACATAGAACCGCGAGCCCGCGATGCGCGCGCCACGCTCAAAGTCGATGATGCCCAATGCGGGCCCGAGGTCCCAGTGCGCCTGCGGCTCGAAATCATAGGCACGGGGTTCTCCCCACTGGCGCGTGACAACGTTGTCCTCCTCGGACGCGCCGTCTGGCACGGAGGGGTCAGGCAGGTTTGGCAAATAGCTAATGCGCTGTGTGATCTGCTCATCGAGGTCCGCCGTGCGCTTTGTTGCCTCATCCACCTCTTCAGAGAAGCCGCGCAGAGCGCCTTGCAGAGACTCGATGAGCGCATCAGCGTCGCCATTTGTATTGTCGCCAAGCAGTTGCGCGACGCCGGGAGCAGCCACAATATCATCGGCGGAGAGGTCACCGCGGCCCGCCCGGCCGCGCAGCATCCCGAATGTCTTCGAATGCGTATTGAGCTGAGCGCGCAGATCATCGGCGCGGGCCTGCGCCGCGCGCCACTCCCCATCGAGCGACACAACCTCATCGAGCAGGGCAAGCGCCTCCGCATCGCCCCGCCGCGCGAGTGCTCCACGCACCTCATCGTGCGCATCCCGTATCCGCCGCCTATCGAGAATTTTTTGGTGACCTCCGGTAGATAGAGTCGGTAACCGTCTCTCAAGATGATAGCGGACAAGGGTGGCCGTCATTCCCGCGAAAGGGGGAATCCAGAGCGTCCCGGGTCACACGGGTACAGACGCCTTGACTTGATGCTACAATCCCGTATACTTCCGCGTTGCGGCGAGTGCCTGGAGTAGAAATGAAAACCCAAACGATTCAAGAAATGATTGGAAGCGACGAGCAGGTTGCAGAGGAACTGCGGGCGTTTAGTGAGACGGCTAAACTTCTTTCGCAGCCTGAACTCTACGAGCGATATAAGGGGGAATGGGTCGCGTTGTACGATCGTCGCGTCCGTGCGCATGGCACGTCGTTGGATAACATCTTTCAGCAAATCGATGAACAAGGATTGCCGCGCAGGAACACCTTGATTCGTTTCATTGACGATGGAACCAAAACCTTAGTCCTCTATGCTGCTGGGTAGCTTTGATGCCTATGGACGCCCCAATCTTGACGGATTGCTCATCATCCGCGAACTGAACCTTGTTGGTCTTATATCATTCCGTGTTGACACGGGTTCCGATACGACCGTGCTAGCCCCGACAGATGCGCGGAACACGGGAGTTGACCTTACTGTTCTTCGTGAAAGCAACCGAACTTCTATAGGTATTGGCGGCGAGGTACGTCCCTACTCGATATCAGCGGAGGTCTTGTTCATAGATGCCTTGGATGGCGGGAAAAGATACTCCTACCCTATCGACTTGAGCATCTATAGGCCACAAGACGTTCCACCTGGACTTCCATCTTTGCTAGGCCAAGATGTACTCAAACACTGGGCGATGCATCACTCCCCGTCTACGAATGAGCTTAGCTTCGAGGTCTAGCGGACGCGCCCGAATCAGCGCGCAGCCCGGCCTCTGCCGCAACGAGGCGCTAGGGGGTTAGGCCACTAATCGCCTCGGCAGCAAGGTGGGCGCCGTGAGGCCGGTATAGAGGGTAGTGGTAGCCTATTCCTCTACTAGCTCAAGGGCGCAGTGGGTGGCGAGTGCAACATCTGTTGGCGACACGCTTACATAGAAGGAACCATTCGCATTGTCGTTGGCGATAATGTCGTCCAATTCGCCGGATAGTCCACTGAGGCGTCCCCAGTAACATGAATCCAAGAAGCCAGTTCCGGCCTCCCCTTGATATGTGCCAGGGGCGATATCACGTCCAACCAAGTGCATCCCAGGCTCTACTGATGCCGAGGGTGCGTCGGGCAGTGGCCACTCTTCAATGGGAACTATCCTGCAGCCAACTTCCAAGTATCCATCGCTCTCTAACACATGGATGTAGAACTGCCCATTGGCATTATCATTTGCAATGATGTCATCCAATTGTCCCGATACGCCGCTCAGCCTAGCCCAATAACAGGAAGCGAACAGACCTTCACCAGCTCGACCTGCATAGATACCCGGTGTAATGTCTCGTCCAACGGCGTAAGTACCTGCACCATATCCCGGCACGGGAGTCGGCTCCGGCGTAGCTGTGGCCGTGGCTGTTGATGTCGAAGTCACGGTTGGTTTCACGTCAACAGTCGGTTCTGCTGTAATCGCCGGAACTCCTCCAAGTGATGAGGCGGTCGGTTCCACCGGTTCAGGTGTAGGTGTGCGGGTCGGCGTGACCCCAGATGTCGGTACCGCGTCACCACTGGAGGTTTCAGATCCCGAACCAGAGACGGCAGAAACTACAATTAAGAACACCATCAGAAGAATTGCCCCACCAACAACGGCAGCAACTATACCTTTCGCAAGGTCTTTTCCTTTTTCAACTCGTGTATTTCCGAATTCATCGGTTCGTACGATGTAACGCTTCTCACCTCCGGTTAGTGCAAAGAAGATCCAAACAATCCACCACCATCCGCAGGTGAATATTCCAACGATAAAGTGGAGCAGGTGATTAACACGGTCTCCACTGACTAATACAGCTTGATAGTCAGCATCAGATTCGACTTTTGCCCCGCGCATGACCTCTCGAGCTACAGCGTCTGCCTGTCTTTGGCGTCTACTCTCATGGTCGGCTGGTGTACTCATTTATAGTGCCTCCTCGCGGCGTGCAGACATGGGTTCCCGCCACAGGAGCCAGCGGCTGCGCGAGTCCGCGAGGAGACATGAGAAACTCATGTCCCTACGCGGATTTCACGCAAAAACGACTCGCGCAAACGGTTTGATGAACCGCCGCCCCTGTGGCCCGTTCATTCTGCTAGCGGTCGGGGAGGGTGTCAACGCGTCTCACGTCACTGCGTCGAACGGGTGTGTCAGAATGGGGATGCGCAATGGAGGTCTTGGATTCCTCGACTACGCTCGGAATGACAGGAACGGCGGCCCTTCGACAGGCTCAGGGTGAGCGGTGGGGAGGCCAGGCTCAGGGCGAACGGGGCGCAGGAGTGAGAGCGGCGGGAATGGGTCGGTAGGCGCGGGAGGGAGTGACGCTGGATACGCAGGCGTTCCTTAATGATATGCGTTCGCGCGAGGGTTACGCGGGGCAGATCGTCCACGTGGAGTCGATGCCGCATAGTTCGGCGGCGTACGGTCGGCTCAGCGCGTCCCTGAACCCGCTCCTGCAACACGCTCTGCAGTTACGGGAAATCGACCGTTTCTATACCCACCAGGCGCAGGCCATCGACGCCCTTCTGGCCGGTGAGAATGTCGTGGTTGCGACAGGGACGGCGTCCGGCAAGAGCCTCTGCTACAACGTTCCCGTCCTGAACGCCTGCGCCGATTCGTCCCGCACGGGCGCGACAGCGCTCTATCTCTTTCCCGCCAAGGCGCTCGCCCAGGACCAGCTCCGCGCCCTGAATGAGCTCACCGCCCCCCTGCCCGCGCGGCCAACCGCCGCCACGTATGACGGCGACACGCCGCAGCATGAGCGCGCCACCGTCCGCAAGAACGTCCGCCTGCTGCTCACGAACCCGGAGATGCTGCACGTCGGCATCCTGCCCAACCACAGGCTATGGTCACGGTTCCTGCGCCGCCTGCGATTCGTTGTCATCGATGAGGGTCACATGTACCGCGGCGTATTCGGCTCGCACATCGCCATGCTGATCCGGCGGCTGCGGCGCATCTGCCGACGATATGGGGCCAACCCGCAGTTCATCGTCACGTCCGCCACGCTCGGCAATCCGAAGGAGCACGCGGAGGGGCTGACGGGCCTGCCAATGACGGCAATCACGGACGACGGCGCGCCGACCGCCGGGCGAGAGTTCGCGCTGTGGAACCCGCCGATCATCGACGACGCCAAGTCGGCGCGGCGCAGCGTGCTGGTGGAGGGGGCGGAGCTGTTCTCATGGCTCGTCTCAACCGGCACACGCACGCTGTCGTTTGTGCGGACACGGCAGGCGGCGGAGTTGATGTATCGAATCTCGGAGGAGAACCTGCAACGGTACGGGACAGCGAACGCGCAAGTGAGTTCGTATCGGGCCGGCTATGTGCCTGAGGAGCGGCGGGAGATTGAGGCCAAGCTGTCCAGCGGCGAGTTGACGGGGGTGGTCACGACAAACGCGCTGGAGCTGGGCATCGACATCGGCCACCTGGACGCGACGGTGCTGAACGGCTACCCGGGCTCGCTTGCGTCCACGTTCCAGCAGTCGGGGCGCTCCGGGCGGCGGGGTGAGCGCGGCCTGTCCATCATGGTCGTGTACGACAACCCGCTTGAGCAGTACCTAGCGCGGCATCCGGATATTCTGTTCCGCCGGGGAATGGAGCACGCCCGTGTCTCCACCACCAACCCCCGCATCCTTGACCCGCATCTTGTCTGCGCCGCGGTTGAGGCGCCCATCGGCGAGATACCGGGCGACGAGGAGCTATTCGGCGGCGGCGAGGTTGTTCCGGCGGCGCTGGAGCGGCTCTCGCAGGACAGCTACCTGATCGGGCGGGAACGGCGCGGCACTGAACAGTGGTACCCCCACCCAAAGGCGGGGGCGCATCCGGCCAGTGATGTCTCGCTGCGATCAACGTCCAGCGACAATTACACGCTAGTGGACCAGCGCACGGGCCTCGTTCTGGAGGTCATCTCAGAGGAGCACGCGTTCGCCTACGCGCACGAAGGAGCGGTGTACCTGCACCGCGGCGAGCAGTTCCTTATAAGCGAGCTGAACCTGACCACGATGAATGCCATGCTGCAGCGCACGAACGTGGAGTACTACACGACCTCAATGGCGGACACGGCCATGACCGTGCTCAAGACGGACCGGGAGAAGAAAGAAGGGCAGGTCAAGGCTTCTGTCGGGCAGGTCAAAGTTGAACGGACGGTGTATCGATTCGCTCGTCGTCGCCATGACCGTAATGACGTGGTCTCCTACGGCGACGTGGACCTGCCGCCGCGCAACTTTGAGACGGTCGGGCTGTGGTGGACGGTTCCCGAGGAGATGATTGAGTCGCTCAGAGAGCACGCGCCGGAGCCCCCGCCCGGGAAGGATGCCGCCAAGGAGGCGACTGCGCTTGAGGACGAGTTTGTCGCCAGCGCCCTGCACGCCGCCGAGCACGCGTGCATCAGCCTGCTCCCGCTGTTCGCGCTGTGCGACCGCAACGATATCGGCGGGCTATCCACGCCCTATCATCCGGACACGAAAGACGCGACGATCTTCATCTACGACGGTATCCCGGGGGGTGTGGGCATCGCAGAGCGCGGCTACGACGTGCTGCGCGAACTGTGGCAGGAGACGCTCACGATGCTGAATGAGTGCCCGTGCGAGGATGGCTGCCCCTCATGCACCCAATCCCCCAAGTGCGGCAACAACAACGAGATGCTGGACAAGCGCGGCGCCCGGCTGTTGCTAGAGATGCTGCTAGGCGAAGAAACTAGTCCTTCCAGAAACGCTCTTCCTTGAAGCGATAGCCGACGCGCTCCATGCGCTCTTTGACATCCTCAATCATGCCGGGGTGGCCGCAGGCGTAGACGATGGACGTCTCCGGATCGATGTTGTGGTCGCGCAGGTAGTCCTCGACGAGGATGTTGACGCGGCCCGTGGCGCCCGTCCAGCCGACGTTGCGTTCATCATCCGGGCGGCTGACGGTCGGCGTGAAGTGAATGAAATCGTAGGTGTCGGCGAACTCCTGCAGCTCATCGCGGTAGGCCAGCTCATCGAAGTAGCTACCGCCATCAAGCACATGGAACTGCCTGTCCTCCACCCCGCCCGTCATCAGCGCGTGGCGCAGGATGCTCACGGTGGGCGCGACGCCGGTGACCGTCGAGACGAACACGTGCGTCTTGGCGGTGCGATCAAGCGTGAAGATGCCCTTGGGCTTGGGGCGCAGGGTTAGTTCCGCGCCAACGTCCAGGTTGTAGAGGGCGGGCGTCAACTGGCCGTCCGGCGGCGGCACAAGCTCGATGAACAACTCAAGAAGCGGCTCTGCCGGCGCCGAGACGATGGAGTACGGCCGCTCAATGTCCTCTGCGCCGATGGTGCAGTACTGCCCGGGCTTAAAGGGGAACGGGATGGACGGCTCCAGCTTGATGAGCCAGAGGTCTTCGGTGAGGTTCTGCCGCTCGACGATACGCGCCGTCGCCATCTGCGGCTGAAGTCGGCGCCCCGGACGCGTGCTTTCCTGTGTGGTGGTCATTCATTCCTCTCCCACGCGGGGTTGTGGTGTTCGTGATGTCCTTCACAATTATACGGGTGAGGGCCAATGCTGGTATTGATATTGGGTGAGTCAGGGGTTTCGGCGTGTTAAGTTTGTGGGAAAGATGAGGGGGTAGGGTCATCCGCACGCGGAGTGTTCGCATCGATTCGAGCGACGGGATTGTGCTGGAGGGGCAGCTTGACCTGCCCGATGAAGGGGCGGCGACGCCATCAGCAGGCGTCGTAGTCTGCCACCCGCACCCGCAGTACGGCGGCGAGATGACCAACAACGTGGTCATGGCCGTTTCATCGAGCATCGTCGCGTATGGAATGGCGGCGCTGCGATTCAACTTCCGCGGCGCGGGGCGCAGCGGCGGCACGTACGACAACGGCATCGGCGAGCAGGACGACGCGCTGGCGGCACTGGAGGCCTTGGCCAAAGGCTCGGTGTCAGACGAGTTGCCGGACGGATTACGTGTCGCGTTGGCGGGGTATTCATTCGGAGGCGGCGTGGCCCTTGGTGCGGCAACGCGAGCAGACAACCTGGCAGCGTTGGCGCTGATCTCACCGGCGATGGGCGACGATGCCGAGGCATATGCGGCGCTGACGATGCCGAAACTCATCGCGACGGGCGAGGCGGACAATTTCGCGACGGTAGAGCGCGTGCGGGGTCTGGCGGGGATGCTGCCGGGCGCAACCGAGATCTACATCGCGCCGCAGACGGACCACTTCTGGTGGGGCGAGGAGATGAACCTGGGCCGCCGCGTCGGAGAGTTTTTGAGTTCCGCGCTGGGGCGGGGAGCGTAGCCGTAGCAAGGCCGATTCTCGTCAGTCGGTATCTGTTTGTATAGGGCATTGTCGATGATAATTACCCTGTTGAGGTATTTTTATTACACTATTGCAGTAACTATATGGTGCAATGCCAGGCGTTCCGTTTAGCCGGTGAAGAATGGGTGGGCAATGTTGTATTTGAGAGGTAGCAGTTCAGCAGAGAGCGGGCAAAGTCTGCAGGCACTTGAGAAGGCGAAGGAAATCCTTGACCGCGGCCTGCTGGAACCCGGTCCCGTGTACGGAGCGCTTCGCCGAAACGTTATCGCCACAAGCTCACACTACTCCACCTGGATTGAAGGGAATCAATTGACGTTGGGACAGGTCGAGAGTTTGCTGCGAGGAGAGAGCGTCGGGGCGTCGCCGGACAGCCTGCAGGAGGTCCGCAACTACGCCGAGGCAATCAGTTACGCACAGGACGTGGCGGGCGATCCGCGTTCACCCATCACAGATGGGACTATTCGAACCATCCACCACTACGTCTCGAAATCGCTGGGGCCGCACTATGCCCCTGGCCGTTACCGTACAGAACAGAACTACGTCGTGGACGGCAACAGCGGGCGTGTCGTTTTCAGGCCGCCGCCGCCGGAGGATGTCGCGCCGCTCATGCGGGAATTCGTCGAGTGGCTGAACGAAGACGCACTCTTGGTTGAGCCGTATTCACGAGCCGGCCTCGCCCATCTCAACTTTGCAGCCATCCATCCTTTCATCGATGGGAACGGCAGGACGGCGCGTATCCTCGAGACACTGATTCTCTACCGACACGGTTTCAAATCGTATGAACTTGTCCCACTGGAGGAGTTCTTTGGGCGCGACACGCAGTCATATTATTTCGCCCTGAACCGGTCTCTGGGATCAACCTACCAGCCGGAGCGCGGCAACGTCTCCCACTGGATCGATTACTATCTGCGCGCCCACGCGACGCAGGCCACTGCGGCGGCACGTGAATTCGAGGCGTTCGAACACAGGCTGCAGGCGTTTATGGACAACTTCGCACTCGATCCGGCGCAGGCGACTCTTGTCGAGCACGCGTGTCGATTTGGAACGGTAACAAACTACATCTATCGCCGCATCGCTGATGTCACGTTCAACACGGCCACTCGGCACCTAACGGCCTTGATGGATGCGGGCCTTTTGAACCGCGTGGGCCGTGGGCGGGCAGCCCGCTATGAGCCAACGGTACAGGCGCTGGATGTGTACCACTCAGCATCCGATGCGGACGGTGACAGCTACTCAAGTGATCCTGCGGTGCTCGATCCGAATCAGCCCACGTTGCTGTAGGTAAAGAGAAAGCCCCCGCCACTTTGAAAGTGGCGGGGGCTGCTTTCTCGCAGTTTCGTCGGGACTGAACGGTTAGTCGGTCTTTACCCCTTGCTCGGCAGGGTCGCGATGACGGGGCCCGGGCCGACGGAGGTGTTGCCGTTCGTCGAGAGGACGGACGTCAACTCCAGCTCGATGAGGTTCTCACCGTTCTCCTGCCACTTGCGCTTGACCGTGCCGCCCGTAACGACGGTGTCGCCGACGGTGCTGAACACGCGCATGCGGAACGAGCCGATCTGCTTGATCTTGCCGCCCAGCCCGATGAACTCTCGCGCAACCCTCTCCCACATGCCGTTGTGGAAGTAGTTCATGGCGTACATGTCCGCCGCGCCGCCTGCCTGCGCAACGACGGTGTTGTGGTGGATGGCATTGAAATCGCGGTTCGCGCCCGCGGCCATGACCATGCGCTGAATCGTCAGCGGATAGTGGACGGCAGGAACCTCATCGCCCTCGTTCACGTCCTCCCAATAGCGCTGGAAGTCCCAGTCGATGGTCGGATTCGCGCGAGGCTCGATGGCGCGCGCGGGCTTCTCAGCGTCGCCACCACCGGAGGCGGCTGCAGCAGCGGCCTGCGGATTGGGGACGTAGGTGTAGCTGACCATAATCTGGCGGCCAACCGGGGTGCCGTCCTGGTTGTTCCACTTGTACTCGTACCGCAGGAAAGCGCCGTCGCCGACTCGCGTCTTACGCGGATTGACGTCCGTCAGGATCTGTGACACCTGGGAGACACGGTCGCCGAGGTACAGCGGCCGGAGCGTCTCAACTTCAAGATCCGTGACGAATCCGGCGGTTCCGGGCGACGGGACTTCCAGGGTCTTGCCTGCGCGGCCCGTGCCGGAGTTGGTGTAGTGCGGATCATCGGTCGGCCAGATCGACCCCATGCCCGGCTCCCACATGGACCCCTGCTGGAAGACCTGGATCATGTGGGCGGGGGCAAAGATACCCTCGTAGCCGTACTTCTTCGCAATAGCCTCATCGAAATGCAGCGGGCAGTCGAACTCCAGCGTCTCCATCTGCCGGCGGATGCCGCTCTGCTCAACGGCATCGATGCCCGTCTTGGGCTCGAGCATGATGTCCTTGCCGAGGAGTTCCCGTGTCGGACCCCATTCCAGTTCCGAGTCATTATTTGACATCATCGTCCTCTCCTTACCCCTTGTTTCACCCATGGCGCGCGCCAACACGCGCCGGACACCGCAATAGTGGCTGAAAGTGGGCGGACGCGCAAGCAGGGGATTCAGTGGAACCCCGTCCCTGCTACAATCGCGAAAGTAACTGAGAAACGCGCGACTCTCACAGTGCAGTGGACATTTTGGCCTCTCAGGAGCTTACATCGATGACTGGCCCATACGATCCCCTAGAGTATCCCAACTTGGCGAAGAGTGTGGTAGATACATTGTTGGGTGCGGAACTCATGTCGCTTCCGCCGGCAGACTTCGAGGGATCGGGGGTCTACGCAATCTATTACGATGGCCCTCTCGAGTACGCCGAGAGTGGGGCACTGGATGGGGTCCCGATTTATGTCGGAAAAGCAGTGCCGACAGGTGCACGAAGAGGCGGCTCTCAGACGGATCGGCCGAACAACCGCACTCTTCATCAACGTCTCCGCCAGCATGCCACATCAATCGAGCAGGCCGAGAACCTTACTCTTGGAAATGCCCGGTGTCGGTATCTTGTCGTTGTTCCTGTATGGATAACCTTGGCAGAGAGCTTCCTTATCAACCACTTTAGACCGTTATGGAACATAGCCTTGGATGGTTTCGGCAATCACAATCCAGGCCGTGGCCGCGCCGCCAGTGCCCGCCCGCGATGGGACATAATGCACCCTGGACGACCTTGGGCTACTGATCTTCACGCCAATGAAACGCCTGAGCAGATTCTAGGTGACATTCGAAGTATCTAGGGCACGAGCCTAACGTGCTCTCAATTCCACGGCGACTTCATAAAGTCGTGTTGGCTGCGGCACGGTTCCCATTCTCACTGACGAGTTAACAACGCTACTGCCAGTGCGTTTTGTGCGCACGTTGTGCAGGGCAACGACCTCAAATCCTGACATCTCCGCAATCTCGGCGAACAATCTGTCGGTCTGGAAT
Source organism: Dehalococcoidia bacterium (assembly GCA_034422835.1). GTDB lineage: Bacteria > Chloroflexota > Dehalococcoidia > UBA6926 > UBA6926 > VXMO01. Next base: position 74,170 of record DAOUJJ010000018.1, on the reverse strand, counting down.
TCTATACCCTGCAGGATATTGTTGCCGATCACCACCACGACTGTTCCATTGGGACGCATTAGAGGTCTTGTTGTTTCGCAGAATCTTTGGCAGTCGTTAAAGTACGACGCAGCGTAATTTGCCCAGCCTCGACCGCCATATGCGCCCTTGTCAGTGTATCGACCTCTCAACTCCTGCACTTGCTGAGCCAACTGTGGAAGGTCTGGATGTAGAGGGATATCAGGGCCCGCGCGGACAGTTTGCCAAAACTGCCCAAAGCTCTTGCGCTCGATGTCCTTCAAATCTGAATTGCCATTTACTAGACCAAGCCAGAATAACTGGGGGCGAGTGTTGCGAATGTAGTGATAGTTATTCAAATAGGGTGGTGATGTTATCAGAACGTCTACGCTGCCGGGTTCTATGCGGTCTGCATTTTCCATATAGTCCACGGGGTAGACTGTCGCTGAGGCCAATCGCGGCTGCCTTGTCATCTCCGCTTGGAAGTCCACAATGTCTTCATGCATTTCCCGTAATTTACGCCCCACTACCCCGAAAACATCAGCATGTTCTACATTGTTCTTGCCTGCGGCAGCACGCGTCCCAAGGCTTGGTTCGTATGAGTAGTTGGAGAAACTGACCATCAATGAGCCCAAGGCTAACTGAAATAGCTCTCTGATCCAGTCAGTGGTCTCCTCATTCAAGAAGTCTAAACACGACAGGAACTGCGGTTCAACATCGGGGCTGAAGAAGGGCACGCGGCTCTTAAACATCGCCGGGGCGGTTGTGCTTGGGGGCATGCTGTGCCACAGCTTATTGTCTCCGAATTCGTCAAACCTTTCGATTGCCGATGCAAAAAGGTTAACATCATATAGGGCCGCGCGTGCCTTCACTTTGCACGCCAAAGCCGCATAGGGATTGATCTCAAACCCAATTGCATCGTCACCGTTCTGTATGGCCTCAATTAGTGTAGTGCCCACCCCTGCAAATGGATCAAGCACTCGCAACGGTTCCTCGTCTTGCTTAACCTTGTCCAAGACTGCCTTAACGAACGAACTCGAGAACCCAGCAATCCACGGAACCCAGCGATGAAGTCTTCGCTTATGGTTTTCCGAAAAGGCGGTGTCAGTAAAGCCCGCCAACTGCGGTTCGTATGGAGCCGATTGCTCCGCTATTCCTAACGCCTCAGTCCCGAATCGATTTGCGGATATTGGGCCATCCTGTCCAATTAACCATGCCTCCAATGCACTTCTAAGGAATCGCCATTCGCGCCCAACTTTCTTGGCAGGCACTTCGCCATTTCGGGCCAGGTCGCCAAGGGTTTTCGGGCTGACACGAACAAATGTGGCGGCCTCTGGTAGAGTTAGGATCTCTCCGACGGTCATAAGTTCCCCCAAATTCCCGCATCTTACTGATTATCGCCTCAAGTAGTGCCTAAATTCAAGCTTGGGCGAAACCGCGTTTGATACCCACAGGTCCCGTCCCTGCTACAATCGCGGGGCGCGGGCAATGCCTGGATTCCCGTGTCAAGCACGGGAATGACGAGAGGGCATCACCCCCGCCCTGACCCTCCTCCATCGAGGGGGAGGGGAGTAAAGGAGAACAACACCAATGACTCAAGAGAATCGGCCGAGCGGCCCGCCGGAGCCCGTTGACGATGAGAGCGGCGGCCAGCCCGTCCTGTATGAGACGGCGGAGGAGGGCAGCGTCGCTATCGTCACGCTGCACCGACCCGGCGTGCTGAACGCCATCAACGGCGCGCTGACGGAGGCGCTCAAGGAGGCCCTCGCCAGGGCGGACGCGGACGATGATGTGCGCGTGGTGATCATTCGCGGCGCGGGCCGCGCGTTCTCCGCCGGCGGCGACATCACAGAGTCGTCACGCCGCATCCTCGCCAACGACGAATCGCTGGAGCGCGCGACGCCAGGCGCGGCGCACATCGCTGTGTGGGAACTCGGCAAGCCGGTCATCGCCGCCGTCCACGGCTACGCGATCGGCCTGGCCTTTGAGCTGGCCGGCGTGTGTGATTTCACGGTGCTGGCGGACGACGCGAAGGTTGGCGAGATCCAGATTCGGCACGGCTACGGCCCGCCGGTGCTGATGACGCCGTACGTCGTGACGCTCAAGCGCGCGAAGGAGATCCTGTTGCTGGGCGATATGGTGGAGGCGCAGGAGGCGCTCGCGATGGGGCTGGTGAATCGCGTCGCGCCCGCCGACAAGGTGATGGATGAGGCGCTGTCCATCGCGCGGCGCATCGCGGCGCTGCCCGCGGCAACGGTGCGGATGAACAAGATGCTCATCAACCGCTCGTATGAGGTGGGCGGGTTCCGCACGGCTCTGAACTATCGCGACGACGAGGCGTTTGCCGATCTGTGGGCATCATCGCAGCAGGACGACGAGACGCGAGAGCGGCTGCAGGTCCTCCAGGATCGCGGCTGGGAAGCCTTCCGCAACGAGCGCGACGCCAAATACCACGGCCGCACTGCAGAAGAAGAGGCGGCGGCGCGGGAGAGCGAGAATAAACCCACCCGGTGACCCTGAATGTTGTCGGCATCGCCATTGGAATTGCCGCCGGGTTGTTCATCGGCCTGACGGTGGCGCCGCTGTGGGTGGGGATCCTGCTCGGCACGGCCATCGGCATCGCTTTGACCGTTGCGCTGCAACGCGGGCGGGGCGGGAGCGGGTGAGGGGGAGGCTATTCCTGAGTAGCGAGGACGTAGGTCATCCCGTGCTTGCGGCACCATTCGCGAGCGGCATTTTCCTTACGCAGAACGGCAGGGCTGTCAAAGAGCATGGGGTTTTTGACCTCCAAGATTGCCTTGCGTCCGTCGGCGTACTCCACCAGAAAGTCAGGATGATAGCTCCGTCGTGCGCCGTTAGGATCAATCCACGGAATGGTTACACTATGACGCTTCTGCCACCTAATGACCTCGGCATCGGCATCAAGGCGCGTCATCATACGACGCTCCATGTCGCTGTCATAGCGCTCGAAGTTCCACGGGCTCTTGGCGGGATTCTCGTAGAGCCCGCGTTTACTCATCACCATAGATCACAATCCCCGCGATGAGCCCCGGCGTAGAGCGAATCGTCTCTTCGATTTTGACGCGCAGGCGCCACACTGATTCCAATCGATGACTTTCTGCCAGCCCAAGTGAGGCACCGTCAAGAAATTTCGTCCTGACGTGATCAAGCAGGATGCGATAAAGACGCCCCTTGTGTTGGGCGCTGTACCCGGCATGTTCAAGCAGGCGCTCCGACATCGCCAGCAGTTCTTCTCTTAGCGCCTCCGCCAAATCCACTTCAACCGAGTCGCCTGTCTGATACTCTGCGGGCGCCTCCCGCATCCGCCACCCCTCCGGGCCAAGCTCTTGACCCTCTACACCAGTAATCGTCTGGTCGGTGATTTCCACCGTTTCGGACGGATATGCCAAGCCGTCCAGAACTTCCTGCCAGTTGCGGAGCGGTTCCGCTGAGGGTCCCGGAATGCGGATATGAAACTCACCATCATCGTCATCACTGGGGTCAGGGATATCGATAATCCTGTCCGGGTTTGCCATGACTTGGCGAGGCGGTGGGGGCGGCAAGTCCTCGTTCTCATCAAATGTGTCATCGATTCCGACGTTCTCACGCACCGTGCTGCCGAAGATGTCCCAGAGCCATTTATGCTGCAGCTTGGGGTGATCCACGACGGCGCAAATCTGTGACTCCTCGAGCGTGACGCCCTTGACGCGCACGCGCCGCAGTCCGCGCCCGATGACTTGTTGGCCGTAGACCGGGCTACTGAATTTACGCAGAAGCAGGATGACTCCCACCTCCGGCACGTCCCACCCTTCGCGCAGCATCAACACGCTCACGACGGCCTTGTAGGGCGCTGCGCCCCGTTTGGTTCTACCCAATTCGGACGCCTGCCGCCGCTCCTTCTCTGTGCTGTCCTCGGTCACCAAAAGCGTCTTCATCCGGAAATGTGTCTCAAGAGTCTTGGCCGCCTTTTCAGCGTCCGCCTTGCACACAGCGACCACGAACAAGATGGGTTGATATCTACTCTTGGATCGACGCTCCTGCTCCTTGAGACGTTGAAGGGCAATGGCCATCTGTTGTTGCATGGGTTTATCGTCCGTCACCCACTGGGTGGCATTGATGCCACGACGGTCAACGTCTGCCCAATCAATCTCCTCCACACTCCGTGTCTCGCCCGTTCTCGCATCGCGGTAGGTGAGTTCCACCGTTTCGATATTGGGCTGATAGACAACAGGCGTCTTGACCAGGCGATCTGCCAGCGCATCCTGGATCAGGTACTCGCAGATCATTTTGCTTTCCGGCGTCTGGCCGTCCGCGCGATCCGGTGTCGCCGTCGTATCCACGCGCAGCAGAGTTTTGGGGCGGAGCTTGTCGAGGGTTTCATCCCATCTGTCCGCCGCCGTGTTGTGGGCTTCATCGTTGAACAAGGCGAAATCGCTATCGGTCATTAGAGCGGACAGGTTGCTGATGCCGGAGTCGTGGGATTCATAGAATTGTTGGATGTTTCCGAGCACCACGCTCGCTCCGAGTAGGTTGGCCCAGCCGCCCGCGCGGTCGCTTCCGAGCGTTGTCAGAGCAAAATCATCTTTGGTGACGATAGAGTTATCGGGGATGAGGCTGCGGTCTACAAACACCTTGCCGTCCTGCAGGTCCTCTTCGAGGCGGTCTCTCACGATAAGGTTTGGGCAGAGGATGACGAATTTCTTCACGTCATGGGCAAGTCTGAGCCAGACCATGAGGGCGGCGATAATGGCGGTCTTGCCGCCGCCGGTGACGATGTTGAGCAGTACGCCTTTAGGGTTGGCGAGTTCTTCCCGCTTGATTTCGTAGGCGTAGACGACGCGTAAAAAGGAGTCCCATTGGTGAGGCCACAGCGCGCCGTCACGGGGCTGTGAATCGTCCTCCGGGTCCCGCAGGTGATTGATGTATTCAAGCGTTCCTTCGCGAGCACCCGGGTAGCCGGAACGCTTCCATTGCGTGAATTCGTCCTCATAGCGGCCAAAAGAATCAAACATGGCTACTTGACCGTCACCCGCCCTGTCCACGTCGCCTCGCCGCCCTTGCTGTCCTGAACACGGCAGGCGACTGTTACCTCGCCGGCACGACTGAACTTGTGCGTCACTTGCAACTGCGGCTTTTTGTTCCTATCGCGCGTGAACGAGTAGCCGGGCGTGGCAGTGAAGTTCCGCCCGTTATGGTTGAAGTCCCATTGGACATTGATGATCTGAGCATCCTGATTCATGACGACGGAATCGCCCGCGTCAAAGGTCACGGCCCGCCCTCCGTTGGCACGGTACGCCACCTCGACGACGGGCGGCTGAATGAACGTCAGAAACTCACTGTAATCGGCCTTGTCCGTCGATTGCCTAACAACATGGCGGCGAAAATCTGCGCTACCGATTTCGATATGGGAAAGCTGGACGAAATTGACATCCAGTTCGCCAAGACTGCGCAAGCTCTCCGCAACCTCCCGCGCCTGCGGGCTGAACCCCCACGCCAGCATCGTCCCGTCGCGCAGGTTGGCGTCTTTATACTCCTGTGTCCGGCGAATGGCATTGGCAAAGCCAAGGACATCTTCCGGCGCCGCCTGTGATGAGAGCCCAGGCGCTCCCACCCAGATCGGGCGCCGTGCGCGCCAGCCGTGGATGGGGCTGCCGGCAGGATCGCCCGGCCGCTGACGGCCCCCATAGCATCGCAGCACGAAGTCTCTGAACTGGTCAGGCGGCATCTGCGAGAGACGCTGCGCCTCATAGATGCCCCAGTGTTCAATGGTGAAATCGGGGGCAGGTCCTTGGTCAGCGGAACGCTCTATTGAAGCTTGCTTGATGCGCTCCGCCGTAACGGCGATAGCGACGCGGCTCTGATCTATGCCGATAAATGACCGCGAAAGCTGCTATGCAGCTTTCGCGGTCGTCCCGCCACCTACGAACATATCAGCTACCACATCCCCTTCATTGGATGATGCCTTGATTATCCTCTCTACCAACGCCTCGGGTTTTTGTGTTGGGTAGCCGATTTCTTCCTTCTTTCTTTTGGCAAGGTGATATGCGTACAGCTGAGTTATATCAGACCAGTTTGTGGACAACGGAACACCGGGGCTTTCATCCAAATACTGGTGCTGTACTACGCCCGATGACCGTTTACGTGTACGAAATCGTCTCCCCGTTTCGTCGGTATGAACAAAGCGTTCTCTCACGTACTTTTCTGAATAGTCTGTATACAGGCGGTTGTAGGTATGTTTTCCATAATTGATTGCGTAGGCAAACAGGGTGTCATGGCTTTTCACGGGCTTCGCTCCTGATGCCCTGCCACCTGAAGCGGAACCATATGCCCAGATAATTTCACTCACAAGATTGCCATGCCCAAATATCTTATCCATCTCGACCTTGATATAGTGGCTGGCGTGCCAATCACAGTGGACATAGATGGAGCCGGTGGGCTTCAGGAGCCGTTTCATCTCAAAGAGGCGGGCATTGAACCAAGTGAGGTAGCCAGGCATCCCATCTTCCCAGATATCGTTGAATGAACGGACTTCGTTGGCATCGCCCCACATGACGTTGTATGGGCGGCCCGAGAAGAACGGCGGATCGATATAGATGAGGTCGATGCTGTTTGATGGCATCTGTCTCATCACGTGGAGGTTGTCGCCCCAGATCAGGCGGTTCGGCTCATGCTGCTCCGTCTTGCCAAGGCTGACACGCTCGACAATCTGTGTCGGCAGATCGACACGCGGGTAGTGCTTGGTGAATCCCTGCCCGCGCGTCCACCCCAGTGGCTCAGATTCGACGGGCACTGAGCCAAAGCGAACCGGTGGTCGATAGAATTCTTCCTGTTCTGGAAGAGTCGCCTCTTCCCCACGTTCGTCAGATGGCTCGTCGCGGATGTCTTCTTGAGTCATACGGCTTCTCCCTCCGCCGCATTCTACGGTGTGGGAGAGTCATCCGTCACTGTGGCGTATCGGCAGTGCCGCTCCGCATATCGCGGCCTCTGAGCAGGGCTTGGTAGTGGCGGCCCCACAAGGGATCGTTTTCAAGTGAGTTGAAATCGTCCTGGCCCCAGATCCAGCTCCGGACCTGCTCGTCAGATGCGACGGCGGCGCGCAGGGCGTTCAGCGCCAGTTCCGCCCGCCCCTGCCGTCCCAGCACGCGCGCGTACCAGAACAGGGCCTCCGCGGCATCATCCGGTCGCGCCTGAACAGACTCGTTCAGAGAGTCCAGCGCCTGCGTGAGCATCCCCACGTCGGCGAAAGCGACGCCCCGGTTGTAGAGGGCATCCGCGTGATTGGGATCAGCACGCAGCGCGGCGTCGAATGAATCGATGGCCTCCATGGTGCGGCGCATCTGCGCGAGCGCGTTGCCGCGATTGTTCAGCGCGTCTGGGTCATTGGGACGCAGCGCGAGGACGCGGTTGTATGACTCCAGCGCCGCGGCGTAGTCCTGTAATTCCATATAGGCGTTGCCGCGGCTGTTCTCCGCGTCTGCGTGGCGAGGCTCAATAGCCACGGCGCGATCAAATTCGCTCAGCGCATCGCCCAGCAGGTCCTTGCGGTAGAGGACGATGCCGCGTCCGTGGTGGACGTCCGGGTGTCGTTCCGCCAATTGGAGCGCGAGGTTGAACGTGCCGAGCGCGTCATCGAGCCGATCAAGCTGATTGAGGACGAGGCCGCGATAGACGAGCGCCTCGATGTGATCAGGGCGTCTGAGCAATGCGTCCTGTAGAGCAACCAGGGCCTCCTCCACCCTGCCGACAGCCAGCAAGGCGCGGCCCTTGGCGGAGAGGGCGCGGGCGTGACCGGGCTCGAGCGCGATGGCGCGGTCACATGCCGCAATCGCCTCATCGTACCGTTCCAACTCGATCAGGGCGGCAGCAATGTTCACGTGAAAAACGGGCAGTGATTGATGATCGTGCAGCGCCTCCTGGAACGAGGTCAGCGCCTGCTGGGGCTGGCCGGCCAGCATGAAGACGTTGCCGGAGTTGACCTTGGGCTCGATCAGGTTCGGGTCGATTTCAATCGCCCGCCGATAGGTTGTAAAGGCGGGTTCCATGCGCCGCAGCCGGACGAGGGCGTTGCCGCGGTTGTTGAGGACGCGAGCGGGATGGGCGGCACCAAGCCGCAGAACATGCTCCAGGGCCTCCAGAGCCTCCTCAAATCGGCTCAATTCCGCCAGCGCCGCCGCGCGCCCCGCAACGGCGTCCGCGTTATCAGCGTCGGCAGCAATGACTCTATCGAATGCGCGGAGGGCGTCCTGTGGTCTGTCCAGCGCCAGGTGTGAGACCCCGCTCGCGTACCATACCTTGCCGATGATCTTCCGATTGCCGCGCGCGAAATCAAAGGACTCGACGGCGGCATCGAAATACTCCTGCCGCATGAGCGCCAGCCCGCGCAGATACCAGATATCCGGTGCTTGCCTGTTGGTTGCGCCGTCAAGCGCGTATTCATAGGCGACGAGGGCACGAGGCCAATCACCGGTGCTTGCCCACGCGCGTCCTTCAAGGAGCCAGTCTGAGGTCGCCTTGTTATCGGAAGCCTGTTCCAGGAGATGGTGGAGGAGGATGTCGATCTGCTCGGCGGCGTCAGGCAGGCGGGAGGCGAGGATATCGGCGTCGATCCACTCGTCGCCGCTCGGCCAGTCCAGGGGCATGTCCAGGAGTTCGATGGCAGTGCCCCGAAGATCGAGGAGGGGCGGCAGGCTCACGCGCGGCGCCTCCTGTTTTCCACCTCCTCCGCCATTACATCGCCGATGGAGTTGCCCGGGGGCGCGGGATCACTATCAAACGGTCCCGCCACCTGGGATGGAGAGTCCGGGACGGCGAACGGAGAAACAATCGGGATGTCCTCGAATGCGGCGGAGCCATCCGCGCGGAGGCGCCGCAGCTCGGCTTCCGCCTCCGCCAGGTACGACGCAATGGCGTCCCGCTCAATGCGCGCGATCTCCGGGCGGGCACGGATGAAACCGCGCAGGACGGTGTGGTAGCGCTCCGCGGCCGTCACCAACTCTGCGGCCAACTCCTGCCGTTCCTCTTCACTATCCCCCGTATCCGTAGAAAGACGCAGGCGGATGGCGTTCACCAGTTCCCCTTGCCGGCGCACGGCGTCAACCTCGGCAGCGGCCTCCTCGTACTCAAGCTCCCTGTTTCGGAGTTCCGCCTGGTTGCGGAGCGTGAGCGCCAGGATGATCAGGGCTGCGAACGCGACAACCGTGATGGCCATCGGGATAAAGCCCGCAACGATGCCGCTGCCAATGTCGGAAAAGGGGATTGTGATCGCGCCGGCCAGGTGCAGGATGCCAAGAATCGCCGAGATGAGCACCACGACGATGCTGACGACAATGGTCTTCACGATGCAATCAGTTGCTCAAACCGTGACGCGACGTCCGGGTCGGAGTACAACGCGCCAAAGTCCGTTTCTGTCTTGGCCTGTTCACGTAAAGTGGGAGAGGCGGTGACCGCCTGCCGCAGGGCCTCGAACGCCTCCGTCGTCTGGCCGAGCCGGCTTTGCGCCCTGGCCTTGTGGAAAAGCGCGTCCGCAAAGCCGGGGCGCAGGACCACGGCGCGGTCAAATGAGGCGGCGGCATCTCGAAATTGCTCCAGCCGCGCAAGGGCGACACCCCGGCCATAGTGCGCCTCCGGGATGTCCAAACGCAGGCGCAGACAACGCTCGAAAGCGTCTGCCGCCGCTTCAAACTGCCCCATGCGGGAGTAGGTAACCCCGCGGTTGTAGTGCGCGCGGGCAAAGGCAGGGCGAAGGTTGATGGCCCGCTCATAGGATTTCAGAGCCTCGTCATTGCGACCTGCGAGGGCAAGCGCGTTTCCGAGATCGTTGTGCAGATCGGGGTTGTCGGACAGGTATGTTCGGGCGTGCTCAAAGCCGAGGATGGCCTCATCAAGATAGCCGGAATCAGATAGGGCTCGCGCGCGGTCATAGATTGTATCGCCGTCCTGTCCGTTGATGCGCAACACGGAATCGAAATCCCGAATGGCATCCTCAAATCTGTCCAACTCGGCAAGGACATTGCCGCGTCCGGCCAGGACCGCCGGATCGCTCTCCCCGTTCTCGGACGCCAGCGCGTTATAGACCTGTAGGGCTTCGCGCAACTCGCCGTCCCGCTGCAACGCGACGGCGTACAGCAAGCGAATCTGGGGGTCCTCCGGCAGTTCCCGAAGCGCCTGCCTGTACGCGGCCGCCGCTCGCTCATCCTCGCCGATAGCCAGGTAGGCGTTGCCACGGAACACCCAGTCCTGCGCCGAGAAGGTTTCGAGAACGTCAGAACGCTCGAGCAGCAGACGCACTTCCGCTCGCAGATGCGCTTGCAACGCGTTTGGTGAGGCGGCGTCCCGTGAAGAAGGCGCCCGGCTCCTCAGCGCCCGCTGGGCGCGCCATGCCTCTTCATGGGATTCATACATGCGGCGGAGGCGCGCAGCCTCATCGTTGTCCCCGCGCCGCTCGGCAGAGGCAATCTGCCGCTCAAAGCTGCGCCAGAAGTCCTGCTCAACCTCTCCATGCACTTCCTCGAGATCGACAGCGTCAGCAACAGCTGTGTCCGGCGGTGTTTCATTCCCGCTGGGCTCAGAAATCCCGCGGAAGAGGTTGCTAAAGAATTTCATACGCCATTCCAGCACCGCGACGGCAATAAGCGACGCCCCAACAAGCACACCGATTACCGGCATTAAGTCCTGCATATAGGGGAAAGGGTACTCCCCATACGTCATAACGGCAACACGACAGAACATAACGGCGCGCGGGAGAGAGCGCATTCATGTGACACATGGATTTGCAGAATAAGCACGTCTGTTCTTATCTTTCGGTCATCGAATGCGGCCCAGAAAGCACACCCAGGAGGTGAAACGAATGGCACTCACATTGACGGAAGCAGCAAAGCTCTCCAACGACGTCCTGTTGCAGGGCGTGATAGAAACCGTGATCAAGGACAGCCCCGTTCTCCAATCGCTGCCCTTCATCGAGATCGTCGGGAACGGTCTCACGTACAACAGGGAGAAGGCCGCGCCGACGGTCAGCTTCTACGGCGTTGGCGATCCATGGGCGGAGAGCACCCCGACGTTCACCCAGTTGACGGCGACGCTCTCCATCCTCGGCGGCGACGCGGACGTGGACAACTACCTCGCGACCACACGATCCAACATCCAGGACCTTGAGGCGGCCGTCGTCCAACTCAAGGCGCGGGCTATCCAGCACAAGTTTGAGGACACCTTCGTCAACGGGGACACGGATACGGACGAAGATTCGTTTGACGGCATCGACGTGCTGGCCGCCGGGCAGCAGGCCCTATCGATGGGCGTGAACGGCGGAGCGCTCACGCTGGACAAGCTGGATGAGTTGATCGACGCGGTGCAGGGCGGCAAGCCGGACATGATCCTGATGAGCCGCCGCTCCCGCCGCAAGCTCAACTCGCTCGCTCGCGCCTCCGGCTCCGGCATCGTGGTGTCCGACCGCGATGAGCTCGGTCAGATGGTGCAGTACTACGACGGCATCCCGGTCGGCGTGAACGACTGGATCTCGGACGCGCAGACGGTCGGCTCAAGCTCGGACTGCTCCACGATCTTCGCTTACCAAGCGGGCGAGGGCGGCCTCGTTGGGCTCACGTCGCCCGGCGGGTTGCAGGTGGAACGCGTCGGCAGCCTGGAGACGAAGGACGCAAGCCGGACACGCGTGAAGTGGTACGTGAGCCTTGCCCTGTTCAACACGGCAAAGCTCGCCAAGCTCACGGGAGTTCGCAACTAGGGGCGGATTTCTGGATTCCCGCGTGCGCGGGAATGACGGCGGGGGATGGGAATGACGGATGAGCACGGGAGGCGCGAGGAAAGATGAGCACGCTGGGACAGATGCGGGAGCGCGTGCGGCGCGATCTGCATGACGAGGACGCTAACAGCTACCGCTGGACGGACGATGCATTGAATCGTCACATAGAGCGGGCGCTTGCCAAGGTCTCCAAGGTCGCGCCGCAGGAGAAGACGGCCTCAAAGGGGCTGACAGGTGGAAGCCGGGAGATCTCCGTCGCGGACCTGTCTGATAGGGTCGTCGTTGAAGCCGTCGAATATCCCGTGGGCAAGCATCCGCCGTCCCGCGTGCGCTTCAACCAATGGGGCGACACGCTCATGCTGAGCCTGCCCGGCGAACCGAAGGCCGGTGAGAGCGTCACCGTGTATTATGGCGCCCTCCATCGGCTCACGGAAACCTCCTCCACACTGCCTGAGGCGCTGGAAGAGGTGGTCATCACCGGCGCGGCGGCGTACGCGGCGCTGGAGTGGGCTGCCTACGCCGTCAACCGTCTCAACGTCGGCGGGCAGGACGTGTGGCGGCAGTACCTGACATGGGCAGAGGAGCGGATGGCCGATTTCGAGCTGCAGTTGGCTCGAATCGGCCGCCGCTCCGGCTTTCGCTCACGCAAGCTTTTCCATCCGGATGACGGCGGCAACCTCTAGGCCCCCGGACTCAACAGCACAATCAACTCCTCGGTGACCAACGATGCACTCATTGTCTGAAACACTGCTCGCGGCGCAGCGCGACCGCGCCGCCATTCCCTATGTTCACGCCACGCTCGCTGAGCGGTGGGGCGGAGTGACACAACTCCGATGGGAACGCCTTGCCTCCGGGCAGGAGCCGGACGGGCCGTATGACGCCGCCATCACGTCCGGCGGCTCACTCATCCGCATCCGCGCTCAGGACAACCCCAACGGCCTCTTCGTCCAGCGAACCGCCTCACCCGGACCGGATGCGCAATTCGGGATGTGGCGGAACCTCGGGGAGGCGTCCGCCACGGCAGGCGTTGCGGTCATCGAGATTGGTGGTCAGATTCATGTCTTTGATGTTGCGGCCAATCAGCGGACGATCCGCGAGCGAACGAGCAGGGACGACGGTGTGACTTTCAGCCCGCCGCGCGCGGTCGCTACGGCGGCGGCAAATGTCACCTCCCTTGCGGCGGCATCCGGCGCGGGCGGTGGAGCTTTGCTACTCTACGCGGAATCAACGGGCGTCGTTCGCTCAATGACGAGAACGGCCGGAGCATGGTCGTCGCCGGCCGCATGGACCAACTCGCTGAAAACCGTGGACGGCGTCGCCTGCGCTCACATCGACGGCGATTGGGCAGTTGTGGTTTGCGGGACGCTTTCGAACGGATCGTCAGGCGTATGGACCTGCACCCTTGGCGCGGGTTCGTCTCAGGCGGCAGGAACATGGTCGATGCTACGTGACGTGATCGCATCGGCGGCGGGCGCTAACGTGAGTTACCGGGATCCCGGTGTCTGCGCGGCAGACGGGCCGCACATCAGCTTTGTCGAAGCATATGGCGGGGCGGGCGGATACTCACAGACCATGACAACGCATGGCGCGGCAGGCACGCGGTTTCGCGACCATCGTTGGCGCGAGCCCTCGCCATTCGGGCAGACCGGAGGTTCAGGGCCTGCGCTGACAGCCGATGCCTCCTTTAGGTGGCTCACGACACCGTCCGGCGTGTGGAGGGCGCGAATCGGCGCGCCGTCCGTTGATATCTCCAATTCCGTCATAGCCGCGGACGTGAGAGAAACACCACACGGCGCTTCGTTGACACTCGTCCTGGCTGATGGTCCACGCCTTGATCCGTCAATCACCGTCGGCTCCGGCCCACTGGGGCATGAACTCAGCATCGCGTGGGGCTATGAGACCGCGGAGGGACAGGAAACCGGTCAGCCTCAACGCTATTGGGTGCGCGAGGTTCGACGTGAGACGCGGCGAGGCAGCCCCGTAACGGTGTTGGAGGCGGAGGACCCGTGGTGGTTCCTGGCTAACATGCGGGCGCGTCGCCAACTGACGTGGCCCGCGCACACGGCATCCGTGTGGAACATCCTCGGCCAACTGCTCACGATGGCGGGCCTGTCCGCCACGCTTGCCCGCTCAAGCCCCGCCATCGTGGCCACCTACCCCGCCGTCACGGTCTCTCCCAATGAGAGCCTTGCGATTGCCATCAACCGCCTGATGTCCCGCGTGCCGGACGTTCTGCGTTTCTCAGACGGCGTGCTGGAGGCAATCCATACCCGTGAAACCGACCCCGCCGTTTATTCCTATGGCGATCCGGGCGGCCATGCGCTGCTGGACGCCGCGCGTTCATCCGCCCTCTCTCGCGTCAACCACGTGCAGGTATACGGGGACGGGGCGATTGCGCAAGCCCTGAATGAGGAGGAGATGACATCCGTCGGCAGCCTGTTGGTGCAGGTCGTTGATCGCTCGCTGACAACAACGGAGGTGGCGGCCACGCGGGCGGAGGCTGAATTGCGCTCGCGCGGCATCCTGCAGCCCTTCGCGCATATCACCGTTCCCGTGAACGTCGGCCAGCAGCTGCATGACGTTGTGGCCGTCACCGCGCCGTCCGTGGGATGGGCGTCGGAGCGGCTCCGGGTGGCAGGTCTGCGGACGCGTTATGACATCGGCACGTCTCAGCCCGTATATCAGCAGGACATCGACCTGAGCGGGGTGTAGACATGGAGTTGAGGCGCGGCACGGTCAGGGGTTTTGATTCGTCGTCATTCACGGCGGACGTTCAGTTGGACGGGAGTGTGCCGACGTGGCTGACGGGAGCGCGCGTCAGCCGCGCCATCCCCTCCTCGGAAATATTGGCTGGCCGCTCCTGCATCATCGCCTTCGCCTCACACCCGTCAGACCCCACGGAGGCCGTCGTGATAGCTATCTATACCTAACCAGGGATACTCAGACACGGGCGAATAATGGCGTTCCCACCGATAGCGATGTGCGGCGAACCTTGCGCGATCCTCGCAGCGTCCTCCAAGGATTCGGCGTTGATGATCAGGTAGCCGCCGATGCCGATTTCCTCAGGCGCATGGTCAGTGATGCCATCTTTATCCACCACCTTGCCGCCGGGTTCCAATGGCCTGCCGGAGTCCAGCGCGCCGGAGGTGACCAGGCCCCCAAGCCACGCCTGCCATTCACCCATATACGCCTGCGTTTGCTCATCGTCGTCCTGCGGGTCCAGAGCGCGACCAACGGTCAGCACGAGAAACTGCTGCATGACTTCCTCCACCTGTGTTACTGCCGTCTACTGATGCGTGACGGTCAGGCGGCCCGCCGCGCCTGTATAGTATCCGCATGATTCTATTCAAGGAACCAAGCGTGCAACTCATCCTGCGGGGCGAGAAATCGCAGGCGCGCAAGTTGTGGGCGCGAGCGCGGGCGAAAGAGGGCGCGGAGCACCTGCTCTATCGCCGCCCGCCGATGACCGGCGAGAAGCCGTTCGCCAAAATCCTTGTGACCCGGGTGTGGAAACAGCGCATCGGAGATATGACGCCCGATGAGGTGCTCGCCGAAGGTTGGCCGGACAGGGCGGCGTGGATCGAGCAGTTCAGCGAGGGCAAAAAGTTCGACCGCCCCGTCGACGAGGTAGAGGTCTACGCGCTGGAGTTCCAGGTCATCGAACGCTTCGAAGAGCCAACACCCGTCTAAACGCCCAGCCTCCTGTCATTCTGAGCGGAGCGCAGCGGAGTC
Source organism: Dehalococcoidia bacterium (assembly GCA_034422835.1). Lineage (GTDB taxonomy): Bacteria > Chloroflexota > Dehalococcoidia > UBA6926 > UBA6926 > VXMO01. The sequence continues at coordinate 58,686 of DAOUJJ010000018.1, read as the reverse complement.
GAAGAATCTAAAGCCTCATTCGCAAACCAACGCCCTACTCCGGCGGCTCAGCCCGCAAGATGAGGACGGGCACGCCGGCACGGCGTATGACCCGCCCCGAAACACTGCCCGCGATCAGATCGGTCACCCGGCCCGCCCCGTGCCGCCCCATCGCAATCATGTCACACGAGGTGGCCGCAGCCACCTCGAGAATCACGTCCGGCGTCGGCCCCCACTCCACCATCGTCGTTATCGTGAAGCCGTAGGCCTCAAGGTCTTCCCGTGCCGCGTCGACAATCTCGTCCGCCTCGGTGCGGGTCTGCTGTTCAATGCCCTCGAGGTCCTCACGGGACGGAAGGTGCGGGACGAACCCGAGCTTGATGGACGATGGCCCGGGCATCCTCAGGTGAGCAACATGCAGCACGATGATTTCAGTCGTATCCGCCTCATCACCGAACAGCTTGGCCAACCACTCCACGGACGCCACATCCTGGCCGGATCCGTCCACCGCCAGCAATATGCGCGTCATCGATCACTTCCACCTTCCAACCAACCCGCTCACCCTGAGCCTGTCGAAGGGCGAAATCCTACTCCGCCGCCCGCCGCCGCCTCACCCTGCTCATGATGAAGCCCGCGGCGATGCCGATAACAGGCGCCGCCGTCAGCAGAGCCAGGGACGCGATAATCAACCAGTGCGTATAGCCGTACCCCATGAACTCCAACGCCATGCCTCCTTACCGACCGGATCGTCCTGCCCATCAAGCACTGCCAGTCTACCCCAGCGCACCCACCCCCCGTCATTCCCGCGCCCCCTCCGTCATTCCTGCGAAAGCGGGAATCCAGAATCCCCTCCCCCTTGATGGGCGGCGCGTTTGAGGGGGGCGGGGGAGCGTGCTATGATTCCGCATCGGGACGGAGAAATGGGGAGGGACGGCGTGCCAAGCTTGGATTTCAAAGGTAAGCAACACACCTATGCGCATCATCAGATGGTGCGCAATGCCCCGCTCATTCCTAACCCGGACAAGTCCGTGAACGCTGAAAAGGTCGCCGTTGCGCGTTAAACGCGCAACGGCGACCCCAGTTTAAAAGATCCTGATTTAACGTTCCCGTGCTTGGCACGGGAACCCGGCGCATCGCGTCAGGCCTCTCATCACTCCAACCTCTATGTAGACATCACTCCCTGTGTTATCCCTCAGCGGGTCACACGGTAAGGATGGGGCGGTGTCGGCCAACAGCCCACTCCACCTTGCAAGGCGGCAGAAGCGTGACGAGTTCTACACGCAACTCTCCGATATCGAAAAGGAATTGCACCATTACAAGGAGCATTTTCGAGGCAAGGTCGTCTACTGCAACTGCGACGATCCATACGAGAGCAATTTCTTCAAATACTTCGCCGCCAACTTTAATGCCTTGGGACTCAAAAGGCTCGTTGCCACCGGATACGTGGATTCTCCCATTCAGGGTGAGCTATTGCCCCTAAGCGATATCAAAGGTTTGAAAAATAACGGAGTTCGTCCGTACAGAACCGACATTATCCAAGTGAAGGATTTTGACGGAGATGGAGCCGTTGGATTGAGCGATGTCGAATATCTGCTGAGAAACGACTCATACCCGGTCTCTTATCTCACGGACACTGGCGACTTCCGCAGCGAAGAGAGCATTGAAATCCTTAAGCAGGCGGACATCGTGGTCACGAATCCTCCGTTTTCTATGTTTAGAGAGTACGTGGGGCAGCTCATGGAGCATGCCAAACAATTCGTAATAATCGGCAATATGAATGCCGTCACGTACAAGGAGATATTCCCACTAATCAAAGAAAATAAGGTCTGGTTAGGACCAAGCATAACAAGCGGCGACCGAGAGTTTGGAATACCAGCCCATTACCCTCTGAACGCTGCGACCAGCAGGATTGATGAGGCTGGCAATAAGTTTATTCGTGTGAAAGGTGTTAGGTGGTTTACCAATCTCGATCATGCCAAGCGACATGAGGACCTGATTTTATATCGGAAGTACACACCTTCTGAATATCCCAAGTACGACAATTACGATGCTATTAACGTAGACCGTGTGCAGGACATACCGGACAACTATTTTGAAGCAATAGGGGTCCCGATTACTTTTCTTGACAAATACAATCCGGAACAGTTCGAAATTATTAGTGCGGACGATATTCGCTTGAACGAGGCTGTGCCTCTCAAGGCGCACGGCCTCATAAAAGACAAGGATGGCTCTATAGACGGCAAACCGAAGTACGTGCGCGTAGTGATACGGCGAAGGACAAATTAGTGGACATTGAACAGAAAGACATTACAGTGCGCGAGCTGGTGGAGGGCTACAAAGACGACGGCGAGGGCGGCGTTCGCGGTTATGACGGGCTGCTGGATGTCCGTCCTCCATATCAGAGGGAGTTCGTTTACAAAGACAAGCAGCGTGACGCGGTAATCAACACCATCACCAAGGGCTATCCCCTCAACGTCATGTACTGGGCGGGACGCGACGATGGGACCTTTGAAATCATCGACGGGCAACAGCGGACTATTTCTATCGCCCAGTATGTGGGAGGAGTTTTCTCGATTGGCGACCGCTATTTCACTAATCTCACTGACGACGAGAAGGAGCAAATCTTCCGCTACAAGCTCATGGTCTATGTATGCCGGGGAGAGACGCGGGAGAAGCTTGACTGGTTCGAAATCGTGAACATCGCTGGTGAGAAGCTTACCGATCAGGAACTCCGCAACGCCGTGTATGCAGGTCCTTGGGTCTCTGATGCTAAGCGCTATTTCAGCAGGACAGGTGGGCCTGCGTATGGGATAGGTCAGTACTACCTCAACGGCCGCCCTATCAGGCAAGAATATCTGCAGACCGCGATTCGCTGGGCCAGCGAAACTACCATCGAAGATTACATGGGGCGGCACCAGCACGACACTGAGGCCAAGGAGCTCTGGGAGCACTTTCGGGGGGTAATCGAATGGGTCAAAAAACACTTTACGGTTCGCCGACCTGCAATGAAGAGCGTGGATTGGGGCACCCTTTACGACAACTACAAGGATGCCGACCTGGATCCGGCTGCTATCGAGGAAGAAACGCAACGCCTCATCGACGACGAGGATGTTCGGAAACAGTCAGGGATATACCCTTACATCCTCACGGGTGATGAGCAGCACTTGGACTTGAGGGCGTTCTCTGCACAAGTGAAACAGCGCGTCTACGAGAAGCAGGGCAAGAAGTGTGCTGAGTGTGGGAAAGAGTTCGATCTATCGAAGATGGAAGCTGACCATATCACGCCTTGGTCAGAGGGTGGCAGGACGGAAGAGGAAAACTGCCAAGTGCTTTGCAAGGAGCACAATCGCAGGAAGGGCGCGCGTTGAACCCGGCTATGTGGGACCAGTCAACGCTTTAGATTCCTCGACTCCGCTGAGCTGCGCTCGGAATGACAGCCCCGATGGATTCCGGCTTTCGCCGGAATGAGGGGATGGGCGGCCCCACTCCCGTCCGTTCATGTGACCCTTCGACAAGCTCAGGGTGAGCGGGCGGTTCTGTCCTGACCATTTTCCAGAACGCATGTTGCAATCCCTGTCACGGCGTGGTACCGTCGTCAGAACGCGCGTTCTTTGGGGTGAGTTCGGCAGGTTGAGTTGGGCGCGCAGGTGGGAGGGAGTGTTATGACGTTGGCACACGTGCGCAGCTGCGCGGTTGTTGGTCTTGAGGGTTCGATCGTTGAGGTGGAGGTGGACATCGCGCCCGGCCTGCCCGCTTTCACCATCGTGGGGCTGCCGGACACGGCGGTGCAGGAGGCGCGGGAGCGTGTTCGCGCGGCAATCAGGAACTCCGGGTTTGAGTTTCCGCAGCGCCGCATCACAGTCTCGCTGGCCCCCGCGGACCTCAAGAAGAACGGCACATCCTATGACCTGCCCATCGCGGCGGGCATCCTCATCGGATCGGGACAGGCCGGAGCGCAATTCTCACTGGAAGACGTCGCGTTCCTGGGCGAGCTTTCCCTCGAGGGGCAGGTGCGGCACACGCAGGGTGTGCTGCCGATGACGGCCCTTGCACGCGAGGGCGGACTGACCCAGATCGTCGTTCCTGCCGTCGACGCGCCGGAGGCCGCCCTCGTTGACGGCATCGAGGTGCTGCCCGCGGGCAACCTGCGTGAACTCGTGGAGCACATCAGCGGCGAGCAGTCGTTCCGCCCGTTCTACCAGACGGAGCCGCCCGCAGACCCGGGCGTTGCATCGACCATCGACGGCTTTGATATGTCGCTCGTCCGCGGGCAGGAGAACGTGAAACGGGCCTTGGAGGTCGCGGCGGCGGGCGGCCACAACCTCGTGATGATGGGGCCGCCGGGCAGCGGAAAGACGCTGCTGGCGCGCTGCCTGCCGTCCGTTCTTCCCACAATGACGCGGGATGAATCACTGGACGTGACCAAGATCTACAGCGTGGCGGGCCTGCTGCCGCCGGAGCGCCCGCTCATCTCCGCCCGCCCGTTCCGCGCCCCGCATTACACGGTCTCCAACGCGGGGCTGGTGGGCGGCGGGCATTGGCCCCGGCCCGGCGAGATCACGCTCTCCCACCGCGGCGTCCTGTTCCTCGATGAGATGCCGGAGTTCGGCCACCACATCCTGGAGGTGCTGCGGCAGCCGCTTGAGGACAAGGCGGTCACGATCAGCCGCGCGCAGGGTTCGATCACATTCCCCGCCAATTTCATGCTTGTCGGCGCAATGAATCCCTGCCCGTGCGGCTTCTACGGCGACGTTGTGAAGGCGTGCTCCTGCTCGCCGTCGGCTATCGACCGCTACCAGCGCCGCATCAGCGGGCCGTTGCTGGATCGCATCGACATCTTTGTCGACGTGCCCCGTGTTGAATACGAGAAGCTAACGGATGAACGGCAAGGCGAGACGTCGGCGGTCGTGAGAGGCCGCGTGGAGGAAGCACGGACGCGGCAACGCGCGCGCTTCGGCAGTTCGCCCGGCGTGTTGACCAACGCGGACATGGGGCCGGTGGAGGTGAGGGAGTACTGCGGGCTGGATGACGCGTCGCACGGGCTGTTGCGGGCGGCGATGCAGCAACTGCACCTGAGCGCTCGAGGTTTCCACCGCATTCTCAAGCTGGCAAGGACGATTGCGGACCTTGCAGAGGAGCCGACCATCACATCCCGCCATCTCAGCGAGGCGCTGCAATATCGGCCTCGGGAGTTGGGTGCAGCGGCGTAGGGGGAATCACCCCCTTCGACTGCGCTCAGGGTGAACGGGAGGCCCGCTAGAACACCCGAATGGGGTGCGGCAGCGGTTGGTTGAAGAGGTAGCCCTTCTTGTTGAATGGCACGTGATCGGGCTGCGTATTTCCGGCGGAGTCCGTCGCACGCGTCATGATTGTGTGCTCACCCGCCTCGGCGTCCCACACAAACTCGAACTGTACCCATGAGTGGTCGGGTTGCGGTGTGGTCAGTTCGGCGTTGCGCCACGTCTGACCACTGTCGGCGCTCCACTCAACACGCGAGATGGTCCCCGAGGGTGAATGAGCATAGCCGTGGATGCGATGGGCGCCGATGGCAAGCTGCGCCGGCCATGAAAGGGCAAGCGCGCTCTTGATGGACTGCATTGTCACCGGCTTGCCGCGCGCCTCGCCTTCCGGCGGGTAATCGTCTCCGATGAGCACGTACGACGTTGTGTTGTTGCGGGTCCACAGTTTCTCGGACGACACAACGATCCTGCCAAGCCACTTGATGTGGGAACTCCCCACCCACCCCGGCACGATGGCGCGCAGGGGAAAGCCGTGGTCTTTCGGCAGAGGCTCGCCGTTCAGCGAATAGGCCAGCAGCGTATCGGAATCCATCGCCTTCTCGACGGGCAGCACATAGCGAAAGCCGTTTTCCGGCGCATCCGTATCCAAGCCAACCAGCAGCACGCTGACCGCAGCATCGGTGATACCGGCAAGCGTCAGCACGTCCCGCAGCGACACGCCAACCCACTCGCCGTTGCCGATGGCGCCCGTCATCCACTGTGTGCCCGTTGACTGTCGGCCCTGCAGCAGGCCGAACATGGCGCGATGATTTCCGGCGCATTCCAGGTACGAGACCAAAGAGCGGCTCGGCATGCGCTGCAACTCCTCGATAGACAGCTGCACCGGCTCCGCTATCCCGTCGCCCTCCACAGCGAGTTGCCAGCCGGAAACATCCACGTCGATGCTCCTCTTCCCGTTGTTTCGCACGAAAAACTGGCGGGACGGTGTGATCATGCCGTTCAGGTTTTCCAGCCGTGTTTCCAGGCCGGCGCTCCCGCGCTGGATGAACGGGGTCGGGTCCTTGAACCATGGTGGGCTCGTTGGGTCGATGGTCGGCGTCGGGCTAGCCGCGTCTCCGCTGAACAGGTTGCCTGAGCAGGCGGCGATGACGGCCGCCGTGCCGCCCGCAATCAGCAGTCGCAGGAACTCGCGCCGGTCCATCCCCGTGGCGCTCGCGAAACGCCAAAGCGACTCATCATCCCGCCTGCTCGTTGCGTGTTGCGTATCGTTGCTAGTCATTGGCGTCTGTTGTGAGGCGTCGGCTCACCAACATTGTGCCGTATGTGTTCAGTCGGGCGAACTTGACCGCGATAGCGGCCTGTAGCTACGATATCGTGTCAAAAGTCACAAAGGCTGAACAACCATATGACAAGCGCAAACGGAACAACATTGACCCTTGAGGGCGAGCGGCGCGAGGCGCTGGGCCGCCACGTGAAGGCGCTCCGGCGCGAGGGCATCACGCCCGCCAATCTCTATGGCCGCGGCGCGGAATCCATCAGCTTCCAGGCCGAGAGCCGCGCGCTGGACAGGCTGGTCACGGACGGCGGGCGCGGCTCGCTTGTTGAACTGACCATCGACGGCGAGAAGCACCAGACGCTGTTGCGCAACCTGCAGCGGCACCCTGTGACACGGGCGATCCTGCACGCGGACTTCTACATCGTGGAGATGAACCGGCCCGTGCAGACCACCGTTCCCGTTCACCTGGTTGGCGACGCCCCCGCGGCGCGGCTGCCGGGTGCCGTGATCACGCACCTCACCCATGAGGTCACCATCGAGTGCCTGCCCGCCAACATTCCCGCCGCCGTCGAGCTGGACGTGACCGTCCTTGAAGAACTGGAGGTCTCGCTCCACGTTTCGGACATCACCGCGCCGGAGGGCGTGGAGATCCTGACGGACTCCGAGACGATCATCGTCCGGGCGACGCACTCCCGCGTGGCGGCGACGGTCGAGGCGGACGAGGCGGAGGCTGCTGCGGCAGCGGCCGAGGAAGAGGGCGAGGAGGGCGCGCCGGCAGCGGACGCCGCCCCCACAGAGGAATCCTCAGCAGACGAATAGACCGCTGCGCGCAACCGCTCCCCCCCCCCGCTCACCCTGAGCCGCACACAAACCGCTCACCCTGAGCCTGTCGAAGGGCGTCATTCCCGCACACCCCACTCGTCATTCCCGCGAAAGCGGGAATCCAGTGCGGCGCATGGCGCCGCCCTCCCACGCCATCCTGATCGCCCCCTGTCATTCCGAGCGCAGCCGAGGAATCCAAAATCTCGCCTGCCCGATCAGATACGTCTTTAGATTCTTCGACTCCGCTGCGCTCCGCTCAGAATGACATTCAAGGGCGCGGGAAATGTGGAAGGGGCTCTTCACCGGTCATACAACCGCTTCTCTGATTGTACGATATATCGTACAATGTTGTCATGTTCACGATCATCCGCAGCGCGACGTTCGATCGATGGTTGCACGGGTTGCGAGATCGCCGGGCTACTGGCAGCTATTGAGCGAGCCAAGAGGATGGCGATGGAATGGAGGGACTGATGCCTGAGGAGTATCGGAAATTCGACGCGGCGGATTACGTACGAACTGAGGACGACGCGCAAGACCTTCTCCGGGCGGCTGTGGATGAGGATCTTGGAGACGGGATTGTGATTCGAGCTGCCCTGAGACACGTTGCGCAAACAAAGAACATGAGCGCCCTCGCTCGCGCCACCGGGCTAAACCGGGGCAACCTCTATGAGGCGCTGTCTGAGGACGGCAACCCGACCCTGACAACGTTGCTTAAGGTCACCCGCGCCCTAGGCTTGAGGCTACGCCTTGAGCCGATGGAGAGTCCCGTGGAGGCAGGCCCTTCGACGGGCTCAGGGTGAACGGGGGAGGGCTGGCACATCAACCAAAACCCGCAACCCGCCAAACATCTCACGCGAAGCGTTAAGAGCACGTCTGTGAATGGCGTGGGGACGCGATTCCTGACGGTTCAGGCGTGGCATCGCCATTTTTGGATTTCTGGTAGAATAGATACAGGTAATGGCCGTATTCGCGAGTACCTTGGGGTCGTATCTGAATCGGCCCTGGGGGAGAGTGGAATCCGGTGCTCAGGAAGCGGGGAAAAGCAGGCGCCAAACACGGCAGTTCACGAGGCGCATATAGGTGGCGTACATATAGCGAATCCGGAGCCACCGCCGGCTCGCGTGATTGCCGCTCACTGAAGGGGTGAACCAGATGGTAGAACGGTCGGAACGGCGCGATGCAGCCGCGACTGACACGTCCGAGTACACGTCACGCAATATCGAGGTCCTTGAGGGGCTTGAGGCGGTGCGCCGCCGCCCCGGCATGTACATCGGCTCCACGGACGAGCGCGGCCTCCACCACCTGATCTATGAGATTGTCGACAACGCCGTCGACGAGGCGATGGCGGGCCATTGCAACCGGATCGTCGTCACCATCCTGGCGGACGGCTCGGCCCGCATCGACGACGACGGGCGCGGCGTGCCCATCGACAAGCATCCGCAGACGGGCCTGACGGGCCTCGAAACGGTGATGACAACCCTGCACGCGGGCGGCAAGTTCGGCGGCGGCGGGTACAAGGTCTCCGGCGGGCTGCACGGCGTCGGCGCGTCGGTTGTGAACGCGCTCTCGGAAAGCCTGCGGGCTGAGGTGCGGCGCAACGGGCAAATCCACATGCAGGAATACTCGCGCGGCAAGGCGCTCGCGCCCGTTGAGGCCATCGGCCCGGCGGACGATACCGGCACCACGGTCTGGTTCACGCCGGACCCCAATATCTTCATGCAGGACACGTCCTTTGAGTTCCCCACGCTTGCGGCGCGGTTCCGCGAGATGGCGTACCTGAACCCGGGGCTGGAGATCCGTTTCATCGATGAGCGGACGGAGAACGAGACGACGTTCTATTTCGAGGGCGGCATCCGCTCGCTGGTGCGGCATATGAACGCGGCGCGCACTCCTCTCCATCAGCAGCCCATCTACGTGGAACGCGAGGTGGACGGTACGCGCGTCGAGGTTGCGCTCCAATACAACGACGGCTTCCAGGAGAACGTCTTTGGGTTCGCGAACTGCATCCACACGGTGGACGGCGGAACGCACTTGACCGGCTTCCGCGCCGCGCTGACGCGGGCGATGAATGACTACGGGCGCAAGTTCAAGCTGCTGAAGGACGGCGACAGCAACCTTCAGGGCGAGGACGTGCGCGAGGGCATCGCCGCCGTGATCAGCGTCAAGCTGGCAGAGCCGCAGTTCGAGGGACAGACAAAGGGCAAGCTGGGCAACGCGGAGGTCAAGAACCAGGTTGAGAGCACGCTGGCCGAGGGCCTGTCCTCGTACCTGGAGGAGCACCCGCAGGACGCGCGGCGCATCCTGGAGAAGTGCAGGAATACCGCCGTCGCGCGGGAGGCCGCGCGCAAGGCCAAGGAGAGCGTGCAGCGCAAGGGCCTGCTGGAATCCACCACATTGCCCGGCAAGCTGGCCGACTGCTCCGACAAGAACCCGGACAACTGCGAGATCTTCCTCGTTGAGGGCGACTCTGCCGGCGGCTCCGCCAAGGGTGGGCGTGATCGGCGCTTCCAGGCCATCCTGCCCCTGCGCGGCAAGATCCTGAACGTGCAGAAGGCGCGGCTCGACAAGGTCTACGGGCACGAGGAGATCAAGGCCATCGCCTCCGCGCTCGGCGTCGGGTTCGGCGGGCTGAACGGCCACGCCAACGGCAACGGCGCATCCGAGGATGAGGCGGAGATCGACGAGAACGAGGGGCTGGACCTCTCCAAGCTGCGGTACAAGAAGGTCATCATCATGACGGACGCGGACGTGGACGGCGCGCATATCCGCACGCTGCTGCTGACGCTGTTCTACCGGCATTTCCAGCCGTTGCTCCGCGCCGGCAATATCTACATCGCGCAGCCGCCGCTGTACCGCGTGCAGATCGGCCGCAATGACATCCACTGGCTCTATTCGGACCGGGAGAAGGACGACACGCTGACCAACCAGGCCCTCAAGGACATGACGATCCGCGAGAGCTCGGAGCAGGACGCGGAAATCGTCTACACGGAGCCGCAGGTGCGCGACGTGCTGCCGTCCGTGCAGCGTCTCGGACGGGCGATGTCCGACCTGCAGGCGACCGGTTATCCGTGGCCGCTCCTGACCGCCACTGCCCTGACCGTGCGGACGGGCGAGCGCGATCTCTCCACCGAGGAAACACTGCAGGAACTGATGAAGGCGCTGCAGGATTTGGGCAACGTGCGCATCCTGGAGTTCCAGTACGACGACACACCCATCGCTCCCCCGCCCTCACCCACGGCGCCCACTGCGATCCCGGACGTTCGGCAGCCGTCGCTGCTCGATCTCGCCGATGAGCCTGCCGAGGGGCAGGACGAGACATCGACGGATGATGATGACGCGGACACCGCGATCCCGGCCAAGAACGAGACGTACATCCTGGTCCAGGACACGGAGAGCGGCCGCACGCTGCGGCTCGACCACGACTTCTTCAGCGAGGACGCGGCGCAGCGCATGACGGAGCTGGCCACGGCGCTCAGCGATCACCTGCCCAAGGTTGGCACGGTTTACAAGCGGGAGCGCGCCGTGGGACGCCTGAACTCCATGATCGACCTTGCGGAGATCGTTGAGGACGTGTCAACGCGCGGCGTCGGCATCCAGCGGTACAAGGGCCTCGGCGAGATGAACCCCACGCAGTTGTGGGAGACGACGCTGGACCCGGAGACGCGGACGCTGTTCAAGGTCGAGATCGAGGACGCGCAGCAGGCGGCGGAGTTGTTCGAGATGCTCATGGGCGAGGAGGTTCGCCCACGCGCCAACTTCATCCGGACGCATGCGCAGGAGGTCCAGAACCTGGACGTCTAGCGCGCCGTTCGCCCTGAGCCTGTCGAAGGGTGAGCGGGGTGTGTTGGACTCTTCGACAGGCTCAGAATGACAGAGAGCAGCCCATGGCCATCGTCGTTGGTTACACGGTTCTTGAGTTGCGGCTGCCTGAGGCGAGTTCGCTCAAAGACAAGCGGCAGGTGGTCAAGAGCGTCATCGAGCGCGTGAAGCGCCGCTACAACGTCTCCATCTCAGAAGTTGCCGAGCACGATTCACCGCGCATGGCGCTGTTGGGCGTGTCATGCGTGGGCCTGTCAGAGGCCGGCTGCCGTCGGACGCTGGACAACGTCGCTGAGTACGTCTACACCTCCCGCCCGGACGCAGAGATCATGCCGCACGTGGTGGAGATAGTGGGGGTGGGGTGAGCCGTTGACGAAGATTGCCAAAACCGAACTTTTGGTAATAATGGTTCAATCATTGGGTCGGGCAAGTTATTAGGAGCGGCTGCGCAGTCGGCTGACGGTGATGGCGGGATGGTTGCTGGAATTTTGAGCCGCTGGAGAGTCTGGCTAGCAGTTGCCAGTGTGGTTGCCTCGTTGCTGATGGCGGCTTACTTCATTGAAGGGCGCATCGCAAGGGAAATTACGGGGACCCTGGTATTTGATTGCGATGAGAATTACGTGTTCATCGCTGCAAGCGATTCTTGTCTCGAAGAACTGCCCTTGAAAGGGTACATCGGGTTGGTCGATCTCACCGGAAAACCTCTCTATAGTGACGAAACCCTCTACAGCCACTTAAGGAGATACCGCACAATAGCAGAGGGTGCAGTAACCGGAACCGATAGAACGTCTCCCGTACCATTTTCGATAGAGTTCTACTATAAAGACATCGATCGGGACGGCGACTACATTATTCTGGTGGATTTCTCATACTCCGAATGGGACGGGCCCTCGGTGCGGGTAGCAGACTATCTTAATTCCTTCAGCAATGACCCTCCACGTGTACTCACCAATGGGTACCCCAGCAAGGACATAGTCGTGCCCCTGACGGTTCGGGACAGATCTATCTACATTATCTCGTGAATCGCTATGGAGCGTATCGGCGAAACTGCCGTGTGAGCATTAGCAACCACTTCTCTGGATTCCTCGGCTGCGCTCGGAATGACAGGGAGGGGAGCGTTACATCGTTGGTTGGGTCAATGAGATTCAGCTTCCCGCTTTCGCCGGAATGACGAGGTGTGGGACGGGCAATCTGGCGTGGGCGCGATACAATTTCACTAAGCCATTAGTGGGGTGTGGGTATGCCGATTCAGCGATTTGCCGTGGGGCCGATGGGGAATAACACGTATGTCGTGTTCGACGAGGCGTCGAAAGAGGCGGCGATTGTCGACCCGTCCAAGGGGTCGGGGCCGGTGCTGGTGTGGATGAAGTCGCATGCGCTGCTGCCGAAATATGTGCTGAATACCCACGGGCATTCCGACCACACCTTTGACAACGGCCTGGCGATGGACGGGTCCGACGCGGACCTGATGATCGGCGAGCCGGATGAGGCGATGCTGGAGGAACTGGCAAAGGGCGACGGGTGGCTGGGCAAGCCGGAGATGCCCTCTCCCATGGCGGACGCATACCTGGAACACGAGCAGGAGTTGACGCTGGGCATGACGGCGATTCGCGTGCTGCATACGCCGGGACATACACCGGGGAGCAGTTGCTTCGTCTACGAGGACGCGGTGCTGACGGGGGATACGCTGTTCCAGATGTCCATCGGGCGGACGGAGTTCCCCGGCGGATCGATGCCGGACATCCTCACATCCATCAAGACGCGGCTGTTCGACCTGCCGGATGAAACGGTCGTGCTGCCCGGGCACAACGATATCTCGACGATCCTCAATGAGCGGCGCTACAACCCGTTCGTCGGGGAAGGCTCCCGTATCGATTTTTCGCAGTTCCAGAAGGATTAGGCGTCGGTGGGACGGTTTGGCAATGAGCATGCCTGAACAGGAACGGCCGGAGGACGAATCGCCGCAGCTGCGTGCGTTGAAGGCGGCGCAGGAAAAGGTGAACACGCTTCGGTCTGGGCTGGAGAGGCCGCCGCTCAAGAATGGCGACTCCGGGGACGAGTATGCGAAGGAACTCGTGACGGCGATGAACCGACTGATGTCACTGATCCGTCACGCCTCGCCGGAGGACGTGGCGGCGTTCGACGAATGGCGCAACAGTCTCTAGGCGGACGGGACCGCCCAGCCAAGCCGCAGATTCATGCGTGGTATACACTGGAGTGACTGACCTGGTGGGCGTCGCGGCGCAGACGGTGAAAGCGCAGCGGCATCACGGTTCAATTCCGGCTCTACTGCCATGACAACGAATAAGAAAGACTATTACGACGTTCTTGGGCTATCTCGCGACGCCTCTGCGGAGGACGTGAAGCGAGCGTTCCGTCGGCTTGCCTTTGAGCACCACCCGGACCGCAATCGTTCTGCGGACGCCGAGCAGAAGTTCAAGGAGATCAACGAGGCGTACGAGGTCCTGCGCGACGAGAACAAGCGCTCGGCCTATGATCGATTCGGCCATGCCGGACTGAACGGGGCGGACGGTTTCGCCAACGGAGACGCGTTCTCCGGCTTCGGCGGCTTTGGCGACATCTTCGACGCGTTCTTCGGCGGAATGCGCGGGCGCCAGGGGCGGCGCGGCGGTCCGCAGCGCGGCGATGACCTCGCCATGCGGATGCAGCTGCCGTTTGAGGACGCGGTTATGGGCGTCGAGAAGGACATCAAGGTTGCCCGCAATGAAATGTGCCAGCCGTGCAAGGGCAACGGTGCAGAGCCCGGCACACAGCCGGAGGCGTGCTCGGCGTGCAACGGCTCTGGAGAGGTGCGCCGCAGCCAACAGAGCATCTTCGGCCAATATGTGAACATCAGCGCCTGTACTCGTTGCCACGGCGAGGGCAAAGTCATTACAAACCCGTGCTCCGAGTGCCACGGGGCCGGGCGGATCAGGCGTGAACTCTCCGTGCGCGTGACCGTGCCGCCGGGGGTGGACACGGGCAACCGGATTCGTCTCGGCGGTGAGGGAGAGGCCGGCGCGAACGGCGGGCCGCCCGGAGACCTGTATATCGAGTTGGACGTGACACCGAGCGCCGTTTTTGAGCGGGAGGGGCGGCACCTGTTCCACCGTGTGCCCATCAACATCGCGCAGGCCGCGCTCGGGGCTGAGATCACCATCCCGACGCTGGAGGGTGATGAGCCGTTCCATGTTCCTGCCGGCGTCCAATCCGGGCAGTCGTTCAGGATCAAGGGACGCGGCGTGGTCGATCCGAAGAACCAGCGCGCACGCGGCGACTTGTTTGTCGTCGCATCCGTCCACGTGCCCGATCACCTCACGGATGAACAGCGACAACTGTTGGAGCAGCTAGCCGCAACGCTGCCGGCCGCGCCCGAGAACGGGGATGACAGCGAGCGTGAGGGCACTGGCTTCATGGACTGGATCAAGAATACGTTCCGCTAGTCAACGGGGGATGGGGAAATGAACGGCGTACAGGTGTTGACCCGGGAGATGCGCGAGATCCAGACGAGTCTGCTCCGCGAATTGGAGCCGCTGACGGAGGAGAACATCTACTACGCGCCGATTCCCGGCGCGACGACTATCGCGTTCATCGCCTGGCACATCACCCGCACGCTGGATGACGCGGTACACGTCACCATTCCCGTAGAGCCACAGCCGACAATCTGGGCTTCGCAGGGCTACCACGAAAGGTTCGTCATGCCGGCCGGAGAAGGGACGGGCACGGGGTTCACCGCGGACCAGGTTGGCGACTTCCGCCCGAGTCTTGAGCTGCTGCGCGATTATGCGACCGAGGTGGGGCCAAAAATCCCCGCAGTGTTCGAAGGCATGACGGATGACGACCTGGATCGCGTGATGGACGAGGAGCGGCCGGATCGGACGCTGGCGCGCCTGCTTCAGACGTTCATCATCGGGCACACGTTCTACCACCTGGGAGAGATACGGTACCTCAAGGGCCTGCAGGGGATGCCGTTCCCGCTATAGCGGGCGTGCAGTTATTCCCTAGAGAGTAGTTCGAGGTCTTTCCGTACGCCCGACCGTGAGTCACAGCCTCTTGGGTTTGCTGTCATTTTCCTTCACCGAGAAGCAAAATCGGCTGACCGTCCAAGAGTGCATCTAAATCAAGACCCGGATCTTCCACGAAACTAGGTGGCTCGCAGACGGGATTCTGGCGGAAGTAAATATCCCATGCAGCTTGACGTATGGCTCGTTCAAGGCCTTCGTGAGGATGTTGTTCTTCTGTCAGCATTCCTGCCCAGAACGGCATATAACAGAGATTCCATCCTGCAGTAAAAGCGTCAGGGTTCCATGGGTGGCCCCAAATGTGGCGAACAGAATATCCAGACTTCCTTACTAAAGCATGTCCTGTATAACTTGCATAAGCTCGCTGAGCTTGCTGGTTTTGACTAAGTTTCACTTCTCGCCCGTCCCCTGGTTCTTTGTCGTCTCCTACCCAGATGGCTATGTTGCCCCTGTCTTTTCTTGGGTAGTGCTTTCTGCTGAGGCGAGCGCGATCAGGGAATTGCACGACTCTCTGGCGCACCGAATCTGGGTGAATAAAGTAAGAGTGGGCAAAGGCAACTCGGATTAATGACGAGCCAGCCTTCTGGAAATAGTCTTCAAGGGTTTCAATGGGATGTGCAAGATTTCCTTCGTGTCGTCTAAGTACGAGCATACCCCGTCACTCAGTTCAAGAGTTCTCGGCCGTCCTCACCACTGGACGAACATGGGCATGACGACGTGGATGTATTCCGTGCCGTCGTCCGTGGACGCGGGGCGGATGGTGCCCGGGCTGGAGGGGCCGGAGACCTCAAGCGTGGCCGTGGAGTTCAGGACGCCGAGAACGTCCTCCAGATAGCGGTGATTGAAGGCGATGTGCGCCTCTTCCCCGCCGATGTTGGCGTCAATCACGCCCTGATGGTCGCCGATCTGGTCTGAGCGCGCCTCAAGCCTCATCGTCCCCGCCATCTCATTCTCACCGGGCGTCATGTACAGGCGGACGATGCCGTTCCCCTCCTTGGCGAAGACGGCGGCGGTCTTTGTGGCGCGCAGGAAATCCGCGACTTCCACCGAGGTCTGCGTGTTGGACGACTCCGGGATGAGTTGTCGATAGTTGGGGAAGTTGCCCTGGATGAGCTGCGAGCCGAGCACGATGTTGTTCAGGTGGAATTGCACCTGCGTCTTGGCCTGGTTCACGGTGACGCGGACGGGCATTTCCTGCTCTGAGAGCATGCGGTTGAGCTCGCGCAGGGAACGCGCCGGGATGATGAGATCGACGCTCTCGCCGACCTCTTGCGGCAGCTTGGTCGTTTGGACGGCAAGGCGGAAGCCGTCCGCCGCGGCCATTGTGATGCTATCGCCCTCGATGGACGTGTGGATGCCGGTCAGCACCGGGCGGGAGTCCTCCGTGGCGGCGGCGATGACGACACGGTCAATGCCCGCTCGCAGGACGTCCGGCGGCACCTCCGCGCTGATACCGTCATCGGCGATGGGCGTGGGCGGGAAATCATCAGCGTCCAGCCCGCTCATATGCGTGTTGAATCGACCGGAGATGATATTCAACTGGCGCGTGGCCGCATCAAGCTCAAGGTCAACGCGGTCCCGCTGGAGTGAGGAGACGTAGTCGGAGAAGAGACGGGCAGGAATAGCGACTGAGCCCTGCGTTTCCACGCTCGCGCTGATCCAGCACGAGATGGAGAGCTCAAGGTTGGTCGCGGTGAGCCGCAGGCGGGACTCATCCGCCTCAAGCATAACGTGCGTGGTGATGGGCATCGTCGTGCGTGTTGCCACCGCCGGCATCACCGTCGCGAGTCCGCGCTGCAGATTCTCCTGGAGAACCGAGAATTTCATTTGTTGTGTCTCCTGAACGGGGCCAACGGCCCCCCTAGCCCCCATATATGGTGCGAGTATGTCGCGTTCAGCGGACTTGGGTCAAGTCGTAGCAGCCTATGTAGTGCATAACGGCGCGGAATTCTCGCATATTGTGTGGCTCGTACCGGGTCATCCACAACATATGGGACATAGGCGGGACGTAGATGGCGCGAGTGGGGCGCGGACACGGTATGATGCAACGGAAACATCAGGGGAACGACCGCGTTTACGGGGGAAAAGGCATGAAACTGGTGATGTACAACGATTTCCGGCCCGGCCTGCTTGTCAATGGCAACGTCATCGGGCTGGGCGGTTTGGCGGAAGACTATATGGGCGCTCACGTCGAGGACGTGATGATCAACCTCATCGAGGATTTTGCCTCCGTCAGGGATGACCTTGAGGAACTGGCGGAGATGGGCGGCGGGGTACCCGCTTCGAGCGTGCAGCTGCGCGCGCCCTTGCCGCGACCGCGCAAGCTCATCTGCTGCTTCGGCAACTACAAGGAGGGGCAGGACCGGGAAGCGTTCCCGATCGACATGTTCCTCAAGTCGCCCGAGGCAATCATCGGCCCGGGCGATACAGTCGTCCTGCCCAACACGCCGTTCACCATCTGCCACCATGAAGCGGAGTTGGCGCTGGTCATCGGCAAGCGGAGCAAGCACGTCTCGCAGGAAGAGGCGATGGACTCCATCTTTGGCTATACGGCGTTCATGGACGTATCACCGCGCGCCGGCATCGGCCGCGGGCCCACGATGATCCAGAAGTCCTACGACACGTGCGCGCCGATGGGCCCGTGCATCGTCACGGCGGATGAGATCGAGAATCCGCACGAGCTCGACATCAAGTACTGGGTGGACGGTCAGACGCGCCACGACTACAACACGAGCGACCTGGAGCACACGATCCCTGAACTCATCGAGTGGGCGACCAAGGTCATGACGCTGCTCCCGGGCGACGTTATCGCCCTCGGCACCAACCACCAGGGCATCGGCCCGCTGCAGGACGGCGAGACCGGCACGATAGAGATTCAGGGCATCGGCGCGTTCAGCGTCAAGGTCATGGACCCGGAGAAGCGCTCGTGGCCGAAGGAGATCGACCAGGAGATGGCGGGACGCGTGCGCGAGGCACGCCCATAGTTGAAGTGAGATTCAGGCGTGGTGCGCCCACACGTGAGCGCACCACGCCACTGATGATGGCCTGCCACTATGAGTTCGACTGAGGCTCTCGCCCAGACAATCCGCGTTCCGGAAATGACGCTGCGGGATTTTGCCGTGGCGGCATTCGTCGTGCTGGGCGTTTCTGATGATGACGCCGTAAACGCCGCCAATACGCTCATCGAGGCGGACCTGCGCGGCATCGGCTCGCACGGCATGGCGCGGCTGGATCGGTTCTATCTCACACCGCTGGAGGCCGGGTTGGTGAATGCCCGTCCGGACTGGATCGTCAAGGCCGAATCGCCGTCAACGGCCACCATCGACGCGGACGGTGGGTTGGGCCTGAGCGTGGGTGTCCGCGCCATGAACCTCTCCATTGAGAAAGCGCGGGCGGTGGGGTCCGGATGGGTGACAGTGGCGAACAGCCGCCACTTTGGTGCCGCGGGCGTGTATGCAACACAGGCGCTTGCGCACGACATGATCGGCATCAGCATGACGAACACCGGGCCGATCGTACTGCCGGCAGGCGGGGCGGAGCCTCGTTTGGGCTCGAACCCGATTGCCGTTGCCGCGCCGACAGCGGACGGGACACCGTTCATCTTCGACGCTGCCACATCTGTGGTCTCGGCAGGTAAGTTCGACACGTATCATCGGCAGGGCAAGCTCGCTCCCGAGGGATGGGGACTGACGGATGATCTGCAGCCGATACGCAATCCCGCGCGCGGGCCGGGCGGGCGTCGCATCCTGCCGCTCGGCAGCGACCTGGAGCATTCGTCGTACAAGGGCTACGGGCTGGCGATGATCGTGGACATCCTCTGCGGCGTGCTGTCCGGCATGGGGCCGGGGCTGGCCATTGCGGGCTCCGGCGTCACGGGCGGGTATCAGTCCGCCCACTTCTTTGGAGCCATGCGGATCGACGCGTTTACGGACGCTGACGGGTTCAGGCAGTCCATGTCCGACTATATGACGGCGCTGCGTGAGACACCGCCGCTGCCGGACGTGGAGAAGGTGCTTGTGCCCGGGGACATCGAGGCCGAGACGATTGAGAATCGCAAGCGGAATGGCATACCGTTGTACATGGACTCCGTTGAGAGTCTGAGAGATGTGGCGCAGCGACTGAATCTGCGCCTGGATCTGGGATAAGACGCGGGCTCCGAACAGGGGCGCCGACGCATAAGGGGGAGGATAAAGATGCCACATATCAAGGCGAACGGAGTTAATCTCTTCTACGAGCTTTTTGGAGACTCGTCCAAGCCAACATTTGTGATGACGCACGGGCTGGGCGGCCACGGGCGGGGATACGAGAACCAGATAGAGGCGCTCTCCGCGGAGTTCCAACTCATGCTGTGGGACATGCGAGGATTCGGTCAGTCGGAACGCGTGCCGGTAACCGAGGGGGCGTACTCTCGGTGGACGCTCGCCAAGGACCTTTCGGAACTGCTCAAGGCGATTGGCATCAACCAGGCACATATTCATGGGCATTCACTCGGCGGGCTTGTATCTCAGCAATTTGCCATCGACTACCCGGAACAGACCCTCTCACTCGTCATCCAGGACACGTCAGCGGAGATCAAGCAGGAATACCTCTCCGGGTGGGACGGGATGCTCAAGACCGTACGCGAGCAAGGCATTGCCGCGCTCCCGTTCGATCCCCAGCGCAGTTGGGGCGACCCGTACATAGAATCCAACTTGGAGGACATCAGGGCTTTCACGACCGCGACGGCAGAGCGCAACGCGCCCGAGGTCTACGCAGAGGGCGTCCGCATCTCCGGCCCTGAACTCGGGGCGCGCCCGGTCGCCCCGGACCTCCCGGGCATCAAGTGCCCGGTGCTTGTCATCTGCGGCGAACAGGACCGGCTGACGCCGCCGGGAGGGTCAGTGCGGATTCATCGCGCGATCCCACAGTCGAAACTGGTGATCATCCCGGGAGCGGGACATTTCCCGAACATAGAGACCACGGATGCGTACAACGACGCGCTGTTGGAGTTCCTGCGAGAGGTGACGGCAGGTTAGCCGACACACGGAACGGCTCTCACCTCAAGCCGATTCCAGTCTCTTATCAGTCTTTTTCGCAGTACGCCCTTGAGACTCACTATCAATTGAGCGGCGCGGCAGTCAAGCTTGAGACTGTGTGGGTTCGTACAGGGTATACTTAGCAGGTTCCGACAACAGATTGCCGGCCGTCCCCGCGCGGAATGGCATTTGCTGGAGTTTGGGATACGAGCATGTGGAGACGGGGAGACCGGACGAATGAGGATATATGTCGGCAACCTGAGCTTTCAGGCGACAGACGCAGATTTGCAGGAGCTTTTTCAGCAGCACGGGGAAGTCTCATCAGCGCAGGTCATCATTGACCGCTATTCAATGCGCTCGCGCGGCTTCGGATTCGTGGAAATGCCGAATGGCTCGGAGGCAGAGGCCGCCATCGCGGCACTCAATGGCAACGAGCACCAGGGGCGGCAGCTGACGGTTAACGAGGCTCGCGATCGCCGTGATGGCGGTGGTGGCGGCGGCGGTGGCGGCCGCCCGCGCTACTAGCCCGTTTCGAACAGTCGTTATTCCCTCTGCCGAACACTCTCCCTAGCGGAGAGGCGACTTTCCGGGGGTTCTTTCCTCCCACCCTTTGCGCGTGGGGGTGAGAGCTTGCGCACGCGGGTTTTCGCCGTTAGCGGTTTCTTCCCCGGGAGTAGCGGGCGCGGCCGTCCGTGCCATCGATCGAGTACTCGGTCAGGTCAATGATGCGCGCTTCGGGCTCCTTGCCCTGTTCGATGTCCAGCATGACGACGTGGCCGAGGCGAGACTCCTGGTTGTGAGGGTATGTGGCGCTGCCGCCGTTGATGATCAGCATTCCGTCTTCTTTGCGGATGAACTCGAAATGGCTGTCGCCGCAGATCACGATATCGGGCAGTTCTCCAAGGTAGACCTTGACGAGGTCTCGGGCGCTGCGCGTGCCCCAGCCGTCAATGATGTGAACAAGGCCTATTCGATAGCCCTCGATATCAAAGAACCACTTGGGGCGGATTCGCTCATCGACCTCACTCAAGCCGTAATCGTGGTTGCCCTCTGCGGCGTACGTCGGCGCAATCCGCTCCAACCAGTCCACGACACCCGTGGTGATGAGGTCGCCGCCGTGGAGAATGAGGTCAACATCCTTGAAGACGATTTCAACCTCCGGCCATAGCTCCGGAATTGAACTCGGGATGTGCGTGTCAGAGATGATGCCGATGCGTGTTGCCATAAAAGAGACGGGCTATTTCCCGGGGCTGTCCTGTTGGGTCGAGCGGCGAATCTGTGCCTTGATGCTGTCCAGCGCCATCGTGGGTGTGGGGTCGATGCCATTCACCAGCGCCAGGTAGTAGCTGACGTAATCGCCCAGCAGCACTGCCTCCAACAGGCGCGCCAGGGGCGTGTCTCCTGCCAGCGCCGGCCAGTGAACGGATACACCGAGGTCGCTCAGAAGCTGCTGGGAGATTGCGTAGCGGTCATAAAGGCCACCCGGGTGAGTGGACGCGGGACCGAGCAGGACAACGGCGAGGTTGTCACTGAGATTGAGCTGTTCAAATCCGACGATGGCATTGTGGTGCATCTCCGGCAGTTCTTCCGTCCATGCTGGGGTCTTCGCGTTTTCATTGAGCTGTGTCTTCCAGCGGCGGGCGGCGGACGCAAGGCCCCGCGCGCTGACAATGACGGGGATCCGGCCTGAAAGCGCGCGCGCCAACTCCTTGGCGGGATTCCTCTGCCCGGCCTCCGTTTGATTGCAGGATGGCGCAAAGTCCGCATTCCATGATTTGAGGTCAGCGACGGCACCCGTGAGTTCTTTCTCTGTGCCCTGCGGGGCGATGCCGAGGTCAACAAAAATCCGCAGCATCGCGCCGAGCGCATAGGGAAGATAAGTGCGCGGGGGGCCGCCGTTCTCCGGCATCATCGCAATCGGAATGCCGTTATCGCGAGCAGCCTCTTCAAGCGGCCCGCCACCGGTCATTACGATGAGATGCGCGCCGCGTTCACGCGATGCCTCCACCCCGGACAGCGCCTCCTCGGTGCGGCCGGAGTGGCTCATGATAATCACAAGGCTCTCAGGGCCGACGGCAGGATGAGCGCCGTAGTCTCGAAAGACGTCAATTTGCGGCCCGGCTTCCCCCGGCTCGCGAAGGGCATCCACGGCCTCGGCGGCGATGTCTCCCGCGATTGCTGACCCGCCCATGCCCTGTACGACGACGTGGCGAACGGCGCGGTACTCGTCCGGCAGCCGGAGAGAGGCAGCACCGTTCCACCCCTGCATGATTCGCTCAGGAAATGCCGCTATGTGCCCGCCCATCCCGGAGGGATCGCCTCTGCCGTCAGCGGATAAATCGTCCAGGTCGATTGAGGCTGCCTGTATCAAAGTGGTTCTTTTCGTGTTTGCCGTTTGAGTCCGCACGGATGGATGCGGTTTGCGCGCGGCGATGTGTGACTGCCTCTAATAGTACAGGATGCCGGCGAGAGGCGCGTGTATCTTCTCGCTACAGCGTCTCACCGGGGTATTCGGTGGTGGCAGGGCGTCCCATCAGGGACTCTATCGCCTCGCGCGGGTTCAGCCCCTCGTGGAGGACGCGGTGCGTCTCCAGCGTGATGGGGGTCTCCACGTTGAGGCGCTCGGCCAAGCGGATGGCGGCGGGGGTGGTGTTGTAGCCTTCGCAGACCTCGTTCAGGTCTTCGATGATCTGCGCGATGTTTCGTCCGCGCCCCAGTTCCTCACCCACGCGCCGGTTGCGGGAGAGGCGGCTGTAGCACGTAGCCACAAGGTCGCCAACACCGGCAAGTCCGCTGAAGGTCAGGGGCTGAGCGCCCGCGGCGATGCCGAGCCGCGTGATCTCCGCGATGGCGCGGGAGATAAATGCTGCTTTGGCATTGTCTCCGAATCCCATGCCGTCAATCATGCCCGCGCCGATGGCCACGATATTCTTGAGGGTGCCGCCAAGCTCGACACCGGCAACGTCCGTGCTTGCGTAGACGCGAAAAACGGTGGACGTCAGCGCCGCCTGCGCGCGCTCGGCCATTTCCGGCGTGGCAGACGCGACGACGGCGGATGACGGCAGTCCTTCCGCCACCTCATGGGAGAGATTGGGGCCGGAGATGACGCAGTATTGGCGCAGAGCGTCCTGCCCCATCTCCTGGGCAAAGACCTCGCTCATGCGTGAGCCGTCAGCGCGGTCGAGGCCCTTGGTGGCGCTGATGATAGCGGCATCGCGTGAGGGGTTGCCCTCCCGTAGCCGCTCAAGGTTCTGGCGGAAAGTGGGAGAGGGAACGCAGACGATGATCACGTCTGCATCCGAAACGGCCTGGGACATATACGGGGTCACGCGAAGGTTATCGGGAAAGGGGAAGCCGGGGAGACGGTCGACGTTCTCACCGGCGTCATTCATGCGCCGCGCGGTCTCCTCAGTGCGGGACCACAGCAGGGTATCCGCGCCCTCACGCGCAAGCAAGAGGGCAAGGGTGGTGCCCCAACTGGTGGTGCCAATGACCGCCGCCTTGCGCGCCTGCCCGCTCACACGAGACCTCCTCACTCAACGTGGTAATTGTCCCATATTGGGGCAGACGGAGGCAGGTCAACGCTGTCCCGCATCGGCAACGTCCTGCCGGATGCGCGCAAGCTCTTCCTGCAGACCGGTCAGAGCGAATCTGACGAATGGCGTCGCGTCTGGGTCAGAGCGGAATCTGACGTGGGTCAGAGCGTCGATGTAGGCATCACGCTCACGATAGTAGTAGTTGGAGAGTGAATAGAATCCACGGGCGTTGATCCCCGCCTGAAAAAGCAGGAAGCTCTCCACGGCGCGGGACAGGCGGCCATTGCCATCTCCAAAGGGATGGATGCTGACGAGAAGGAAATGGGCGACAACGGCACGGGCGATGGGTTCCAATTGCGCGCCCTGGCCCACGTGCAGCCACTCCATAAACCGTTCCATGAGCTGTGGGAGTTCGTCAGGGTCGGGCGGGGAGTACGTGTCCACACGGACGAGATGCCTGCGGTACTGTCCGGGCGCATTACCGTCATAGTCGATGTCCCGCGTAAGGATGTTGTGAAACGCGCGAATCAGGTCTTCGGTCAGGGGCGTGTGAATGTCCTGCGAGAGTATTTGCTCGACACGCAGAAAGACGTTATGGGCGGCGCGTGCTTCATGCTCTTCACGTGCTCGGTGGTTAGGCAGGACGGGTTGCCCCGCCGGAGTGGCGATGATCTCACGGACTTCGTCATCCGTCAGGATGATGCCCTCGATGCCGGTGGTGCCACGCACGGCGCTGGCGAGGTTGAGCCGGTACAACCGCTCATGCGTTGCAGGCGGCAGCGCGACAGAGCCGATTGCCTCGGCAGTGGAATGCACTGCCTGGGTCAACCGTGCAATGTCACGCTCAAAGCGAACGTACAGGTTGAAATTGATCGGCCATCGAAACACGTCAGGCCTCTTACGCCGTCGGTTCCGCCGGTTGGCCGAATCGGCGTTCGGTGCCACGAATCAGGCGCTGGATGTTGTCCCGGTGCGCGTAGATGACGATTGCCCCGCCAACCACTGCCAGGGGTCCGATGATAAAGGGCACAGCGTCCAATAGCGGCGGCGCCAGGCCCAGAACGGCGAACGCCACCATGATGCCTACGCAGGTCACGGTGCCGAGCAGGGAGCCAAGCGAGACGTATCTCGTGAGGGCGATGATCAGGATGCCGACAATCGTGCCGATGATTGCGGCAGGCCAGACGAGGGCAAGCGCCGCGCCGCCTGCGGGGATGACGCCGCGTCCGCCGCCGAACCCGATGAAGATTGACCGGCTGTGGCCCACGACGACGGCCACCGCGCCCGCAACCTCTCCGGGCGTGTCCGCGATAACTCCGCTGACAATGACTGCAACGGAGCCCTTGAACAGGTCGAGGAGGACGACGGGGACGGCGGCTTTCCACCCGAGTGTGCGCAGGACATTGGTTGCGCCTGTACGGCCGCTGCCGGACTCTCGAACGTCAACATTTCCAAAGACTTTGCCCACGAGCAGGCCGATGGGCACCGCGCCAAGCAGGTAGCTGCCAATCGCGGCGGCCATCGTGAGAGCGACGTCGGCGAGGGTGATGTCGTCAAGGAAATCCATTAGCCGGGCTCCTCGTCGTCGCGGCTGCGCCCGCGGAAGATCAGGCGCATCGCCGTGCCCTCGAATCCGAAGCGTCGCCGCAGGGCATTCTCAAGGTAGCGGCGGTAGGAGAAGTGGACCAAAGACGGATCATTGCAGAAAAAGACGAACGTGGGCGGGTTCACCTCCGGCTGCGTGGCGTAGTAGATCTGCAGCCGCCTGCGCCCGGAGGAGGGCGGCTGGTGACTGGCAAGCGCATCGAGGAGGGCGCGGTTCAACTGCGCCGTTGTGACGCGCGTCATGCGCTCCATCTGGATGCGGGCAACGGCATCGAGGACGGCACGAACCCCGCGACCCCGCAGGGCGGACGTGAATAAGATCGGCATTGACGGAAAGAACTTTAGGCGGCCGCGAACCAGCATCTCGACCTCCTGCCGGTCGATTTCATCCTCCTGCGCAAGGTCCCACTTGTTGATGACAAGCGCGAGTCCCTTGTACGCCTGCTGGACGAACCCGGCGACGTGCAGATCCTGTGCGGTCAGGTATTCCGTGGCGTCCACCACCAACACGGCAACGTCGGCACGCTCGATGGCCTGCATAGCGCGGGCAACGCTGAATCGTTCCACACCGCGCTCGATGTGGCCGCGGCGGCGGACGCCCGCCGTGTCAATGAGCAAGTACTTGCGGTTTTCGTATTCAAAGAGGGTATCAAGCGCATCACGGGTGGTTCCCGGCTCGTCCTGCACCATCGCGCGCTCCTGGCCGAGGATGGCGTTCACGAGCGAGGATTTCCCGACATTGGGGCGGCCCACGATGGCGACCGGGATCGAGCCCTGCGGCGCGGGTGGCGGCTCCTCCACGTTCGGCAGGGCCTCCATGATGCCGTCCCACAGCTCGTTCAAGCCGCGTCCATGCTGTGCGCTGACGATGATGGGGTCTCCGATGCCAAGCTCGTAGAATTCCGCCGCGAGCCGTTCGCGCTGGATGTTGTCCGCCTTGTTGGCAATCAGCACGACGGGCTTGGAGACGCGGCGCAGCAGGTCGGCGGCTTCCTCATCGGCCGGCAGAAGGCCCGCGTTGACATCAACGACAAAGAGAAGCACGTCCGCCTCGCCAAGGGCGACGGCAACCTGGTCACGGATCGCGCCGACCATACCCTGCTCTTCTCCAAGGATGAGCCCGCCGGTATCGATGAGGGCGAGCGTGCGGTCGTCACGGGTAACGTAGGCTGTGACGCGGTCCCGTGTGGTGCCCGGCTCATCGGCAACGATGGCGATTCGCTCGGCGACCATCCGGTTGAAAAGGGACGACTTGCCGACGTTGGGGCGGCCAACAATGGCAACCGTCGGCAGGCCGCGCGGCACTCCGGTGCGTGTTTCAACGAGGGCGGTCATGACGTTTTCCTATGAGGCAGCGGGGATTGCTCCGAGCAGCATGGCCATCAGCGCGGCCTGCGCGTGCATCCGATTCTCGGCCTGGTTGAAGACTATCGACTGAGGGTGCGTGAGCATCCCCTCGGAGATCTCCTCGCCCACGTGCGCGGGAAGATCGTGCATGAACACCGCCTTGGGGTCAGCGAGTTCCATGAGGTGCGGTGTGACCTGGTAGCCACTGAAATCCCGGGCGCGCTGCTCGCGTTCCGCCTCCTGACCCATGCTCGCCCACACGTCCGTATAGACGACATCTGCACCCTCAACGGCATCCTCCGGCTTCAAGAGCAGTTGCGGGGGGTGCCCCTCATGTCCCACGAGCGTGGTCGCTTGCGCCACGATGTCACCCGGCAGTTCGTAGCCGACGGGTGACGCGATGCGGAACGTCGCGCCGACAAGCGCGCAGCCAAGGGCAAGGCTGGCGGCGACGTTGTTGCCGTCGCCGATAAACGCGATCGTCAACCCCTCCAGCGCTCCAAAATGCTCCCGGATTGCTTGCAGGTCGGCGAGTATCTGGCAGGGATGTTCGATGTCAGAGAGCGCGTTGATGACGGGCACATCGGCGGCGCTGGAAAGGTCAACCAGCGTTTGGTGGGAGTTGACGCGGGCAGCGATGACATCGGCGTAACGGCTAAGGACACGTGCGACGTCCTCCGGCGGTTCGCGTCCCCCGAGTCCGACTTCCTGCGGCAGCATGCTGAGGCTGTGGCCGCCCATCTTGCGCATCCCAAGCTCAAAGCTGACGCGCGTCCGCAGGGACGGCTTTTCCAGCAGCAGCACAAGGCTGCGGCCGGTCAGATCCGGTCGCAGTTCGCCCTCCCTGATGGCAGTGGCGGCATCCAGAACGGCGCGAACCTCATCGGAAGTGAGGTCCGCTATGGACAGGAAATGGCGGCGCGGCGGCGCCTCAATAAGAGTCATGGCTTGTTAATTCTACTCCTCAACTACCAGAAGACCACATGCATGGCCTAACGCGGCATATGCACAAGACGTTCAGTGTTCGTATGCTTGATTCTGAAATGCCGCACGAGAACACAAGGAAGATGTAGTCCCATGCACAAGCACAGCCTTCTCTCCGCGCGATTTCTGACATTGATTGCGATGGCAGCGCTGACACTGGCCCTGCTCGCCGCCGCGTGCGGCACTGCCAGCGAGCCGGACGATAGTGGGGGCGGGACAGTCGATAGCCCGACACCAACCGCCACTGCGACTGCCGCCCCAACGGTTTCTACACCGACCGCCGCGCCAGCACCGGCGGATGTCGATACGCCGACCGAAGGCCTCTCTGCGATGCTGCAGGAGGGCACCCTCGCGCGCTACCTGATTCGCGAGGAACTGGCAAGCATCGAGCTCCCGTTTGACGCCATCGGAGAGACATCTGAGGTGTCCGGCGCATTCACGTTCTCGGCGGACGGGGAGATCGTGCCGGAGAGTTCACGCATCGTGCTGAACGCTGCGAGCCTGCGTAGCGACGAGGAGAATCGTGACCGTTACCTGAGACGAAACGGCATCCAGACGGCGACCTACCCGGAGATCATCTTCGTGGCCACGAGCATCGACGGGCTTGAATGGCCGTTGCCCGCGTCCGGCGAGTTTGAGTTCACGATCAATGGCGATCTGACGGTGCGCGAGGTCACGCGGCCGGTGGCATGGCAAACGGTCGCCACATTTGACGGCAATAGCGTGACGGGCACGGCGAAGACGAATTTCACGTTCGGCGAGTTCGAGATGGAGGTTCCGGACCTCTTCTTCATCGTCAGCCTGGAGGACAACATCCGCCTCGAACTGGACTTCGTGGCGGCGTGGTAGGTGGGCTAAGTTGGCGACGGTAGGAGAGATTCAAGAGGCGATTAGGAGCCTGTCACCGGAGGAGTATCGGCAATTGATGTTCTGGTTTGCTGAGCACGACTGGGAGAGATGGGATCAGGAAATCGAGGATGATTCCGCTGGCGGCAAGCTCAATCACTTAGTGGGGCAGATGAAGGCGGCAAAGCAGCAGGGAACGCTGGAAGATCTTTAGTGCATCGCACAACGCCCAACCCCCTACAATCTAGGGAGTTGAGGGGGTGATGCCGCGCGATGGCGTTGGAGTTGATTCGGACGATTGAGGAGTTTCGGCGTGTGCGTGAAGAGGCGCGCGCGGCGGGGTTTCTTGGGTTCGTGCCGACGATGGGTTTTCTGCACGAGGGCCATATCTCGCTCGTGCGGATGGCGCGTGCGGAGAACGCCGTGGTTGCGGCATCCATCTTCGTGAACCCGGCGCAGTTCGGGCCGAACGAGGACCTCGAAGCCTACCCGCGTGACCTTGAGCGCGACATGGCGATGTTGGAGGCGGCCGGCTGCGACCTGCTCTTCCACCCATCACCGGAAGAGATATACCCACCACCGGAGCAGGATGTCTACGTGGTGCCGGGAGAGATTGCCTCCCGCCTTGAGGGCGCCGCCCGCCCCGTCCATTTCCGTGGCGTCGCGACGGTTGTGCTCAAGCTGTTCAACATCGTGCAGCCGGACCGCTCATACCTCGGGCAGAAGGACGGCCAGCAGGTCGCCGTCGTGCGCCGCATGATGCGTGATCTCAACGTCCCGGGAGAACTGGTTGTGGGCCCAACGGTGCGAGAGCCGGACGGCCTCGCCATGTCCAGCCGCAACACGTACCTGACCGCGGAGGAGCGCAAGGCGGCGACAGTGGTGTACCGGGCGCTGTGCGCGGCAAGAGACCTGTATCGCTCCGGTGATGCGCGGGCAGACGTCCTGCGGGACGCGATGCGTACAACGCTCGAATC
Source organism: Dehalococcoidia bacterium (assembly GCA_034422835.1). GTDB lineage: Bacteria > Chloroflexota > Dehalococcoidia > UBA6926 > UBA6926 > VXMO01. The sequence continues at coordinate 29,218 of DAOUJJ010000018.1, read as the reverse complement.
AGAGCCACTCGTCGCGTCCATCGACTACGTGTCCATTGCGGACCCACTGACGATGGCAGAGGCCGAGGGCGACGTGGCCGAGGGCGCGATGGCATCGACGGCCGTCCTTATAGGCAAGACGCGACTGCTGGACAACGTGATTCTCACGAAATCCGAAAGCGGCGGCGCATGAGAGCGCCCATGGACTGGGATGACCTCCATCGTGAGGCCGGGGCGCTGCGAGACGAACGATCGGGAACGGCATCCGGCCTGGCAGCGAGCGGCGCGCTGCTGCTGCACCGCGCGTTATCGGAGATGTACATCGGCGAGCCGGAGTCCCTGCGGGAGATCGCGTTCACAATCGCAGAGGCGCGGCCTGAGGTGGTGGCGATACGCAACGTGGGCGTGTCAGCCTACCGCACGGCCCGAGAGGCGCGGACAGGGGATCGCATGGCGGCGGCGGCGCGGAGCGTTGCGCGGCTGGCGCGGTTGCTGGGCGACACGCCTGCGTCGCTCGCGAGACGTGGACAGCCGCTCTTGCCGGAGAGCGCTACGGTCGTGACGATGGGACGCTCAGAGAGCGTCCACGCAGCCATTGCGCTGGCGGGAGACCGCATCGTGGAATTGCGGGGCCTCGAATCTGCAAACCTCATTCGTCAGTCCCGCGAAAGCGGGAATCCATCCCCACATTTCCCATCAGATGATGTCGAGACGGCCCTTGACGGCGCAGACATTGTCCTGCTGGGCTGCACGGCGTTCCTGGCGGACGGCTCTATGGCTGCGGACGTGGGAACGTTGGCGCTGGTGGAGGCCGCGGCGCGCTGCGATCCTGTCGTGCCAGTCCACTTCTTCGCTGACACGCTCAAACTCGCGCCGTGGCTGCCCGCGCGGAGCAATGGCCAAGCCCCTCTTGAACTGGATATCATCCCGCCCAGGTACGTCGACCACGTGATCACGGAGGACGGAATCCGGCGTCCGGGTCAACTCCTTCAGGCAGCCGCAGACCTCGCGGTATGGTGGCGGATGCTGGAAACGCCGGAGGGGTGAGGGAGGTTATAAGTCGGGATATATTTGAAGGGATGAAATGACAGAGTTGAAACGCAATCAGTCGGTTTCTCACAAGTTCAACCAGGACTTGGTTCTTCCGTATGAACTCCGCGTGCAACACTTCGAACTTGCCGTGCAGGATGTCTACGATTTCTTGTTCGATGTAAACTCCCGACTGCGGGAGAAGAGGCTAGCGAGACTGGACGACATGCTTAGGCCCGCTGCTCTGTCCGGGCTACTTTCGGATATGCTCACTGCTTCGCTAGCGAACCACGCTCGGACGCTCACTACAAACAGATACCACAATGGGCATCCAGACCTCATAGTGCAAGGCATTTACCCCAACAATGCTGTGCAGTCCGGTGAAGAAGGCGTGGAAGTCAAGTCAACAAAGAACCAGGGCGGCTCCGTTGATATGCACGGTGCCCGTAATCAATGGTTGTGCGTATTCGTTTATCGGGTTGATAACGAAACGGAGCCCACGGTTGAGCGGGCCCCACTTGTGTTCACTAAGATTTACTTAGCTAAGGTCACAGTCGATGATTTTCGCCGAAACACCAGACGCAGTGGATTGGGAACAGATACCTCCGCTCTAAACAAAGACGGTATGCGCAAGTTGCGTGAAAGTTGGGTTTACAGGTTGGACTAATTTTCCCTGACTTGAAGGGCCGCGAGCTTGGGGATTGCCTCTTTCGCGATTCCGAAGTACTCCGTATCTCGTTCGACTCCGACACTCTGATAACCTACGGCCTCTGCTGCCGCAAGAGTCGAGCCTGCACCAGCAAAGGGATCAAATATAACGCCACTCCCTAGTGGAAGAGCGGCCCTGACGATTTTTCGCAAAAATTCTTGTGGCTTTAGATTCGGATGCGGAGCAAGCTCTTTTTCTGCTTTGCGTGTTGGTGCAGAACGAATTACGTCGCCAAAGGGCTTATTCCCCACAGGGCGCCGAAAACCCCCTATGCCCCACTTGCGAAGATTGTCTCTGGCGCTGCCTTCAAGTGGCTTCCTGAATACCAGCCACGGCTCCCACATTGAACGTGGCATCACGCTAACATCAGGAAACTCGTCGTGGGCCGCCTTCGGTCGATCGCCACCCCTAAGGGTCGTTGTCAGGCGCACTATCTCACCTCGTCGTTCCAACCCTGCCTCTGCCATTGCGCCAGAGACGATAAAGGAGACGAGAGGGTTGGAGGCAACAATTACATTGGCACCAGGTGCGAGTTTGGGAAGAAGTGTTCGCGCCCACAGGAAGAAGAATTGCCCGATTCCTGACAGTTGGTCATCGTTTAACGTCGTGAAGCGGGGTACAGCCGAACGAAGATACCCGTCGAGGGCGGGGGGTACTCGCCACACGCCGCCCCTTCCTGACCGCAGCTTGGCCTGTTGCTCCGGGGAATACTCGCGAAGTGAGTATGGGGGGTCTGTTACTACTGCGTGAAAACTGGAGTCTGCCTGCTGGTTGAGCCATCGGAGGCACTCTGCATGATGAATTGTCGATTGGCCAAAGGTTCTTGGCTCCAGCCAATCCGCATCGCCGCTAAATTGCGACTGTATGCCCCTAAGCTCCGTCTCACCTAGAGAATAGATTCCCCGCGCCTCCCTTATAAAAAGATCCGGCGTATTGAGTCGCAGGAACGACCTGACAGATGAGTCAGCAGTTGGACCGATTAACTGATTCACACGGCGCTCGATCTCGTGAACGGGTAAGGGTCCGGTGCTGTGCGACAGCACATGAATAATCCCGTCCCGTACTGTGCCCGGCGCGTACCTGCCTTCGGTGACACTCATAGCTACTACAAAGTAGACGTCTAGACGTCTATTGTCAAGACAAGTGTACTAACACGGGGCCTGGTGGCGGATGCTGGAAACGCCGGAGGAGTGACAGTACTAAGAATCGCCTACGCCGGCTGGTAGGACTGCATCGGTGTGTGCCGGGCGAGGATATCGTAGTCCCGGTCCATGTGCAGCACGGGCGCGTCCACTCGAATTGCCACCGCAGCGATAAGACAGTCGATCATCTTGCGAACGGTCTGGCCCTGTCGGCGGCACTGCCGATACATTTCTGCGGCGTCATCGTAATCCGTTGGCAGGATAGAAATGGTGTTGGCGTGGCTGAGCAGTGCGTAAACCCGAACTAATTCGGCCTCGTCGCGCGCCCCTGCCAGCAGCTCCATACGGACGGCATCACATGTAGCGATTTCCTCTTTAGGAAGCTCAGCCAGTACACGACTAAGCCCGGAGCCAGTATCGCGGAGATATTCGATCCATGCGGACGTATCCACCAAAATCACCGGGAGCTTTGACCTCCCGGAGAGTCATTATGGGGCGGTAACAAGGATTTATCCTCTAGGTTAGGCAGCCGTTCGTCATCGGGCCTGTTGAGCCACGCTTCTAGCTGAGGAGAGTTACGGCGCATCTCCTCAAGGTCTCCGTCCCAACCGCTACCCCGTAGAGCAAGCGCTTCCTCAATAGTCAGGCGCTTTATGGGCACAAGCGGTCTGTAGAGCCACTCTTCACGTGTGGGAACTGCATCAAGATCCGTTTCCCCACGCATCCTTCGCGCTTCCTCGATTGTCGCCCGCCTATAGGTGACGTCTTCCTGCAGCTCTACATGCCGCAGCGTGTTGGAGCGTCGTGCTTCGTCAGATTGGGTTTCCTGTCCAGCAACATACGGTGCGAGAGTCTCTCCGATGGTGAGTCCGTTCTCAGCGAGCATACGGATTGCGAAGTTGACCGCCTCCCGCTTGGTGGACAGGCCAAAGCGCCGCATCACCCGCGAGCAAGCTTCGTCATCAATATCAATGTTTGTGCGTGTCATACACCAATTATACACCAAGCAGGCGTAATCTGCCACTTCCATACCACCCGCTCAGGGCGTTTGGGCAGTTACAGCGTCAACCGTGAATACAACTGCGGCAGGCGTTTGGGGAGGAGTTCGATGTCGGCGAGGACTTCATACGGCAGGTCGCCGCACATCTCCTTCATGTAGTCGTGGCCGGCGCGATCGACGGTGAGCAGGAACGGGATGATGCCCTTGGCCTTGGCCTGCACGAGCGCATCGTGCGTATCGTGGACGGCGTATTCCTTCTCCGCTCCCTCACGGCTGTAGCCGCGATCCTGCGGACGGCCGTCAGAGATCAGGAACAGCACCTTGGTCTTGGCGCTCACATCGTCCAGCTTGGCGGTCGCGTGGCGGATGGCCGGACCCATGCGCGTCGCATGCAGCGGCGTGATGCCGTCGATGCGCTTGGCGACACGATCCGAGAATTGCTCCTCAAGCCCCTTGACGCTGTAGAACTCCACGTTCTCACGACCGTAGCCGGAGAAGCCGTAGATGCCGTACTGATCGCCGATGGTCTCTAGCGCGCGAATCAGCAGGACCGTTGATTCCTTCTCCAGGTCGATGATGCGCAGGTAGGAACGTTTCTGCTGTTCGCGGCGTGACCGCAGCCAGAAGAGGTACTGGCGGGGATCGTCCGGAATGTCCTCATCGTCGTCATCGAAATCAGAGCGTTCCTCGATAGCCTCGGCCGTTGACGCGCTCATATCAAGCAGGAAGATGACGGCGACGTCGCGCTCCGTCTTGTTGCGGCGCCAGTAAACCTTGTCGTCCGGAGTGGCGCCCGCCCGGCGCTGCACGATGGCATCGATGACGGCATCAAGGTCAAACTCTTCACCGTCCGTCAGCCGCTTCTCCTTGCGGTACGTCTCCGGCACCATCATCTCGAACTGCCGCCGCACCTCGTTGATCAGGCCGGCGTGGCGCTCGATGGTCTGCTCATAGAACTCCGCGGAGCCTTCCTGCATGGTGGACTCGCGAACACGGCACCACGCGGGCTTGTAGTCGAGCGCCACAAAATCCCACTCGGGGTAGACCGACGTTTGTTCCTGTTCTTCCAGCGATTCCTCGCTCTCGTCACCGTCACCGCCGCCACTGCCCACCTCGCCCATTTCGTCATTGAACTCGGCGTCCGGGCCCTCGATTGCTTCGCTCATCAGACTTGAGATGAACAGGCCGCTCGGATCGTCGATGTCACCCTCAACGACGCTGGACAGGTCGATTTCAGCGCTCTTTTCGAGGAGTTGACGCACCATTTCTTCCGTGAGGGGCGGGGCCTGCACGCTGTCCTCGGCGCGCTGCTGTCCCTTGCGGAGGTTGGCGAGCGTCTGCACAAGCTCCGGCTTGAAATCGCCGCGGTAGTCCACGTCCTCCGGCGACTGGTACGGCACGTCCTGTTCGGTGCCTGAGCCGGGCACGAAGTCCTCACCGCCCATCTGGGCGCTGTCCGCCTCCTGCAGGCCTTGCGCGGCCTCGCCCCCAAGCTCATCGAGTTCCATCTCGTCCCAATCGAGATCGGGCTGCGGCATGGTGTTCGGCACATTGATCAACAGGCGATAGAGAATCACCGTCGCTTCGGCCGAGTCCTCCACGGTTGCCTCGTCATGGCGCAGGCGGGCCAGGATGACGGCCATGCGCTGGACAACGTCGTACAGGCTCTGCGGGACGGGGATCTTCTTGTCGCCTTCGAGCAGGGTCATGCGGATGAGCAGCTCGACAAGAGCCATGCGGAGCGGAAGCTGCTGCGGAGCCGGGCGGCCAATCACGGAGGCGGCCTGCACCATTCCATAGGCGCGGCGCAGGCCGCGGTAATGCAGTCTCACCAGGTGATCCACGCGGGCATCCTCAAGCGCGGCAAAGAGGTCAGACGCGAGACGCCGCTCCGGGAAAAGATCAAAGAACCGCTCATAGTCCGAGAGGACGGCTGTGACGACGCCGGTCATCTCCGGGTTGGGCGCCGCGGCAACAGGTTCGCGGGATGCTCCGTCGGCATTCTGCTCCGCGACTCGCTCTGCAAGCGCCGGGCGCGTGAGGGGGAAGATATTACCCGCGCGGTTGAAGTGAAAATCAAAGCTGTCGAACTCAAGATGGCCGGTCTGATGCGTGCAGAGGACCTTGAACCAGCCGAAGTTATCGTCCTTGGTCTCAAAGAGCGCGATTTCCGGCGGGAGGAAGACGTTGGTGCCGTCAGTGGAGGCGCGGTCTTCCGTGGCCCATCCGATGCTGCGGTTCGCGAGTTCCGGTGTGGGACGGAGCTGCATATCTCCGCCCGTCAAGCCGCGCGCGTACATCTGCAGGATAGGAGCCACGTCATCGAGGCTGACGGTGGCGGAGAGTTCCTGCAACAGGTCCTCGCCACGCGCGGATTCCAACCTGAAGAATGCGATGCCGGCGGCCTCATTCCGCTCAAGCATCGTGACACCCTCAGAGAACCACCTGCCGAGATTGTCGTCGTCGATGCGTTCAAGCACTTGCGGCGCGGCGCGGAGAAACTCGACTGCGGCCTCCTCTGACAGCCCGCACAGCACCTCGAAGTCATCGAGCGCCTGCCGGTGCATGTGGAGAGGAAGATCGCTGATGGCCCGGGAGCCTTCAGCCAGGAATGACAGGTAGCGCTTGCCGCCATCGCTGGCCAGATTGATGGCAAATATCAGGAAACGCTCTCGCTCAGACCGGGCGATGCGCGGCAGCGCCACGGCGGCGGCGCGCTGCGTTTCCTTGGCGTACTTCCAGTTGCGGTTGGCAGTCTCGTCAAGCAGCTCCAGGTATCTGTTGATGGTCTCGTCGTCAACGTATGGCAGGGAGTCCGGCGCCATCGTCAGGCACTCCTCAGCAAGTTCACTGGAGTGCTGCGCGACGTGGTCAAGGAAGTTTGCAAACGCGGCAAGATCACTCAGCCTGACGTGATCCAAAAGGGCGGGGCTCACCTCAAAGAACCGGGCGGCCAACGCGCCGGATTTCCATGTCCCGTGGAAAAGCGTTTCAGCGGCTGAGATCCATGCGGGCAGGCGTTCAACATCGCGGCGTTCAAGGAACCCGGCGCTGGCGCGGAAGAAGGATGACGCAAGCGCGGCGGAATGCGCCGACAACGCCTGGCCGCTCTCATACCAGGGCGCGGCGTCCTGCGGCTTCTCCAGCGCGTCAAGGACGGCGGGAGAGGAGCGGACATACTCCGCGGCGGCCTCCCATGCGCGGAATGAGGCCCCTGCGATACCCAGCGCCGCCGACAGCCACCGATCGTAGTGCTCGTCACTGCCGAGGCGATGCTCCACGTGCTCGGTCGCGCCGTGGTAGGCCTGTCCGACCGCAGCCGGCAAGGCGAGCAATTGGGCAACCAGCTCATCACGGGTGGGTGATGAGTTGCCTGTTCCGCCTTGTTCCGATGTCATTCGCTCTTGTTCTTATCGCGAGGGCGCGGCTGCACGGCGCAGCCTTGCCGTCGTCCTATTCAAAGATGCTTGTCGTAATCTCCCGAATGCTGCGTTGCACGGAAGCATCGTCTGTGAGCGCGTCCGAAATGGCCACGTCGCAGGCGCGGCGGGCGGGCACACCCCTGGCAATCAGCTTGCCGGCGTAAATCAGCAGGCGGGTCGAAACGCCCTCCTGTAGCCCATGCTCCTTGAGGTTGCGGACTTTTTCGCCGAGGCGGGCGAGCAGGTCGGCGGAATCCTCATCAACGCCGCTCTCCTGGAGGACGATACGCGCCTCATATTCCCGCGGCGGGTAGTCGAACTCCATCGCGACGAAACGCTGGCGCGTGGACTGCTTGAGGTCTTTGAGGGCGCTCTGGTAGCCGGGGTTGTAGGAGATGACCAACAGGAACCCGTCCGCGGCCTCCAGGATCTGCCCGCGCTTCTCAACGGGGAGCAAGCGGCGGTGGTCCGTCAGCGGGTGAATGAGTACCGTGGTGTCCTTGCGGGCCTCAACCACCTCATCGAGATAGCAGATCGCGCCGGTCTTGACGGCGCGGGTCAGCGGGCCGTCAACCCACTTGGTCTCTTCGCCCTCGAGCAGGAACCGCCCGACGAGATCGCTGGCGGTCAGGTCCTCATGGGCGGCGATGGTGACGAGCGCCTTGCCGTGAGAATTCTCCTTGCCGTCCGATCTCATGGTTGTAATGGGGCGGCCAAGCCGCCATGCCATGTATTCCACGAACCGCGTCTTGCCGCAGCCCGTTGGACCCTTGAGAATGACGGGTATCTTTTCCTCGTAGGCTGCGGTGAACACCTCCACCTCATCCCGAATGGGCAGGTAGTAGGGTTCACTATCGATCGTGTATTCCTCGATCTCGTACTCGGAGTACGACATCACGGTAGCGTCTTTGAGTGCTGTCTGCTCGGTCATTCCAATCCCTTTGAGTAGTTTCTGATCCGCATACGAGGGCAGCCTACAGGAACGGGCGGATGCGGGCGTGCCAGAGCTCGCCGACGCGGATGCGCAGTTCCTCGATGGTCCCGGTGTTCTGGAGAAGCACATCCGCTTCGTCTGCGCGCTCCTCGTTGGAGAGCTGCGCGTTGATGCGCTGCCTCGCCTGCTCTTCAGTCAGATTGTTGCGAGACTGCAAACGCGCAATGGCATCCGCTTCCGATGCCTGTGTGACCCACAGTTCGTCACAGAGGTCGGTCCAGCCGGCCTCGATCATAATCGCGGCTTCAAGAACGGCTATCTTCGTGCCGCCTTCACGCAAGTCAGAAATGGTCTTCTCAGCCAGCGCGCGGATCCTGGGCCAGGTGATCTCGTTGAGCGCCTTGAGTTCCTCCGGGTCAGCGAAAACGATTGCGCCGAGCTTGCGGCGGTCAATCTCCCGCGTCTCAGGATTCATCAGGTCGTCCCCCCACCGGGCCAGGATGTCCTTCCACGCGTCCGTATCCGGCAGATAGGCCTGGTGCCCCAGCTCGTCGCCGCTGATGACAGTGGCTTCGTACTCATCGCGGAGCACCTCGCTCACGAGGCTCTTGCCGCTTGCGATTCCCCCCGTCAGGCCAATGACCTGCATTCCTTTACCCCCTCACCGTTCGGCCAATGCCCGAACCACTGGTTGTGTGAACGCGCGTCTCGCACGCGCGCCCGAACTAGTAGTATACGGCACGACTCCCGCCCCACGCATAGGGCATCCACCGCGCCGTGTGTGCGCATAGGCGATAATGCAGATTCGGCCGGTCGGGCTACTGGACTTCGATGTCGTCGGATGTTCTGGGGTTGATGATGTCGTTCTCCTCGCCGATGTTGGAGATGGTCGTTGTGATTTCGGTGAGCTCCTGCTCTTGGCGTATGCGGCCGTTCGGATACTGCTCCGCGGCGGATGCCGGATAGCGGTCCTCGGGGTTGTCCAGGAACGTTTGGCGGCGCACAAGCATGCCGCCGTCTGTGATCCAGTAGTGGCGTTCTTCATGAAGCACGTGTTCGGGCTTCGGTTCCGGTGCGAGAGTGTGTCTCTTAGGCCCGGCGTCTTTGTAGTGAGTGGTCTCGAATCCGTCGATTCTCTCGTGGCCAACGGTGATGAAGTCGTTACGGGTGTCCTGCAGTGTGGGGATGTCTGGGCATACGTTCTCGTTGCTGATGAATGTCCAGTCGTCCTCGATGTGTGATTGGTCTTCGCCGCGGTTCCAGGGGTCGGCATAGCAGATGGCTTCTGCAAGGTTGCAGCTGTAGAACGCTTTGTCCTCGGCGATGACGATGAGCTCGCCGTAGGTCTGTTCGGCGGGCGGTATCGGTTTCCCCTCTTCGACTGTTCGTTTCAAGACGAGGTGCACGTCTTCTCCGGAGACGCGTGCGTCGACGCTGCCTTCGTAGACGAGGGTGTCTGCTGGTTGGTGAGTAATGGTCGTTGTCGTCGTGGTGTATGAGCGGTCGGGGGGCTGTTGCTTGCAGAGGTTCGGCTCCGGTTGTGCGCAGCCGGCGAGTATGAACAGGATCATGGCAATGAGCGGGTACCTGGTCATGTATGCCTCCAGTCTGGTTGGTGGTCCTCGAGCAATCGTAACGCGGCTGGCGCGTTACGCTATAGGCATGGCGAACTCAAGACAGGACAAAGCGGCGGACGACGCCCGGGCACAATCCGAGGCCCTGCGCGCGCTGCCCAGCGTGGACCGGCTCGTTGGCAGCGAACCGCTTGGGGCGCTGGCCGAGAGCGTTGGGGTTGACGCGGTGACGCAGGCCGCACGGCACGCCATCGACGACGCCCGCACGGCAATACTCGCGGGCACGGCGGATACTGCGCCGAACCTGGACTCCCTGGCTGAACGGGTTGTGGCCTCCATTGACGACCTACTAGGGCCACGGCCGCGCCGTGTCATCAACGCAGCGGGAGTCATCATCCACACGAACCTGGGACGCGCACCGTTGAGTCGTGCCGCCATCGAGGCGATGAGCAACGTGGCGCGGGGATATTCCGATCTCGAGTACGACCTACAGGCGGGAGCGCGCGGTTCACGCCACGCGCACCCGGAGCGGCTGTTGCAATTCCTGACGGGCGCGGAGGCGGCGATCGTCGTCAATAACAACGCGTCCGCCGTGCTGCTTGCCCTGGCTGCCATCGCCGGAGGGCGGGAGGTCATTGTCTCTCGCGGGGAAGCAGTGGAGATCGGCGGGCGGTTCAGGATACCGGACGTGCTGCGGCAGAGCGGGGCGACGCTTGTTGAGGTCGGAACAACGAATCGCACCTATGCGTCCGACTATGCCGACGCCATCACGGACAATACTGGGGCGCTGCTGCGGGTGCATCGCAGCAATTTCCTTGTTGTCGGATTCACGAGCACGCCGGATGCGGCCGAGATCGCGGAAATTGCGCACGCGCGCGACGTTCCCCTCATCAACGATCTCGGTTCGGGCTGTTTGCTGGACACAGCGCAGTTCGGCCTTGCACCGGAGCCGACGGTTCGGGACACGCTGGAGCGAGAGGGCTCAGACATCGCTATGTTCTCCGGCGACAAGCTGCTGGGCGGACCACAGGCCGGCATCGCCGTGGGCCGCAAGGATCTCATCGACAAGATGAAGTCTCACCCGCTCGCCCGCGCCGTTCGAATTGACAAGCTGGACCTGGCGGCGCTGACGGCGACCCTGCAGGCGTACGCGCGCGGCGCGGCGCTAACGGAAGTGCCCGTGTGGCGCATGATCTCCGCGGGCGTTGCCGCTCTGGATGAGCGCGCCCTGCGGTGGCACGAGGGAATCGGCGGTGAGGGCGTGCGCGTCGTGGAGGCGGAGACGGCCGTGGGCGGCGGAAGCCTGCCGGGCGGGACACTGCCGACACGTGCGCTCGCCATTGAGCCTTCGCGGGCAAACGCGGACGCGCTGGCGGAACGACTGCGCGTGACTAGGTCTCATCCCGCCATCATTGGCCGCATCGACGAAGACCGCCTGCTGCTTGACCCGCGCACCGTCCTGCCGGAAGAGGACGATGAGTTGATCACAGCAGTCCGGGCGGCGTTGGGGGAAGGATAGTCGACCTCCATAGTTGACCATTAGCGAGACATAGCTATAACGTTCATTAGAATCGAGAGCAGGAGTTCTAGATGGCAATGACGGCAGACGTGGAGCAAATCTTTGCCGACGCACATCTCATGCGCGTCGCAGCGTTGAGTCTCATGAACTCAGGCGACATACGCGATGCCGCTGAGAAGGCTTGGTGCGCGGTAAAACGTGCCACAGACGCCCTGATTACCGCCGAGACAGGCGCTGAACCGACGACATCTACTGCGACCAGTCGAGGGTTGCGGATTCTCTCGCGAGAGAATCCGCAGATTAAAGAACTTAGTACTACTTATTACCGGTATCAGGCCGATCTGCATGGCCAGTGCTTTTACTACGGATTCTGCGACCCGATTGAGGAAATCATAGATTCTATCCGTGAGACAGATCAGTTCATCGCCCGTGCGGAGCGTCTGGCCAAAGGCACCTAGGATCGGCGTGTAGTAGGCGTCTTTGCCGCCATGTTCCGCGCCGGGTATGTAGCTATTGTCGGCCGGCCCAACGTCGGGAAATCGACCCTGGTCAACACGCTGGTGGGAACGCGGCTTGCCGCGGTCAGCCCGAAGCCGCAGACCTCTCGTTATCGCATCCTCGCCGTCCTGCACGGGGATAATTTCCAGGTGGGGCTGCTGGATACGCCGGGGCGTCCCGCTGAGCCGCGCATCGATGCTCTGAGCCGCCGGATGCTCCGCGAGACACGGCAGGCTCTGGAGATTGCCAATCTGGCCGTGCTGGTTTCCGCGCCGCGCACGGCAGGAGACGTTGAAGAGACACTGCTCGACGAGATCAAGGCGCACAACCTCCCAGCCATCGTCGCCATCAACAAGCTGGACACCGTGCGCAAGGGAAACTTGCTGCCCGTCATCGAGGACTACAACGAGCTGTACGCGGAGTTCCGGGACATCGTGCCCGTCAGCGCCCGCACGGGCGATGGTCTCGACAGCCTCCTGGAGCGCATCATTGCCAACCTGCCGGAGCAGGAGCCGCTCTTCGATCCGTCAACCCTGACCGACCGTTCAGAGGCGTTCCTGATCTCCGAGTTGATACGCGAGGGCGTGTTCGCGGTCTACGGCGACGAGGTGCCCTATGCGACCGCCGTTGAGGTGGAGAAGCACGTGCCGCAGGACCCGGAGCACCGCGATAAGGACTTCATCGAGGCCAGCGTGTACGTTGAGCGTGTGTCGCAACGGGGAATCGTCGTCGGCAAAGGCGGGAAGGCGCTCAAGGACGTGGGCGTACACGTAAGGCCGCTCATCGAGGAGTTGTTGGGACGGCCGGTGATGCTGTCTCTCTGGGCGCGCACGAGGCCGCGATGGCGTCGTGACGACCGCTTTCTCAGGACGCTGGAGCAGTAGGCTGCCCACCCGATCCGTACACGCGGTGGGCGGTGATGTACTTCACGACCGCTTCCGGCACGACTCCTCGCAGGCTTGCGCCGATCCCCAGCATGTCGCGGATGGACGAGGAGCTCACATCCATCCGTGGAGCGTCCTCAAGGACGGTAACCCTTTCACGCAGGCCGGGGATAGCGTCGTAGGCCGCGGTCAGATCAGGGCGTCCCGCGTCTCCCGCCCGGGGCATGGCGATAAAGCGGCACAGGGTCACGAGCTCCGCCGGTTCGTGCCAGCGCGGGAGATCCGCCACGGAATCCTCGCCCAGGATGAAGAAATACTCCGTGCCCGGCGGTGAAGTCTCCCGGAGTTCGCGAAGCGTATCCACGGTGTACGTCGGGCCGGGGCGCGTGATTTCCATATCAGACACAGCGAACGCGTCGGTTGAGCCTGCCAGCAGGTGTGTCATCGCGAGGCGGTGGATGGCGGGGGCCACGTCCTGCCCTTCCTTGAGCCACTGTTCGCCGGCAGGAATGAAGAGCACCCTATCAAGTGCGACGCGCTCCATGGCCTCACGGGCAATCATCAGGTGGCCGGCGTGGGGAGGATCAAAGCTGCCGCCCAGGATGCCGACGCGACTCACCGCCACTTCACCTCAATGTCGCCGATGAGCACCCAGTCGCCGGGCTCCGCTCCTGCCCGTTCCAGCGCATCAATCGCGCCGATGTGGCCAAGCTCCCGCCAGAACTGGGCAGCGACGGCCATGTCCGTGAGGTCGATGCCGTCCGCGAGCCGCTCAATGCGGGGGTGCTTCAGCCGCCACACTCCCTCTTCCTCGGCTCCCACGACCGGCATGATGCGATCCGGCTCGGGCCTCAGGATGACCTCCGGCTCGTCTATCCCCGGCGTGGGCGCTCGCTTGCGCGCCTCCCTTTCGGCTTCGACACGGGTGTACGCGGCCCGCATCAGTTCCGTTACGCCCTCGCCGGTGACGGCGGACACCGCAAATACCTCGTCGACACCCTCCGCGGCGAACGCCTTTCTGAGTTCCGGCAACTGCTCCTGGACCTCCGGCATGTCGATCTTGTTGATGGCGACGATCTGCGGCTTCTCCTCAAGCCGGGCCTCGTGGAGGGCCAGCTCGTTGTTGATGCTGTGCCACGCGTCAATCACATCCGGTAGGCTTCCGTCGATGATGTGAATGAGGACGGCGGTGCGCTCCACATGGCGGAGGAACTGGTCGCCGAGGCCCTTGCCTTCATGCGCCCCCTCGATGAGCCCGGGAATATCCGCAAGGACGAAGTTGCTCCAGCCGATGTCCACAACGCCAAGGTTCGGCTCTGTCGTTGTGAATGCGTACGAGGCGACACGCGGATTCGCGCCGGAGCCGCTGGCCAGAAGGCTGGACTTGCCGGCGTTGGGGAGGCCGACGAGGCCAACGTCAGCAAGGAGTTTCAGATCCAGTTGGACATCCACCTCTTCGCCGGGTTCGCCGCCCTCCGCCAGCCGCGGCGCGCGATTCGTCGAGCTCGTAAACCGCACGTTGCCGCGGCCTCCGCTCCCGCCCTTCGCCACAACGATGCTTGCGCCATCGGACTCAAGGTCCACCGCGCCGGCGCCCTTCTCACCCATCCACGTCACGATCGTTCCGACAGGCACCATCAGGACCAGGTTTCCGCCCGTCTTACCGGTCTGCTTCTTGCGGCGTCCAGGTTCTCCGTTTTGCGCCGCATATCGAAGACGGCGTCCGTAATCCTGCAGCGTCATCAGGTTCTCATCGGCCTGGAACACAACGTTGCCGCCCTCGCCGCCGTCACCACCGTCAGGTCCGCCAAACGGAACATACTTCTCCCGTCGGAAGGACACTGCTCCCCGCCCACCGTTTCCACCACGCACATGGATTTGAGCTTGGTCAATCATTCTCTCAGGATATATCTAGATGGTTTGTCATACCTCTGTTAAGGCTGTGGAGGTAGTGGAAGCTTCATTGAGGCAGGAAGGGGATGGGTGGTGGATTCCGCGTGGAATCCATGTGGAAAAGCGGTGGAAAGCAACCGGGGAGAGGTGGGGGGTTGGTGGAAAGATCAGGAGCTTATCACACCAACGCATCCATCAAACCGCCCTGTCGATTCCTGCCGTAGAGAGGCAGGTGGGGGCGCTCGTTCGCCAGTAATCGCTCGATGCTCAATCCCTGGATGACAGGATACTCGTCTATGGCATCGCTGAACGTGGACTTGAAGCGCTGATTCTCTACCGTACCCATCTGGTCGTTGAAGCAGACCATCACGCCTGCCTTTGCTCCAAGATTGTCTACGGTTGTCTTTAGCGCCTTCACGGCATCGGGGGTGACGTGCCCGCCCTTGACCTGAACGATGGCATACTCCGGCTTGACCGTGAGGCGCTTGCCCGGGCTGACGGGGATGGGATAGAACTTGAGCACCCCGTCAACGCCGCCGTCCGCTCCGCGCGTGCCTGGAGGGTGGAACATCCCCTCGGCCCCGATTGCGCCGCACACCCACTTCTCGAACTCGAACTTGTCGCGGTTTGCCAATGCCTTCGCGTCCGAAACAGTAGTCGGCACTCCGATAGACACCACATCATCCGGCTTGAGGTTGGGGAAGTTGCTAAGTATGCGCTCCTGCATCAAGCCGACTGAGAACGAGGATATGTCAATCCCTATCCAGTTCCTCCCCAACTCTTCGGCGGCATGGACGGTCGTGCCGCAGCCACAGAACGGGTCGAGCACTAAGGCGTCGGGCTTTGATGATGCTTCAATGATGCGCTTTAGAAGCGCGACGGGCTTCTGTGTCGGATAGCCTGTCCGTTCATTTGACACGTTGATAAGAGGTTTGATGTCGTCCCATACATCGCGGACATACACATCAGCGTAAGGTCTGCCCTTCTCGTCGAATTGAGAGCCAAAGAACGGTTTGTCGTAGATGATTCTCTCTTGCAGGGGGCGATGCCTATACGCGCCGGACTTGACGTAGAACAGCAGAACATCGTGCTTGCGCGCCCAATACTTTTTACTGACTCCGCCCGTTCGGTAGCCCCACACAATCTCATTCCTGAAGTTCTGTGTCCCGAATACGGCGTCCATGATGAGTTTGAGATAGTGACTCGCGGTCGGGTCACAATGTAGGTAGATTGCCCCTGTCTCCGCGAGGACGCGCCGCATGGGTATGAGTCGCACTGCCATGTTCAACAGGTACGCCGCAAGGCTCAGGCGATGCCCCCCACCGCCCTCAATGGCTTGTGCTAAGCGCACTATGTCAGCTAGACGCCGTGTTGACGGCCCACTGTCAAGTTGCTCCAGCAGAGTTTCCTCTTTGTCGCCCCACGTCCATGTATCGTTGAACGCTTCGACGGGGCGCGTGTTCTTATCCTTGCCCTTGAATGGCAGATTGTAGTGGTTCTTGGAGTTGAACGGCGGATCGAGATAAATGAGGTCTACCGAGCCGGTCGGCAATGCCAACTCGTCGTTCAGAACGTTGAGGCAGTCATCGCTGTATAGAGTGCGACGGAACCGGCTGTTCACTGTGTGCCCCCTCGCGGCGTGCAGACGTTACTTCGTTTGCCACCAAAGCAAGCGGGCTGCGCGAGTCCGCGAGGAGACATGACAAGGCACGTCTCCACGCGAATTTCACGCAAAAAAACGACTCGCGCTAACGGTATTAGGAACCGTTGCTTTGGTGGCTCGTTCATTCTGCTAGCCACCAGGGAGGCTGTCAACGGAAATTAGCGATGCGCTCCGAACGGGGGTGTCCCAAGGAGGGCGCTGGACGGCGGGGGCGCCGATGGGTCCCGGCGAAAACCGGAATCCATCGGGACTGTCATTCTGAGCGGAGCGCAGCGGAGTCGAAGAATCTAAAGACGTATTTGGCCAGGCAGGCGAGATTTTAGATTCCTCGGCTGCGCTCGGAATGACATGAAGGGCCGTTCGCCCTGAGCCTGTCGAAGGGTGAGCGGGGGTGGGGGCTAATGCCCGGCGAATGTGGAGGAGGCGATCTGGATGATGGCTTCGGCGTCCGCCCGGAGCTTTGCGTCCGTGGCCAGGGCGCGCTCCATGCGGCGGATGCTGTGTATGACCGTGGTGTGATCACGGTTGCCGAATGACTTGCCGATGTACGCTAGCGAGTGATTCGTGTGGCGGCTGGCGAGGAAGACCGCGAGATGCCGGGTTTCTGCGGCGGGTCGGGCGCGGCTGCGCCCGGTGATGTCCGCCGGGGTGAGCTGGCGATAAGCGGCGGTTGTGCGGATGATGGCCTCAATCGTCAGGGGAACGGGATCCGGATTTGTCGACGCGGCGGAGAGCGCCTGGCGGGCAAGTTCAAGCGTCAGCGGCTCGTCAAGCAGAGTTGCGTGGGCGATGACGCGGGTAAGCTCTCCCTCCAACTTGTTGATGCTGGAGAACGGCCGGGCAGCGAGGTAGGAGAGCACGTCATCCGGCATGTGGAGGTCATAGCGCGCCGATTTAAAGGCCAGGATGTTGAGGCGCGTGCGTCTGTTTGGCGGCCGAACGTCAACGGGCAGGCCCGCGAGTAATCGAGCGGCCAGGCGGGGGCTCCTGAAGTTCAGGGCGTCCGGCGCCCTGTCCGCGGAGACCACGATCTGTTGACCTGCCCGCAAGAGCGCCCCGCACGTGTGCAGCAGGGCCTCTTCGCTCTTGACCTTGCCGCAGATGAACTGGACATCGTCGATGACGAGAATGTCCGGAGAGCGGTATCGTTCCCTGAACTCCGCCGTCGTCTTCTTCTGGACGGACGTGACGAAGTCGTGGACGAACTGCTCGGCTGGTGCTAGGAGCGTTGTGCGCCCCTGCCCCTGCGCCTCATTGGCAATCGCGTGAAGCAGGTGCGTCTTGCCGAGGCCGGGCGCGCCGTACAAAACGAGCGGGTTGTAGTCGCCGTTGTGATCGCCGGCCACCTTCGTCGCGGCGGTGTAGGCGAGCTTGGTGTTCTCACCGACAACGAAACGGTCGAAGGTGAGCTGTGGGTCCGGTCTCGCGCCGATGATGAAAGAGGAGCCGCCGCGCGCCGGCTTCTCGGCTGCCGGTTCCTGCGCGGCAGAACGTTCGACGCCGACCACATGGTTCCGCGCCGCCGCGCCGGGCTGCTCGTGCGGCGCTTCGAGCGCTACCTCCAGGGCAACAGCGACGGGGCGTTTGAGGACATCGGAGACGATGCGCTCCATGATGGGAAGCAGGGACCCCTGTATCCAGTGCTGCGCATACGCGCTTGGCACGGAGACCGTGAGTTCATCGTTCGTGAGAGCAACGCCTTCAGTGTCTGCCAGCCAGGTGTTGTACGCGGCTGCGCTCATTTGCTTGCGAAGGCGGCCAAGGGCCGCCTCCCACGTGTCGCGCACAGGCTGATCGGACATTGAAATGCTATCCTCCCCCCACCAGGAGCGGCCTCGATCGTCCGCGCGACAGCCCTCTGCGAGCGTGGAGGGCACGCCGTAGACGGGTAGTGTCGTTGGCGCATCGAGCCGCAAGAACCTACGTTAACATCCGCGTAGCGGGGGGCGTCGAGACGGTAGAAACGCAAACCGTCATGGTGCCCACGAGTGAGTCAACGGGGAGGGCGTCCACACCATTGCGGCAGGCTCTCAATACCTCAATAATTCGAGGGTGCCCGTATTGAGGAGCCCGTCCGCGGCGGAGAAAAATGACAGAAAATTCCCGAATCGTGTTTTGCGGCACCGCAGAGTTCGCCGTGCCGACGCTTGACGCGCTGATGACGTCGGAGAATCGGCCCGTCGCCGTGCTGACGCGTCCTGACCAGCCGGCGGGCCGCGGCAGGCGGCCCCGGCAGTCGCCCGTCAAGGAACGCGCCGTGCAGTATGGCCTCGATGTACTGGAGCCGATAACGCTCCGCTCCGAGGAAGAGGTTGAACGCATGCGGGCGCTTGAGCCGACGGTCATCGTAACGGCGGCCTACGGCCTGATCTTCCCACGCAGCGTGCTGGACATCCCACCGCGCGGAGCAATCAACATCCATCCATCGCTCCTGCCGCGTCATCGCGGCCCCTCGCCGGTGGTGTGGACGCTCCTTGAGGGCGACGAGAACGCCGGCGTCAGCATATTTCTGCTGGAGGAGGGTGTTGATACGGGCCCGCTGCTGAGCCGGCGCGTGGTGCCGATTCGATCCGGCGAGACGGCGGGAGAGCTGACTGAACGGCTTTCGCAGTTGGGCGCGGCGCTCCTCGTGGAAACCTTGAGGAACTGGCTCGATGGATCAATTACGCCCGAGGCCCAGGACCACGACATGGCCACGCAATCACGCATGTTGGACAAGACGGACGGCGTACTCAACTGGGAAAGCCCCGCGCAAGAGCTTGAGCGGCGCGTTCTGGCAATGACACCCTGGCCGGGCGCGCATACGACACTATCCGGCAAGCGGCTGAACATCCGCCGCGCCATCGCACTGCCGCCGGAATACGATCCCAGGGGAGCCGCCCCCGGGCAGGTGGTGCGTCTAAGGCGCTCAGAGGATGGCGGCGGCATGGGTGTTGCCATCGGCACAGGCGAGGGAATGCTGGAGCTGCTTGAGGTGCAGGCGGAGGGGCGGCGGACGATGCCCGCCCGGGATTTCGCGCGAGGCAGCGCGGACTTTATCGGCGCAACCCTGCCGAGCTAGTTGACCCGCTCCACACCGATTGTGATGGTGGCCTCGTCGAGCTTGACGGTGTTGGTGGCCGCGTCGTCGCCGGGGGCGGTCTGCAGGATGTCCACCGAAAGCGTCTCCTGCCGCACGTAGTCGCCGAAGTCGGACAGCGCGCCTACGACACCATCCCCGTCGCCTGAGACGTAGGCCGTGATGCGGTCGGAAACGTCCAGGCCGGCGGTGCGCCGCAGTTCCTGCAGGTGGCGCACGAGTTCACGCGCCAGCCCCTCACGCTCAAGCTCGGTCGTGATCTCCGTGTTCAGCGCGACGGTGTGGATGCCCTCCGCCCCGGAGATGAACCCCTCGCGATCTGACGTATCGACCAGCAGATCCTCATGCGACAACTCGAAACCGGCCAGTTCCTGCGACTGCTCATCACGGACGCGGGCGGCGACGGTGTTGAGGTCGGCATCGGACAAGGCCTCGATGTGGCCGGTCAGCTTCGGCAGATCTCCACCGAGGCGGCGTCCGAGGTTCTGCAGGTTGGGGCGGACGCGGACTGAGAGGAAAGCGGACTCGTCATCGACGGCGCGGACGGCCTTAACATTGAGCTCTTCAAGCAGTTGATCTTCGATACGCGACAGTGATTCGCGGTCGGCACGCCCGGGCAGCATGACCAGCATCTCTTGCAACGGCTGGCGCACCTTGATCTGCGCTCGGCCTCGCACGGCGCGGCCCAAGCTGGAAAGGCGCATGGCGAGGCGAACGTCCGCTTCGATACCCTCATCGCGCAGGGCGTCGTCCACCGTTGGCCATTCGGCGAGGTGGACGCTTTCCGGCTCATCGTCAGCGAGAGTGGAAACCAGGTTGCGGTGCATGTGCTCCGCGACGAACGGCGTGAACGGCGCGAGCAGGCGCGAGAGCGTCGTCAGGGCCTCATACAGGGTGTGATAGGCCGCGGCCTTGTCGGTGTCATTGTCGGACTTCCAGAAACGGCGGCGGTTGCGCCGCACGTACCAGGTGGACAGCTCATCCACGAACGACTCAATCGCGTGGGTCGCCTCCATGACCTCGTAGCGCTCCATGGCGTCGGTTACGAACGCGATGAGTCCCTGTAAGCGGGAGACAAGCCAGCGGTCAAGCAGTGGGCGATCCGTCCAAGGCGGCGCGGGGGTGGAGGCGGGGTCAAAGCCGTCCACGTTGGCATACGTCACGAAGAAGCTGTACGTGTTCCACAGCGGCAGCAGGAAGCGTCTGACCGTGTCGCCGACGAGGTTGGCGGAGAAGCGGCGGGCGTTGCCGGGCGTGGAGGCGGTGTACATGTACCACCGCAGCGCGTCCGCGCCGCGGGCCTCGAGGATGTCCCACGGCTCCACCACGTTGCCGCGCGACTTGGACATCTTTTCACCCTCGCCATCAAGGATGTGGCCGAGCGAGAGGACGTTCTTGTAGGCGGGGCGGTCAAAGAGCAGCACGGCGAGCGCATGCAGCGTGTAGAACCAGCCGCGCGTCTGATCGACGCCTTCGCAGATATAGTCCGCCATCTGTTGCTGCTCGAAGACATCGGCGTTCTCAAACGGGTAGTGCCACTGAGCGATGGGCATCGCGCCGGAGTCGTACCACGCGTCCATCACCTCGGGAATGCGGCGCATGCGGCCACTGCAGGAGCCGCAGGCAAACGTCACGTCATCGATGAATGGGCGGTGGAGGTCCATGCCTTGTGTGTAGCCCTCAAGACCCGCTTGCCCGGCCAGTTGTTCGATGCTGCCGATGGGCGTCGCGTCGTCGCAGCCGTCGCCGTCGCAGACCCACAGCGGGATGGGCGTGCCCCAATAGCGTTCACGGGAGAGCGCCCAATCCACGTTGTTCTGCAGCCACTCGCCGAAACGGCCCTCGCCGATGTGCTCGGGCACCCAGCCGATCTCACGGTTGGCGGAGATGAGCCTGTCCTTGAGCGCGGTGGTGCGGATGTACCAGGACTCCTTGGCGTAGTAGAGCAGAGGCTCGTCGCAGCGCCAGCAGAAGGGATACGTGTGCGTGATTGTGCCGCCCTTGAGCAGGAGGCCGCGCTCATCCATGTCCGCGGTGATGTCGGGGTCGGCGTCCTTGAAGAACTTGCCCGACCACGGGACATTCTCAAAATCGAGCATTTCGCCGTCGATGTTGACTGTGTGGACGACGGGCAGGCCCTCGGCATTGCCCACGTTGAGGTCCTCCGCGCCGTATGCGGGCGCGATGTGGACGATGCCCGTGCCCTCGGTGAGCAGCACGAAATCAGCGGAGACGACCTTGCCCGCGTAGCCGTCCGGCACGGCGTAATCAAAGAGCGGCTCATATGTGAGGCCGACCAGTTCTCTGCCGGAGAGTTCGCCCACGATCTCGTAGTCACCCTCAAGCGCCTGATCGGTGAGCGCATCTGCAACAATCAGCCGTTCCGTGCCGCCGCCCTTGCCCCATGACCCCTCCGCGATGACATAGCGCGCGCCGACAGCGACGGCGAGGCCGGTGTTGCCGGGCAGCGTCCATGGCGTCGTCGTCCATGCCAGCAGGTAGGCGGGCGAGTCATTAGGTCCCAGCAGTTCACGCGCCTTTTCACTGTCCTGGATGCGGAACTTGACGTGGACAGAGGGGTCCTCTGCGTCGTCCTTGTAGCCCAGGGCGACCTCATGGGAACTCAGGGATGTGACGCACCGCGGGCAGTGCGGCGTGACGCGGTAGCCCTGGTAGATAAGCCCCTTGTCCCAAAGCTGGTTGAAGATCCACCAGCCGGACTCGATGTATTCATTGGAGTACGTAACGTACGGGTCGTCCATGTCGACCCAGAAAGCGATGCGCTCGGACAGGGATTCCCAGTCCTGCACATACCGGAAGACGCTCTCCTTGCACTTCTCGTTGAATTTCGCGATGCCGTACGCTTCGATGTCGCGCTTGGTGGAAAGATTCAGTTCCGCCTCGACGGCTAGCTCCACAGGGAGGCCGTGGGTGTCCCAACCACCCTTGCGGGGCACCTGGTAGCCCTGCATCGTCTTGAAGCGGGGAATCACGTCCTTGAAGACGCGGGCGAGGACATGGTGGACGCCGGGAGCGCCGTTGGCCGTCGGCGGGCCCTCGAAGAACGTGAAGATCGGGCCGTTTTCCCGCTCCTTCATGGAACGGCGAAAGATGTCTTTGTCCTTCCAAAACTCCAGGACGTCCCGTTCCATGTCCGGGAACGAGACCTTGCTGGATACGGGCGAAAAGGGCATCAGCCGTCTACCTGCCTGTCATTTCTTGAGTCGTTTGATCTCGGGAAAGCTCGAATTGACAATCCATTGTGGAAAAGCGCAATCAACGGCGTCAAGCTGGTTCCTCGTCCGGCAAGCGGCCGAAGGCGAAGTAGGCCAGCGCGCCAGGGAGCAGCAGCAGGATGACGATAACCCAGAGCCAACGGTTGCCGCCGCGTACTCGCTTGCGCTTGCCGAGATCGCGCCCTGCGGCGATCTGAACGGCGATCTGAACGGCCACATAGGCCAGCAGACCCGCCAATACGAGGACGGCCTCAGACATGGTGAAGATTCCTACTCAACGACCACGGCGGTGCCATAGGCGAGCAGCTCAGCCGCGCCGGACATGACCATCGACGTTGAGAACCTGAGGGCGATGACTGCGTTCGCGCCCATCTCCTCCGCCCGCTGACTCATGCGGTCAAGGGCTTCCGCCCGGGACTCCGCCATGAGCTTGGCGTATTCCGGCACCTCTCCGCCCACGATGTTGCGGAAAGCGGCGGTGATGTCGCGTCCCACGTTGCGGGCGCGGACGGAGTTGCCGTAGACGATGCCCTTTGTCTCCGTGATGGTCTTGCCCGGAATGTCGTTTGCGGTAACGGTGATCACGGTTCTGCCTCCTCATATCGTCGCGCGTCGGAGCGGTTTCTCTCCCGCAGCCGGTCCCATATGGCCTTGACCAGGAGCACCAGCGCGCCGACCACGAAGGTCGGCATGCCGATCCTGATGATGATGGGCACTTCGTCCACGAGGACAATGAATCGGATAAGGGCATATGCCGCATAGCCGCCGATCATCACGGCGCCCACCAACAGTAACGTCAGGCCCAGATTCATAGCACTGTCTCCTCCGCCTACGTCACATCATACGCGTCGGGAGTCCCCGAATCAGGGGTTTGTTTCAACGGCAATGATGGCCTCACGGGTGGGGAGAGTCTCCACTGAGAACGCGGAGGGCGGAGGCAGCAGCGCGGCGGCGGCGGCCGCGAACCTTGCCGCTGACAAGGCGTCTCGCGTTTCCGTGAGGCGAACCAGGAAAATCGCCGCCACCGCGGAGAGGATGCGTGAATCGGAAGGACGCGCGGCGCCAACGACCTGCCAACTTCCCTGCCACCAGAGGCGGACACCCGCATCCGAGCCAACTGAAAACGCGATGGGCGCCGGAACGATCGCTGCCGGCGAGGGCAACTCATCCTCAGTGAGAAACAGTGCGCCGACCCCGGGAGGAACAACGCCTCCCACAAGAGACAGCGAGCCATTCTGCAGGAACGCGCGCGCTATGAGGCCAATAAGCGAGCGGCTGAAGCGTCCAAACGTGGCGGAATCTACCTCGTCGCCCTCCGGGGCAACCAGGAGAACTTCGGTGTCCAACCAGGTGTAGGGCACGTGTTCCGAGCCGATGCGAGCTGTGTCCGCGGTGACGACGTGAACGCCGGCCAGTTCCGTCTGATGGGCGTTATTCGCCAGCAGTCCGGCTGAACGGCCGAGATTAGCGGCGGCCAAAGCCGCATAGGCGGCAGGTGAGCCGGCTCCGCCCACCGCGACAAAATCAGGATGACTGAAAGCCACGACTACCGAGGGGGAGGCTCGTCTTCCTCCTCTTCGTCCTCGTCTATGTAGTCCTCGTCGTCGTAATCATCATCGTCGTAATCGTCATCATCCTCATAGTCATCATCGTCATAATCTTCGTCGTCGTAGTCATCGAGGTCCTCATCCTCGTCCTCGATATAGTCATCGTCTTCGTACTCATTCTCATCCATGGGCGGTGTCGACTGCGGGGAGTCCTGGACGGCAGGACGGCCGCCGCGTTGGTCACCGCCCCCGCGCGGGGCCTGCTGGATGGTGACGCGTCGATTCTCGCCGTGGCCCGTGCTTCCTGTGACGACGGCCGGATTGTTCGCAAGGGTCATGTGGATGATGCGGCGGTCGGCGGGTGACATGGGGTCGAGGGTGATGGGACGCCTCCGCCTGCGCACGTGGTCCGCGGCGCGGAGGGCGATCTGTTGGAGGCGGTAGATGTGGCGCTGCTGATAGCCCTCCACGTCAATGCGGAGGGGAACGTAATGTCCAACAGACCGCGAGACGATGGTGTTGAGGAGCATCTGGACGTGACGGAGCGTCTGGCCGCGCCTGCCTATCAGCAGTCCGGCGTCTTCCCTTTCAACGTCGAGGACGATGGGGTCTCCGGGTTCAAAAGGACGGGTGGGGTCGCTTCCGGGAACATAGACGGATATGTCAGAATCAACGTCCATGTGTCGGAGTAGTTCGGCGAGAATCTCCTGCGCGCTCTCGGCATCCGCGGAGAGGGACGCGAAGGATGCGTACTGGTCCTCATCATCCTCTTGCCGCACCCGCAAGCGCACGCGCGCCTCTTCTGATCGGAGCCCCAGCAGGCCGGAGCGTCCCTCGCTAAGAACGTCGACGTCGACGTCTTCGCGGTCGAGACCGAGTTCGTCCAGACCTTGCTGAATCGCTTCTTCTACTGTCCGCCCCGTCCATTCCAGGCTCTGATCCATCATTTGACCTCGTCTCAATTTGAGGGGTCTCAGGGGTAGTGGGATTTGCAGCGACGCGTGGCCGGCCAGGAATCAGATTCCCCCACCCGGATATGAATCCCTGCATACCAATCGTTATGAAGTTGGAGACGAACCAGTATAGGGCTAAGCCCGATGGGAAAGTAAAGGCAAGGAACCCCAGCATGATGGGGAACAGGAACAACATGATCTGTTGCTGCTGTCTCTGTTGGTCAGACATGGCGGGAGGCTGCATGATTCGCTGCTGGGCCCATGTGGATGCCGCGACAAGAAGAGGCATCAGGGGTGTCGGGTCAGGCGCGGAGAGGTCCAGCGTGCCGAGGATCCACGGCATCTCCGTGTTCAACGGGAGCACTTCACCGCCGACGGGCAGCCATGAGTAGAGCCGCTGTGAGAGATAGACAAAGCTGCCGGGCAGGTTGCCCAACCCCTTGATGATTGCCCAGTACAACCCGATCCAGATCGGGAACTGAACAACCATCGGCCCCAGGCAGCCAAGCGGACTGACACCCGCCTCCCGGTACATCTTCATCGTTTCGCGCTGCTGGAGCTGCGGGTTGTTCTTGTAGCGGTTGCGGATCTCCTGCATCTGCGGCTGAAGCGCCTGCATCTTGGCGGAGGACTGCAGCTGCTTGATGGTCAGGGGATAGAACGCCACGCGGACGACGACAGTGAGGGCGATGATGGCAAGCGCCATGCTGTCAAAGAGCAGGCCGTAGAGCAGCACCAGCCCGTTCAGCATCGGCTGCAGAAGCAGGAAGATGAAAATATCGCCGACGACTTCCATGGCTGCTGCCTAGCTGTCCACCGGGAATACCCGCACGGGCTGTCTCAATGAGGGCGATGCGCGATAGATTGCCCCGTCCTGGGCAAAGAACAGGGCATCGGTTTCTCCGAACGACACGATCGGCGCGTAGACAGGATCGGGCAGTTTACCGCCCACGATGCCCTGGCCGGTCTGAGGATCGATCCACCACGTCTCCTTCTCTTCGTTGGCGATGCTGATGTGGCTGCCTGTCAGGATCGGATTGCTCTGTATCGCCCCGCCCGTCATCACGGGGTCCAGTACCTGCGCGCCCGTGTCCTTATCGAGGATGTACAGGGAGTGATCAAGAGACGGCGCGAACAGCCGATCACCGATGACGAGCGGAGCGGCCCAGAACCAGTTGTCAGCGGTGAACGGCGTCGGCCAATGAGGCCGACCTGTCGCAGCGTCCAGCGCGTACAGGTTGTTGTCCAGCGCGCCAACGTAGAGGACTCCTTCATGCAATGTCATGCCGCCGATGCCGGCCTCCGCCTGGTGCCGCCAAGCTTCAGTGCCGGGGCTCTCGTCCATGTGGACCGCGTGCATCGTGCCGCCCAGCGTGGCAACGTACACCAGCCCATCGCCGATGACGGGCGTGCCCCAAATCTCGGAGTCGGCCTCAAACGTCCATAGCGGGGCTGCGCTTTGGGCATCGATTGCATACAACGTCCCGCGCCGCGTGTCCGTTGTGCCCTCCGTGCCAAACAGGAGGACGCCGTCCGCTGTCAGTGCGGGCCCGCCGACGATCGGGGAATCGGCTTCAAAGAACCGGATGCACTCGGCCTCGGATTCAGGCAGCAGGGAAGCGGGGTCTACGGCGTACAGAACGCCGTCAAAGCCGCCTGCATAGATACGCCCGTCATGCAACAGGGGCGCGCCAAAGATCGCGCGGATACTATTGCGGCCCTCACCCGTCTCACACCGGCCCAATTCGCGTCCTGTGATGATGTTGCCAACGACGATGTGTCCGGTGTCCGTTCCGATGACGACGGTCTCGTCGCCAAGAAGAACGGGCGCCGCCCATGGCTTCGGATCGTACAGGCTGCCCGCCGTGCAGCCGCCCGCCGCAAGCAGCGCGAACACGGCAATGAGCAGGAACAAAGGCCCCACGATGCGTCGTGCCGAGGCACCGCGGCGTGGTTCGGTTTCGTTGGAGGGTAAAAGATTACGGAACAGGGTCAAAGCCCCCTTCCCGGAGCGGATGACATCGAGCCAACCGCCGCGCCGCCAGGATCGTGCCCCGCAGCACGCCATGCCGTTCGATGGCCTCACGCGCGTATTCGGAGCACGTGGGTTGATAGCGGCAGGCAGCGGGTAGCAGCGGCGAGAGGACGAACTTGTACAGCCGCAGGAGGGCGAGCGCGATGTACTTCATGTGACTTGCAACCCGGCGCGTTTGAGAACATCTGCCACCGCATCTTCGATGCCACGGTAGTCCGCCTGGGTGATCTGCGGTCTGGCAATGAACACGAGGTCGACTCCTGATTCGCGCGGCCCCAGCTTGCGGACTGCGGCACGCAGCCGCCGCTTGACGGTGTTGCGCGTGACTGCGCCGCCCACGCGCTTGCTGACGGCATAGCCTGCGCGCATGGTCTCCACGTCATTCGGCGCGTAGCGGAGGACGACAAGGTCATTGGCGCGGCCCTTGCCGATCTTGGAAACGCGGTCGAAATCGGAACTCCGACGCAGCCGGTGATCCGTCATCCGGGGCATGGCGAGAATGTTAGACGCTGAGACGGTGACGCCCCCTGGCGCGTCGACGGGCAACAACATTTCTGCCGCCGGGCTCTCTCATGCGATGGCGAAAGCCGTGGACGCGCTTACGGCGGCGCACTTTTGGTTGGTATGTTCGCTTGGGCATAGTGTTTGACAGTATAGGGGCGGCGGCAATAGAGGGGCAAGGATGCGTAATCGGCCGGAGAATTACGACAAAGGCGCGCAAATCTTGTACAATGTTTTAGACTCAGTTCGAAAAATATACTTGAGAGACGTGCCCGACACTGGACGGGCAACGCGTTATGGAGCAAGTTTCGCGGCTGCTAACTCCCCTAACAGGGGTCCGCATCATGCGGCCTCTTCCGCTGACGGGCCTGTTGCTCGTTTCAGCTCTGCTCGCCGTCGTCTACGCGGGAGCAGATGCCCAACCCGTGTCTGCCTCGTCCAACATCCAGGACTGGTCGGCCAGGCTGACGGTGCACCAACTCGGGTCGACGGATGGCGAGCGACTGGGCTGCGACGACACCCACGACAATTCGACGAAGCGTTGCACCGCGGCGTTGACCGGAGACGATTTGGTCATAGACGGAACGAACTACAGCATCACGCAGATGTACTACGAACCCGGCGAGATAGATGATCCCGTGTACCCCGGGCTCAAGACCGATGAGAACGTCTTCGTTACGTTCGACTCAAGCCTCCCGGATTCGTTCAAGGGAACCGGGCTATGTGTTGGCAACGCCGCGGATGCGCTAACCTTTGCCGACGGGAGATTCAACTTAAACTTAGGTGATGGTCCCAGCACGGCGCACTGGTACGGTGCAGGGCACCTGGCTTTCTCCGCGGACAGAACCATCCCTCTCAGGCTTAGCTCGCGGGAGGTTTGCTACAGGGAGGCAGCAGCCCCCCAGCCGGATCGGCCGCGGGTAGCATCAGCGACATCCACGCCAACCCCGACGCCTGAACCCTCCGACAATGCTGATCTCCGAGGGTTGGCTCTTGAAACCACGGACGGAACCCCGATCGACCTGTCTCCAAGTTTCTCGTCTAGTCAGGACCGCTACACCGCGGTCGTTCCGCATGACGTGGACAGCGCAACGGTGATGGCCAAAGCGGACGATTCGGACGCGGACATAGAAGTGCAAGGCGATGAGGTACGGAGCGGCCGCTCCAGCGCTCCCATTCAGCTCCGGGTGGATGAAAACCGGATTCGCATACGAGTTACCGCAGAGGACGACACGCGGCGTACCTACAGGGTGACGGTTATGCGTTCGCCGGCGCCCGCGCAGACGCAAGCGCTTCAGGCAACGACGACGCCCGAGCCAACCGTCGCGCCATCGCTGACACCTGAGCCAACAGCCACACCGACGCCCCAGCCAACGGCGACACCTACGCCAACCCCGACAGCCACCCCGACACCCGAGCCAACGGTCACGCTGTCGCCGACGGCAACTCCAATGCCAACGCCCCATGCAACGGCGACACCGACGCCAACGGCTACCCCGACACCAGCGCCAACAGCGACATCGACACCGGCGCCACGCTCAACAGCCACGTCAACGGCGACGTCGTCACTCTCACCGTCCGATGAGTCAGGCGGGCTGCCTGCCTGGGTCTTTGCGCTCGG
>DAOUJJ010000017.1:0-18651 GCA_034422835.1 Dehalococcoidia bacterium | reverse complement strand
GGAGGAGAAGGGGGGGGGGGGGGGGGGGGGGGGGGGGTAGCGTGCCGCGCGCCGTGTGGTTCGACAGGCTCACCACGAACGGGGTACCGCGCGAACGCGCTTCTGCTGCTCTTGCTCCCGGTGTCGAACATGGTGATGGATACCTCCTGCCGGCCAACGTTCTGCTTCATCAGTCGGGATGAACCCACCAAAATCGTACCAGATTGCATCTATCACATACGTATTATTCAGTGCTTTTTTTGGGTATTTTTGTGTATCACATCATCAAATTCCTGGTGCAGCCCGAGAACATCATCATCCGCCCACCGCTCTGGGCAGCCACCCCGTCATTCCGAGCGGAGCGCAGCCGTCACCCTGTCATTCCGGGCGGAGCGCAGCCGCCACCCCGTCATTCCGAGCGGAGCGCAGCGGAGTCGAGGAATCCAAGAACGCGTTTGCTGAGCAAATTGAGGCTTTGGATTCCTCGACTGCGCTCGGAATGACAGAGGGTGTGCGCTCGGAATGACAACCCATCGTCATTCCCGTGCTTGACACGGGAATCCAATTTCCCTCAGATGCCGCACTGGATTCCGGCCTTCGCCGGAATGAGGGGATGGCGCCCTTCGACAGGCTCAGGGCGAACGGGAGAGTAAGGGGGAATGACGGAGGGTTAGGTGGGAATGACGGAGGGGCGCTGCCGTTTAGCTAGCTGGCAACCCTAACTGCTATGGCCTCCCGCAGGCCGTCGAGAAGGCCCTCAAGGTGGGCCATACGCTCCCGAAGCTGAGCCACCTCAGCGCGCAATTAGTCGCGCATGCTGCTCATTTCAACGCGCAACTCATCACGTTGGCTGCCCATTTCACGACGAATGGCAGCGAACCCTTCACGCATCTCAGTCCGAAGTGCGGCGAACTCTTCACGCATCTCAGTCCGAACGGCACCGAACTCTTCACGCATCTCTCTTCGCAGCGTAACGATGTCTGATCGCAACCAAGCAAACAGTCCGATGTTTGTCGCGAACAGCCCAAGGCCTATAGAGATTACTGTGATCAATTCCGCGCTCACATCATCACCTCACCATTGCCAGTATAGCCTACTAGTTACTGTCCAACGATCTCGGCTCCAAGCCACCGGGAACAGGGTCTACACCGGCAGGTCTACGTCGTATTGCGAAAGAACGTCCTCGATATGGGCGCGGGTGGCGTCGTCCGCCTCCGTCAGCGGCAGCCTCGGTGAGCCAACGTCCATTCCGACAGTGTTGAGCATGTGCTTCACAGGAATGGGGTTCGACACCACGAACAACGCGTCGATGAGCGGCAGGAGTCGCCGATGGGCCGCTGCGGATTCCTCACGCGCACCGTCAAGGAACGCATAAATCTTTCGCGCGATCTGCTTCCCGACGATGTGCGCCGCGACGCTGACGACGCCGTAGCCGCCCACCGCCAGCACGGGCACGGTGTCGGCGTCATTGCCGGACCAGACATAGAAGCCATCGTCCGCCGTTTCGATGATCCGGGCGATCTGCCCAATATCCGCGCTCGCCTCCTTGACGCCGGCGATGTTGTCCACGTGGCTGAGGCGCGCGGTCGTGGCGGCAGTCATGTTGAGTGACGTGCGGCTCGGCACGTTATAGAGAATGCCGGGGATGCCGACGGACTCCGCGATGGCGACGAAATGCCGATAAAGCCCGTCCTGCGGCGGCTTGTTGTAGTACGGCACGGTCATGAGGATGCCGTGCGCGCCGAGTTTCTCGGCCTCTTGCGAGAGTTCGATGCTCTCGGCGGTGTTGTAGGTGGTGGTTCCTGCGATGATATGAGCGCCGTTGCGGTTGGCCACCTCAAGTGTTGTTTCATAGAGGCGCAGCTTTTCCTCTGCCGTCAACGTCGGCCCCTCGCCCGTTGTGCCCGTGACAACGAGTCCCTCCGTGCCGGAGTCGATGAGAGCCTGCGCGAGCTTTGCCGCCTGTCTATAATTGACGTTCCCATCGCTATCGAACGGCGTCACCATTGCCGTCAGCACCCGTCCAAAGGGCGCGCCATTACGGTCTCTCATCGTCCTCTCCCCCTCCGCGTCGGGCTGCCGTTTCCCCAAGCCGATGTACGGATTGTAGTACGTTTCGAGCTAGTAGGTGCGGCCCGTCGGACGAGGGCCGAAGATGGCGGTTCCCAGCCGCACGATGGTGGAGCCTTCCTGGATTGCGGCTTCGTAATCCCCGGACATTCCCATCGAAAGGTGGGGAAAGTCCCCGCCGGGGATGGAGTTGGAAAGTTCGTCTCGAATCTCTCTCAGGCGTCGGAACGCCGGCCGGGCCGCTTCGTTCTCACCCGCCATCGGTCCGACAGTCATCAGGCCAATCACGTTCAGATTCGGTAGTTCGATGATGCGCCGCGCATCCTCCAAGAACGCGGCGACGGTCTCGCTCTCCTTCTCCAGCGGCAGTTTGAACCCCTCCCGCTGGGGTGTGTTCGTGAAATCAATTTCAATGAGCGCCTCGACAGGGCCAACGTTTAGCTGCTCTGCACGCCGGCTGATAGTCTCGGCAAGGCGCAGCGAATCAACCGTGTCAATGGCCTGAAAAACGTGCAGCGCCTGCCGGGCCTTATTGCGCTGGAGGTGGCCGATCATGTGCCACGTTGGCGTTACGATGCCCTGCTCTTCTGCCAACACATTCACTTCTGTGATCTTGGGAGCGGCCTCCTGCACCCAGTTCTCGCCGAAATGCGTCAAGCCATGGCGAATCGCGGCAATCACTCGCTCCGGCTCGACGCCCTTTGTCGCCCCGCGCAGGTGAACCGACTGCGGATCACGTCCCGCATCGCCGGCAATCTCTGCCATGCGCTCTTGCAGCCGCGCGATGTTCTCGCCGATAGCGGCGGCGCGCTCCTCGGCTGATGGAGCTTCGTGGGTCTGCATCACGTCACCTCACGGCGGTGACAGGAGCGTTCTTTGCCAGGAGTTCCGCGATCTGGATGGTATTCGTCGCCGCGCCCTTGCGGATGTTGTCGGATACCACCCACATGGAGAGGCCGTTGTCCAGCGCAGTGTCGCGGCGAATCCGCCCCACGAACACCTCGTCTCTATCCTGCGCGTCAATAGCCATTGGATAGGCGCTTGTCGCGGGATCGTCGGTCACCACAACGCCCGGCGCGGCTGACAGGATGTCCCTCGCCTCGTCCGGCGTGATGGGGTTGGTGAACTCCACGTGGATGGCCTCGGAATGGGCGAACGCGGCGGGGATGCGCACGCAGGTAGCGGAGACGGCGATCTCTGGTGCGTGCATGATCTTCTGCGTCTCCCGCACCATCTTTATCTCTTCCTTGGTGTAATCGTCCTCTTCAAAGACGTCGATCTGCGGGATGGCGTTGAATGCGATGCGGTGAGGAAACGCGCTCGGCTGTGCCTCTTCGCCGTTCAGCACGCCGCGCGACTGCTCCAACATCTCTTCGAGCGCCAACCGTCCTGCGCCGGACGCCGACTGATAGGTGTCCACGATGATGCGCTTGATGGGGTTTTGGCGGTGCAGCGGCCATAGCGCGACAACCATCTGAATGGTGGAACAGTTGGGGTTGGCAATGATGCCGTTGTGTTTGAGCGCATCGTCCGGGTTGACCTCCGGCACAACAAGCGGCACATCAGGTTCCATGCGCCACGCGGACGAGTTATCGACAACAACAGCGCCGCGTTTCGCGGCTTCCGGCGCGAGCTGCTTGCTTGTGCCACCGCCCGCCGAGAACAGCGCAATGTCAACGTTCTCAAAAGCGTCCGGCGTCGCCTCAATGACTTCATGCTCATCGCCCATGGCCGTGAGACGCTTGCCGGCGGATCGCGCGGACGCCATGAGCGTCAGGGACGTCATGGGAAAACCGCGCTCCTCCAGCACGTTGATGAACGTCTCACCCACAAGGCCGGTTGCGCCAACAATCGCGACGCGAGGCCGATCACTGTTCGCCATCATTCCCCTTTCTGTTCCAGCCACAGCAGCGCGCCGAGGCCATACGTCAGTTGTCCACGCCGGTTGCCCACCTCACGGATCGCGAGCAGGACGCCCGGCATATAGCTTTCCCTGTCTATTACATCATGGCGAAGCGTCAGCGTCTCGCCCGGCCCGCCGAGAAGTACCTGCTGATGTGCCATCAGGCCCGGCATCCGCACGGAGTGGATGGCGACGCCGTCGATGTCACCGCCGCGGACATCGTCCACATTGACCACCTTCGACTCAGCATTCGTGAACGCCCTGCCACCCCTTCCTTCTACCATCGTACGCGCGGTGGCCATTGCTGAGCCTGAGGGCGCGTCAGCTTTACCCGCGTGGTGCATCTCGATAATCTCCGCGTGGTCGAAATGCCGTCCCGCCTCACGCGCCACACGCTCCAAAACCACTGCGCCGAGGCTGAAGTTGGGGCCGACTATCACGCCGATGTTGTGTTCGGCGGCGATGGATCGCAGCTCCTCAAGGATTTCAGGGGTGAGGCCGCTGGTGCCGGTGACAAAGTGGGCATTGTGCTTGGCTGCGGCTTGAGCAGCAGGCAGAACTGCTTCACGGTTGGAGAAATCTACGACGACATCCGGCGCACTTTCGCGCAGGAGATCATCCAGATTCGCGTGCTCGGTCACATCACCGTTTGGCGCGTGGGCACGGAAAGTCGACTTGCTAACCGAAGCAACTAAAGTTACGTCGTCTGCGTTGGCGATTGCGTTCAGCAGGACGCGCCCCATACGGCCGGTTGCGCCGTGAACGGCGACGGTTATGCCGGGTCGCGCTGCCATGGCTGTCTACATGCGGCGGCGAGGAGATCGATCGCCCTCAGGGCGGCGCGGGCGGTCACGGTCGCCGTCCGGCCTGCGCCGCGGCGGGCGTCCATTGCCGCCGGGGCGTGGCCCGCGGTCGCGGTCGCCAAAGCGGCGTCCGCCGCCATCATTGCGGCCCTGCCGCTGATCGAATGGCGCGCCGGTATTCACTTCCGCGCCCTCAGGAGGCGTCTCCGCGTCCGGCTCGATCAGCGCGCGGCGGGACAGGCGTATGCGGCCCGTCGGATCGATGTCCGTGACGAGCACCTCAACCTCATCGCCAACCTTGATAACGTCCTCGACGCTGCCCACACGGTAGTGCGCCAGCTCTGAGATATGCACCATGCCGTCCCGTCCCGGCGCGAGTTCAACGAACGCGCCGAAATCGGTCGTGCGAACAACCTTGCCCTTGAACGACTCGCCGACCTCGATATCCTTGGTCAGCCGCTCGATCATGCCGATGGCCCTGTCCGCAATGTCGCCATCAGACGCGCCGACGAACACCGTGCCGTCGTTCTCCACGTCCACGGTCGCGCCCGTCTCTTCAACGATGCTGCGGATGGTCTTGCCGCCGGGGCCGATGAGCGCGCCGATGCGCTCCGGGTTGATCTGGATCCGCGTCATTCGCGGCGCGAATGGGCTCATCTCGGTACGGGTCTCGGCAATGGTCTCGCTCATGTGGGCGAGCAGCTCAAGCCGGGCAGTCCTGGCCTGGTCAAGCGCGCGCTCCATAATCTCATCCGTGATGCCGGTGAGCTTGATGTCCATCTGCAGGGCCGTCACGCCCTCGGCGGTGCCCGCCACCTTGAAGTCCATGTCGCCCAGGTGATCCTCAAGGCCCTGGATGTCCGTCAGAACTGCGTATGCGCCCGTCTTGTCCGTCACGAGGCCCATTGCAATGCCGGCCACCGGCGCCTTGATCGGCACTCCGGCGTCCATCAGCGAGAGGGTGCTGGAGCAGACGCTGGCCATTGAGGTGCTGCCGTTGGAGCCAAGCACGTCCGAGACGAGCCGCAGCGTGTACGGGAACTCCATCTCGCCGGGGATGACGGGCAGCAGCGCCCGCTCCGCGAGCGCGCCATGACCGATCTCCCGGCGGCCGGGCGTGCCCACACGGCGCGCCTCACCGACGGAGTACGGCGGGAAGTTGTAATGGTGCAGATAACGCTTGGTATCGACGGGCGTGAGCGAGTCGATCTTCTGGGCGTCCGCGAGCGGACCGAGCGTGGTGACGTTGAGCACCTGCGTCTCACCCCGCTGGAACAGCGCGGAGCCGTGAGCGCGCGGCAGCACGCCTACCCTGCTGGTCAGCGGGCGGATCTGCGCGTGCGTGCGTCCGTCCGGGCGCTTGCCATTCAAGATGCTGGAGCGAACGGCGTCCGTGAACACCTCTTCAAAGACGTGATTGAGTACGCCGGCATCGTGTTCCCCGGAGAGCCGTTCAAGCGTCTCATCTAGGAGAGCCTGTGTCGTCTCATTCCGCTCGTGCCTGCCCAGCCCGGACGCCGCTTCAAGCAGCCGCTCGCCGACGAGTGCCTCAATAGCTCCGCGGACGGCGCTGTTGTCGTCCGGCTCGTTGATTACAGCCTTCGGCCTGCCGCACAAAGCCTGGAGTTCCTCCTGCATCTCGATAACGATGCGGTTGGCCTCCTGCCCCGCTTGCAGCGCCTGCCGCAGAACGGACTCATCAACCTCGTTCGCGCCCGCCTCAACCATGACGATGGCGTTCTGTGAGCCTGCAACAACCAGATCAAGATCACTCGTGTCGCCATCGGCATACGTCGGATTGATGACAATTTCGCCGTTGATGTAGCCGACGTGGCAGCCGCTGACGGGCCCCTCAAATGGCGCGTGTGAAATGGTCAGCGCCGCAGACGCTCCAATCACACCAAGCGTATCAAGGGGATACTCACGATCCGATGAGAGCACGGTTAGGATGATCTGCACCTCGTTCCGCAATCCCTTGGGAAACAGCGGACGGATGGTGCGATCCGTGATGCGGCCTGCGAGGATGGCCTCCGACCCCGGCCTGCCCTCCCGTCGGAAGAAGCTGCCGGGGATCTTGCCGATGGCGTAATGACGCTCCTCCATGTCCACGGTGAGGGGGAGGAAATCAATGCCCTCGCGGGCGGTGGGAGCCATGACTGCCGTGGCAAGGATGATGTTGTCGCCGTAGCGGACGGTAACCGCTCCGCTGGCCTGTTGGGCGAGTTCGCCCGTCTCGATGGTAAGTGTGCGTCCTGCGAGCTCACGCTCGACTTTGTGAATCATGCCGTTCTACTCTCCTGCGCGTTTGCGCCGGAGGAAGACGGAGCCGTATCGACTATCTGCGTAGGCCGAGTGACGCGATGAGGGACTGGTATCGTCCTACGTCTTTTCGGCGGAGGTAACGGAGTAGTCTGCGCCGCTGGCCAACGAGCATCAGCAGCCCTCTCCGTGTCGCATGGTCGTGGCGGTGGACTTGTAGATGCCCGGTCAGGTCGCTTATTCGCCTGCTCAGGACTGCAACCTGCACCTCTGTGGATCCGGTATCCGTTGGGTGTCCCCTGTACTCTTCAATAATCTGGGACTTGGTCTGCCGATCCAAACTGCCTCCGCCGTGGGCTATCGCCGTTCCTCTGTTCTTTGTCTTCTCTGTTTCCATCCGAGTATAGCAGAACATACAGGCGCGGGATTCACTCGGGAAAGATACGTGCCCTATTAGTACCCTTAGGGCTGTTCTCCTTTTATAGAGTCAGTTCCCGCCTGACTTCCGATTCGTCCTCGTCATCCCCGGCGAGTGCCAGCAGAGCATCCTTGTACTGGACGTCCCGAACGGCAGAGGCCATCTTCGCGGCGAGTCGGCGCGAGGACCATCCGGCAGCCATTACCTGGATCAATGGCGTATGGAGCCGGCCTGAGCCGCGCTTCTGCTCATATTCAATGTTGAGCCGAGACAGGCCCTCGTCGATCGACCTGCCCAGGCGGATGATCGCATCCTCCGGCGCCGCGGCATCCCGCAGTTCCAATTGCAGGCTGTAAC
Source organism: Dehalococcoidia bacterium (assembly GCA_034422835.1). Taxonomy (GTDB): domain Bacteria; phylum Chloroflexota; class Dehalococcoidia; order UBA6926; family UBA6926; genus VXMO01. The sequence continues at coordinate 10,862 of DAOUJJ010000017.1, read as the reverse complement.
GGTTATCGGCGGGATGTCCGAGGACGCGGAAGTATTCGACGGTCACCCCGGTGGCCGCCTGCGCGCCGCGCATCGCCTCGATGATCTGCCCAACGTGCAGCTTCTCCCCTTCCAGGCTCAGCATGTCCCTGCCCTTGCGCAGGAACTCGATCTTCGGCGTCCGGTTGTGGAAGCCGTTCACACGGACGACATCGTTGATGTCATATCGATAGAGGCCGCTCTGTGTGGTCACGATGACATAGTAAATGCCGCCGTCTTCGAGCTGACCGGCGGTGAGGATATGCGGGTTGGAGGAATCGATCTCATCCTCCGGGATGAACTCGTAGACGTTGCCGGTAATGGCGAGAATCCCACGAAACCCCTCATCTTCAATGGGCAGGGTGAAATTCGCCTCACTGGCGAGAAACCCCGGGTCGCGGAAAGCCATGCCGTCCGGGAACCAGGGGCGGAGACGATCTACGGTTGCCCCAACGCTCCCGCCCTTCCAGCAACCCACAAGCGCCAATTGCGGCCAGTAATCGCGCGGTCTCAGCGCCTGCTCACGGTTGAGGATAGCCTCCAACTCAGCGGCGCGAGCGGCGTTGGGACGGAGACGAGCCGCAAGGTCGGCGCGCAGTTCGGGTTCAATGTCCGCGCCTTCGGAGATTGTGCCGTCGTGAATATCACGAATGAGGCGCTGGGCATGAGTATTTGCAGTGTCCACAAGGCGGAGGATGGTGGAGGGGTTGGGAGTGCCTATCAAGGACAGCTGCTGCTCGATAGCGAATCGCATGATTGCGTAGTATTTAGCCTCATAGTTTTTGATCCCGAAAACGGGATACGGCACGGCGTAGCGTCGCCGCATCATCCACACCGCATTGCGGTAGATATAGCCGGAGGCTGAGCCATACGGGATGCCGCTGTCCGTATAGCCCTCAATGGCCGGACTGACAATGATCAGCGCCTTGTGGTCCAGGGCAGCGGGGTGGTCAACGGTGCTGCGGTACAACCAGAGACGGGACAGGACGCTGACGAACCTGCTGGTGGCTGTTGTTACGGGAATGAGCTTCGGTTGGCCGGCAGTTCCGCTCGTCATCGCAAACAGGTACGGATCATCACGAGTGAGCACATGGCGCTCGCCCGCCATGATGCGCCCCACCCATGGACGGACGGCCTCATAGTCGCCAACCTGAACGGCTTCCCGGTACTCTTCAAAGCCGCTGATCGACGCAAAGCCGTGCTCACGCCCAAACGCGCTGTCTACGTTGGCATCCAGGATGCGCCGCAGCAAGCGGAGTTGAACGGCGTCAGGGTCACGCGTCGCGCGGTCAAAAGACCTCCAGGCCAGGCGGCCCTGCAGGCCGAGGAGTCGAGAAACAATGGACATGTGCGTCCCTACGGTTCGATAGTTATCTTCTCTTGAGCCAGGCGTTCCAGCGCGTCCTCATTCACTGCAACCCCAAGTCCCGGGCGCGGCAGCAATTCCCCCCTGCCTCCGTAACCGAACATGACCGACTCAAATGCGATGTCTTCGCTCAACAGGTGTGTTCCGAACGACCCTTCAAGATACTCAAGAGATGGAACGTGGGCGGCCAATGCGCGTCCCGCCGCCGAGAGCAACGATGTTTCACCAACCTGCGCGCCGATCTGCACCCCGATTCCCGCCTCAGCAGCCATTTGGGCAATGCGAGCCGAAGCAATCAGCCCACCGCACTTGGAGACGCGGATATTGAACACGTCGCAGGCGTTGGCGGCTATGAGCGCCGCAGCATTGTCCTCCGTCACAAGCGATTCATCCGCGATGACACGGAGGCCTGTCTGTTCTCGAACATGCCGCATCCCGTCAAGGTCTGCGGCGGTAACCGGCTGCTCAACGGCGACGATATTGAAGGGTTTGAGCGCGTTGAGAGCGGCAACGGCCGCGTCGGCAGACCATACACCGTTGGCGTCCACTCGGATCTCAACATCATCGTCAACAGACTCTCGGACAGCCCGCAAACGCGCAGCATCATCATCGATACCGACCTTTACCTTGATGGAGTTCATCCCGGCCTGCATGAAGCGGCGGGCTATCTGCGCAGCGGCGGCGGGGTCTGAAGCATCGATGACGCCGGTATAGGTCACGTTGGCACGGGCGGGCGGCAGCCACGTCATGACGGACTGCCCTGCTCGCTTGAATGCCCGATCAAGGAGCGCGAGCTCCAGCGCGCAGGCGGTGGCATTCCAGGCAACGATGCCGACCGATGTGGGCCGGTTCCGTTTCCATTCCGTGAGGAACTCATCGATCTGCGGCACGGCGGCGGAGCCGGGATCAAGCGCCACGCCAAGCGCCCGCGGCCCAAGATCATCTCGAAGCGCAGCCACGACGGCCTCGGCGTCCTCCCCGGTGACATAGGGACGCGGGAGGGATTCACCGTAACCGGTAACTCCATCGTCGTCATGAACACGCACAACGATTGCATCACTCTCCGCGCGGCTCATGGTGGAATGCGTGAATGCCTGTTGGAACGGGATGCGGAGCGGCAGGATATCAATGGCGCGTAACGTGCCTGCGCCCCGACTCGACGAGGCGTCGGAATCAGGCGGAAAGTAGCGATCCAACACCACGTTCCCCGCAAACGTCCGCCGGGCAATCTGCTCAAACTCCTCGGGAGAGAACCGATAGTGGGAGGCGTAGCCAAGGATGGCCTGCTGCCCCTCTTCGGCGTGGCGAATGTCAACCTCGCCGTGCAGCGTAAACCACATCACGGCCTCCGGCGTGAGCCCGTAGTGCGTGGTCAGCGCCCTTGCCATGTCGTCGCTGAAGCGTGAGAGGAAATACTCAAAGGCGACGTTTTCCAGCAGCACGGCCAGGCCAAACTCCCGCACGGTGGGATATGAGATGGGAGCAGAGATGAATGCTCTGCGAGCCTCATCCGCCTCCGCGTGTACGCGAATCAGGTCCTGCTCCGAGTAACCGAGTCCGCGCGCAAGTTCCTCCACGAGCTCCGGATGCGACTTCTCGCTCTCCTCAAAGCCCATTTCTTCAAGCAGGTTCTCTTTGATTGCCTCCATAACCTGTGGCGGGGCGATGGACGTGAGAAATGCAAGAACCTGCACGGAGTTGAGGTGGGTGACGATGAAACGCCGGAAGAATGCCTGCATCTCGTCGCGGGGCATCGTACCGTTCAGAAGGTTGCGAAGGCGGGAATCTGCAAGGGCCTCCGCCGTCGTTCTCTCCATCAAGCCCCTGACGGTCTCTCCGGACGTCATGCAAGCCTCCCGCCCCTCAACGAGTCACGTACCACTATATCCATGCAGGAAGCACGACGACTCATCGATGGACGAGCGCGCCGCCGCTTTATACAAGCGAGGGGTCGGCGGCCCAGGCAGACCGTCGACCCTTCGCTAGAGAGGAGGCAGTTGGAATGAATGTGCGCTAGCTCAGCGCCTCCGCAATGATTTCAACATTGCTGCGAACCATCGTGATGTATGTGTCCGCGTCGCTGCCCGCCGCGCCCAGCGAGCCGGAGTAGAGGCTGTAGAATCCCGCCCCTGTCTCATCGGCAACCGATCGCGCGATGCGTTCAGAAACGGTGGTCTCTCCGAAGATGGCGGGAACTCCCTCGTGCTCAACTATCTCAATGAGCTCGGCAAGCTGTTCCGCGGATGATTCCGTCTCCGTTGTCCCCCCAGGGATTACCGTTCCCACAACCTCAAACCCATAAACGACAGCGAAGTAGCTAAGGCTGTCGTGCGAGGTTACGAGGATGCGGTTCTCGACCGGGATTGCGGCAACTTGCTGCTCGGTCCATACGTGGAGTTCCTCCAACTGGGCCACGTAAGCGGTGGCATTAGTGGTGTAGGTCCCCGCACCGGCCGGATCCATGAGGGACAGACGGGTGGCGATGTCGATCACGGCGTCCTTGACGCGATTCGGATCGAACCAGAAGTGAGGATCGAGCGGCCCATGGTCGTGCTCATCCTCATGCTCCTCATCGTGGTCGTCGTCCTCGTGCTCCTCGTCCTCGTGCTCCTCGTCCTCGTGCTCCTCATCGTGGTCGTCGTCCTCGTGATGGCCGCCCATTTCCGTGAACGGAATCGGATCGATGAAATCGCCGAGCGCTACAATGCGTGACTCATCCGCGCTTGCGTTGTGGATGAGTTCCTCAAGCCAAGCGCCCTCGAGGCCAAGGCCGACTGTCAAGACGAGGTCCGCGTCAACAATGTTTGCCACGTCACGAGCGCCGGGCTGGTAGGTATGCGGGTCACCGCCGATCGGGAGGAGGCTCGTCACCTCCACACGGTCACCACCAACATTCCTGACCCAATCAGCAACGATATTGGACGTGGCGACCACCTGGAGCGGGTCGCCGTCCATCTGGGAATCCCCGGAGGAACCGGTTTGGTCTTGGTCTGTGGGGGTGTTTTCAGATTGCCCCTGAACTGTCAGCGGGGTTTGCGCCTGGACAGCATCGGACGTCGTTGTGGTAGCTGTCGGCTCCGCCTCGCTTCCGCACGCCCCAACGGCCAATACCAGCGCAAGCGCGAGAGTCAGCAGCAAAAGGCCGAACGCTCTCCCCGGAACCGGACTTTGCAACGGAACTGTTTTCATCATGCATCTCCTGACGAATTGGCTGTGCAATTATCGAGACAGCTTAGGTTTATGATAGGCTGATATTACAAAATTTTCGTCATCATTTGGCGGCGACCATTCGCCGAAATCGATCGCAGAAAGGACAGTTTCATGCGCTTGCTGCCGCCCTCCGGCCTGCCCGCAATTGTCCGCAATCGTTTTGGGATCGGAATCCTGGCCGCTGCAACTATTGCCCTTGTCGCGCTTCTTTCCGGATGCGCTGACGGTGAAGGCGACAACGCTGCGTCCATCGACGCCCCACGCAGTCAGCCTCCGGCATACACGCAGGCATATGTGCAGGCTGCCATTGATCGGTACGAGGACGACGGGCTTGATGCAACCATTGACTATTACAACGATCCCGTCAGCGTTGACGGCCAATGGTACATATTCGTCGCCGATGAAAGCGGACGCCTTATCGCGCACGGCGCAAACCAGGACCTGGTTGGCGTTCCTCTTGTTGATGTCGTCGGGGAAAACGGCTACCCATCGGGCCGGATAATAAGCGATGACGCGGATGAGGACGGCGGGTGGTCTGAGTACATCTTCTATAACCCGTCCACCGGTCGCTCACAGATCAAGCATTCATGGCTCATCAAGCATGACGGTCTGATCTTCGGCTCCGGCTGGTATGAGGATGGGCCGCGCAAGTCGGAACAACCGGCGTACACGCAGGCGCTCGTTCAGCAGGCACTGAACCTGTACGACTCTTCCGGTCTTGACGCGACACTCGAGTATTACAACGACCCCATAAACGTGGACGGACCGTGGTACGGGATCGTCATCGATACCGAGACGGGCAAATCAATCGGCCATTACCGTCCTGAAATACGCGAGCGGGATCCATCCGAACGCGTCGATTCGACAGGGTATTTCTACGGAGATGATCTGCTGGGCGCGACGGAAGAGGGTCGGTGGGTTCGATATGTATTCAGAGACCCTTCGACGGGGGATGAGCGGGTCAAGCACACGTGGGCCGTTCTGCACGACGGCTACATCTTCGCATCAGGCTGGTACGAATAGCGCAAGCCTGCGGGAGCGCCCCACCAAATGTCATTCTGAGCGCAGCGAAGAATCTAAAGACGGCGTAAGCTAACCCAGCCCCAGCGCAGCGCTCAGTTCCTTGTCGGACGGCTCAGCCAAAACACGTCCGCCGGGCAGGACGATGGTCGGAACAACCTGCATTCCGTTATTCAGGTGCCGCACGGTCTCCGCCGCCTCCGGCACTTCCTCGATGTTGATCCAGGTGTACTTGACGTTGTGCTTGTCCAGCAGGCGCTTTGAACGCGCGCAGTCCGGGCACCACGTTGTTGCATACATCAGGATTTCCGCTTCGGTTTGCGTCATCTCGATTCTCCTTGTTGGCTTGGGGTAGTGCTTCGTACGTACTCAGTGTATTAGGGGAAGCAACCCTAGATATCTGCCTCGGTCCCTCTACCCTGTTCCAATGCGGCGCGGTACACGTGCGTCGCTAACGCAACGTCCCACAGCCCGATACCGTGCGACTCGAAGAGGGTGATGCCATTGTCCGATTTGCGGACGGACTCACCGTCGGCAACCACATCTCCGAGCTCTGGCAGCTTGGCCAAATCAACAATCCCTCGCTCGATGGGCTCTTGGAGGTCGCCGCTCTCCAGCGCAGTTTGCTCGCGGTCGTCGACGACGATGGTGTCCGCCCGTGTGACGGCCTCCAGATCAATCTCCCGGCGGAGCAGTGAGTTGGAGCCGATGGCGTTCACATGCGCCCCCGCTTTGAGCCACGCGCCCTCCAACACCGGTGACGACGCATTCGTCGCTGTAATCACAATATCGGCCTCGCCGGCAGCCTGCGCGTTGTCCACAGGTTCCACCGGCACCCCAACTCGCTCACTCATCCGCTCCGCGAACGTTTTGCGCCGATCCTCATCTCGCCCATAAGCGAGCACACGGGACACATCACGAACCGCGCACACGGCAGACACCTGCGTCCGCGCCTGCGTGCCAGTTCCGATGATGCCGACGGTCTGCCCTGTGTCCTCTCGTGCCATGTACTTTGTCGCGACGCCGCTGGCCGCGCCGGTCCGCAGTGTGCCGAGCCAGTTCGCCTGGATGATTGCCGCGAGCCTACGTTCGTTCATGTCATACAAAAGGACATGAACGGCTCCCGCGGCGTAGAAGGCCGTCTTGAATCCCAGGAAGCCCGTTTCAGCATCGCCGCCCGGCATGATTGCGACGGCGCCGTGCGGCGCGCGGAGGCGGCGGCGCGGGTCATTGACCGCCCTACCCATCCCTTGGCTCCTGTGGGCGCTCTCCAGCGCGTTGATCGCGTCCTCCATCGACGCAAGATCGCGGACATCCTGTTCAGTTAGCAGCAGTGGCACCCAACACCTCCGAGATTGTCTTTCCTTAAGGCATGGTAAGTGGATTCCATCCCGATTGACACACTACAAGCCCGAACGGACAATGAGGCAACGCGCCGCCCAACGGCGGGTGGCGCGGATCACAAGGCGGGGGAGGCGGATAATGGCCAAGGCGCGGACGATTGGGGAACTACGGGAGAGCGAATACCGCGTTCTTACCGTCAAGGACGAGCTTCGCAAGAACCTCGTGGCACGGATTCACTCAGGGGATGAACTCTTCCCCGGAATCGTCGGCTATGAGGAAACGGTCCTGCCCCAGATCGAGAACGCCATCCTCTCCGGACAGGACATCATCCTGCTTGGCGAACGGGGACAGGCCAAGACCCGTATCATTCGCGCGCTCGTCGGGCTCCTGGATCCCGAAGTGCCGGTCATCGAGGGCTGTGAGATCAATTGCAGCCCCTATACTCCCACCTGCGGTTCCTGCCTGATCCGGCTGAAAGAGGAGGGGGATAAGACGCCAATCGCATGGCTGCCCCGTGAGCGCAGATACGGTGAGAAGCTCGCCACTCCGGACATCACCATTGCGGACCTCATCGGCGAGGTCGATCCCATCAAGGTGGCGGAGGGACGCTATCTCTCAGACGAGTTCACCATCCACTATGGCCTGATTCCCCGTACTAACCGCGGCATCTTCTGTATCAACGAGCTGCCCGACCTTTCGGAGCGGATACAGGTCGGCATGTTCAACATCATGGAAGAGCGCGACGTGCAGATTAAGGGGTACAAGGTGCAGCTGCCGCTGGATCTGTTCCTGATCGCGAGCGCGAACCCGGAGGACTACACAAACCGCGGGCGGATCATCACCCCGCTCAAGGATCGGTTCGGCGCGCAGATCCGCACCCACTATCCCAAGACGCTCGACCACGAGATCGAGATCATGGACGCCGAGCGCGAGCCAATTGCAGACGTGGGCGTGAATTTGACCATGCCGAGATTTATGAAAGAAGTCGTTGCCGAGTTCACGAACCTTGCGCGCAAGAGCGGCGACGTGAACCAGCGCTCCGGCGTCAGCGTGCGGGTGTCCATCGGCAACTATGAGACCATCTCCTCCAATGCCGTGCGCCGCGCCCTTCGTCTCAAGGAGAAGGAGGGAGTGCCCCGCGTCAGCGACATGGCCTACTTCCTCACATCGACGGCGGGCAAGGTTGAGCTTGAAAGCGTGGAAGAGGGCCGCGAGCCCCGCATCATCGAGGAGTTGACCAAGCGGGCGGTTCTCAACACCTTCAACAACTACTTCTCCACCAATGAGTTTGACGCCATCATCAGGCGCTTTGATGAGGGTCTGTCCATTGACACAGGCGACATGATTCCCTCCAAGGAGTTAGCCGGCTGGCTCAAGGACCTGCCGGAACTGAAAGATGCGGCCAATCGACTTGACGTGAAGCGCTCGGTAGCGGCGCAGGCATCGGTCGTGGAGTTCGTGCTGGACGGGCTGCACCTCAGCAGGAAGATCAATAAAGACCGACACGAGGGTGGCTACCGCTATCGCGGCTGAGGTAGCTCGTGGCGCCCATCTACCGGTTCTCCCGTTGGGACGGCACACAGCTGCTGGATGAAGCAGCCGATGAAGCCCTGCTGAACGAGCTAATGGATGATGTTCTCGCCCGCGGGGACATCGACTCATCCCTCCGATCAATCATGCGGCGGGGCACGCACCCGCGCGACAGCGACGTCGACGTGCAGGGCATGGACGATATGCTCCGCCGCCTGCGCGAACAGCGGCAGGAAATCCTCCGCAAACACGACCTCGGCAGCCTGTTGGACGACCTGCGCAACAGGCTGAAAGAGGTTATCGACACGGAACGGCAGGGCATTGCGGAGCGGGTGGCGGCCGCTGATGACGCCGTCAACAATCCACCCGCAGGACTCGACCCCGAAACCGCCGCCCGCCTCGCTGAACGCGTCAAGGACATGGCGCAGAAGAATGAAGCGACACTGAATGCCCTGCCCGACAACCTCGGCGACGCCGTCCGGGAACTCAATGACTACGAGTTCATGGATCCGGAGGCCCAGCGGCTGTTCGAGGAGCTGAAGAGCCTCATCCAGCAGCAATTCGTCGACCGGCAGTTCTCCGACCTCCGTGAGAATCTCGAGAACATCACACAGCAGGACCTTGATGCCGCCGCGCAGATGATGCGGGAACTCAACGGCATGTTGCAGCGGCATATCCGCGGCGACGAAGACACCGGCTTCGATGAATTCATGGAGCGGTGGGGCGGCGCATTCGGCGAGTCGCCGCCACAGGACATCGAGCAGCTCATCGACCAACTCCAGGAACAGGCCCAGCAGGCGCAATCACTGATGAGCAGCCTCTCGCCGAATCAGCGCCAGCAGCTGCAGGACATGATCTCCGGCATGTTGGACAACCCTCAACTGGCCCAACAGATGGCGGAACTCCAGGCCAACCTGGACATGCTGCGTGTTGGCGGTGAGTTCGGGCGGCAATTCCGGTTCAGCGGAGATCAGCCCCTCGCGCTGCAGGACGCTCTCAACCTGATGGACGAACTGAACCGTATGGACAACCTTGAGGACGATCTCAAACGCGCGTTGTACGGCGGCGGCAGCATTGACCAGGTTGACCCGGAGCAGGTCAGTGAAATCCTGGGAGAGGACGCGGAGGCATCACTGGAGAAGCTGCGCCAGTTGGCGGAAAGAGCCGTCGAAGAGGGCCTGCTTCGGGAGTCGGATGACGGCTCGCACGAGTTCACGGCACGCGGCATCCGCAAGATCGGCGAAAAGGCCCTAGCCGAGATATTCGGCTACCTGAGGCGCACGTACACCGGTCGGCATGACGCGCGTATCCAGGGACGCGGTGGACAGGCGACTGAAGCCACCCGACCCTATCAATACGGCGATGAGTTCAACGTCGATCTGCGCCGCACCCTACAGTCCGCAGTCATGCGCGGTGGCAACGGGGTGCCCGTGCGCCTTGAGGCGGACGATTTCCAGGTGCGCGAGACGGAGGACATGGCGCAGGCGTCGACGGTGCTGCTAATCGACCTCAGCCTGTCCATGGCGATGCGCGGCAACTTCGTGATGGCAAAGAAAGTCGCGTTGGCGCTGGACACCCTGATTCGGACGCAGTTCAGCCGCGACAGCCTCTATGTGGTGGGATTCTCAACCTACGCGCGGGAGATGAAGCCGGAGACGCTGGCCTACCTGAGTTGGGACGAGTTCGAGCCGTATACGAACATCCAACACGGGCTGGTCGTGGCCCAGAAACTGCTGGCCCGGCACGCGGGCGGCAACAAGCAAATCATCATGGTGTCTGACGGGGAACCGACGGCCCACATCGAGAACGGCCGCATATTCCTTCAATACCCGCCAAGCCCGCGCACCATCCAGGAAACGCTGAAAGAGGTATCACGCACCACACGGGCAGGCATCTCCATCAACACGTTCATGCTGGAGCAGAACCCGTACCTGATGGAATTCGTGGACCAGATCACACGAATCAACAAGGGGCGCGTCTTCTACACGTCGCCGGAGCGGCTTGGCGAGTACATCGTGGTGGACTACTACACCAACCGCCGCCGCTCCATCATCTCCTAACGCCCCCCATGTCATTCCCACCCACCCACTCGTCATTCCCGTGCTTGACACGGGAACCCAAAAACCCAATTACACACCAATTCATACATATAAAGCCCTGTTTCTATTCCAAAAATAGAAACTATACGCTATCATCGCTCCTAAATCCGACCGCCGAAGCCGGCTTCACCGTCGGCAGACATCATCACCATCGGAGGTAGAGCAGGATGAGGAAACCAACCCAGACCCACTCAGCTCTGCGCCGCCTTTTGAGGGCGGCCATGCCCGTTACCCCCCCCCCCCCCCCCCCACCTTCTTCCAACCCCCCCCCCTCC
>DAOUJJ010000016.1:0-41693 GCA_034422835.1 Dehalococcoidia bacterium | reverse complement strand
GCGTCGGCGTGCCGGTTCCCCCCCCCCCCCCCCCCCATTATTGTCAAGTACGGATACTCAAGAGTCCATGTCTTAGGTTGTCATGGACAAGAGAATCGCACTCGAGAAACTCCAGCCGCTTGTGGGCAAAGACTTGCGGGCTTTGGCGGACCAGCACGGTGTAACCGTATGGAAGAACGGGCGCATCAATAAGGGTTGGGCGGGGCACACGATTGAACGTCACTTGGGACTCCCGCTCAACGCATCAAGGGACCCCAATTTGGGTGGCTGGGAACTCAAGCTGGCGTCATTGAAGCGTAAGAAAGATGGATCGACCGTCGTTAAGGAAACAATGCAAATCACCATGATCGATCCAGTCGAAGTCTGTCAGAACAGCTTCGAAGAAAGCCACCTGTTTAGAAAGCTCCGGAAGATCATCGCTGTAGCCCGAATGTGGGAATCTAGTGGTGAACTTCAGTCAGTCTGTGAGTTTGTGCATTCTTTTGACCTTGCTGAGACTGACCTTTACACCGATGTCGAAAATGACTACAACCTCATTCGTGAAGCCATCACAAAGGAAGGGTTTGGTCATCTGACTGGTTATATGGGGAAGTACATTCAGCCCCGTACCAAAGGGCCGGGGCATGGAAGCACATCACGGGCTTTCTACGCCCGCAAAGAATTTGTTGAGTACATCATTGGAATGCGACAAAGCCCTCGAACGCTCTATGCCATTCCTGAAATGCCGGCACCTGCTCTAGTTGCTGAGACCCGGACACCTGACTATTCCTCCAAGGAGCGCCGTCCTCTGTAGCTCACCGTTCCTTTTCCCCGGGAAAGGGCCCCGATGGATTCCCGCTTTCGCGGGAATGACGGAGTGGGGTGCCGTGCCCTTCGACAATGCTCAGGGTGAACGTGGCCTGCCATGACCTGGGTGTGCCGGATGGCATACGATGCCGAGAGTTATGGCACGGTTCTGGGAGATTTTTCTTGTTGCGGGGCGGTTGGGGCTGACGTCTTTCGGCGGGCCTATCGCGCATATCGGGTATTTCCGCGAGGAATACGTCGTTCGCCGTAAGTGGCTGGATGAGGGCACGTTCGCGGAGTTGATTGCCCTGTGCCAATTCCTGCCGGGCCCGGCAAGCAGCCAGCTTGGGATGGCCGTCGGGATCAAGCGCGGGGGGCTGCTGGGCGGGTTCGCGGCGTGGCTGGGATTCACGCTGCCCTCCGCGTTGGCGTTGATCCTGTTCGCGTACGGCGTGCAGGAACTGGGGGCGCAGGAGAGCGCCGACTGGCTGCACGGACTCAAGATCGTCGCCGTGGCGGTCGTTGCGCTGGCGCTGTGGGGGATGGGACGGACTCTGACGCCGGACCGGACGCGCATCACCATCGCCGTGGTTGCCGCGGCCGCGCTGCTCTTATCCGGAGGCATCGCGGCGCAGTTGGTGGTGATTGCGGGCGGGGCCGTGCTCGGTTTGATCGTCCTCAAACCGCCGGAGCCGCGAGCAGATGGCGACACGGTTTCAAGCGGCGGGACGCGCTCTGCGGCGGTGCTGCTCATCGCATTCCTCGTCCTGCTGGCCGCCCTGCCGTTGGCGAGCAGACTGACGGAGAGCCTGGCCGTTGACGTGATGGACAGCTTCTATCGCACGGGGTCGCTGGTGTTTGGCGGGGGCCACGTGGTGCTGCCGCTCATCGAGGCGGAGGTTGTACCACCGGGATGGGTGACGAGCGACGAGTTCCTTGCGGGATACGGCGCCGCGCAGGCCGTTCCGGGGCCGCTGTTCACGTTCTCGGCGTATCTCGGCGCGTCGGTGGACGGTCTGACTCCGGCATGGGGCGGCGGGCTGCTGGCGTTGGTTGCAATCTTCGCGCCGTCGTTTCTGCTGGTGCTGGGCGTGCTGCCGTTCTGGGAGCGGTTACGGGGCGTCGCGCGCGTGCGGCAGGCGCTGATGGGCGTGAATGCCGCGGTGGTGGGACTGTTGTTGGCGGCGCTCTACGACCCGCTCTGGACCAGCGCCATCGAGACACCCGCGGACTTTGCGGTTGGGGCCGCCGCGTTCGCTTTGCTGGCGTTCTGGAAGGCGCCGCCGTGGGTAGTTGTCGTGGTGACAGCCGTTGCCGGGGCGGCGGTGGCGCAGTTGTTGTAAGTTGTATCGCCAACCCGACGCGCCGCCGATGCGTTAGGTTGTTGTCATGCTCCGATACATTGGGCTGCGGCTTGCGCTGTTTGTTCCGACGCTCCTGATTGCGTCGATTGTCATCTTTGCGATCCTGCGCGTGCTGCCCGGGGACGTGGTGGACGTCGTGCTGGGCGGCTCCGGCGAGGTGGCGCATGACCCCCTGCAGGTGGAGCGCGTGCGGGAAGAGTTGGGGCTGGATGAGCCGCTGATCGCTCAGTACGGGTCATGGTTGTGGAGCGTGGCGACGGGCGACTTTGGGGGGAGATCGTTCGTCAACCGGACGCCGATTTCGTCGCTGGTGGCGCGGCAGCTGCCGGTAACGCTCCAGCTGGCGGTCTACACGATGGTCCTGGCGGCGGCGATTGCGATTCCGGTGGGGATCATGGGTGCAGTGCGGCAGGGGCGGTGGGCGGATTTCCTCGTGCGGTTGTTCGCCATCGGCGGGCAGGCGGTCCCAAGTTTCTTCCTCGCGCTATTGGCATTGATCGCGCTGGTGCTGCTGATTGGGTGGTCGCCTCCCGTCATCTATGACCATGTCTGGCAAAGCCCCGTTCGGCACGTTCAACTGATGGTTCTGCCGGTTGTCATCCTTGCGTGGGGCTATGCGGCGTACCTGACGCGCATGACGCGGGCGGGGATGCTGGACGTGCTGGGGCAGGACTTCATCCGCACCGCGCGGAGCAAAGGGCTGGCGGAGAGGATCGTCCTCGTGCGCCATGCGCTGCGGAACGCGCTGATTCCCGTGCTTAGCGTGGCGGGAATACAGGTGGGGGCTCTTTTGGGCGGGGCGGTGGTGATGGAGACGATCTTCGGGCTGCCCGGAATCGGGTGGGGCATCGTGGACGCCGTTTCAGATCGCGATTACCCCGTCGTGCAGACCTACGCCACGCTGTTCGTGTTCATCATGCTGACGGTCAACCTGGTCATCGACGTGCTGTATGCCGTACTTGATCCGCGCATCACATATCGCGACTAGGTCGGCGCGGGCAGTAAGGCGCTACCCCGTTGGCGCCGCCGCGCTCTCGGCGCTCATGGCAATGGGCCTGGCGGCCATATTCGCTGAGCAGCTTGCGCCCTTCGACCCGCTTGCGCATGACGAAGCCAATGCGCTGCTCGCGCCTTCCGCCGATCACCTCTTCGGCACGGACCGATTTGGCAGGGACGTGTTCAGTCGGGTGCTGTACGGGGCGCGGATCTCGCTGATGGTGGGGTTGGTGTCCGTGCTGGCCGGGACGGTAATCGGCACGACAATCGGGATCATCTCCGCCTACGCCTCCGGGATAGCCGACCTGGTCATCCAGCGATTCATCGACGCGCTGATGGCGTTTCCGCACCTGCTGATGGCGTTGCTGCTCGTCGTTGTGTTGGAGCCGTCGCCGGTCAGCGTGATCATCGGCATCGTTGTGGCGTTCGTGCCGCAGGTGGCGCGCATCGCGCGGGCGCAGGCGCTGGCCGTCAAGGCAGAAGGGTACGTGATGGCCGCCAAATCGTTGGGCGGGAGCCCGACGCGAATCGTCGCGCGGCACGTGCTGCCGAACTCCATCACGCCCGTCATCATCCACGCGACGGGGTTTATGGAGGGCGCAGTGCTGACGGAGGCGGCGCTGAGCTTTTTGGGGCTGGGCGTGCCGCCGCCCGACCCGTCATGGGGTCGGATGCTCAAGGAAGGTTCGGAGGGTTTTTTGGAGGCCGCGCCGTGGCTGACGATCTTCCCGGGCCTTGCGCTGACGGCGCTGGTGTTCTGCGTGGCGCTCATCGGGGACGGAGTGCGGGACTTTTTAGACCCGCGGCAGAGGTGAGGACGGACTGGGATATGCTGAGAGCGTTTTCCGCCGACAAGAGACGCAGGCGTGAGGGCAGGGGCAAGCAATGACGATAGACGACGTGGTGCGCAACTTTGAAGAGGGGCTTTCCAACTGGAACATCGCCCTGCCGCCTGAATCTGTCGAAGCCAGAGAAGGGGGGCTCATCGTCAGCGGTGGGTGGACCATCTTCTACAAGTTTGGGTTCGAGGGTGAGATGGAATATATGGACTATTACGCGTCTCACCGCATGACGAATGACAGCCATGCTCGGCTGTACGCCGATGGGACATCACGAGGCCTACCGTCGTATCGGGGGGAATTGATACTTGGCGAGACCGAAAGGGACAGTGAACTTTTGAGAAGGGAATTCTACGCATACAACCAGGCCGTAGCTGAGTTGCTTGCCGAAAAGGGGTTCACCAGCAGCGACGCTCATGCGAGCCACAATGTGAACAGTTGGCTTATGCGAACGCCGCCCGATGAACGGGGCGATTCGGAGTCGTCCGGCTAATGACAGAACCTGTCTTGATGGGCGGCACGCTCTATGTGGTGGCGACGCCGATCGGCAACCTGGAGGATGTTTCGGCGCGGGCGCTGCGCGTGCTGGGAGAGGTTGACCTGATTGCGGCGGAGGATACGCGCACGACGCGCAAGCTGCTGACTCGGCACGAGCTGCGCGTTCCGATGGTGAGCCTGTTCGACGCCAATGTGCGGCGTCGGATTCCGCAGCTGCTTGCAGAGCTCGATGAGGGCAAGAGCATCGCGCTCGTGAGCGAGGCGGGGACGCCGCTGATCAGCGATCCGGGCGCGCAGCTGGTGAGGGCGGCTGCGGAGGCAGGATATACGGTGACGCCGATCCCCGGGCCGACGGCCATTGCCGCGCTACTAAGTGTGGCGGGGCTGCCAGCGGACAAATTCACATTCCTCGGATTTCTGCCACGGCGGGCAGGGCAACGTCGCCGGATGATTGAGGCTATCTCTGAGCAGGAGTGGCCGACCGTGCTGTATGAGTCGCCGCACCGCATCATCGCGACGCTGGAGGCGCTGCGGGAAGTGCTGGGCGACCGTGACGTTGTCATCGGGCGGGAGATGACCAAGCTGCACGAGGAGATATTCCGGGGGACGGTTTCGGAGGCCATCGACCATTTTCAGAAGCCGAGAGGGGAGTTCACCATCGTGGTGGCGGGGGCGACCCTTCGACAGGCTCAGGGTGAACGGGCGGGGTAGGGTGAACGAGCGAGGTAGGGTTAGGCGGCGGGGATGATGCTTTCGCAGCCCTCGAATTGGGGGTTGTATGGGGTTAGGCGTTTGGCCATGATGCGGATGGCCTCGACGCTGTTGTCCACGAGGATGAAACGGCGGCCATGCTTGGCGGCGGCCTCTCCAGTGGTGCCGCTGCCCGCAAAGAAATCCAGCACTAGATCGCCCGGATTTGAGTGGACCTTGACGATCCGCTCCAGGATGCCAAGTGGTTTCTGGGTGGGATAGCCGGTCTTTTCCTTGCCGGCGGTGGGGACGATGGTGTGCCACCAGACATCCGTTGGTGTTTTGCCACGCGCGGCCTTTTCCTTGCCGACCAAGCCGGGGGCCATATAGGGGATTCGGTCCATCTCTTCGTAGTTGAACGTGAAATCGGATGGGTCCTTGGCGTACCAGAGGATGTTGTCGTGCTTGGCGGACCAGCGGGACTTCGACCGCGCTCCGTAGTCGTAGGCCCACACGATCTCGTTGATGAAAGAGTCGCGCCCAAAGATCTGATCGAGCAGCACCTTGCAGTAGTGGACCTCGCGGTAGTCGACATGGAGGAAGAATGAGCCGTTGGGCTTGAGGACGCGATGTGCTTCGATTAGCCGCGGCTCAAGGAATGCAAGGTAGTCATCAAAGTTGTCCTGGTATTCGGAACTGCCGACGCGCTCTGTGCGGTAGCGTCGCCCTTGAAAGCCAACACGATCACCGGCGTCATCATCGCGCACGGTACGCAATGATTGCCGCGCCTGCGTCTTGCCGGTGTTGAAGGGCGGGTCGATGTAGATAAGGTCAACGATGCCGTCCGGCATGGCGCGCAGATAGTCGAGGTTATCGGCGTAAGCGATAGTGTTCTGTTGTTCCCCGGCGTTGCTGGTCATGGGGTGAGTGTACCGCGAGGGCGGGTGTTATGAGTGGCGTTGGACGACGAAGTCGATGATGTCCATGAGGGATTGGAGGGCGGGGTTGCCGGGGCGGTTGACCTTGTGGAGGGCCTTGCGGGCGCGATCGGCGAGCAGGTTGGCGAGCGCATAGGAGTTTTCGACGGCGTCTGAATCACGGATGAGTTCCAGCGCCTCTTCGACACAGTGCTCCCTGTCCTCCTCCGTCAAGGTGTCGCGTTCATCCCGCAGGCGAGCGAACGGGCCAGCCTCGTTCAGTTCCGGGTGGTCGGCGAGGTACAACAGGGCGGGCAGGGTCAGGATGCCGCCCCGCAGGTCCGAGCCGATGGGCTTGCCGACCTCAGACGCATCGCCCTGAAGGTCAAGGATGTCGTCCACCACCTGGAAGGCGGTGCCGAGGCTCATGCCGTAATCAGTGACGGCGTCGATTTCGGTCTCCGTCGCGCCCCCGAGCACCGCGCCCGAAACGGCGGCGGTCGTGAACAGTGACGCCGTCTTGCGCTCCACACGCGCCCAGTATTCTTCCTGGCCGCCGGTCCAATCAAACGCCTGCTGGATCTCACGGAGTTCGCCGTCGGCAAGAAGCCGCAGCGTACGGGAGAAGAGGGTGATGACGCGGACGTTGTTGGTGGCGCAGACCATCTCCGCGGAACTGGCAAACAGGTAGTCGCCCAAAAGAAGGGCAACGGCGTCGCCATGCTGGGCATTGATCGTTGCGACACCGCGGCGCATAGGCGCTTTATCGACCGAATCGTCATGGACAAGGGAGGCGGTGTGCAGTAGTTCGACGGCAACGGCCATGGAGATATGCACGTCCGGATCGAAGTCAAAGAGATGTCCGGCGAGGAGCGTGACGGCGGGGCGTGCGCGCTTGCCGGGGGTGGCGAGGATGTAGCGGAGCAGCTCATCGAGCCACGGGAAATCGTCCTCGCCGATGGTGCGGAGGCGGCGTTCCACCTCCGCCATGTCCGGTTCGATGATCTCAAGAAAGGACGGGGGTTTGGTCTTTGTCGTGTCAGTCAATGTTCGTTCGCAGGCCGTATGCGCGCCTGTCTACGCCGTCGTTTCGCTTTCGGCGCCCGCTCCGAGATTGGCCATCTCGCGCGCGAGCACTTGTTCCTCATCAAGTTTGGCAAAAAGGGCCTGCGGCTGGGGGAGTTGGGCGCCTGCCTGCGGCGACGCCGCAGTCCATCCCGCGTCCTGCACGCCGCCCTCAAAACCGAGCATCTCATGCAGACGCTGAGAACTGAAAGGCAGGTAGGGGGCGAGCAGGGTCTTGAGACCGCTGATGATGCCCAGGATGGTGACGATTGTGCGGGCGGCATCGTCGCGATCCTCACGGATGGCGCGCCACGGCGCGCGCTCGTCCAGATAGCGGTTTCCTTCTTGCGCAAGGCTCATGGCGACGCCAAGCCCGGCGCGGAAGCGGCAGGCGGCGATCTCAGCGGCTGCTTGTTCGAGCGCCTCATCGACCCTTGCGAGCAGCCGCGCGCCTGCCTCATCCGGCTGAACGTCCGGGACGACGCCGTCAAAGAATCGCTGGAGGAAGGTCAGCGTGCGGTGGACGAGGTTGCCGTAGGTGCCGACGAGTTCGTTGTTGACGCGGCGGATGTAGTCCGGCCACGTGAACTCGGAGTCGGAGGTCTCCGGCATGTTGGCCGAGAGCACGTAACGGAGGGCGTCCGGGTCATAGTTGGCGAGGTATTCCGGCACCCAGACGGCCCAGTTGCGGCTGGTGGAGAGTTGGTAACCCTCCAGGTTCAAGAACTCGTTGGCGGGAACGTCCTCCGGCAGGGCGAGATCCTCGCCGTAGGCCATGAGCATGGCGGGCCAGATGATGGTGTGGAAGGTGATGTTGTCCTTGCCGATGAAGTAGTAGGACTTCGCGTCAGTCCCCCACCACGCGCGCCACGCCTCGGGATCGCCCTTGATTTCTTGCGCCCACTCCACGGAGGCGGAGAGGTAGCCGATGACGGCTTCAAACCAGACATAGATGCGCCTGTCTTCCCAGCCGTCGAGCGGGACGGGGATGCCCCAGTCAAGGTCGCGGGTGTAGGCGCGGTCCTTGAGGCCCTGTTCAAGGAAGCCTGTCGTGAAGTTCAGGACCTGCGGACGCCAATGGGTCTTGTCCTTGAGCCATTCCAGGAGGCTGTCGCCGTACTCGGAGAACTTCATCATGAAATGCGTACGCTCACGGAACTCCGGAATTCCGCCGTCAAGGGAACTGCGCGGATCGATCAACTCACGGGGGTCGAGTGTGCGCCCGCATACGTCGCACTGGTCGCCGCGCGCCTTGTCATAGTCGCAGTGGGGGCACTTGCCGTTGATGTAGCGGTCCGGCAGGTAGCGCTTCTGGAACGGGCTGTACGGAACCTCGCTGACCGTCTCATACATCAGTCCCTTTTCATAGAACCGCCTGAAGAAGTCCTGCGCGATGCGGTAGTGATTCTCCGTTTCAGTGGTCGTGTAGAGGTCCCAGGAGATGCCAAGCCCCTCCCATGACTCCAGGAAACCCCGGTGGAAACGGTCATGGATCTCACGGGGAGGGACGCCCTCGGCCTCAGCGCGGAGGGTGATGGGCGTGCCATGCGCGTCCGAGCCGGAGACCATGAGGACGTTGTTGCCCCTCATGCGGTGAAAACGGGCAAAGATGTCCGCGGGCAGATACGCACCGGCGATGTGCCCGAGGTGGAGGTCCCCGTTTGCATACGGCCACGCGACCGCTATAAGAATGTTGTCCGGCATGTGAATTCGTTAACTATTCTAGCGGGCGCTGAGCGAATGCGTAGAAAACTCAGCCACAGATGTCCACTGCGGTGAGCGCGAGAACGCGGGCGACCGTGAGCACATTGTCGATTGCTATGGTGCGCTCCGTGTTGGACGTTGGGCCGTAGACAACGGGCACGGAGCCGCCTCTTTCGAACCATCCCGCGTCCGTCCACGCATAGGAGCCGGGATCCTGCGGACCGATGCGCTCAGGCGCGTTTCCCGTGACATCCGTATGACGTCGCGCGACTGTTTGGGGCAGCATATGGTCGATTGGCGTATCAATGCCGTGCCCCGGCACTTTCATGCTGCGCCAATCGTCCGTGTACGTTGCAGGCGGGCCGGCAATCTCGATAACTGCCCCCGGGTTGGCGGCGCGAACACCCCCCAGAACCCTGTCGATGTCTGCCTGCGTTTGCTCCCAGTCCTGTCCCGGCACACCGCGCACTTCAATGATGATCGCGCAATAGTCCGCCACGTAGGACGCGCGCCATTTGAGGAAGTCGGTTCCGACGCCGCCGTTGATTGCGCCGATGACCATGCGGGGCAGGCCGGGGGTGGCCGGATGTGGCTGCGCCGAAAACTCCACATCGTCCAGCGCCTTGACCACGTCCGCCATGACGCTGACTGCATTGACGTATTCAGTGCGGTGAAGCATGCCGATCCACGCGGAGGAGCCCGTGACTGTTATGACGAATTGGCATGCGCCGGAGTGCATGGTGCGGACATCCAGGAACGACGGCTCGCAGATGATGGTGTAGTCGCAGCCGATACCCCGCTGAACGAGGTCGTAGACCCCAACGCCGCCTTGCAACTCGCCAACGACGCCGGTGAAGAGCAGGTCGCCTCGGAGCTGCGCGCCGGAGCGGTGGACGGCAACCGTTGCCGCGGCTGCCGCGGCAACACCGGCCTTCATGTTGACCAGACCGTGGCCTGTGAGGCGACCGTCCTCCTCATGGCAATCCCATGGGTCCAGCGGGTAGTTGAGCGGGACGGGATCAATGTCCAGGTGGCCGTTGAGCATGAGCGAAGATCCACCGCTGCTGCCGGGGATGCGGACGACCAGATCAGGGCGGCCGGGCTCATCGGACACGTCAATGAGTTCAGTTGAGAGGCCGCGCTCATCGAACCAGCCCGCGAGGAATCGCATGACCTCCGTCTCGTTGCCGGAAAAGCTGCGATAGCTCTGCAGGTCTTTCATCAGCTGCACGACCTCATCGCGGTCGATGCCGCCAAGCACTCCTTGATCGTTGGCAGAAGTCATTTCTTTCACCCCCCATCCTGACCTTCCCCCATCGAGGGCGAAGGGAGAGACGCACAGCGTCTACTATAGTTGCGTAATGGAAAAACAGTCACTGATGTCAAAGCTGTTGCATTCCGGCGCGGCAGGGGCGTTTCGGATCGGATCGCGCCTGACGGTTCATGGCCGTGAGAATGTGCCGCCAACGGGGCCTGTGATTGTGGCCGTGAATCACACGCACAACATGGATCCGGCGCTGATTGGCGTCATCATGCCGTGGCAGGTGCGATTCCTGGCGAAACGGGAACTCGTGACAGAGGGGACTGCGATAACGCGGTGGCTGGTGCGGACGTGGGGGTTGATTCCGATCACACGGGACAGGCTTGACAGGGAGGCGCTGAGGACGGCGCGAGAGCACCTGCGCGGCGGCGGCGCAATCGGGATGTTTCCCGAGGGGACGCGGAGCCGGGATGGGCGGATGGGGCAGGCCCGGCCGGGGACGGGTTTCCTGGCCGTGACGACGGGCGCGCCGGTCCTTCCCGTGGGAATCGAAGGTCTTGCGGGATTGGGGCACAACCCCGCGTTCGTTGCTCGCCGCCCACGCTTCACGGCGCGCATCGGCAAGCTGCTGGACTTCTCCGATCTGGCGGAATCCAAAGCAGACGATCGGTTTGAACGTGCGACGAACGAGATTATGAGTGCAATTGCGGGCCTGTTGCCTGAGCACATGCACGGCTACTATGAGGACAACGCGCGAGACACACAGCACGCTGAAGAGCGCGCGGGGCGGTGAGGGACATCTATGGGCGCCATCGTTAGCTACGTCGGTGTTCGGGAGGCCGTGCCGGTTCTCTTGCAGGCCCTTTCGCAGGTGAGAGACCAACGCTATGACAGCGTCGGCGTCGCCGTGCGCGACCCGGACGGTTACTTTAACGCCGTTAAAACCGTAGGACAGCTCGATGTCCTGAAGGGCGCTCTCTCCGAAGAGCCGCCTCTCGGTCACATGGGCCTGGGGCATACGCGGTGGCGGACGCACGGCGCGGTGACGACCGAGAACGCGCAGCCGCACCTGGACCGCCATGGTTTGGTCGCCGTCGTCACGAACGGCATCGTTGAGAACCACGTCGAACTCAAGGCGGAGCTGCGGGGTCGCGGCCATCGCTTCGTCTCGACGACCGACGCAGAGGTGATTCCGCATCTGATAGATGAGGAATTGACGTTGGCGGGCGCGGAGGCGAGTTTGGAGGCCGCGGTTCGAGCGGCTCTGACGCGGACACAAGGAACGCTGGCTGTGGTGGCGGCGCGGGCGGAAGAGCCGGAGACCATCGTGGCGGCGCGCAGCGGCTATGCGAGCCCTCTCATTGTGGGATGGGGGCACAACGAGGCCTTCGTGGCGAGCGAGGCGGGGCCGCTGACAAGCGTGTCGGACAGGATTGCGTTCCTGGCCGCAGGCGAAATGGCGATCGTGTCGCCGCGGGGTGTGGAATTCAAGACGCTCATGGCCGGCGTTCCCATTTCCAAGCGTTCCATTTCGCCTTCGGAGGACCCGATGGCGGCAGCGCGCGGCGGCCACATGACTTTCATGATCAAGGAGATCACCGAGCAGCCGGAAGCGTGGACGGACGCGCTGCGCGGCCGCGTGGATTTCGACACGCTCTCTCTCCGGATGGAGGAGTTCGACTCAATCCGGGACGCGCTGGAGAATGCTGAACGGGTGGTGCTCAGCGGTTCAAGTTCGTCACTGCACGCGGCGGATGCCGGTCGACTCTATATCGAAGAACTCACTGATCTGCCATGCCAGGTCGACGTCGGTTCAGAGATCGTCTTTGGTGATTTTGAGCTTGGCCCGAAAACCCTGTTCATCGCGGTGACTGCTTCCGGGGAGACGCTGGATACGCTGGGCGCGATGACCCGGGCCAGCGAACTGGGCTGCCCGACGATCATGGTGACGAATGACGAGGAGTCGACCGGGGCGTTGATGGCCGACACAGTGGTGCCGCTGCGCTGTGGTCGCGAGGTGGGGATGGCGTCCACAAAGTCGTTCACGTCGTCGGTGCTCACCTTCTACCTGATAGCGATGCATCTCGCCCTCGTTCGGGGAAATGACGGCGCAGAATCCGTGCCCGGCCGCCTGAACGAACTCAGCAAGCTGTCCGGGTACGCGAACCAGATTCTTGAAGACCCCTCTTTGCCCTCGGCGCTGGCCACGCGCTATTCAACGCGACGCGACGCGGTGTTCCTGGCGCATGGACGCCTGTACCCGGTGGCCGCGGAGGGCGCATGGAAGCTTATCCAACTCGGCTATATCCATGCCACTGCATACCCGGGATCGGAGCTCATCCACGGACCCATCGCCCTCGTCAACGGGGATGAGACGCCCGCCTTCGCCATCGCGCCGCAGGGCCCCGAGTATGGACGCATGGCGCTGTCAGTCAGGCTGCTCAAGGACAACGGAGGCGTGGTGGCGGCCATTCTCACTGAGGGCGACGAGGAGCTCGCGCCCATCGTCGATCATCCCATCTTTATTCCGGCGGACACACCGCAGGCGCTGTTGCCGCTGGTGACTGCGCTGCCGGTGCAGCTATTCGCGTACTACGCCGGCATTCAGAAGGGCAACGAGGTGGATAATCCACGGAATATCCAGCGGCTCGAGGAGTTCATGTAAGGTTTTTCTCGGTTCGCGAGCAGGGTTGGTTGGCCTGTGAGGTTGGGAGACCGCGTTCCGGCGTTGGCGGAGCAATCGGTACGTTAGCTTTCTCGGCCGGGCTCAGGGTGAGCGGATAGATTCTTCTAGACGAGGACTCCTCCCTCGATGAGTTCCTTGATGTCCGCCTCGCTGAGGCCGAGGAGTTCACGCATGACGTAGTCGTTGTGTTGACCGAGGGCGGGGGCGCCCATTCGGATTGCGCCGGGGGTGTCCTCAAGCTTCGCGCCGTATGAGGCGTGACCGATGTTGCCCCACTGCGGTTCCTCGTGAGGGACTTTGACGACGTAGCCGCGCGCGTTCATGGCGGGGTCGTAGTACACGTCCTCCGTGGTCTGAGCGGCGGTGGCGGGCACACCGTGTTTCTGCAGCGTTGCCATGACTTGCCGTGGGGTCAGGCTACTCGTCCACTCGGAAATGAGTTCATCGAGGGCCTCACGGTTGGCGAGACGCGCCTCCAACGTGGTGAAACGCGGGTCCTGCGTCCACTCCGGCGGGTCCTGGTTGGGCGGGGTCATGCCGCGCACCAGTCCCTGCCATTCCTCCTCCGTGTGGCAGGCGATGACACACCAGCGATCTTCTCCGGCACAGGGGTAGGCGTCGTGCGGGGCGGCGTATTCGCGCCGGTTGCCCGTCGGCTCCTGGTTGATGCCGTTGATGACGTAGTCCAGCAGCGGCACGCCGAGCGCGTTGGCCTGCGCCTCAACCTGTGAGACCTCTATGCGCTGCCCCTGCCCGGTCTTGAGCTTGTGGTACAGCGCGGTTTGCAGCATGTAGCCGGAGAGGCCGCCCACGAAGAAATCGGCGTAGTAGACGCCGCAGCGCATGGACGGAGGCGATTCCGGGTGCCCCCAGAGATAGGTGACGCCGGATGCGGTTTGCGCTTGCAATCCGAACAGCACATGAGACGCGAACGGGCCGGTGCTGCCCCACCCGGGCATGCTCATGTAGACGATGTCCGGCTTGACGGCGCGGATGCCCTCATAGTCCAGGCCCCAGCGGGAGAGCGCGCCGGCGGCGTAGTTCTCAACGACGGCGTCGCTTGTCGCCGCCAGCTTGCGGACGATGTCCTGCCCCTCCTCGAAGTGCAGGTCCACCGTGATGCTCATCTTGTTGCGGTTCAACTCCGGGTGCATCGGCAGGATGCCGGTGATGCGCGACGCGGGGTCGAATAGCGACGATTCGATCTTGATGACATCCGCGCCGAAGTCCGCCAGCTGCCGCGTGCCGTACGGGCCGACCCAGATGCGCGTCAGGTCCGTGACACGCACGCCCTCCATCGGCAGGCGTCCATTGCCGGGGTTGGCCATGACGGGCGCTGCAGGTGTCGAGGGTGAGGCGGTGTCCGCCTCCGCAAGCACCTCGTCCGTGTGCTGGCCGAGCGTCGGCGCGGGACGGCGCAACAACCATGGCGTCTCGCTCAACCGTCCGGCGGGGCCGGGTAGCTTGTAGTCGCCAAGTACCGGATGCGTGACGTCCTGGAAGTAGTCGCGGAAGAGAAGATGGGGATTCTGGGCGAGGTCGGCGGGGGAACTGACGGGCGCGGCGGGAATGCGGCGCCCCTGCGCCTCGTCCACGGCCTCCGCGACGGTCTTGGTCAGGAAGAACTCCACCGCAATCTCGTTGATGAAGTCCTTGTTCTCCTGGCGGACGGTGAGTTCCCGGAACATCTCGTCCTGGATGATTTCATTGCCCGTCCACTGCGCGAACGACATGAACTGGTTGGGTTGGATGGGAGAGAAGCCGATCCAGCCGTCGGAGCACTCAAAGACGCCGGTCCCGCCGCCGCCACCCGTGCCGGGGCGCTCAGCGACGGTGCTGTTGTAGCCGAACTGCGCAACGATAAAGAGGATGTTCGCGATGGCCTCCGTCATCGAAACGTCCACGCGTTGGCCGCGTCCCGAATGCTCTCGCGCAAACAGGGCGTTCATGATGCCGAGGGCCGCGTGCGTGCCGCCGACGGAGTAGCCGAGGAACGAGGGCGACATGACGGGCTGGCGGTCAGGGTCGCCCTGCAGGAGCATGAGGCCGCCCATGGCCTCAGCGTGGAGGTCCGTGCCCTTGTAGGAGGCGTAGGGGCCGGTCTGGCCATACGGCGTGACGGAGCACAGGATCAGGCCGAGGTTGTCGGCTCGCAGGCTCTCAAAGTCCAAGCCAATTTCATCCATGTAGCCGGGGGAGTTGGTTTCCAGGATGACATCAACGGATCGGGCAAGACGGCGGATTGCGGCACGCCCTTCGTTCGTCGTGATGTCCGCGACGGCGCTGCGCTTGTTGGTGTGGAACGAGTGAAAAACGAGGCTGCGCTCCGGGCCGGGCTCTCCGGCGGCGTAGGGCGGCATGTGGCGGCTCGCGTCGCCGTTTGGCCCCTCGACGAGGATGACGTCCGCGCCAAAATCGGCGAGAAGCTTGGAGGCGTACATGGACGGCAGCCCGCCGAGATCAAGCACGCGTACCCCATCGAGCGCGCCGGGCGTGCCAGTGGCTGTCGTTTGATTTGTCATGGATTTCCCCCGTTCTCCAAAGGTGTGGGAATTATATCTCATGGTATGTTTCTATCATGACTAACAGGGAACACGAGCACACCGTAAATGTCGAACTGGCCGATGAGCTAAAAAAGCGTGGGCTGGCCGCTATTCCAGAGGTGACTCATCCAGGGAATCGACGTGTTGACGTTGAAGTGAAGATTGGCCCTGCGCGAATTGCGGTTGAAGCCGAAGTTGGGCAATCGAGCGCGAAAAAGCGTGAGGCTATTGGTGACGCGGATAGGCGTTTGCCGCAACAGCAGGACCTCGCCGATGTCGCTATTGCTGTTTGCTATCCGAAGGGAACAACCAGAGAGAACCTCAATGAGCAAGAACTCATATGGACTATCCGCGATGGGAGCGATGCGGCCCCGCTCTGGACGGCCGGTGACCTTGATCAGCTAACGTCGGTCATTCGGCTAGCGCCCGCCCAGGTGGGCAACCCCGATTTTGTCGCCGCCGCCTTGTCAGAGAGCCTTGACGCCGCCGTGCGCCGGCTTGGCGAGGAACAGAAACGCCAACTTGCGGCGGCATTGGATCTGCCGCCGAAGAAAGCGAAGAGCGGGCAAAGAGTTCAAGACCCTTGGGCGACGCCTGCCAAGCGCGCAATGCTCGTTGTCGCAACCGCCTGCATGTTCCATTCCCGTTTGGACAGTCATCTTGGTGGGATGCGTCCCACCACTGACAATCGTATTGGAGAGCCGTTCGAGGGAAACTGGCCACCGCTTCGGGCGGACTGGTGTGCTGATAGTGAGGATCCTATTGGATCATTCGTGACAGCGTGGGGCCTTATCCTTGCGCTGGATTACAAACCAATCTTCGAGACCGGCCTCGCGGCTCTGCGCTCCTGCCCGCCGGATCCGGCCTTTGCGGGAGCCATTCAGGAAACCGCCAAAGCTGCCCTTGCCGTCGTCGCGAACATCGCCGGTATTCGCCATGATTTGCTTGGTCGTATTTTTCACACCGTTCTGGATACGGCACGTTACGACGGCTCTTTTTATACTACGACTGCCGCCGCGACGCTCCTCGCCACGCTTGCCATCACCGATGACATGTGTGACTGGAATGACCCAGAGTCCATCGCCAAGCTCAGGATTACTGATCCCGCGTGTGGCACCGGCACCCTGCTCATGGCCGCCGCTGAGCGCATCCGCGATCTTGCGCCGCAAGCCGATGTGGAGAGCGACTTGGCAAAGTCGCTGATTGAACACGTATTCAGCGGATACGACGTTAATCTGACCGCCACGCACATGGCGGCAACCACGCTCGGGCTACTTTCGCCGTCAACGCAGTTCCGGAACATTAAGATCGGACGCTCCCTGCTGGGAATCGATAACAAAGGCAGAACGCGCCTCGGCACGCTGGATTTTCTGAGCGATATCCAACCGATGCTGATTCCGTTTCCGAACGCTGAACCACGAGTCCGACAAGTGGAAACGGAAGAGGAAACCATCGCGATTGAGCCCGCCGACCTGGTCATCATGAACCCGCCGTTCACGAGAGACAGCTTGAGGCATGACCAGTTCGATCGTGATACAGAAAACAAAATCAAAGCGCGGGAGAAGGAGCTCTTTGCGAATAAACCCGTGCATCTGTCTAGTAATGGGAATGCCTTTCTGGTTCTCGGGGACTTCCTGAGAAAGGCTGATGAGGGTGTAATCGCTGCTATCCTGCCTCTCGTGACCGCCACGAATGCTTCATCTCTTGAAATACGCAAGCATTTGGCTAGCCAATACCATATTGAGACCATCGTTACCTCTCATGATCCGGAGCGCATCTACTTTTCGGAGAACACCAGCATTGGCGAGATGTTGCTGGTGTGCCGCCGATGGGCAAACGAGAAAGAACCAAAGCCGCCAACGAAAGTCGTCAACCTGGCGCACAATCCTGAGACGCCCGCCGTTGCCAAGAACCTTGCATGGGCAATAGAGAACGGCACAGTAAGGGATCAGGGTCTTGGAACGGTACAAGAGTGGCCGTCTTCCAAAGTTGCGGCAGGAGATTGGGGAGCGGTGCAGTTTCTCTCACCATTTTTGACGGAAGAATTCGCCGCGCCTTAGCGCGGCGAATTCTTCCGTTCTATTGATCTAGGAAGATCAGCGGATATTGGCCCTGCTGGTCAAGGCGTGAGAGGGATTTTTGACCGCACTTCCATGCCCGGTTCCGGAGGCATGATTGCTCTTTGGGATCACAAGACTGATGTCACACAATCGATGGCGGCAAAGCCGGATACCCACATAGCAGCCAAGCCTGGGAAGGAGAAACAGGCCCAGAACCTTTGGCGTCAACGTGGAAGGCTCTTTCTTCCTACACGTATATTCCTGCCCACTGTTAGAGCGCTTTCTGTGCGGTTGCCCAATCTTGCCTTGGGTTCGGCGTGGGTTCCCTGCCATGTGAATTCCTCCAGCGGCAATTCAGAATCTTGGGAAAAAGCACTCTGTGTGTACATAAACTCGACAATAGGAATACTCTCTGTGTTGGGCGACCGATCCAATAAGAAACCTACTTACCCCAACATCTCAATGGATGATATGCGCAAGCTCACTGTTCCCGATTTCGGGAAGATTGGCGAGTCGGCTGCTGTGCAACTGGCATCCACTTATGATGGGCTGTCGAATCGTTCCCTCTTGCCGCTACAGGAGATGCAGGAATGTGACGTTCGAAAGGCCCTTGATGACGCGGTTTGCACGGCTCTCGGTATTAACACAGAGCGCGTGGACACTATTCGGCGTCATTTGACGGCTGAACCGTCCATTACCGGCCAACGCTATGACGGGCGGCTCGGCTGACACATAGCGCCGCAACGCTCCCCCACTCTAGGTTAGCGCGCCCGTGTCCTGTAGCACTTTAACCTCGTCATCGGAGAGGCCGAGGATGCCGCGGAGGACGTAGTCATTGTGCTGGCCGAGCGTGGCGGAGGGCATTCGCGAGCCGCCGGGTGTTTCCGATAGGCGGACGGTGACGCCCGGCTGCTCCAGAACCCCCCAATCCGGGTGGTCAAGCGTGTGGATGTAGCCGCGATCACGCAGGTGGGGATCCCAGAAGAGCCCTTCCCCGTCGAGGACGGCGGTGGCGGCGACGCCGGAGCGCTGGAGCAGGTGCATGACCTGGCGCGGCGTCTGCGTCCGCGTCCACTCTGACAGGTCGGCATTCAGCGCGTCCTCGTTGGCCTTGCGTCCGTCCTGTGTCGCATAGTCCGGGACCAACGCCCACGCGGGGCTGCCGATGGCCTCAACGAGCGCCTCCCATTCCTGATCCGTTTTGCAGGCGATGGCGCACCATTCGTCGTTGCCCCTGGCGGGATAGATTCCGTGCGGGGCGTGAACGGGGTGGCGGTTGCCGACAGGTTCGCCGGGGCGTCCGTTGAGCTTGTAGTCCATGAAGGGCATCGCCATGGTGTTGCCGACGGCCTCCACCTGCGCCATCTCCACGTACTGGCCGCGCCCCGTCTCCGCCTTGTGGTAAATGGCGGCAAGGGCGGCCAGCGCGGTGAGGCTGGCGATGAGAAAGTCAGGGTAGTCGAACTTGCAGCGGGCGTTGGGCTCCGACTCCGGGTGTCCCCACGTGTAGCTGAGGCCGGAGACGGAGACAAGGCTGAATCCAAAGGCGACGTGATCGCGCAGCGGGCCGATGCTGCCCCACCCGGGCATGCTGATCTGGATGATGTCCGGGTTGATCTTTTTCAACTCGTTGTAGCCGAGGCCGAAGCGGTCTATGACGCCGAGCGCAAAGTTGTCGATGACGAGGTCGGATTCGGCGGCGATGCGCTTGGCGACTTCCCGCGCCTCATCGTGGTGCAGGTCAAGCGTGATGCTGTGCTTGTTGCGGTTGAGATCGGCGACGAATGGCATCGTCCCTTGACGGTTGTTGGTGTCAAACAGGGACGACTCAACCTTGATAACCTCCGCGCCGTAGTCGGCAAGCTGACGTGTGCAGTACGGCCCCGCCCAGATGCGCGTAAAGTCCAGGACACGCACGCCCTCAAGCGGTAGTACGGGGGATGCGCCGTTCTCTGCCGCGCCTGCGGGTACAGGCTCGCGCTCTGAAATCTGACCGGCGTGTTCATCCAAGAGGGGCGCGGGTTTGGGCTGGGCGATGGGTGTTTCAGACATGCGGAAAGGCGCACTGGGGAGGGGATACTCACCGATTTCGGGGTGTTCGATAGTCGTGAAGTAGTCGCGCTCGGCGAACTGGACGTTGTCGGCAAAGTCGCCGGGGCGATTGACGGGCGCGGCGGCGAGGCGTCGTGACTGCGCCTCTTCCACGAACTCGGCCACCGTGAACTGCTCGATGAACGGGCGCACGAGAGAGTCGATGAACAGCATGTTCTCACCCTGCCGGTTTATGAGCGGGTACCAGAAGTCGTCCTGCAACGCAGGCTCGCCCAACCAATCGAAGAAGACCTTTGCCTGGGGGGCAAGGAGCACGGCGAGGCTCACCCATCCGTCCTTGCACCTGTAGATGTTGTACGGGGCGAGATTGCCGGTTGCGCCGATGCGTTCGCCGATCTCCGACGTGGCCGAGTAGCGGATCACCTGGTAGAAGATGTTGGCCAGCACCTCCTGCATGGAGACCTCCACATGCTGGCCTTTGTTCGTCTTGCGGCGCGCCATGAGGGCGTAGAACACCCCGTGCGCGGCGTGGGTGTTGGCGAGGATATACGCCTGGTCCAATGGAGCGGTGGCGGGTGGTTGCTCGTCGTCGCCCTGGATTGTGGTCAGCCCGCTCATGGCGATGGCATGGAGGTCTGAACCCAGGTAGCTGCCATAGGGGCCGGACTCGCCGAACGGCGTAACGGAGACGGTGACTAGACGAGGATTTTCTGCTCTCAGAACGTCATCAGGCAGCCCGATGGCGGCGAGATAGCCGGGTTCGAAACTCTCAAGCATGATGTCAGCGGACCGCGCCATCTCAAGCAACTGTTGGCGGCCGTTGTCCGTTTCAATGTCGATGACGACGCTCGACTTGTTGGAGTTGTAGGCGAGCCAGCGGAGGCTGCGGTCAAGGCCCGGCTCATCACCGGCGAACGGCGGCATATGCCGGACGGGGTCGCCGCCCGGCGGCTCGATCTTGATGACCTCCGCGCCCATGTCTGCCAGCAGGCGGCCCGCGTACTGTCCCGCCAAGCCCGACAGGTCAAGTACGCGGATTCCCGCCAAAACGGACGGGGACGTTCCACTATCTGTCGTCGTCATTGTCTCCCCTGTGTCGTCGCCATTGGATTAGTGGTAATGGTGACGCGCCGGATATTCGCAAGCGTAGCAGGAAGGGACGCGCCGTCAAGCATATTCGGTGATTGGCTGCGCGAGGATCCAGAGGCTAACCATCGTGTAGCCCACCATCAGGATGAGCATGGCGCGCTGGCTTCTCAAAGCAACATCATGCGCGCCGAAGTGCCGCAGCGCCGTGACATGGGCGAGAAAGACGGCGATGACGTGGCCGATGACGATGGCGGCAATCGCCAGTATCCACACGAACTGCGCGTTAACGATGCCGATGTTGACCTGGTAGTCGGACGTGCCAAACAGATTCCAGCCGAACCCAAACGGGTCGGAGGCGTGCGGGATAACCACCTGCCCTTGGATGAGCAGGTAAGAGATGAAATGGGCGAGATGGTAAGCGAAGGCGATTGGAACAAGGGAGAGGGCAAAGACGCGGGCGGCAGCCATCGTGCCGCGTGTTTCCGGCGTCTCCCCTGAGCGGGCCATGACAGCGCAGAAGAGGAGATAGGCGGCAACGAATATCCCGGCGAACGCGACAAGGCCTGCGGTGTTCACCAAAGTGACGGCGGTGGATGTCCAACCCGGCGAGTTGACGAATGCCCAGTGGACGAGTCTCGCCCAGGGCGGGGTGTCCTGCAGGCCGTCAAACGTGACGGTGGACAGGAGCACGACAACGAGAATCATGAAGGACGTTGTTGTGCCTGCGCCATTGAGCAGGCCGGCGCCGGGCGGCCGTAGGCCAAGCTCCCGCCGTTCGGGCAGAGCGGCGCGAAAGGCCTCAACATCGTCGATGGATTCTGTCTCGCCCGATTCGGACACGACGCGCAGTTCCGTTGGGGCGAACCTGGCGAGAACGCCAAAGATGAGGGAGAAGACATCCGCTTTGCGCATCCACGTATCTGCTCCGAAGATTGCCATACCCCACCACGTGATCATGCAGTAGCCCATGATGGCAATGGCGATTGACAGCGGCTCCGCTGAACCCTCATAGGCAATCTCAAACCACGCAAAGATCCCAAAGGTGATGACGGCAGGCCACGCGGCCCATCGCGGCGGGTAGGCGGAGTCGTCCTGCCCGAAACTCAGACCGCCGGGAATGACGCGTTGCGCCAGCGCATCCATCCACTCGTAAATTGTGCGGACGGGGTTGATGAGGCCCCAGACGTTGCCGATGAGCGCGGACGCGAACGCGATGCCGACCCACCAGTAGACCCATACGAGAACCGGGGCGATGTTCGCCGTTGAGCGGTTGACACCCAATGCGCCGGTCAGGACAACGAGCAGGAGCAGCAGGACGCTGAGGATGCGCAGTGTCTGAATGACGGGCGCGCTTGCGAGCACTCGAACAGGCCAAAGTTTGAGCAGGTTGAAACGAGGGTAGTCGGTTGCGCTCGGTGTTCGACGCACAAAGACGGCGACGATCACAAATGACAGGGCAACGGCCAGCCCCGCGCCCGTTACATAGAGTGAGAGGGGCAGAGGCAGATCATATTTCTCGCCAAAGCCGTGAGCGAATGCGGCTCCGGGGATGAGCCAGGCGAGAACCGCCAGCGCGGTCGCAAGCGGGACTGTGGATACAACGAGCCTCTTCATTGCGGCCCGCTTATTCTACGGCCTGACTTCGAGAGTCGCGATTACGCGTTCATGGACATCCGCGGCGTGGATGGCGATATCGTACCGGCCCGTCGCATCTGCCAAGAAACTCATCGGCGCTGTCACACCGGGCTCCAGCTGCGTTTCGATGTTGTACCCGTGCAGATGAACCAGCAGAGGCATATCGCTCGTCCAATCGATCGTGACTGTATCGTCCTGATTGACCGTCATGGTTGATTCGTCGCCGGTTAGTTCGCCGCCGACAATCTCCATGTCGAAAGCGACATTCTGCGGCTCGCGTTCCTCGCAGGCTGCGGCGAGTAGGGCGGTCAAGACAACGGCAGTTGCAATTATTGCTGTCCTTACCAGGTTTTTGACGTTCACGGGTTGTGGTTAGAGGTCTTTGAGGATGTCTTCTGAGAGGGGGCGGGTGTGTTCGCTTGTGGGGAACGTGCCGTCGCGGACTTCTTGGGCGTATTCGTTGACGGCGGCGCGGATCGTGCTGCTCAACTCGGCGTATTGCTTGACGTGCCGCCCGACGTGGTCTGAGACGATGCCGAGCATGTCGCTCACGACCTGCACCTGCGCATCGCAATGCGGGCCGGAGCCGATGCCGATGGTGGGAATGCTGAGGCGCTCGGTGATGATCTGTGAGAGCTGCTCAGGCACCAGCTCCAGAACGATGGAGTATGCGCCGGCGGCCTGCACGGCCTCAGCGTCGCGGATCATCTTGCGCGCGTCTTCAACGTTACGACGCCCCTGGAAACGCCGTCCGATCTGGAACTCGGACTGCGGCGTGAATCCGATATGTCCCATGACGGGGATGCCGCGGTCGACCAGCGCCCTGATCGTCTCCGCCATAACCTCGCCGCCCTCGAGTTTGACGCTCTGCGCGCCGGCTTCCTGCAGGAATCGCGCGGCGTTGCGCAGGGCATCCTCGGGGCTCGTCTGGTACGACATGAACGGCATATCGGCGATGACGAGAGCGCTTTTGGTTCCACGGGCCACGGCCGCGGTGTGGTGGATCATGTCGTCCATCGTGACGGACACGGTGGAGTCATAACCGAGCACGACGTTGCCGAGGCTGTCACCGACGAGGATGGCGGGGACGCCGGACTCATCGATGGCGCGCGCGGTGTAGTAGTCGTAGGCGGTCAGAACCGGAAAACGCTCGCCCCGGTCCTTGAAATCCTGGATCGTCTTGATGGTTGTGCGCACGGACGCCATTCCCTTGCCGCCGAGACGGCGGGTCGCGCTCTAGTAGTAGCTGCGGGCCTCGATGCGGTTGGTTCGCTGGACGATGCGGTTGCGGGCATCCACACGCACGATGCGCGGGCTGACACGGCAGGCATCTTCCTCTGACATGTGCATGAAATGAAGCACGATAATCAGGTCCCGCTCACGCACGAGCAGCCCGGCTGCGCCATTCACACAGACCTGGCCGGAGCCGCGCTCGCCCTCGATGGCGTAGGTTTCGAGCCGCGCGCCGTTGGTGATGTCGAGCACCTGCACGAGCTCGTAGGGCAGGATGCCGGCGGCCTCAAGCAGATCAGGATCGATGGTTATCGAGCCCTCATAATCCACGTTTGCCTCAGTCACGGTGGCGCGGTGAATCTTCCCGGCCAGCATTGTGCGCATCATCGGTTCGTCTATCCTGTCGTTTCTGATGGCTCGCCCAGCAGGGCGAGAATCTCCTCTCCCCTCGTCCCATCGAGCCGTTGCGCGTCAACGGCAAACTTTGCCGTCGCCTGCGCGAGCGCCGCGTATAAGGGTACTACGCTCGGCAAGGTTGCCCGCAACTGCTCAAGGTGCGCCTGCATGGTCCCGAGGTCTCCCCGGACTATCGGACCTGTCAACGCGGCAGCCGCCCCATCGCGTTCGATATTCCCCACCGTTCCACGAATAAGCGGCAGCAGCGCCTGCAAGGCTTGCGACTGATTGTACCCGAATTGCGCCCAAATGCTAGCGGCTTCAGCGATTATCGCGACCAAATAGTTGGACGCGAGCACGCCGGAGATGTGGTAGAGGGCGCGCGATTTCTCATTGACGTCGATGGCATGGCCGTGGAGGGCATGCGCCATATCGCGCAGTTGATGATGCAGGGCAGGACTCGGACTTTCGATAGCGAACGTCACATTTTCGAGCGTTGCGGGTCTCTTCGGGTTGGGAGGAAAGGTATACAGAGGATGGAATCCGCCGATCATTGCGTCGTAGCCCGTGGCGCACTCCAGCACGCTCACGGGCGTTCCGCCGGAACAGTGGACGGCTGCCATGCCACTGCGCCACGGGACGCTTTCCGCGACGGAACCGATCACGTCATCCGGCACGGTGAGGAACACGATATCTGCGACATCCACCAGGAGTCCGGCGTGGCGCGTGTGGATTGCCCCGCCGATGTGGCTGGCAAGGCTCCTGGCCCTCTCCGCGTCCCGGCTGGTGATGGCAGTGACGTGGTAGCCCGCGTCTGAGAGGCCGACGGCGAGCGCCGTGCCAACGGCTCCCGCGCCGAGAATGCCCACCCTGTCACCGCGCAGCGTCGTCATTGCCTCAGATGTCCGTTCATGCCGGAGATGTGCTCTGCGGCGGACGGGATTCCGGCGATGCCCGTGGCGGATCGAATCGCGTCGATGATGGCCCGCTCGACGACTTCCGCCGCCGCCGCTCCGATGGGCGTGAGTCCGAAGGTATCCACTGTTGGCGTGTCCGGTGGGGCGGTGGAGACAAAGAAGAGCGTATCGCCGTCGCCCATGCCGTACGACGGCACGATGGCGCGGGCGATGCCGCTGTGGGCCATCATGGCAAGCCGGTTTGCATGCGCGACCGTGAGAGGCGCGTCCGTCGCCACGACACCGATGGTCGTATTGGTTGGCTGCTGCCCGAACCGCCCGCCGGGCCCCTGTCTATTCCCGCTCCGCAGAATCTCGCGCGTGCTGAGGAAAGGGGGGCCGTCTGCGTTATCGTTGCGCGGGCCTGCGATGAGCGCGCCGGTTTCAGGATCAATGATGTCGCCAAAGGCGTTGACGACCATGACCGCGCCTATCCTGTGCCCGCTCGCCAATTCCATGGCCGCCGTGCCGACGCCGCCCTTGAGGGCGTGGTCCTGCCCGAGGGCCTTGGCGACTGTCGCGCCGGTTCCCGCGCCGATGCTGCCGGACTCGGCAGGCGCGTCCGAGGCCTCACGCGCGCCGTCAAGGCCGAAATCGCGCGTCACGCGTCGATCAGTGCGTCCCATGCCAAGGTCATAGATCACCGCGCCGGGGACGATGGGCACCACGCCAGCGGGGGTCTGGAAACCGATACCCTCCACCTCAAGGTGGCGCATGATGCCCTCAGCGACGTTCATGCCAAAGGCGCTGCCGCCGGTGAGAAAGATCGAATGAACGCGCTCAACGAGGGTGCCGGGTCGGAGAAGGTCGGTCTCACGCGTGCCGGGGGCGGCGCCGCGAACCTCGACGCCGCCAACTGCGCCGTGGTCGGGAAAGAGGAGGACGGTTGTCCCGGTCACGGCATCGGTGTCCGTGATGTGCGCGAGGCGGACGCCCGGAACGGACGTGATTGTCCGGTTCTGGTTCATGAGCCGCGCGGGGCGTCCCGCATTCGTCGTCGCGTCATGCGTGCTGCCCCTCCTCCCGTTCAGGCGGCGCGCCGCGTAAAAGAGAATGATACAGCGAAGAGGTGTGTTGCGGGGCTAATTCAGCGGCAGTTATGCTGAATGTGTGATGCGTTCCCGTCTTGCCGCCCCACGACTACTCCTGGTTGCCATATCTGCGCTGGCGGTTAGCCTTGCGCTCGCGGCGATGGCGTGCGAGGTGCGGGAGGACACGCCGACACCGGCGCCCATCCCAACGTTCACGCCCATTCCGACTGCAACATCAATCCCTGTTTCAACCGATTCATCCATGTCGTCGGATTGTCCGACGCCGACAGCCGCAACCCCTGTACAGAGAGAGGAGACCCTTGACGTGACTGAGAAGCTAAATCGCTGGTCCGCGCCGCCCGAGATGCAGATCGACCCGTCGAAGTGCTATTCGGCGACCTTTGAGACAGAAGTCGGCAACTTCGTTATTGAACTGACGGCGGACAAGACGCCCATCACCGTCAACAACTTCGTGTTCCTGGCGCGGGAGGGGTACTACGACAACACGACGTTCCACCGCGTGATTCCTGATTTCATGGCGCAGGGCGGCGATCCGTCCGGCACGGGGACGGGCGGCCCGGGCTACACCATCCAGGATGAATTTGATGCGACGCTGCGTCACGACGGGCCCGGCATCCTATCCATGGCCAATATCGGACGGCCAAACACGGGCGGCGGGCAGTTCTTCATCACGTTCGGCCCGACGCCATGGCTGGATGACGGGCACGCGGTGTTTGGCCGCGTGACCGAAGGCATGGACGTGGTGCGGTCGATCCGCATCAGAGACCCGCAGTCGGACCCAAACCCGGGCACGGCCCTCATCAGCGTGACGATCACCGAATCCTAAAGAGACCCTTCCCCACTATGAGGGTTGACGGACAGCCGACCGTTACGATCAGGTATCTCTTTGGTTGAGTTTGTCGACGTACTCGGCCAGCTTGTCGATAACAGGAACAAGCCTGACGAGCACGATAAAAACCCCGACGGCGACTAGCAGAGTGCCGGCAGCTGCAATAACTGATGCAACATCGCCCATCACATTCCCTCCATGTCTCGCAGAACCAGTAAGGATCTGCGCTGACTCCAATCGGACGTAGTAGAGACATAAGCCGCCCATAAATGTCAAGTGCCTTCCGTTGCTCATGGGTAGGCTGGCCGGTTGCGTTTGGCAATGTGAACACGTCATAATGTCGCCATTCCGAGCGTTCGTCTGTTGATGGCGAACAAGGGACGGACATGGCTCTTCAGAGTCACGGGAGGGGTGAAGACGATGGATTTTCGGCTTAATGCTGACGACCAGGCGCTACAGGACGAGGCGCGCGCATTCACGCGAACCGAATGGAGCGAGAAGGTCGCCGACCCGCGTGGGTGGGATGACATGGGCCTGCTCTCTCCGTATCACGCGGATGATGAGGCGTTGCAGGCGCAGCGGGATTTCTCAAAGAAGCTTGTGGATAAGGGCTGGTGGACGATGCACTGGCCGGAGGAGTATGGCGGCCGCGCCGCTGCCATCACCACGCAACTCGCCTACCGCGAGGGCATGGCCTATGAGGGCGCTCCGGCGTCGTTCGGCGGGGGGCTTGTCGCGCCCGTGCTCATGATCCACGGCACGGAATGGCAGAAGGAAGAGTTTTTGCCGAAGATGGCCAACGCGGACATCGATTTCGCGCAGGGATTCTCCGAGCCGAATGCAGGCTCCGACCTTGCAAGCCTCCAGACCCGAGCCGTCCGCGACGGCGACGATTACGTGATCAACGGTCAGAAGATCTGGACGTCCGGCGCGCACTACGGCGAGTGGTACCACGTGCTGGTTCGCACAGACCCGGATGCGCCCAAGCATCGCGGCATCAGCTACGTCCTGATGCAGCTGCGCGATGAAGGCGAGGTGGTGCCGGGCGTCACGCTGCGGCCCCTCTTCGATATGACGGGCACGCGCCGCTGGAGCGAGGTGTTCTTTGACAACGTGCGCGTTCCGGTGCGGAACCTCATCGGCGAGGAGAACCGGGGCTGGTACGCGGCGATGACGACGCTCTCCTTTGAGCGCTCCGGCATCGAGACCGCCGCCAAGTACCTCGGCGAACTTGATCGCTTCCTCTCCGTGGTGCGAGACACCCGCTTCAACGGTGAGGCGGTGCTGAACGACCCGCTCATCCGCCACAAGGTTGCCGACCTCAAGATCGAGCTTGAGACGCGCCGGATGCTGTCGTACCGCGTCGCGTTCATGCAGTCGCGCGGCGAGTTGCCCGTGAAGGAAGGCTCCATGGGCAAGGCGTGGGGCGACAATCTTGGCAAGAAGTGGCCGCAGCTGATGGCGAGCATCCTGCAGGAGTACGGTCGGCTCGGCTTGGGCGAGTCGCGCGCCCCGATGGGCGGCTACCCGGGCTTCCGCTACGGCGCGATGCACGGGAGCGGCCTCGGCGGCGGCACGACGGAGATCCAGCGCAACCTCATCGCGCAGCGGGGTCTGGGACTGCCTCGCTAACGCTAACCGGTTTCGAAACACAAGTAGGGGCGGCTCGTGAGCCGCCCCTACGACGTTTTAGGGTTCTGTAACATTTTAGGGGGGGTAGTGGAAAAGTCACCTAACTATCGGAATCATGCCCCTGCCCTCTATTGGGCACAAAGAGCAGAATGTGTTTTGTGCGGAGATGCACTGTTAGATGACATTCAAGTCGATCACATTCAGCCGGTGTCGCGGGGGGGGGCGAGTCCCTCTTAGAGAACTTGCAATTAGTCTGTGGCACATGCAACGCGCAGAAAGGGGTGAAAGAACCAAGCGATGAACAACTGCGGCAAGGCCATCGCAGGGCATATCAAATACTTTGTGAGGTCGAGCGCAGGCTGCGCCGCACAAAAAATGGACAGGATGCTATATCTATCGCAGTGACCGTCGCCCGCCTTAAGGCAGAATACCCTCCCCGCCTACCCCTCCCGATGGGTTCATGGAGCAACCGCCTACTGAGGCACAGAGATCGGCAGGAGAATTGGAGCTACCTGCGCATGGTATGTAAACGCCATGCCGCGCAGCTTGTCCGTGATCGGGGGCAGGTTGGCCGCACGGGAGTAATATGTATGACGGCTTGGGAGTATGGTATTCCTCTCCACATAGTTGAAGAGTGTGTTCGCATGATTTCGAATTCCTTCAACGGATGTCTCCAAGAAGTGCAAAGAGAAGGGCAACGTCTACTCATGGTGCGCCCACAGCCTCATGGGCATAAAGGGGAGTGCTACTATGACTAGCCCCCCTGAAATGTTACAGACCCCTTCTTAGGGGTAGTTCAATTATGTAGGAGTACCAATGAGTCTGAACTTGAAGCGTGTCTCATACGAAGACCTTACGACCAAACAACGGGAAATCTATAACTTCCAGAAGGCCGCTGCCGCGCTCGCCGACTACGGTTTCAATTGCATCAAGTTGAACGATGACTGGGAGGGCGCCGATTTCTTGGCCTACCACAAGGACGGAGAAACGCTCAAGGTTCAGTTGAAGGGTCGCGGGCTGACTATAGCGCAGAAGTACTTGAAGAAGGACTTGTATCTCTGTTTTGGGAGCGATGAGGCTCGGTACCTCATTCCCTATGATGATCTCTTCAAGGTTATTAAGAGGGTGACCCCAGCGGCATTACGGACGCGGTCATGGCTCGAGGGACGGCAGGAGTATTATTCGGGGCGGCCGTCTAAAGACGTGGTAAATGCAATTGAACGATTCAAGCTAGGCCCAGTTACTTGGCCTTCGCCTCAAGCTTCCGGTTAGAGACGGAAACGACGCGTACCTAGTTTGTCGAGCCGACAGCCCACGTGATGACCGCGGAGCGGCGGGGGGCGGTTCCGGCGACGGTGTAGCCGCTTGGCGTGTCCACAAGTAGTTCATCGAGTGCGGCGAGGAGACGTGAGTCCGTGGGTGTATTTTCTTCCACGTCAAATCGACGGCGAAGCTGATTGGTGATCTCGTCACGGTCGCGGCCCATGACGGCGGTCTCCGGCGGGAGCATCGTGACGTCGGGGTAGATGTCCATCGCCCAAAGGAGTTCGAGCAGTTCGGGTATGCCGGGCATTGCGGTCGGCACGTTGCCGTATACCCGCTCATAGAAGGGGACTTCAAGGGCGCTGGGCGCTTCCATCATCTCGATAACGGCAATGCGACCTTTGGCCCGCTCCTGCATCTTGGTGATGAATGCCGCGCCCTCCGGCACGTGGTGCAGTACCAGCGAACAGAGCACCAGGTCCGCGGCTTCAACGTCTATGTCCTCCCACCGTTCGTTCATGACAGTGATGTTGGACAGCCCCGCCTTGGCGGCGCGTTCCTGGAGCATTCCGACGGCCTCATCAGACGGTTCGATGACTGTGACGTGCCTGGCGCGGGTGGCGAGCGGCAAGGCGAATCGTCCGGCCCCGCCGCCGACATCAAGGACGGTTGTGTCCGAATCAATCAGATCAAAGAGGGCGTTCACGGCGGGGTCATCCGTGCGATGGATATCTCGCGGCCTGTTGGCGTATGAGAAACCGCCATGCCCGCCGTGAACGTGGCCGCCGCCGTGCTCGTGTCCGCCGTCATGTCCATCTTCGTGTCCGTCATGGTGGTGTTCATGGCCCGGGCCGTGACCTGAGCGGATGGCGGCCGCCTCGCGGTCGTGGGCGATGATTCTCTCGCGCCATGCGTCGATTGCAGATTGGGTTGTCATTACGTTGTCCTTCACATTGGTGTGGTCGCTGAAGAAATTGTAGGGTTCTGCTACCTATGGATGGCTAGTGTTTTCAGTCTCAATTTGGCCCGTGAATCGGCTACACTTAGGCGTCGGATGCCCGAATGACAGGGAAGGGGAGGCGTCATGGACTTCCAGCAGTCGGTTGAGGACCTCGCGTTTCGCGATGAGATTCGCGATTTCGTCGCGGAGAACTGGGATGATACCCGCTACCACATGAACGACGTGTCCAACGCGTCATGGCACCTGGATGATCCGGAGGCGCTTGACGCGGCCCACCAGTTTGCCAAGAAGCTCGTCGACAAGGGCTGGTACACGATGCACTGGCCCACGGAGCACGGCGGGCAGGACGCCGGGTTCACCCGAATGCTGACCTACCGCGAGGAGATGGCGTACCGAGGCGCGCCGGCGAGCGGCGCGTTCGGTGGGGACGCCGTCATCCTGCACGGGACGCCGTGGCAGAAAGATGAATGGCTGCCGAAGATCGCCACGGCGGATATGCCCATCGCGCTCGGCCTCTCGGAGCCGGGCAACGGGTCAGATTTGGCAGGCGTGACGACACGGGCTGTGCGCGACGGCGATGACTATGTGATCAACGGCCAGAAGATGTGGACGTCCACGGCGCATCATTCGACGTGGATACGGATGCTGGTTCGCACGGACACGGACGCACCCAAGCACCGAGGACTGTCGATCTTCTTCGTGCCCCTGGATTCGCCCGGCATCACGATTCGTCCCATCCATGACATGGCGGGTCGGCGTCGCTGGAGCGAGGAGTTCTTTGAGGACGTGCGCGTGCCGTCGCAGTACATGCTCGGCGAGGAGAATCGCGGGTGGTACGTGATGGCGGCGTCGCTCACAGCGGAGCGTGTGGAGGTCGGTTCGCCCGCGTCGTTGCTGCGGGAGTGGGAGCGATTCGTGGACTTTGCGCGGACGTAC
This sequence comes from Dehalococcoidia bacterium, assembly GCA_034422835.1. Classification (GTDB taxonomy): domain Bacteria; phylum Chloroflexota; class Dehalococcoidia; order UBA6926; family UBA6926; genus VXMO01. The sequence continues at coordinate 10,250 of DAOUJJ010000016.1, read as the reverse complement.
CGCGCCGACGGCGGCACGCCGCTTGACGACCCGATCAACCGCGCGCTGCTAGCGGACCTGCGTGTCAAGCTCGGCATGTTCCGGGCCATCTGCTGGAAGGGCGCGTGGGACAGCCGGCAGGGTGAGGATGTGTCCCGAATCGCGTCGATTTCGCGGGTGCTGTCCGGCGAACTGGTGCAGGAGCTGTGGCGCGGGTTCACACGGATTATCGGCGATGCGTCGCAAGTGATGCCGTACGGCGCGGAGTGGGCGCCGATGGACGGGTTTATTGGAGTGAACGCGCTGATGAGCACGGGCCGCACGTTCGGCCACGGCACCAAGGAGATCCAACGGAACATCGTGGCGACGCGGGGCTTGGGGCTGCCGCGGTAGGGGGACAAGGACGCCACGGCAAGTTCAACAGCGCCATTCCGCTGTGAATCTCTGGAAACCCGGCGATTACATCACGGGCCGGAATATCTGGCACGGGCGGGTGTTTACGGCTTGGGCGTTTGTTGTTGTCGAGGACCGTGGTGATGTGATTGCGGCGTGCACGCCGCCGGGGACGGTCTGGAAGCGTCCTGTTGATTTGGCGGGCAATGACGTTCGGCTGCCACACGGTGACTGGCAGCTGCGTGACGATGTCTGGTATGGCGACGGGATGGTGCGGGTGTTCCTCAAGGATGCTGCTCATTCAGTGCTCGTCTTCTTGGGAGACGGCGACGTTCGTTGGTGGTACGTGAACCTGGAGGCGCCGTTTCGGCGTACTGCAATTGGCCTCGATACGACCGACCTACACCTTGACGTTGTCTTTCCGCCTGATCTCAGCGAGCCACAGTGGAAAGATGAGGATGAGGTCGAAGAGGTGGTCGCGTATGGCAGCATGAGTCGCGAGGATGCCGACGTGGCGCGCATTGAAGCTGAGCGGGCAATCAAATGGATACAGAGCGGTGATCATCCTGCAATCGATGACCGCTGGCGCACCTGGACGCCGCCAACGGAATGGGGAATCCCGACACTCGCTCCGGGCTGGGAAACGCTGCCTGTTGAGGTCTACTAAGGGTTCATTGACTTTGGCTGGGGAACGTGGATTCGAACCACGACTAACAGATCCAGAGTCTGTCGTCCTACCGTTAGACGATTCCCCAGCAGAGGCATCGCGCTATCCATAGTACCCCCAAAAGCAAGGTCAGGGGGCGCCCGATTCCCACCTTGCAAGCCCAACTCCTCTCGTCCTTCCCGCGAAGGGTGAGGTTTGCGTTACCGACGTTGGTTGGCTCGATGGGATTCAGATTCCCGCGTGCGCGGGAATGACGGAAGGGGGCGGGAATGACGGGCGGGCGGATTCTTCGCTGTGCTCAGAATGACATGGGGCGTACACTTATCTCATGACAACGACTGAATCTGACAACAAGTTCTCGGACCTTGAGACCGTCTCCATCAGCGTCTCCGGCATGACGTGCGCCGCGTGCGTGATGCACGTGGAGCATGCGCTGACGGACGTGCCCGGCGTTGAGGAGGCCCGCGTTAACCTGGCGAGCGAGCGGGCTGTCGTCGAGATTCCCGAGGGGCTTTCGTTTGACGTGCTCGCCTCCGCCGTCAAGGACGCGGGCTACGGCGCGCGGACGGAAACGCAACGGCTGTTCATCGAGCCGGACGCGGATGGCGATGATCCGCGCGGCAAGGCCGTTTCCGCGCTCATGAGCCTGCGCGGCGTCCGGTGGGTGACGCCGGATGAGGACGATTCCACCGCTGTCACAGTCGAGCACTACAGCGCCGCCGTTGACGCCAGTGATCTGCGCGGCGCAGTGGTTGGCGCGGGGCTGCGTGTCGCTGCGATTGAAGAGAAGGAGGACGCGCGCGTCGTCGCTAAAGAGGAAGAGGAACGTGCGCTCCGAATGCGGTTCCTCGTGGCGTTGTCCAGCGGCGCGTTCGTCATGCTGCTGGGAATGCTCAGCTCCGTGCCGGACCAGTTCGCGCACCTGATCATGTTCGCCATCGCGACGCCGATCCAGTTCTGGGCCGGGTCGCTCTTCTACGCCAGCGCGTGGTCGGCACTCAAGCAGCGTACGTCCAACATGAACACGCTCATCTCGCTTGGCACGACTGCCGCGTATCTCTACAGCGTGGCGGCGACATTCGTGCCGTCATTCTTTGAGTCGGCGGGCGGCGAGGCGGCCGTCTATTACGACACAGCCATCATCATCATCGCGCTCATCCTCATGGGGCGGTGGATGGAGGCGCGCGCGCGGGGCCGGGCATCGGACGCCATCGCCTCGCTCCTGGGCCTGCAGCCGAAATCAGCGCGCGTCATGCGTGACGGCGCAGAGGTGATGCTGCCCGTGGAGAGCGTGCTGCCGAACGACATCATCGCTGTGCGCCCCGGGGAGAGGCTGCCGGTTGATGGCATCGTCACCGAGGGGGCGTCCACCATCGACGAATCGATGCTGACGGGGGAGAGCATCCCCGTCGATAAGCGCGAGGGTGACGAGGTCTACGGCGCAACGGTGAACGGGACGGGCGCGTTCCGGCTGCGGGCGACACGGATTGGCAAGGATACCGCGCTCTCGCAGATCGTTCGACTCGTGGAGGAGGCGCAGGGTTCAAAGGCGCCGGTGCAGCGGCTCGCCGACCTGATCTCGTCGTATTTCGTGCCGACCGTTGTCGCCGTCTCCATCATCACGTTCATCTTCTGGATCATGCTGGGGCCCGATCCGGCCTTCACTCTCGCCACGCTGAACATGGTGGCGGTGCTGATCATCGCCTGCCCGTGCGCGCTGGGGCTTGCCACACCAACGGCCATCATGGTCGGCACGGGCAAGGGAGCGGAGAACGGCGTCCTCATCCGCAACGCGCAGGCGCTTGAGCTTGCCAGCAAGATCCGCACTGTCGCGCTGGACAAGACGGGAACCATCACGCAGGGCCGTCCCGCCGTGACCGATATTTTTGTAGTTGACACTGCCGGTGGGAGTGACGTATTGGCGATTGCCGCCGCGGTTGAGGCCCATTCGGAGCACCCGTTGGCGGAGGCCGTGTTGTCCCGGGCGGGCAAGGCGGCGGGGCAGGATATGACGGTCACGGACTTTGAGGCACTGCCCGGCGCGGGCGTCACGGCGAGCGTTGATGGGCGCTCGGTGATTGTCGGCAGCGCGCGGCTGCTGGCAGAACGCGGCGCGTCAATATCGGACAACCTGCGAGAGAACGCGGACACGCTGGCCGAGCAGGGCAAGACACTCATGTTCGTTGCGGTGGATGGCGAGACCATCGGAGTGTTGGCCATCCAGGACCCGGTGAAGCCCTCGGCTGCGCGCGCCGTTGAAAGGCTCCATGCGCTCGGTGTCGGCACGGTGATGCTGACGGGGGACAACCGGGCGACGGCGCGGGCCATCGCGCGGCAGGTCGGCATTGAGGAGGCGCGCGCGGAGGTGCTGCCGGCGCAGAAGGCGGAGGCCGTGGCGGCGCTGCAAACCGGAGAAGGCCGCGTTGCGATGGTGGGCGACGGCATCAATGACGCGCCCGCGTTGGCGCAGGCGGACGTTGGCATCGCCATCGGCACGGGCGCGGACGTGGCGATGGAGGCCTCCGACGTGACGCTGGTGAGCGGCGATCCGAACGGCATCGCGACGGCTATCCAGCTGTCGCGGCGCACCGTGCGCACTATTTGGCAGAATCTGTTCTGGGCATTCGGGTACAACACATTGCTTATACCGATTGCGGCGGGCGTGTTGTATCCGCTATTCAGTGACGGCGTGCCGACGGGCCTGCAGTTCGCTTTGGGCGAGCACGGCTTCCTGAACCCGATGATGGCCGCCGCCGCCATGGCTATGTCTAGCGTCAGCGTCGTGCTGAATTCCCTGCGGCTGAAGGGGTTTAGGGCGGGGTAAGTAACTGGGCTAGTGATCAAGTAGGACGTCTATTGGCTTGGGCGGCCATTCACGGAAACCCACTCCGCCATGCCAACTAACATCTCCAATTCGGCATCCGGCATGCCTAGGCGTCGTGCCTCTCTTGCGTAGCGTCTAGTCGTAGCCCTGTCACCAGCAAGCGCCGCAACTGTCGTCGCAAGATGCCGAAGCTCAGGGTCTTCGGGGTCTAATTCCATCGCAGACTCCAGCGAGTTCAGTGATTCGGCGAATTGCCCGTCAATCTTGTAGGCGATCGAGAGAACCTTATAGTACTCAGTGTCAGGATGTCCCGGCTCAGGGTCTACTGATTTCAGATGCTCAATCGCTTCCCCGGCCCTGCCAAGAAGACATATGTTGTGGCCAATCGCAACCAACGTCCTAAGGCTGGGTTCATCAGAGGTCGCGGCCAGCCACAGCGAGGCAAGAGCTTCCTCCAACAGTTCGTTATTGCGTAGCCTAAGCCCCAAGTCTTTCTTCGAGATTCCTACGAATTCCTGGAGCTTGGCGTTCAACGGGTCTAACTCAGTTAGTCTCGCCAAGGAATCGGCTGACTCGACCAGCTTGCCTTCGCGGAGCAAGAGCATGCTCTCGTCCATCGCCTGCCTTACGTCATCGCCGTACTCGTCAAAATGACTTTCGAATGATTCTCTAGCGTGATCATCGAGCAACCAGCGGTGTTCTTCATAGTCCGTTGTCATTGCTTGCACAGTGTCCAGCATGACGCGCATTTGCCAAGGGAGACTTGCTGATTGCAAGTCCTTTACCCAGGCCTCGTCAGTTTCCGTGCGTGCAAGGGCATCCAACACATGCCTTGCCGCAGGGGAACTTGTTCCCGATAACAGAATGGAGCCAATTATGTCCGTGTCTTGGCCCGAAAGAACTTCGGCGATCAGGTAGTCGTAGGAATGCCCCACGTACCTGTGAAGCCTTTCCAAGCATTCTGAGACTACGTCGGAGCCAACGAATTGGGAGAGTAGTTCCGCAATATCGTCAAGGAGATAAAGTCTGCGAAGATCACCTTCAATGATTGATGCCTGCCATCCACCCAGACGCTTAGCGACTACAGCAGCGAGTTCGCGCAGCGCATCGTCGCGTGGCCTTGAATCTTGATCGAGCCAATTATCAATGGTGGTTGGTGCCCTATCCATCTCTGCAGTTAGTTGGTTTCGGGTAATGCCGGCATCTTTCTGTAAATCCTTGATGAAGTTACCGGGCCGAGCCTCAGCGACGTATCGTATCAGGCCTGCGCGATTATTCGGCAGCCTTGCCATGATCATTCCGGCGGCGATACGGAGAGCAAGCTCAATGGTTGCTGCCCGAACATAGGAAACCCATGTGGCCTCAATGACATCCTCCGGCACATAGACACGGTTGTCGAAGACATGATGCCTCCACCATTCCCAATCTGAGATGTGGGCGTGCAAAGAAAACAATACGGCCCGAAAGATGCGGTCGTCTGGAGAGCTCCGGTCCCGGGGCAAGAGGCCGATTTCCACTATCCACTCGGCAACATCAGAGATGATGTCATTCTTCGTCTCAAGGGGGACTTTGTAATCATCCCGCCCACTGAAGAATCTCTGGTGCTGCTTTCCGTCGAATGGCGGCTTCAGACCGCCAAAGTGTTTGATGACGAATCCGAGTATCTGCCCTGCGGTAGGGGGTAGCGGCAACTCAGTGAATTGAGGCTCCAGATTTTCGTCACCACTCATACTGCCCTCCGCGTTGCTCGAAGGTTATGGGGTCGATGTTGACCTGCTGCAGGGCCTGTTGTATGCCTACCTCGAGGATCGGCTTGCTGTAGGTGTGGCGGCCTTTCGTGTTGTCGAAGAATCGGCCTGCGGGGTCGACCATGACGTAGCTGCCGGTCATAAGGTCATTGGATTCGGGTACTACGATAATACCGTCGGACTTGAGGCCACGATGCCGTGCGACGTAGGTCTCAAATTCCTTATCGGTTACGGTGAGATCACCCAAGGTGTCATCGTTCTGGCCGTCCATGGGCAGCACCTGGAAGATTTTCCAACGCTCAGGCTGCGCCCAGCGGATGAACTCCGTCATGTCCTCGTCCTTGTTGGCGTCCGTGACGACCGTGTTTATCTTGAGCCGGAAGCCGCGCTCCCGCGCCCTTGTGACAAGACTACGGTATTCCTGCTCGTCTAGTGGCCCTTGTCTAAGCGCCCGTCCCGTCCGTGCATTGACCTCTGTGTCGAGGGAATCGATGCTGAGTGTTACCCAATCGAGCGTTCCGATCAATCTTTCCAGATAGTCAGGAGAGAGCCGCGTGCCGTTGGTAACGATTGACGTGGTCATGTCGAACTCCTTAGCTCGCTGGATCAGGTCAGGCAGCCACCTGCAGAGCGTCGGTTCCCCGCCCGCGAAGGTGATCTTCTCGAACCCGGACTGGGCAAGCGACTCGACGACGGCAAGGCTATCCTCCCTACTCAGGTGGCCCTTAGGAACGATGTCTGTCACGCCGTCCTGAAACTTCGCGAAACAGAAGTTGCAGCCCATGTTGCAGGCTTTCCAGAGATGGTAGTTCACGGACGGAATCGGGGGTTGGTTTGTCATGTGCGCCTCCTCGATGAATTTGGTGCCAATTCCATAATTCGATCGGAAAGGCTGTGAGTCAGCCCCAGTTTGCTGGACAAAAAGTCTCAACTCCCATTCGCATGTTCGTGTGGGGTAGGATTGAATATTGCTCCTGATGGGGTTCACCACTCATGGAGGTCTCGAAAGATGGTTAGCAAATTCCTGGGGTTTATGAAGAAGGAGGAGCCGGCGGAGGACCCGGTCTGCCATATGATGGTCAGCCCGAGCAAGCCGCCCGGAGGATCATTCGAGTATGAAGGGAAGATGTATTACTTCTGCGGCCCCGGCTGCCGCGTCGCGTTCTCCAGGGAGCCGGAGGCGTACCTGAGCGGCGAGAAGCGCATGGATATGTAGCCCCCCCGCTTGTTCGTGAGCCGTATCCTCAAGCTCTTCCGCAAAACGACCCGATCGATTCGGTCGGGTGGCGGTGTCAATTCGACAATGAAATTGGACGGTCGCCGCGTTGCGGCATTGTGGCTGGTTGGGATTCTCGCAGTTGCGTTGATCGTCGCGGCGTGCGGCGAGTCTACTCCCGAACCCGCAGACTCACCGGTTTCCGTAGGGGAGACGCCCGCTGCCGATTTGGAGCCGACCGCCACCTCAACTCCGCCGCCTCCACCCACACCCACTGCTGTCCCGCCGACCACCACGCCCCCGCCGCCACCCACATCCACTGCTGTCCCGCCGACCACCACACCATCGCCGCCACCCACTCCCACTCCTGTTCCACCGCCCCCCACGCCGCCGCCATCACCCATTCCTGTTCCGCCCACGCCGACACCGGAGCCGTGCGTCCTCGCCCCTCCTGATATCGGGCTGTCGTCGACCCCGCCCGAGGATGAGCTGGAGCGGTTTCTGAGCGACCTTACCCGTGAATTCAGTCCCCGCAGGAGCGCAAGGGAGGGGGAATACGCGGCAGGGCAAGAGCTGCGCTGTCTGCTCACGGCTATGGGGTACGAAACGGAGTTCCAGGAGTTCGACACGCGGGCCCCCTATGCGGCGGATGGATATGAGTCGGTCGTCAGCGCGGGGCCTGATGCCCCGCCCGGCCTGGAGGCAATCGAATCGCACCCGATGGTCTACTCACCTGAAGGGGAGGCCACGGCGGAGCTCATATTCGTTGGGTATGGCCGGGCAGAGGACATCGGAGACCGTCGGCTTGAAGGCAAGATTGCCCTCATTGAACGGGGGCGCATCACATTTCAGGAGAAGGTGAAGCGGGCTGAGGCGGAGGGGGCGGTCGCCGCAATCATCTTCAACTCTGAGAATGCGCTGCTCCGGGGAGGATTGGCGCCGGTCGATTTGACGCACATACCCTCCGTCGGGATAGGACGGGTGGATGGACTTGCGTTGGCCAGGGCCATTGAAAGCGACGAGGTTCAAGTGACCGTTCGTGTTGAACTTGCCATCGATCCATCGCGAAATCTGATTGCCGAACTGCCCGGCTCGCCGTCACAGAAAGGCATCGTCATCATCGGCGCCCACTATGACACTGTGGCTTCCACGCAAGGCGCCAACGACAACGGCTCAGGCATCACCACGCTGATGGCGATTGCGAGTCGGCTGATTGACCACAGTTATCCGTTCGGCGTTCGCTTCGTCCTCTTTGGGGCAGAGGAGATCGGACTCTTTGGCAGCCGGCACTATGTCGATCAACTGCCGGAGGGCGAGAAAGACAAGATCATCGCGATGGTCAATCTGGACGTTACCGGCAGCGGCGAATCCCTCCGCGTTATGGGAGACTCCAACTTGACCAACGCCGTGTCGATGCTTGCGGACACTCGCGGCATCGCCCTCACGGTGCTTCCGTACGACGATAATCTCAGGAGCGACCATTCTCCTTTCCACAATCAGGGCATCCCTTCGGTTTTCCTGTTGGGGGACGATTTGTCACACGCCAACTCTCCGGACGATACGCTGGAATTTATCAATCCTAGACTTATTGCGGAGTCGGTGGAACTGACACTGGCACTGCTGACTCATCTTGATCCTGAACCGCAGAAGACCACCGCGGCAAGCGAAGCTACGCCGGTGCCGTAATCTGGGAATGTAGAGCGAAAGACTGATCAGGGAGCAATCGCCATGACCACTACCGCGCCGCGTGAATTTGATGTGATTGTGATTGGGACGGGGTCCGGCGTGAGCATCGCCGACTCCGCCGCGGCGGAGGGCATGACCGCCGCCATCGTGGAGAGCGGGCCTTTCGGCGGCACGTGCGTCAATTGGGGCTGCATTCCTTCCAAGCAGCTCATCCACTCCGCTGACGTGATGGAGGTCATCGACAAGGCGGGTGATTTCGGCATCACCGCGCGCGTGGAGTCCATCGACTGGCAGAAGATCGTGAGCCGCGTTGTGTCTGAGGCGGACAATTCCGCCCAGACGATCGAATCGCGCTATCACGGCAACGATAGGGTCACGATCTTCAGGGGTGAGGGGTGCTTTGTCGATCACAAGATGATGGAAGTCAACGGGGAACGCATCACCGCGCCGATGATCATGATCGCGGCGGGCAGCCGTCCGATCGTGCCTCCCATTCCCGGCATCGATGACGTGCCATACCTGACGTCCGATGAGGCGCTGCGGTACGACAAGCAGCCGGAGAAGCTCATCGTCGTGGGCGGCGGGTTTGTCGGGATTGAGCTTGCCCATTTCTATGGCGCGCTCGGGACGGACGTGACGGTTGTGCAGCGCGGGCCGACGCTGCTCCCCATCGAGGATGAGGATGTGTCGCGGCGATTCACGGACCTGTTCAGTCGCAAGCATCGCGTGATTCTCGATGCGGAGACGCGCAGCGTGTCGGAGAACAACGGCGAAATCTCGCTGGAGATTACGACGCCAAGCGGTGACGAGACCATCACGGGCGATACGCTCCTGCTCGCGACGGGTCGCCGTCCCAACTCAGACCGCCTTGACCTGGACAAAACGGGCGTTGAGACGAACGCGCGGGGACTGATCGTTGTGGATGAATACCTAGAGACGAATGTGCCGGGCATCTGGGCGCTGGGCGACGTGGTGGGGCGCTACCAGCTGAAGCACAACGCGAACTGGGAGTGGTGGTACGCCGACCACAACATGTTCAATCGCGGGCCGAAGGCTGCCGTGAACTACCACGCGATGCCGCACGCCGTGTTCGCGTCGCCGCAGGTTGGCGCGGTGGGCATGACGGAGCAACAGGCGCGCGAGCAGGGCGTGCCGTACGTGCTGGGGACGTATGAATACGCGTGGACGGCGCACGGAATCGCGATCGGGGATTTGACGGGCTTCGTAAAGATCATCGCGCACGCCGAAACGCGGGAGATCCTGGGCGCGCACATCATGGGGGCGGACGCGGCGACGTTGATCCAGGACATCGCGAACGGGATGCGGATCGGCCTGACCACGGACGTGTATTCGCAGGGGATCTACGTGCATCCCGCCGCGCCGGAGGTTGTGTACCGCGCCATGCGCGCGGTGCCGGGTACAAGGTTTCCGCCCGTCTAGCTGAGCTGCCCTCCACTCTGTGACCCGTCCCCCTTGGGGGGTTGGTGGTGGGGTTCTCCTTTCGGTGTCTTCTCTGGATTCTCCTTTCGGTTTGGGGGGGTCTTGAGGGTTCTTGGTGGGGCGCATCGGTGCCTGGCCTTCGGTCGGTTGTGGGACGTTCGGTTCGGCGCAGTGGGAGCTTTGGTCCATCGCGTCGGCCACCGTTTAGGCCGCGCTTTGGTCTCCGGGTGTTCGTGCAAGTCTGCAAATCTTGCGCCGGACGGCACTCGCTGCGCCGCGACTGCCGCCCGTCCGAGT
>DAOUJJ010000015.1:0-74720 GCA_034422835.1 Dehalococcoidia bacterium | reverse complement strand
CCCGCCCCCTGCTGAGGGCGGCCATGCCATCTTCTCCCCCCCCCCCCCCCGAACCCACGTTCTAGTCTAGCCCTCCGCCGCCCCTCCCCGTTCCTTCTCCTAGCCGCCGCGCTCGTCGCGCTGGCCGTCCTCTTTGCCCCCGGCGGTCAGCCCGCCAAGGCCCAGACCACCGTATTGGTCAGCAACGCCGGGCAGACGACCACCACTGCCTATTACAGTACAGGGGACTGGTCTGTCGCTCAGGCGTTCACCACGGGAGCCTCCTCCGGCGGCTACACGCTAGGCAGCATCGACGTCGTGGTGAACGTTACCCAGCACACCCAAGCTACACGCGACAGCATTCGGGCGGAGCTATGGGATGCGACCACGGGCGGTGTGCCGGGCTCGAAGGTCGCCGACCTGGCGGTTCCGGCCCATCCCCTCTCGGCAGGCACGGTGTCCTTCGCCGCCCCCGCCAACACCACGCTCACCGCAGGAACCACGTACTACGCCGTCTTTTACACCGTCGGCCAATTCAATATGTCACTGAGTCCTACGAATTCTGACAGCGAGGACTCCGGCGGCGCCACGGGCTGGAGCATCGCCGATGGCGCTCGCAATGTGAGGGTGGATGTGCCGACCTCTACCACTACGTGGGGCAACCAACACGCCTCGTCCATCTCAATCACGGTCAACGGAGAGCCCTCCACGACCAAGGTGTCCATCTCCGCCTCCCCCACCGACGTGGACGAGGGCAGCCCGGTCACCGTCACGCTCACCCTCTCGGAGGCGCTGTCGAGCAGCGTGACCGTCCCGCTGACTATCACCGACGGCTCGGCGGAGCCGCGAGACCACGGCAGGCTGGCATCCATCACCATCCCCGCTAACTCGACCACTGCCACGGGGACCATCACCACGCGCCACGACAGCGACATCCGCGACGAGACCTTCACGGTGTCGCTGGGGACGCTGTCCTCCGAGACCGGCACGGTGTCCCTGGAGGCGCTGCCCCCGGAACTCGCGGCGGGCAGCCCGTCTTCGGTGGAGATCACCATCCTGGACGATGACTATCCCATAGACACCGTGCCGGACCTCCCCATCGATTACTCCAAGCAGCGGCCCGCCAGCGAAAGGCAGCCGACCGGCGAGGGGGCGGGAAGTTCCTTCTGCTACCTCGGCTCCGGCAACGGCACGACGGAATACATCCGCTACTCCGATGGACGCATCGTGGAGACGACCAAACAGAGCGACGCCATCAGGTCCATGTTCGCCTGCGACTAGCCCCACCCCGTCATCCCCGCGAAAGCGGGAATCCAGAACCCGGATTGCAACCGGCCCGCTCACCCTGAGCCTGTCGAAGGGCCACCCTTCCCCCGCGCCTCTCCGGCTGCTGCTAAGCTGGCAAAGACCGATTGCCTCACCCTGTGAAGTGGCTCTGACACGGAGTGCCCGATGCCCGAACATGGCTGCGTCCGATCCGGCAGCACAACCATCGATTACACGGTGCGTCGCAGCGCGCGGCGACGTAAGACTGTGCAGATTAGCGTTGTCGGCGGCGAGGTCATTGTCGCAGCGCCCCGGCGAACTCCCGTCCGCGAACTCGAAGCTATCGTCCGGGAGCGCGCCGCGTGGATCATGAAGAGGTTGGCGGAGGAAGCGCAGAAACCCGCCCCCGCCCGTTTCGTCACCGGCGAGAAGCTGTCCTGCCTCGGCGAGGACATATCCCTCACTGTCACTCTGTCCGACGACCCCAAACCAACCGTCCAATTCGCCCGCCGGCGATTCTCTATTTCCGTCCCAGCCAACCTTGACGACGAACAGCGAGCAGACGCCATCCGCGCCGCCCTCGCCGCATGGTACAGAGACCGGGCCGCCGAATATCTCCCCAGCATCGTGGAGAACTGGCTGCCTCGCTTCGGCGGTGATAAACCCGCCAGGATACTCATCCGGAATCAGAAGCAGCGTTGGGGCAGTTGCTCAGCGGACGGCACTCTCCGATTCAACTGGCGAGTAATGATGCTCAAGCCCGCGTTGATTGAGTACATCGTCGTCCACGAACTCGCGCACCTTGCGCACCAGAACCACTCTCGTGATTACTGGGCGCACGTGTCCGCCGCCATGCCGGACGCCCGGCAAAGGCGAAAGGCCTTACGGCAAGCCGGCCGGGACTTACCCGCGTTCTAAGCGCGCAATAGCGTGGTAGAGTGGATGACGGTAAGCGCGATGCGAGGAGGATGAATTGACAGCTCAGACGATCACGCGGGGTGAACTTCGAGAGGAGTTCCAGGGTTTCCGACAGGAACTCCATCGGGAATTGCAGCATTACGCGACGAAGGCAGACCTGGCTGACCTGAAAGCCGAACTCATCAAATGGATAGTAGGTATGATGTTCGGCGCAGGTGTCGTTGCGGCATCCCTCGTAACAGCAGTCGACAGGCTCCTCGGATAACCTCGCCAAAGGACCACGTCGTGGGCGCAACGCACGTCACCGTGAGAATCACCAACCCCGCCGACCCGGAAAAATTCTGGGAGGGCTTGTTTCTGGTCGATACCGGCGCGACCGATTCCCTCGTCCCCCGACAGCACCTTGAAGCCATCGGCCTGAAACCTGAAGGCAAGCGCCTATATCAGCTTGCCGACGGCAGCGATCTTTCTCTTGACGTCACTCTTGCCAAGATTGAGTTCATGGGCGAATTCGTTGGAGGTACAGTCATTTACGGCGAGCCCGGCTCGGAGCCTCTTCTCGGCGTCACAGCCCTCGAATCCGTCGGCATAGAGGTGGATCCGGTTAATCAGCGGCTAAAGCGACTTCCTGCCGTTCGCCTCAAGTAGCCCAATTCCCGCCGTTCGCCCTGAGCCCGTCAAAGGGCGAGTGAGCCGCCCCCTAAACCTCCGTCTTGAGCGCCTCCAACGCCTGCCGCACGATTGACCGCCGCAGGTCCTTCTCTTCCTCGGCATCAAGCTCGGCGTCGCCCAGCGGATACACAATGCCCTTGCCCTGGACCACCCGGTTGGAGCCGACCATCTTTGCCACCGGCGTCACCGCCGTGACCTGTGCCACGGGAATGCCCGCCTTTTCAAGTTCCGTCGCGATCGCAGCGCCGCTGCGAGTGCTCGTCCCTCAAGTGGATGTCAGGATCACGGCGTCAACTCCGGCGCTCTTGAGATTCTCCGCAATCTCCTGGCCGATGCGCCGGCTGTTCGCAAGCGGATTGGCCAAGCCCGTCATGGACAGGAACTGCTCATAGACCTTGCCAACTTCTCCGGCCTTCTCCAGCTCCTTGAGAACATCAACCGGCACCAGCCGATCAGGGTCATTCAGCACGTGGCGGTTGTCATAGCCGCGATGATAGACCTCGTAGTCCTCGCCTTCAAGGTTATCAACGGTTGCGATGTCATACGATCCCCAGATCGTGGAGGCAATGGCGGGCATGTTGTCGGGATTCCCTGCCGGAACGAGTCCCCCGTCCGTCACGATGGCGACCGTGGCGTTGCTCAGATCGGCAACGGCGGGCGGCGCGGGAATCGGTTCGAATCCGGTCTGCGTCAACTCCGTCTCGTACGGCTGCCCCTGCGTCTTGGCGACGATGATGTTCGCCAGGCGCACCGCCGCCGGCTCCTCCACGATCTCATCCCGCATGATGCCGCGCGGGATGTAACCCCACTCCGCCGGCCTGCCCACGTCCTCGCCGGACGCGGTGACCTTTGCAATGGCGGCCATCGCCGTCAGCACGTCTCTCATCTCAGCGACGTTCTCACCGGAATCAACGATGTACAACTCTTGCCGATACAGGTCGACGCCGGGATTCTCCACGCCCATGCCCGTCACAACGGGAATCCCCAGCTCCGCCTGCACCGCCGCGCACAGCGCGCCCGCCGCGACGCCGTAGCGTCCGGCCACGAAGCACGGCCCCGCCACGAACAACTCAGCGCCGGAGTCCCGTACCTCGTTCACGACGAGCTCCATCACGCTTTCGAGATTCTCGGCGGCGTAATTGTCGCCGCAGATGATCGTTTTGACGACCGTTGAGTCGTCGCCGAGCACCTGCTCCAGCAGACGCCCGGGACCGACGGCCTCGGCGCGAACCTCAGGCCCAACACCTGCATGCTCCTCGCCGCCCAGCCCGCCAAAGAACTGGTTCAGATAATGAACGACCTTCATCTCAGGCCCTCCTTATTTCTCTCACTGAACGCGCCGCTAAGGCGGCTCAGTACACCACCGCCCGCACGACCGATGCGCCTTGCTGGTTCGTCACGCCGCACAGCGCCTGCGCCGGGATCTGCGTCATCTGCGCAAGCGCCTGCGCAACGGCGGGAGAACCGGCAATCACACGTTCCACCGGTTCGACGTCCCAGGCGATGTCTCCGCCCCCGCCGTACACAATCGCGTCAACCTCAGGATAGTTGAACAACATGGCCGACTCCGCCCGCCTGTCGCCGGACGAGTCCGACACCTGCACGACGGTCTTGATTCCAAGCGCCTCACAGATACGGGCCGTCTCTCCCATATCCACGTGGGGCGCTCCGCCGCCGTACTTGGTCAGCACAACGCCGTCCGCGTTCAGATTCCACTTGGCCTGGTGCGCGGCGAGCAGGCAGTTCCTGTTGCGGTCCGCCTCAAGCGACGCCGCGACAGTTGCCACCGTTCCGACAAAGTTGATCTCACCCGCCTCATGCCGCTTGTACAGTTCCTGGATGATCGGATGATTCTGGTAGAAATACGTCTCCACGCGCATCACCCAATACGAGCAGACAACCGCCCCGTCCATCCACTCATTCGGATGCAGCGTGACGGGGACCATGCCCTCCGTATTGCTCCCATACAGGATTCGCTCATCTTCCTCCACCACCATCTGATGACCGTGTATCTGGCCGATATAGGCGATGCGTGGCAGTCCGTCGCGATTCGTGGACGGGCCGTCGAGTTCAAACTCCTCCGTGGAGTCGGGATCTTGTCCGATGCCGGCGCTGCCAATGAAGACCGACGCCCGCGCAGATGCCAGCCGCAGCGCGTTCAATTCCACGTGGCGCGGCGTTCCCGGAATCATGTGCGGAACAATGACGACGTGATGCAGGTTTCCATAAGGCGAATTGGCCGCCGCCTCACCGTGCATCTCCATCATCTTGGACGCGATGCCCGGTTCCTGTTGGGCATCTACAACCGTGAGCGCAGCGCCCCGCAGCACGTGTGTCGTACCCTGCCCCGCCATGGCCATTGGCCCAAGCAGGCCGGGGAAATCGCTGCCCGTGCCCGGCTCCTTGGCGCGCGGTTCAAGAATGTCGAACACCACGCCGATGCGGCACGGCTCCCCGGGATTCGCAACCTCTATGTCAACACTCTCGATACGACGGTCCTCCAGGATGGTCTGCCGAAGCTCATCTGCGTCGACTGTTAGCGTTCCACCGTCGAGCGACGTTCCGGAACCCAGTTTCGCGTCACTCACCTCATGGATTGCGAGAGTGAGTTTCATCCCAATCCCCCCTTGCGACACAGGCGATCAAATCAGCCTTCTCATCGTTGACACACATTAGGCGGCGTTGCTAGCCTCTGTCAACGACATAATATGGTGAAACAAGCGCACGGAAACGTCTGTTTACCGGGCGTGTCCACCGTCAAAAAGGGAGTCCCCATGAGCCACCCCGTCGTCAGGGATATCAGGTTCTTTCTCGCACACACGCCGGGCCTTGTCAGGCACGGGTCAAAGCCTACAAGAGATATCCATGCCAACCACAGCGTTTGGCAGGACATCCAGGGCAGTCTCCGCTCCTTCGATGACGCGGCCGCATACGCCCCGCACCAGGTCCTGCTCGGCAATATGAAGCCGGATGACCTCAACACCGCCGCCGCGCCGTGGTACGAGAACATGCTGGCCGAGTACTCCACAAGCGGCCCGCACGGCGAACTTGTCAACGAAGACCAGTTTCACGGCCTGCTCAAGGCTGCCGACGAGTTCGATCTCGTCCTCCTTGAAGAGGGATACGCCGCGCGCGTCGCTGCGGAACTCCGCAGCCACCCACGTGTGACAGATGGGGAAATCGAGCGCATCCAGGGCGTCCCCTACTCGCGCATAGAGGAAAGGTTGACATCCCGCGAGGGCGCGATTCCCCTGCTGACCCGCGACGGCGAGACCATCGGCCTCGTACAGACCGACTACGTGGACGATGCCTCCCTCGCCCCGGACATCCTGCTTGAGAACCTTGCCGTGAAGGCCACCGCGACCATGGCGCTCCGCTCGGTTCTTGCCGAGTCGGGCACGGACCCGGCCAGCCTCCAATACGTCATCGGCTCCGGCGAAGAGGCCATCGGCGACCGCTACAATCGCGGCGGCGGCAACCTCGGCAAGGCCGTTGCTGAGGCCGCTGCCTGCATCAACTCAACCGGCGCAGACGTCAAGGCATTCTGCTGCGCGCCCGTCCACGCGATGGTTGTTGGCGGCAGCCTTGTGCAGTCAGGCGTCTTTCCCGAGGTGGCAGTTGTGGGCGGATGCTCACTTGCCAAGCTCGGTATGAAATACCGCGGGCATCTCGCCAAGGAAATCCCCGTCATGGAGGATGTGCTTGCCGGTTTCGCCGTGCTCATGGGCCCGGACGATGGCACGAGCCCCGTTCTGCGGCTCGACAGCGTTGGCCGCCACACCGTCGGCGCAGGCTCCGTCCAGCAGGCCATCGTCGAGGCGCTTGTCTCCGATCCGCTGGACAGGCTCGGCCTGAAGTTCAGTGACGTCGCCAAGTACGCAACGGAGATGCACAACCCGGAGATCACGGACACGGCTGGCAGCGGCAACGTCCCCCGCACCAACTACCGGCTCATCGCCGCCCTTGCGGCCCAACGCGGCGAGATCGTCAAAGGCTCAGAGTCGCGTGACAAGTTCGTGGAAAAGCACGGGATGCCCGGCTTTTCACCTACGCAGGGCCACGTCGCCTCCGCCATGCCGTTCATGGCGCACGCGATGGATGACCTGCGTGCAGGCGACTACCAATATTCGATGTTCCTAGCGAAGGGCAGCTTGTTCCTCGGACGCATGACCCACATGTCCGATGGCGAGTCCTTCATCATGGAGGCGAACTCAGGCGCGGGGTAATCCGCATCAATTTGGCGTATTATGTGCACTAGCGGGGACAACCCGCCGCGCGATAGAGGGAGAAGGTGACATGGACCTTGCGGGAAAGCGAGTCATCATCGTCGGAGAGCGTGACGGCGTTCCCGGCCCCGCCATCGAGGCCTGCGTGCGCAGCGCCGGCGCGGAGCCGGTGATGGTGCAAACCCAGTGCTTTGTTTGAACCGCCGCCGGAGCACTTGACCTTGAGGGTCAAGAGGGGATCAAGGCAACAGTCGATAACCACGGCGCGAATGACATGGTCGTGCTGCTCGGCTCACCCACACCGGAGAGCGCAGAGGTCTATGCACGCACCGTGACGGAGGGCGATCCCTCATGGGTCGGCCCGCTGGCGGGCATCGCGCTCGGCCTCCCTGTCTTCCATGTGCTGGAAGAAGAGGTCAAGAGCCAGTTCGACCCCGCCGTTTACAAGGAGCAGGTGGAGATCATGGAGTCCGTCCTTGACACGGATGACATCATCGACGCCATGAAGAACGTCCGCGAAGCCGTTGGCGTATAAGGAGCAAACCATGGCAACACAGACCAAGACAATCGTCCTCTACACCAAGAAGGAGAACTGCCCCGACTGCGAAGTCGCCAAGCGGTTCCTTGCCGACCACAACATCGGCTACGAATCAAGGGACGTCGTCGAGAACCGCGAATATATGCTTGAGCTCGTCCAGAACTATCGCAGCATGTCGGTACCGACGCTCGTCGTGGACGGCCAGGCCGTCATCGGCTTCAAGAAAGACGAATACGAGGAACTGCTGGGCATCTAACAATCCCGGTTACGAATCAGAAACCATAGGGGCGCCTCGTTGGGCGCCCCTACTATTTTCAGTCTGGAACGGCGAGCAGGTCCTGGAGGCCTGTAAGCCGGGTTCTGTCCCCGGCCGGCGTCGCCGCCAACCGGTCGATGGCCATCCATCTGGGCGCCGACTTGCGCCGACGCTCAAGCAGCCTACCCGAGGACGGGGTGGGCGGTCCCCTGCACGCCTTTCAGCGCGCGTCCTTCTATTTGGCCTTGCTCCAGGTGGGGTTTGGCCGCCGCCGTGTCACCACGGTCGGCCGGGCGCTCTTACCGCCCGATTTCACCCTTGCCTGTGCCCAACGAGGAATCGTCAGGCCATCGGCGGTATGTTTCTGTGCCGCTATCCGTCGCCCCGCGATCTACCCGCGAAACGCCTGGGCGTTACCCAGCACCCTGCCCATGGAGCCCGGACTTTCCTCCCAGGCCACCAAAGCAGCCTGCGCGACCATCCGGCCCCCGGCCCTGCTCGCCGTTCGCAACTATAGTCACACCAGGCCCGGCGCGCAAATCCAACCCCGTTCTTCTTGCACAGTCACGGCCGCCCTAGATCTCTTCCACACGCCCCACGAACAGGATGGCGCCTGTTTCCCTGTCCCGGATCAGGAAGATGAATGGCCTGTCCACCGTCACGCTGACTTGCTTGGGCGGAGCGGACTCTGTTGTCATCACCACTGCGGTGGCCGCAGCTGCCTCCGTTCCTTCTTCGTCTACCGACACGAACGCCTTATGCACAACTTCCTTGATATACAGGCATTCCTCGTCTCCCTCGGCGCACGACCGATCGTTTATGCCGGAGAAGTCGGATGCGCCGGCGTCGAAAGCGTCGGGCATGCCCATGGCCTTGAGGGTTTCACCCAGCCGGAACTGGGACTCGAACTCGAACTTCGGCATGTCAAGGGTGACATGGGCAGTAACGAGGTCTGCGATAACCCTCTCGACCAGGGCAGCATCCAGCGCGTCCTCGAACTCCCGGAACCGCCCGTCATCGGGCAGCAGGATGGTCATGGAGAGATCGTCTCCGACGTAGGGCAGATCCACCGCCTGGTACCCGTCTCCCTCCGCATAGCTGAAATCCTCCTGGATTCGCATCATCTGAACATCAACACTGCTCCCGTCCAGGAGATGGAAAGGACGCTCACGTGTATCAGCTTCATTGAATGGGAATTGCCAGGAAGCGTTGAAGTAGATGGCGTTGGTCAGCACCATGCGAGTCAGTGAGTCAATGACACCCTGCGGGAGCAGGTCTTTGATCCTGTCCTCCGTGGTCTCTGCGACCCAGTCATTGATCGTGGCTCTGGAGTCTTCAGGAGCGCCGATGAAGTCGACAGGCCTCACCCCTGCCCCGTAACTCTCGGCCAAAACGTCCAGGAACGCCTCTTGGAACTCATAGTCCTGCTGGCCCCAGACCGCGTTAACGATATTCAACCTGAACCCTTCCCCGTCCCTGTCGGCCACGTCTTCGCCCCTGGAGGCAAGTTGCAGGTCCAGATTGCTGAACGCGGGGTGAAGCCTGTTCTGCGGCAGGGAGAAGCGGAGAGTATCCGCTATCTGACTCTCCGTCTCTCCCCTGGCTCCGCCATAGGTCATAGCAAGAGCCAGGGAAATGCTGTGCGGTGAATAGAACAGGTTCCCGTCTTCCGCCTTGAGAGTCCGATACAAGTCGAAAGCGAAGGCGCTGTTGCCAGTGATGAGAGTAGGCAGGTCTGCATCGGCGGTTGCTGGCGCGACGCGGTCTCTGTCTGACCGAATCTCTCCCCGCGCGCTTTCACACGCGGACAGCAGGGATGCGGCTGCCAGGAACAGCGCTATGACGAATACGGTGAGCCATGCGGAACGCCTTCGTCCAATCATGTCGGCTGCGGCTTTCAGCATGCACGCGTCTCCCTGCATCCCCATCAAGCTGTTGTCCTGCCGCGCTGCCGTGCAAAGCGGTCCCGTACTTTGGGAAACGCATCAACTCAGGAAAAGGTTGTCTCAGGACCCGTCTCGCTCTACAAGTCCCCTGCCAAAAACGCCCTCAACACCTCATCAGACACGTCCGGTGGCACGTCGTCCCGCAGCCGTCCGCGCCCGATCCCGTCGCACAGAATCCAGCGCGTCCGTCCTGCCGCGACCTTCTTGTCCACGGCCAGCGCGGCCCGGATATCCGCCAATTCCAGCCCCTCCGGCGCGGTCGTTGGCAACCCATAGGCATTCAACAGATCGATCTGCCGCTGACGCTCCTTTGCCGTAATCGACCCCATTCTCTCCGCTAAATGTGCCGCGAAGCTCGTCCCGATTGCGACAGCCTCACCGTGCAGGATGCCGGTGTATTCAAGCGCGTTCTCCACTGCGTGGCCGAGTGTATGTCCGAGATTCAGCCGCGCCCGCAGCCCTGTCATCTCCCGTTCATCCAGCGAAACAGCGCGCCCCTTGATGGCGGAGCACTGCAATATGGCTTGGGCGCGCATGGCCTCGTCTCCCGCAAGAATCGCCTCAACGTTGGCCTCAAGAAAATCAAATAGTTCGGCATCAAAGATCGTGCCGGTCTTGATGACCTCAGCCCATCCCGCCGTGAGCTGGCGCGGCTGCAGTGTGTTCAGCGTCCGGGTGTCAGACAGCACGAGCCTTGGCTGGTAGAACACTCCTACGAGATTCTTGCCCGATGGCAGGTCAATTGCGACCTTCCCGCCGATTGATGCGTCAACCATCCCCAGAAGGGTTGTTGGCGCCTGCACGAAAGCCACGCCACGGAGATATGTCGCGGCCACGTAACCCGCAAGATCTCCCACAACGCCGCCGCCAAGCGCGACAACCACGTCGCGTCTCTCAATGCGGTTGCCGCTCAATTCCGCGAACAGCTCGCCAGCCTGCGCGAGATTCTTGGACGTCTCGCCTTCAGGAATCTCCAGCAGCAGCGGATCGTACCCGGCCTCAGCCAGGCTGCCAAGCGCCGTCTCACGCCATTGTCCGGGTATGCCGCTGTCCGTTATCACACACGCCCTGCCCGACAGCCCAATCTCGCTCATGCGCTGCCCAAGTGTCTCAAGCGCGCCCGGCGCGACAACAATCGGATACGTCGCAGTCTCCGTCCGCACGGTAAACGCAACGTCTGAATCCACGTCACTTGCCTGTAGCTCCAGAAGCTGCCCATCCGCGACGCGTTTCCATCCCGCCTCCGCGCCGCGTTGCGCCTCCGCAGACACTTCTTCCATCGCCAAACGGTCTGTGTTGACCGTCCAATCCGCGATGGAATATGCTGCCTGCCGACTCGATTTCAGCGCCTCGATGCGTCCAAGTGGGTCACCGGACGCGAGCAGCGGCCGCTCGGTGGCATCGGACCCATCCGCCTGCATACGAGCAAGGATGGTCGAGGGCTGAGCCTCCAGGCAGACAACCGCGCCCGTCCGCTGCATCACCTCTCGATTCGCCGGGTCAAGAACAATCCCACCGCCTGTCGCGACGATCATGTTCGGCCACTGCGAGACCTCCCGCAGCACCTCCGACTCCAACTCCCGGAAGACGGACTCGCCCTCGGTGGCGAAAATCTCCGGGATGGTCTTCCCTGTGCGGGACTCGATGAGTTCGTCCGTGTCGGCGAAATCGATGTGCAGATTGACGGAAACCTGCCGCGCGACGCTGGATTTCCCTGTGTAGGAAAACCCGATCAGATAGATATTGCGGCGTGGCGCGGACACACGAGAACCCTAGACAGTTGACGCGGGCGCGTGGCTCGGCCCTGCCGTCTCCATATACGCCCGCACGTTGCGCACCGTCTCATCGCGATGGTCGCCGCCAAACTTCTCCAATACTGCGTCCGCCAACGCGATGCAGACCATCGCCTCGCCAATCACCGCACACGTCGGGACAAACGTGATGTCGCTGCGCTCGTAGTGAGCCCTGTCCACCTTGGTGCCCGTGCGCAGATCCACCGTCTCCAGCGCGTTCATAATCGTAGCGATGGGCTTGACCATCGCCCGCACAACAACCGGCTCGCCCGTCGTCATGCCGCCCTCAAGCCCGCCGGAGTTGTTTGAGCGACGCGGCCATGGGCGCACCCACGATCCATCGGGATTCCTGTCCCACTCATCGATGGGTTTCACCACGTCATGTACCGTTGAACCGCGCATCGCCGCCTGGTCAAACCCCGCCCCAAACTCCACACCCTTGACAGCGTTGATGCTCATTACGGCAGCGGCCAGCCGTGTGCTCAGCTTGCGATCCCATTGAATATGTGACCCAAGGCCGATGGGCGCCCCGGTAGCGACAACCTCAAATACGCCGCCCAGGCTGTCTCCGTCTCGTCGCGCTGCATCGATGGCCTCGATCATCGCCTCCGTCGCCACCGGGTCCGCGCACCGCACCGGAGATTCCTCCAATTGCACCCAGTCGATGGCATCCTGCGGCGCGGCCACCACACCCCCAAGGCCTACAACGTGGCTGTGTACTTCTATGCCAATCTCCTCAAGGAATCGCCGCGCCACCGCTCCCGCCGCCACGCGCGCCGCGCTCTCACGCGCGCTCGAACGCTCAAGGATATTTCGCGCGTCATCGTGCGAGTACTTGGTGATTCCCGGAGTATCAGCATGACCCGGCCGCAGCTTGGTAATTGGCTCATACGGCACGTCCGACGGTTCGATGGACATCTCATCCACCCACGGCACGCCGTCCGGTCCCGTGCCCGTCGAAAAGTCGCGATTCTCAACGAACATGGCGATAGGCCCACCGAGCGTCAGGCCGTGCCGCACGCCCGACGAGATGCGGGCACGGTCTGTCTCGATCTGTTGCCGCGCTCCACGCCCATAGCCGCGCTGCCGACGCGCCAGATCCTGTCGGATGTAGTCCTCGGACAGAGAAACACCTGCCGGTATGCCCTCAACAATCGTCGTCAGGCCCGGTCCGTGCGATTCACCTGCCGTCAGGAAGCGAAATTGTCCCATTGGGTGTCAGCAGCTCCTGTGTGCCTGGTTCATTTTGACTACTATTCAGATTACATCAGCGCTTTCAGTGCCGCCGAATACATGATGTCTTCCGGCGGCTCACGATCCGTCCAGAACTCGAAAGACGCCGCGCCCTGGTACACCAGCATCCCGATCCCACCCAGCACACGCGCCCCCCGTTCTCGAGCCAGTGCCAGCAGGGGCGTCTCCCGCGGATTGTAAACAAGGTCGCACACAAGAACGCTGCGCTTGAGCAAGTCCCCCACAGGCGGTATCCCCTCCGGGTCCGGCCCGCCCGCCATGCCCATCGACGTACAGTTGACAATCAAATCGAACCCGTCAGCGTCTGAAAAATCATCAAAGCCGCCGCCCCGCGTCTCGGTCGCCGTCGCCTCTGACACGTCCCAAGCCAACTCTGATGCCCTCTCCGGCGTCCGGTTCACGAACACCATCTCCGAGACACCCTCCCACGCGAGGCCGAACGCCACGGCCCGCGCCGCGCCCCCCGCCCCAACAATGAGCGCCCTCTTTCGAGCAGCGCTGAAGCGGGCCTCCTCCTCCAATGATCGCGTGAATCCTGCCGCATCCGTATTTGCCCCGATCAGAAATCCTTCTCTGTTGATCACGGTGTTAACAGCGCCGATGGATTGTGCGACGGGCAGAATCTCGTCCAACAGCGGCATGACGGCCTGCTTGTGAGGAACGGTCACATTCGCGCCCAGCACATCATCGGCCCGCAACGACTCCACTCTCTCGGCAAGCTCATCAGGAGGTGTAGCCCACGTCTCGTAGCGGGCATCGATTTCAAGCTCATCGAATGCCGCCTGCTGAAACGCAGGCGAAATGGAGTGGCCCAAGGGATAGCCGATGATCCCGACACGCGATGTCATAGCTCCCGCCTCGTCATTCCCACCGGCCGCTTGTCATTACTACTCCAATTCGTCATTCCCGCGAAGGCGGGAATCTGAATCGTATTTGCTAGCCAGCCCTCGTACCGCCGCCCCGCAGTCTCTGCTCATCAAGATACGCCTGGAGAACGACGGCGGCGGCAACCGAATCCGACGGGCTTGAGAAACCGCCCTTGCGCCTGCCTGCGTCCCGCATCACCCGTTCGGCAGACACAGTGGACAGCCGCTCATCCCTGCCCTCAACCGGCACGGACAGCCCGCGTTCACAGGCGCGACGGATCCCCTCCGCCCACTGCGCCATCTCCCCCATGCGGCCATCCATCGTTCGCGGAATACCGACAATCACTCGCTCTGCCTCGTACTCCGCAACAACGCCCCCAAGCCGTTCAACGAAGGTCGGCTCGTCCGCCCCGGGCAAGAGGTCCAGCGGTTGGGCAATGGTCTGCGTCGGGTCAGACACGGCGACGCCGCTCCTGGCCTTGCCAAGGTCCAGCGCAATGATTCGTCCGCTCATGCCTCAAGGATAGCCCACCCTGTTCACCCTGAGCCCGCGCCTCCGCTCGCCCTGAGCTTGTCGAAGGGTTGCCCACTTCCGTTCACTCTGAGTCTGTGCACCTCCCGGTCACCCTGAGCCCGTCGAAGGGCCGCCCCGCCAATTGCCATACATCCCCCCGACTCGCTAAGCTCGAAGAAAGGGGGAATTATGCCAGACACCTACATGGTCGCAGGCGCCGCATCCGGCGTCGGTATGCACGTCACGCGCAAGCTGCTTGAACGTGGTGAGAACGTGCGCGCATTCGTCAGGAACGGGCGCAAACTTCGGGAAATCTTCGGAACGCCGGACAATCTCGGCATCTTCGTTGGCGATATTGCCGACCACGCCGCCGCATTCGAGGCAGCGGAGGGAGCACATTACGTCATTTCAACCGTCGGCGCGAAGTTTCCGGACGGCGAGCCGGAGAGGGTCGACTATCAGGGCGTCCACACACTCGTGAACGCCGCTGCAGAGCACGGCCACATTCGCCAATTCGTCCTTGTGTCCTCCATTGGAGTCACGCAAAGCGACCATGACCTGAACGCGCGATTCAAGAACGTCCTTCGCTGGAAGATGTTTGGTGAGAACTACCTTCGTGGCAGCGGCCTTTCGTACGCCATCGTCCGCCCCGGCGGTCTCTCTGACGATGCGGGCGGCGCGAAGTCGCTTGAAATAGGTCAGGGCGACAACATCCATGGATCCATCAGCCGCGAGACCGTCGCCGATGTCTGCATCGCCATCTGCGATGCGGCAGAGCATGTCGTCCGTGAGGTGACATTCGAGGTCATCGAGGGCGACGGCCCCGCCCCTGCGGACTTGACCAACATCTTCGACAATCTCAAGCGAGACTAGCCGCTCTTGACTCGGTCCTTGCGAATGAGGACTTCGGCGTGACCAGCCAAGAAGGATCAGGTGGCCCGGCCCAACCGGACCCTCAAGACCCCGTCGTGAGTCCAAGGGTGGACCTCTCAATTGGAACGGGATTCCGGTTCGGTGTGGGTTTCGCCCTGGGAAGCATGGTGATCTGGGCTATGGTGATGACTCCCCTGATAATCATCATCCTGGGGATCGCCTTGTGGCCAATTTGGCCAATATAGATTAGGCAGCTAGACAGCGCAGAGTGGCAGCGGCCATCTGCATATAATCACGGAATTGGAGATACGCCCATGAATCTTGATCTCGCCGGACGCAGCATCCTCGTCACCGGCGGTAGCGGCGGCATCGGCTCGATAGTCGCTGAGCAGTTTGCGCGCGAAGGCGCGGATGTGACGATTTCCGCGCGGGGACGCGAACGGCTGGAGCAAACCAAAGCGGAAATTGCGTCACGCTCAGGCGTGGATGTCCGCGTCGCGGAGATGGACGTCACGGACGCGGAATCCGTTGCATCTGCCATCAAATCTATCCTCGACACAACCGGCCGAATCGATGCCGTCATCAGTTCCGCCGTGGACGTTGTTGGGGCGCTCCCCGGCACGCCCTCCGAGTTGGACGTTACATCTCTGGGAAACGCCATTGACGTCAAGGTGCTCGGCATCCTGCGGCTCGCGCAGGCCGTTGTTCCTCACATGAAGTCATCCGGCTACGGGCGGATCATCGGTGTCGGTGGCGCTTCGTCTCGCCAGATCGGCTCTGCCAGCGCGAGTGTCCGCAACTCCGCCCTTGCAGCCCTCTGCAAGAACATGGCCACTGAGCTTGGTCCGCACGGCATCACAGTCAACGTCATCCACCCCGGCGCTGTCCTCACGGAGAGGAACCGCCCTCGGGTTGAAGCTGAAATGGAACGCAACGGCGGCACGTTCGAAGAGGCCGAAGCTCGCATGGCATCCGCCATTCCCGTTGGCAGGATGATTCACCCGGAGGACATCGCGGCCCTTGCCCTGTTGCTCGCATCGCCTGCCGGTGCTGCCATCACTGGCCAGACCATCGCTGTCGACGGCGGCTCCACAACCGCCATCACCTATTAGGCCCTACTAAACACTTGACATCTCGCCCATACATGACTAGTCTGGTGACTAGTCAGTTCCCAATCAAAGAAAGGGGGGTGCATGACGTTCTACCCCACAGATGACAAGCCGAATACCTGGCAGGTGCAAGAGGCCAAGGCCCGCTTCAGCACGTTGCTGGACAACACGCTGGAGAACGGCCCGCAGATCGTAACGAAGCGGGGCGTGGAAGCCGTGGTGGTTATCCCCTATCAGCAGTGGCTTGAGTATGAGCGGGCCAACAGGCGGACTCTGAAGGATCTCCTCCTTGCACCGGAGGCGCGGACGGATGATCTCGTGCCGTCCAACTCCGGTTTCTTCCGCCTTCAGCCTCCATCTTTTGATTAGTCTGTTACGTGTTTCTTCTCGACACCAACGTCGTTTCGGAATTGCGCCGCATGAAGCCGAATGCGGCCGTGGTTCGCTGGTTGGAACGAGTTCCGGCCGGTAGCTTGCACGTTTCCGCAGTAACGATAGGCGAAATCCAGGCCGGGATTGAAGCCAAGCGAGAGAATGATCCACTCAAGGCGGACGAGATAGAAAGATGGCTGGAGGAAGTGCTGGTATCCTTCGGCGTCATTCCTGCGGACGCCGCCGCTTTTCGCGAGTGGGCGCGGCTCATGCACGGGCAGTCAGACAAACTGCTGAAGGATGCCCTGATTGCAGCCGTCGGTATCGTCAATTCCCTGACGATAGTCACGCGCAATGTCCGCGACTTTGAGCGACTGGGCGTGCGGGTCGTTGATCCGTTCGCCGTTCCACTCTATTCCGTGTAACCCTACTACCCCGCTGTCACTATCCCCGCCACCGCCGCAAGCGCCTCATCCAGTTTGGAGGCGTCACGCCCGCCCGCGCTCGCAAAGTCCTTGCGGCCGCCGCCGCCGCCGCCAACAATCGCCGCCGTCTCTTTCACAATACGCCCGGCATCATAGGAGCCGCCCCGCTCAACGATGTCCGCGCTGATCGCGCACACAAGCGAGGGCCTGCCTTCAATGTCCGCCCCAAGCACAACGATCCCTGACCCAAGCGCGGCGCGTGTCCTGTCCGCAACATCGCGAAGCAGGTCGGCGGACGCGATGTCCTGCACCCGAGCGGACAGCAGCGTAACCGGCGGTTCACCCACCTGCACTGCCTGAGGCAACAGCGTCTGTATCTGCGATCGTGCTCGTTCCCGCTCCAGTTCCTCTGCGCGCCGTCGCAGCCGTTCCGACTCCGCCATCTGGTCCGCGATCCGTGTCTCGATTTCATCCACCGGAACCGTCAACTGCCGTGACAGACGCTCGAGCACGGACATGCGGTCACGCAGGAGTTGATCTGCGTTGGAACCCGCGACAGCCTCCACACGCCTCATCCCTGCGCCGATGGAACTCTCGGCAACGACGTAGATAAATCCCACCTCGCCCGTCGCGTGAACGTGCGTGCCGCCGCACAGCTCGTGGCTGAACGGCACGCCGTCATCCTCACCGTCAATGGAAACAGTACGCACCTCACTGCCATAACGGTCGCCAAAGAACGCGAGCGCGCCGGACGCCAGCGCATCCTGTATCGGCTGCACCTGCGACTCCACAGCAATGTTGCGAATCACACGCGCGTTCACCGCGTGCGTGATCGCGGCAATCTCATGCTCATTCAGCGATGCCGTATGCGAGAAATCGAATCGCAGATGGTCCGGCGAGACATACGACCCCGCCTGCCGCACATGTCCGCCCAGCGTGGAGCGCAGCGCCGCGTGCAGAAGATGCGTCGCAGTGTGATGGCGGGTCGCCTGTCCACGCGCGGCGGGATCAACCTCAAGCGTCACCGTGTCCCCAACGCTCAGCATCCCCTCCTCAACCACGCCGATATGAACAACAAAATCAGGCCGCTCTCCAACAGGCCGCTGCGTATCCGTAATCCGCGCAAGCCCGGCCGGCCCACGAATGATGCCAACGTCGCCCACCTGCCCGCCGCCCTCTGCGTAGAACGGCGTCCGCGCCGTCACGATCTCCACCTGCTGCTGCTGGGAGGCCGACTCCGTCACCCCACCGCCAACGATCAGGCCGGTGACATTGCTCTCATCCCGCGCAACCTCATAGCCGGTGAACTGCGTCGTCAGGCTCGAAAGCAGCCGATACGCCTCTGAGCCTTCATCTCCGCCCCCGAATGATGTAGCCGCCCTGCCCCGCTCCCGTTGCGCCTCCATCTCTTGCTGAAAGCCGTCGCGATCAGCGCTCACACCTCGGTCAAGGGCAATCTCTTCCGCGAGCTCCACCGGGAAGCCGTAGGTGTCATACAGTCGGAAAAGCGCGTCGCCCGGCACAACAGACTCACCGTCCGCCTCCATCCGCGCCATCACCTCATCAAGGAGCGCCGTCCCCACGGAGAGAGTTCGTTGGAACTGCTCCTCCTCCCGCGTCACCGTCTGCACGATGTGGTCCAGAGCATCATTCAGTGCCGGATACGCAGGCGCCATCAGTGGAACTACCGCCTCCGTGATAATCCGACCCAGAAACGGCTCATTCACGCCAAGGCCCTGCGCGAAACGAATCCCCCGCCGCAGCATCCGCCGCAGCACGTACCCGCGTCCCTCGTTTCCCGGCGTCACGCCGTCCATGATCAGGAACGCGCCGGACCGCGCATGTTCCGCCATCACGCGCAGCGCCCGATCCGTGGCCGCATCCGTGCCGTATTCAGTGTCCGCGATGGCCGCCGCAGATGCGATTAGAGGCTGAAAGAGGTCTGTTGAGTAGATATTGTCGGCCCGCTGGATAATCGCCGCGAGCCGTTCCAGCCCCATGCCCGTGTCGATGTTCTTCTGTTCAAGCGGCGTCCGCGTGCCGTCCTCAGCCTGGTCGAACTCCATGAACACGAGATTCCAGATCTCAACAAACCGGCCGCACTCGCAGTTCGGGCCGCAAGAGTCTTCTCCGCAGGAGCCATCATCCAACGGCTCACCCGGAGTCAGGTCATAGTGGATCTCGGAGCACGGCCCGCACGGTCCGCTGTTGCCCGCAGGGCCCCACCAGTTATCGGACGCCCCGAACCGTCGAATCCGCTCAGCCGGAACCCCTGTCTGCTCCCACAGCGCCGCCGCCTCATCATCATCCGTGTAGACCGTTGCCCACAGCCGGTCCGCGCTGAGTCCAAGATGCTGCGTGCAGAGTTCCCATGCATGTTCAATCGCTCCCTGCTTGAAGTAGTCTCCGAACGAGAAATTACCCAGCATCTCGAAGAACGTCAGGTGCGTCGTGTCCCCAACCTCGCCGATGTCCGTAGTCCGGAACGACTTCTGCACCGTCGTCAGGCGAACATTCGGTGGCTCCGACTGTCCTAGGAAATACGGCTTGAACTGCACCATGCCGGCCGTCGTAAACAGCAGCGTCGGGTCGTCCTGCGGGACAAGCGACGACGACGGTATGCGACTGTGCCCCTTGGACTCAAAGAAGCTCAGGAACAGTTCTCGCAGCTCCGGGCCGGTTCGATACTGTGGCATTTCAGACGTCATAGCAGCAGGCAATACTCCAAACGTGTGTGTACGCATCCTATTGTAGCCGAGCATTCCGCTCCCTCCGTTCGCCCTGAGCCTGTCGAAGGGTGAACACCCCTATACTCAGTCCATGAATTACTCGGAAGCTGTCGCGTGGCTGCTCGGCATGACCAACTTTGAGCTCCCCGTCGCGCCCTCAGACCCCACGGATACGGACGGACCCTCTGCCCCCATCGCCACCCGCCGCTGGAACCTGGATCGCGTTCATGAGCTCCTGCGCCGCCTCGATAACCCCCACATCGGCCCCGTCACGCTCCACGTCGCGGGCACAAAGGGCAAGGGCAGCACGTGCGCCCTGCTCGCGGCGGCCCTCACCACCTCGGGCTACCAAACTGGGTTGTTCACCTCCCCCCATCTCCACACCATCCGGGAGCGCATCGCCATCAATGGATACCCCTGTTCTGAGCAGGATTTCATCGACGCCGCCCGCGCAGTCAAACCCGCCGTAGACGCAGTAAATGCCGACGCCTCTTTCGGTACTATCACCACCTTCGAGGCGCTGACGGCGATGGCGTTCGTTGCCTTCCGAGCGCAGAACGTCGAGATGCAGGTTATCGAGGTCGGACTTGGCGGACGCCTTGATTCTACAAACGTCGTCGAACCCGCCGTCACCGGCATCACGTCCATCAGCCTCGACCACGAGGCGTTTCTTGGGTCCACCATCCGCGAAATCGCCTCCGAAAAAGCGGGCATCATCAAGCCCGGCGTGCCTGTTGTTTCCGCCCCGCAGGAATCCGACGCCGCTGACGTCATCATCAACCGCAGCGACGAGCTTGGCGCGCCGCTAACCCTGCTCCGCCGCGACATGTTTTGGCGGCCTGAAAAGGCCACCCTGTCCGGCCAGGATTTCACGATGTGGGGACAAATCGGCGACCGTCCTGTTGAGCATAACCTTCGCACAAGCTTGCTCGGCGAGCACCAGCTTGAGAACGCCTCCCTCGCCATGGCCATGCTGGAGTGCCTGCGCGACCTTCACTACCCCGTTCCCTACGATGACATCTACACCGGATTTAGCGGCGTCACGTGGCCCGGCCGGATGGAGATCCTAAGCGAGTCGCCCCTGATCGTGGCGGACGGCGCGCACAACCCCTATTCCGCAACGCGGCTGGCTGAGACAATACGCGAAACGTTTCCGGGGCGTGAGGTGCAGTTGGTGCTCGGCGCGGCATCGGACAAGGACGTAAGCGGCATTGCGCGTGAGATCGGCGTGGTCGCCACAGGCGCTTTCGCGACAAGTTCCCGCAGCCCGCGCTCCATGTCCCCGGATGACATAGCAGATACACTATGGGAGGCGGGAGTTCCCGTGCGGCCGGAGAACACGGTCGCGGCGGCCATTGAACGGGCGAAACTGGAGGGCAGCCCCGGGTCGCTCATACTGGTCACGGGCTCATTGTTCGTCGTGGCAGAGGCGCGTGAGCACGTTCTCGGTGTCAAGCCGGACGAATCCGCCTACTGAGAGCCGACAATCCGGAGAAAACAGACGGAGAGGAAGGAGCAGCAGGAAATGGCAGCGCAGGACCGCACGGCGGATCAGCGAGTGGTCGTAACGGGCATGGGCGCCCTGACCCCGCTCGGCAACTCGATCGACGAATACTGGGACGGCCTGGTTTCAGGAACGAGTGGCATCAACTATATCGAGAGCTTTGACGCATCCGAGTTCCCCTGCGTCGTCGCGGGTGAAGTCCGCGATTTCGACGCCAGCGAATACATGCCCGCCAAGCAGGTGCGACGCCTCGCCCGCTTCTCCCAACTCGCTGTCGCGGCATCGCGACAGGCCATCGATGATGCCGGTATCGACCTCGAGACCGCAGACGTCGAGCGTATCGGCGTCCTCCTCGGCAACGGCATCGGCAGCTACCCGGACACGGAGGAGCAGAGCAAGGTCTTCTATGAGCGCGGATGGAGCAAGGTCAGCCCCATCTATATGTCCAAGATGCTCCCCAACATGGCCGCCGCAAACGTCGCCATGGCGCTCGGCCTCGTGGGCTACAACAACACCGTCATCACCGCGTGCGCCGCAGGAACGCAGGCCATCGGCGACGCAGCGGACATGATCCGCGCCGGGCGTGCAGACGTCATCATCTCCGGCGGCTCTGAGTCCTCCATCTGCGCCCAGGGCCTTGCCGCCTTCTGCGCCATGCGCGCCCTCTCGCAACGCAAGGATGATCCTCACGGCGCGTCACGTCCATTTGACACGGACCGTGATGGCTTCGTGCCGACGGAGGCCGCTGGCATTCTCGTCCTTGAATCGCTCTCACACGCGCAGGAGCGCGGCGCGACCATCTACGCGGAAGTCGCGGGCTACGGAGCGTCCAATGACGCCTTTGATTTTGTGCAGCCGCGGGACGATGGCGCGGGCGCGGCCCGAACTATGCGATGGGCGCTCGACAACGCCGGAATCGACCCCTCAGAGGTCAGCTACATCAACGCACACGGGACATCAACTCCGCTCGGCGACGCCGCGGAAACCACCGCCATCAAGGCCGTCTTCGGCGACCGCGCCTACCAGATTCCTGTCAGCTCCACCAAGTCCATGATCGGCCACGCGCTTGGCGCGGCCGGCGGCGTTGAGGCCATCGCCGTCGTCAAGTCCATCCAGACCGGCACGCTCCACCCCACCATCAACCTGCAAACGCCCGACCCGGCCTGCGATCTCGACTACGTCCCGAACGAGGCGCGTGACGCCGACGTTCGCGTCGCCCTCTCCAACAGCTTCGGCTTCGGCGGCCAAAACGCCTGCGTCGTCTTCACCAAGTACGACTAGCAGCCCACAATAGCAATGCAAAAGAGGCGGGGCGCTTGCCCCGCCTCTTTCTTTTTGGCGACTAAAAATCGCGGCTTCTAATTCCCCGCCTCATTCAGCAGCTTCCTCAACACCGTGTGCAGTATCCCGCCGTTGCGGTAATAGTCCGCCTCCACTTGCGTATCGATTCGCACCGTCGCCGCGAACATCGTCTCTGACCCGTCCTCGCGCCGCACGGTAACGTCGATGTCCTGCCCCGGCTCGATGCCGTCATCAAGACTGCCGATCGTCACCGTTTCCCGGCCCGTGATGCCGTAGGTGGCTGCGTTTTCACCCTCGTGGAACTGGAGTGGCAGCACGCCCATCCCAACGAGGTTGGAACGGTGAATCCGCTCAAACGACTCCGCGATCGCCGCTCTCACGCCAAGCAGGTACGGCCCCTTTGCCGCCCAATCGCGGCTTGACCCGGAACCGTACTCCTTGCCGCCAAAGATGACCGTCGGCACGCCCTCCTGCTGGTAACGCATGGCGGCATCGTAGATGGGCATCTGCTCGTTCTCAGGCAGCTTCAAAGTGAACCCACCCTCCACGTCATCCAGCATCTGGTTCTTGATGCGGATGTTGGCGAACGTGCCGCGCATCAGGATTTCATGGTTGCCGCGACGCGAACCATATGAGTTGAAGTCCGCCTGCAACACATCCCGTCCTTGCAGGAACTGCCCCGCCGGGCTGCGCGCCGCGATGTTGCCCGCCGGCGAAATGTGGTCAGTTGTTACGGAATCTCCAAGCACCGCGAGCACGCGCGCATCCTCAACAACAGGCAGCGCGGGAGGGTCAAGTGGAAAATCCTTGAAGAACGGCGGCTCCTGCAGATACGTCGAATCCAGCTCCCACTCGTACAACTCGCCCGCGGGCGCCTCAAGCTCCTTCCACTGCTCATCACCGTCGAAGATTGCGCCATACTGCTGCTCAAACATATCCGGACTGACGTTGTTGGAGATAGCCTGCTGAATATCGTGCTGCGACGGCCAGATATCGCGCAGGAACACGCCTTGACCGTTCGGGTCGGTTCCCAGCGGCTCCGATGTAAAATCAATGTCCATCCGCCCTGCCAGCGCGTACGCCACAACCAACATGGGCGACGCCAGGTAATTCGCCTTGACGTGTGGATTCACCCTGCCCTCGAAGTTCCGATTGCCGGACAGCACCGCCGCCGCCACAAGATCGCTGTCCTCAATGGCATTGGCGATGTCCTCCGGCAGCGGCCCGGAGTTGCCGATGCACGTCGTACAGCCGAAACCCACCGTGTGGAATCGCTGCGCCTCCATGAACGGCACAAGCCCGGCGGCCTCAAGATAGTCCGTCACAACCTTCGATCCCGGCGCCATCGACGTCTTCACCCACGGCTTCGTCGTAATGCCTGCGGTCACTGCGTTCTTTGCCAGCAGCCCCGCCCCGATCATCACCGACGGGTTGGACGTGTTTGTGCAGGACGTGATCGCCGCAATGACGACGGAGCCATGCTGCAACTGGAATGCCTCCACCCCGTGCCCAACAACGGCGGTCTTCTCGGCCTCCTCGCCGCTCAGCCCGAAACCGCGTTCTGCTGGAGACAGTGTCAGATGTTCCTGGAAACTCGACTTCACACTACCAAGCTCCACCCTGTCCTGCGGGCGCTTCGGCCCCGCCAACGACGGCACAATGGTGCTCAGGTCAAGCGACAAGGTGTCCGAATACATCGGATCCGGTGTGTCGTCCGTCCTGAACAGCCCCTGCGCCTTGGCATACTTCTCAACCAGGTCAATCAGTTCAGGACGCCTGCCCGAAAGCCTCAGATACGCCAGCGTCTCGTCATCGATGGGGAAATAGCCCATCGTCGCGCCGTATTCCGGCGACATGTTCGCAATCGTCGCCCGGTCCGCCACCGGCAGCCCCGTCAGCCCCGAGCCATAGAACTCAACAAAGTCCCCGACCACGCCGTGCGCCCGCAGCATCTCCGTCACGGTCAGCACGAGATCGGTCGCTGTCGCCCCTTCTGGCAGGCTGCCGGACAGCTTGAATCCCACCACGCGCGGCGCAAGCATGTAATATGGCTGATCGAGCATCACGGCCTCGGCCTCGATGCCTCCAACGCCCCAGCCCAGCACGCCAAGTCCGTTGATCATCGTGGTGTGGGAATCCGTCCCCACCAGCGAGTCCGGGAACGCCACCCGCTCGCCGTCCTCCTCTTTGGCCATCACCACGCTGCCCAGGTATTCAAGGTTCACCTGGTGGACGATGCCCGCCCCCGGCGGCACAACACGGAAATTGTCAATCGACCCCTGCGCCCACTTGAGCAGCTTGTACCGCTCCCCGTTCCGCTCATACTCCTTCTCGACGTTCCCGCTCAGCGCGTACGCCGTGCCGAAGAAGTCCACTTGCACTGAGTGATCGATAACGAGGTCAACCGGAACGACGGGATTGATAACGGACGGGTCCGCCCCCGCCCGCGCCATCGCGCTCCGCAGCGCCGCCAAATCGACCACCGCCGGCACGCCCGTGAAATCCTGCAGAATCACACGCGCCAGCTTGAGCGGTACCGTGATCTCCCCCGGCTCCGCCTGCCACCCCGCCAGCGCGCGCACGTCCTCTTCAAGAACGTCGTACCCGTTCACGTTCCGCAGCAGGCTTTCCAACATGACCTTGATGGAGAACGGCAGCCGCGACACCTCCCCGATGCCCTGCTCTTCCAGAGCGTTGACGTCGTAATACGCCACCGGCCCAGAGCCCGTCTCCAGCGTCCGCCGCGCCGAGAAAACATCCTGGTTAGTCATCTCAAATCCCTCTCACAAGCCGCGCCATAGTGTAGCAAATACAATCCCCTAATACCCCCGCCCGTGGTCGTACACATTGACCAACGGCCGCCCACCCACATACTGCCGCAGGTTCTCCAAAAAGATCCCCACCACGCGCTCATCCCGATCCGCCGACCCCGCCCCCGAGTGACCCGTGATCAGCACGTTCTCCATGTCCCACAGCGGACTCTCATCCGGCAGAGGCTCCGTCGCGAACACATCCAGATAAGCCCCGCCAAGCTGCCCCGACTCCAACGCCGCGATCAACGCTCCTTCGTCCACAAGGTCGCCACGCGCCACGTTGATGAACCGCGCCCCCTTCTTCATCGCTGCAAACTCGGACACGCCGATCATCCCCACAGTCTCCGGTGTCCGCGGCGCGCACAGCACCACGTAATCACTCCCCGACAGCGCCTCGGCCAACTCGTCCTGTCCAACAACTCGCCCAAACGGCCCGATGTCCGACCCCTCCGCCGGAGCGGTCCGCCGCACACCGATAACCCGCATCCCCATCGCGCGGCACCGTTCGGCTATAGCCGTCCCGATCTTTCCCGCCCCGATAACCGTGACGAGCTTGTCCGCAACGTCCTCCGGCGTATACCGCAGCCACTCATGCCTGTCCTGCCGCCGCGTGGCCTGCGGAAACCCCTTCGCCATCGCGATGATCGCGCCGATCACGGTCTCACTCAACGGCCTCGCATGAACCCCGGACGAGCTCGTGATGACCACGCCCGCATCCAGCAGCCCCGGCGCTCGGTCCACATAGTCGATTCCCGCCGCCTGCGAATGAATCCACCTCAGGTTCGGCGTCGACTCCGGTACGCCGGGCGGCAGCCGCAGCGTCAACAGCACCTCTGCCCGAGGAACCAGCGGCAGCAATTCGTCAGGGAACGGCGGCCACAACTGCGTCGGCGCGGGCAGCGGCGGAATCTCCCGGTTCAGCAACCGTACCCGCGTATCCGCCGCCGCAATCCGCTCAAACAGCGCATCCGCCATCGCCCACCCCACCAGGATGGGAACCTGCCCGCTGCTCACCTGCTCGTTGGTCCCCTGCTCGCTCCACCCCTCACCACTCATACCCGCATCCTACAACCAAACTGCCTTCGCTCTCCCTCCCTCTTGATGGGGGAGGGCCGGGGTAGGGGTGACTCCCCCGTTCGCCCTGAGCCTGTCGAAGGGCCACCCCACTCTGTCATTCCAAGCACCACAACTTGTCATTCCGAGCGGAGCGCAGCGCAGTCGAGGAATCTAGAGTCCTCGCCGCACAACCCCGTAACGCAACCATCCGTCATTCCCGCCCCCCATCCGTCATTCCAACCACCCCCACCCTGTCATTCCGAGCGCAGTCGAAGAATCCAACGGCTTAGGGGGGTGAACCTGACCACCCTTGCAAGACAAGGTTTATTGCACGCTTAGCGAAAGTACCTACACTTAGGAGCATGGATACCCCGTCCCGACGGTACTAGTGAAGAGGGCGCCAATGAAACTCCTCAAGTTCATGGTCAAATGCAGTATTTTGGTGCTTGTCTTGTCCTCGTTTGGCGCTATCTCCGAGTGTCGGGCGAATGATGAGGATTATGTGGAAATGGTCCTCAGTCGATCGGGGATGTCAAATACGCCGCAATGGATGCCTAATGGAGAGACCATCATAGTCTCTCGGTATGAAAAGCTGCATATCATCGACGCCAGTACCGGGCAAGTCTCAATCCTATCACAGAAGACGGAGAGTCCCAGAGATCTCCTTCAGCTCGACACTTCGCCCAGCGTCTCGCCTGACGGCACACGGATCGCCTTTACAACACACAGATTCGTCACTGATGGACACTACAGTTGGGATATTGCGTTGCTTGAATTCGATGAGAACGGTGGAGCAACACAACTGACCCATTCTACAGCCAGGGACAGGAACCCGATTTGGTCGCCTGACGGCTCACGTATTGCGTTCTTGTCAAATCGAGTGGAAACGCGACCCGGTTCGGATCGTTTGTATGTAATGTCGCCGGATGGGTCAGATGTGATTAGTGTTGCGCCGGATATCTCTGCATCGCAGGGGCCCGTTGTGTGGTCCCCTGATGGCAAGAGACTGGCTTTCACAAGTTTCCCTGAGAAGGGGAGTCGCCGAATCATAGATGGAGTCCCCTTTTACGCGTTTTCCTTGTACATCGTGAGAGCGGACGGTTCCGGGGTTGAAATTGTGTATGAAGGCTTCGAGCGCCGAATCCAACACGATATCGGAGCTTATCCATTGTTGGCTTGGTCGCCCGACAACTCGCAAATTGCCATTGCAATTGCCGACAGCGGCGTGTTTGTGGCTGATACAAGACAGCGAATACCCCCGAGGCTGATTCTCAATCTGAGGGACAGCATTCCGCGGGGGCTATTCTGGCCGCCCGGGGGGGACGAAATCTACTATTTCCTCAAGGGGGACCTTTGGGGTTTAACGCCTGACGGGCGCAGCACGCGCGTGATATGGGAACCGGACGACGGATGGCAATGGCCAAGAGGGCATCGTTTGGCCATGTCAATATCGCCGGATGGTTCACAGATTGCCGCATACTTTGTCGACTACACTGCGCGCGGTTTAGATGTCGTCTTGATCAATCTTGGTAGTTCCGCCGTCAATCTTGTCAAGGAATCAGACTGGCCAGACCTCACCGAGGTTTGGACTGAGGACTGAGTGGTGAAGAATCTGGTGAACTACCTCGCCTCTCCCTACCCCCGTTCGCCCTGAGCCTGTCGAAGGGCCACCCGCCCCCCCTCCTTTGAAACGCTTTCCCGTATGCGATATGCTTATGGACGCTATAAGCAAACCTGATACGTGGGGTGGGTAATCAATTCAGCCATGCAGGACACGAATACGGACGGCGCAACAACTGCCGCGCCATCCTTCGCAGTGGAGTGGGACGCGGGCGAAACGGGCTGCGGCGAGGTGCTCATTCAACTCCGACTGCGATTCCGCCCCCTCCAAACCGGCGACCTTTTCCGCCTGATCACGCGTGACATCGCCGCCCCGCTTGAAATCCCCGCGTGGTGCCGCGTCACCAACCGCCAACTCCGCCACGCAGAACACCCCGAGTACTGGATCGAACAGAAATAGCAGGCGGCCATTCCGCCCGAGGAGGAACGCAGCAGATGTCCGACAGGGTTTGTATCAGCCTCACTCACGCCGGTGATGATCCCGACCGCACAACGGTCGCTTTCGTCCTCGCCAACGCCGCGCTCGGCTCCGAAAAGGAAACCGTCGTCTTCCTCAGCACGGAGGGCGTCCGCGTCTCGCAGAAGGGCTACGCGGATGACATCAACGAGGAGGGATTCGCCCCTCTCTCGCAGTTGATGAACAACTTTGTGGAGGGCGGCGGACGCATCCTCGTCTGCGCCCCATGCTTCAACAAGCGCGGCCTCGAACCCGCCAAGCTCATCGACGGCGCGGATGTCGTCGGCGGCGCAACCCTCATCGAGTTCATCTCCGAGGGCGTGCCCGTTATCTCCTATTAGCCGAGGCGATCTCTCCGAACGGCCATTCAGGCAACGATCATGGACGCAGCCGCGCAGCACACGCATTCGCCGGACACCACGCTTGACGGCGGCAGCCTCGATTGCGGCGGCGGCCTCTTGCTGCTCATCCGCCGCGCCATCGACCCCCTGCCCCCTGGCGGCCTCCTCGAAATCCTGTCCACTGAGTCGACCGTCGAAGTAGAACTCCCCGCGTGGAGCCGCATGACCGGCAACGAACTCGTCTCGTGGACAAAAGCAGGCGATCAGCGCAGCTTCCTTGTAAGTAAAGGCGCGCTCGCGGACCGAGCCAACGGCCACACGGAAGCCGCCCCGAATGCTCCCCTCATTCCGGCGGAAGCCGGAATCCATCGGGCGACTCTCCGCCCTATTGTTGAAATCGAAACCCCCGCGTCCCTACCCGCCCCGTCACCCGCCCCGGCAATCGCCCCCCTCTCCGTCATGGGAATCGGCAGTTGGCCGCGCCCCACGTGGATGCTCCGCGCGATTCACGAACACCTCGAAGGCCGCATGACCGACGATGAGTTCGCTGAAACCGCCAACGATGCCGTCCGCCTCAGCGTGCAGGCCCAACAACGCGCAGGCGTCGGCGTCCTCACGGACGGCGAGCAGCGCCGCGACAATTACGTCAGCTTCGTCGGCGGCCTGTTGGACAACTCCCAGCTCATCCCGCTCACCGATCTCGCTGCCATGGTGGACGACTCCGAGGAGTTTGAGCGCGAACTGGCCGCCCTTGATGTCCCCGCCTCCAGCGTCCGCCACCCCGTCGTCTATGGCCGCCTCGGACGCAGCGCCGCGCTGGCAGTCCATGAGCTTGAGTTCGCCAAAGAGTTGGCGGAGGGCACGCCAGTCAAGGTCGCGCTCCCCGGCCCCTATCTGCTCACGCGCACCATGTGGCTCGACTGCCTCCGCGAAAGCCCCTACACCACCCGTGAAGAGTTGGCGGAGGATGTCGTGCGCGTCCTGCGTGAAGAGGCCCATTATCTGCTCGCCGCCGGCGCGTCCATCGTCCAGTTCGATGAGCCAGTGCTAACGGAGGTCGTGCATGGCTCATCACGCGCCCGCCGCAGCTTCATGTGCGGCGCGCTCAGCGAGCGATATGACACCGCCACGGAACTCGGTTTCGCCCAGGAGCTGCTCGCGCAGGTCACGCGCGGCCTCCCCCGCGAAAGACTTGTCATGCACGTCTGCCGCGGCAACTGGACCTCAGACGAATCCGCCGCCCTCACCGGCGACTACGCCCCCCTCATTTACCTGCTTTCCACCGTTGATGTCGGCACGCTGTTCCTTGAGTTGGGCACGGAACGCGCGGGAGAAATCGACGTTCTTGCCGGACTCCCCGATGACAAGCGCATCGGCGTCGGCGTCGTCAATCCCAAGTCCCCGCACGTCGAGGAGCCTGACCTCCTTGACGCCCGCATCCGCCGCGCTATTGATATTTTCGGCGAACACCGTGTCCTCTTCACACCGGACTGCGGCTTCGCCACATTCGCGGACAACCCCGTCTCCTCCGCCGCCATCGCCGAGGCCAAACTCCGGGCCATCGTCGCCTCCCGCAACCGCATCGCCCAGCCGCGATGACCCCCCAGCCCCAATCCCTCCCACTCCCCCTCTATATCCATATCCCCTTCTGCCGCTTCAAGTGCTTCTACTGCGATTTCAATACCTACGCCGGGATTGAGAAACTCATCCCCGACTACGTCGCCGCCCTCACCACGGAGATCCGCCGATGGAGTGAGGCCCTGAATCGCGCAGACATCCGGCCGGAAACCGAGACCGTCTTCTTCGGCGGCGGCACCCCGTCCCTCCTGTCAGCCGCCCAGGTCGAAGACATACTGCGGGCCTTCGCCCCAAAGCTGGACTTCCGTGACGACATAGAGATCTCCATGGAGGTAAACCCGGAGAGCGTCACGCGCGACTTCGTCCGTGATGTCATGTCCCTCGGCGTCAACCGTTTCAGCATGGGCGCGCAGAGTTTCGACGCCTCGGAACTGCAGATGCTCGGGCGACTCCATGACGCGGGAGGCACGGAACGCGCCATGAACGCCCTCCGTGCAGGCAGCGCGACAAACGTCAACCTCGACCTCATGTACGGCCTGCCCCGCCAGACCCTCAAGACGTGGGAATCCAGCCTCGCAGGCGCCCTGAAACTCGCCCCCGAGCACCTGTCCCTCTACGCGCTGACTGTTGAAGAATCGACCCCGTTCCACGGATGGGTGGAATCGGGACGGCTGCCGTCACCCGATCCCGATCTCGCGGCCGACATGTACGAGATGGCCGAACATCGCATGGCTGAGGCAGGGTTGGAGCAGTATGAGATCTCAAACTGGGCGAAACCCGGCCGCGAATGTCAGCACAACCTCCGCTACTGGTTCAACACCCCGTTCCTCGGTTTCGGCCCCGGCGCCCACTCCCACATGTTCGGCGCGCGCTTCTCCGTCATGCGCCAACCCCGCGCCTACATCGACCGCATGGCCGAGTTGGCAAAGCAGCCGATCACGGAATCCAACCCATTGCCGCCCCTCGATGGCCCTATCGACAACGCGGATGCCATCAACCACGTCGCCCCCATAGACTCCATTGATCCCTACACCGACTCCATGCGACAGGCCGAAACCCTCGTGCTTGGCCTCCGCCTCAATCGCGGCGTGAATGAAGATGACTACAAAGCCCGATTCGGCTCCACACCCACCGACCTCTTCGGCCCCGCCCTCCAACAATCCATCACCGACGCCCTCCTCGAACGAAGCAGCAGCACCCTCCGATTAACCCCCCGCGGCCGCCTCCTCTCCAACGAAGTCTTCGTCCGCATCATGTCCACCGCCTAACTTCTCCCCTCATTCCGGCGAAAGCCGGAATCCATCGGAAATCCCCTCCCCCTTGATGGAGGAGGGCCAGGGTGGGGGTGATATTCCCCCCGCTCACCCTTCGACAGTCCCAGAGCAACTGGATAGTGTGATACCATAACGACATCAATATGACATTGAGCCTTACAAGGAGGGTTGTATGCCTGACCTGGCGCTTCGAAGCATCCCCGACCATCTTCATCGGGAGTTGAAATCAGCCGCGCGCCGGAACCATCGCAGCCTGAACGGGGAGATTCTTGCCAGGCTAGCGTCGTCGTTTAGCAGCGAGCCGATGGACCCGCAGGCGCTTCTGGAACGAATACGCCTCAGGCGCGAAGGCTTTGGGCCCATCGATCTGAATGACAACGCTCTGCGAGAGATGAGGGACTCTGGCCGGCCATGATTGTAGTTGACACCAACGTCATGACACGCCTTGTGGTTGGTGGAGAGGACGGGGCCGATTCAGCGGCGTTGCTGGAGCATGACGCCGAATGGGCCGCGCCTGGCATTCTGGTCAGTGAGTTGCGCAATGTCCTGCTGGGCTTTGTACGGAGGGCAGAGTTGACGCCGGAGCAGGCCGAGGCGATGTGCGATGATGCACGGCTGGCGTTGGGAGGCCGCATTGTCAGTGTGAGCGACTCCCAGGTGCTGGACACCGCTCTAGAGTGCGGCCTTTCAGCTTACGACGCCGAGTTCGTCGTCCTTGCGCGGAACTTGGGTGTCCCGCTGGCGACATCGGATAACGCCATCCTACAGAGCGCCACTGACGTGGCCGCGACAGCGCGCACGCTGGTCAACAAGATGTGAAGCCCCCCACACAGGAGGGCGGCTACGCGCCGCTTGACGCGCACCACGCTTCCCAGTAATCTCACTCATACCACCCCTATCGCTTCGCCGGTAGGGTCGAGACCGTCCCGAAGGGCGGTCTCTGTCTTTATAGGAGAGCGCTCGATTGATCACCAGCGTCTACATCGATGGCTTCAACCTCTACTACCGCGCCCTGAAGGACACGCCATTCAGGTGGCTCAATTTACGTAGACTGGCCGAGACTCTCTTCCCGCAGGACGACATCAACAATATCTGCTACTTCACCGCACGGCTCGACCCGCGCCCCGGAAATCCCAATCAACCCCGACGGCAGTTGGTGTACCTGCGAGCGCTAGGAACGTTGCCGGGCCTTGAGACGCATTACGGCGTCTTCCGGTCCGGCGTCAAACGCCGCCCCCTGGTCGAGCCGATGGCGGGGCTGCCCACCAACGTCTTGATCAGGGACTCGGAAGAGAAGGGATCGGACGTGAATCTCGCTACCCGCCTGCTGGTGGACGGGTTCAACAGCGAGTATGAGCAGGCGGTGGTCGTGTCAAACGATGCGGACTTTGCTGGGGCGATGCGATACGTACGGGACGGCCTGGGGCTTCGAGTCACGCTGGTCAACCCCGATTCTAGGAACAGCAGCCCCAAGCAGTTG
The DNA here is from genome assembly GCA_034422835.1 of Dehalococcoidia bacterium. Lineage (GTDB taxonomy): Bacteria > Chloroflexota > Dehalococcoidia > UBA6926 > UBA6926 > VXMO01. The sequence continues at coordinate 41,559 of DAOUJJ010000015.1, read as the reverse complement.
GCCGACGCCGCTACTTACGTTAGACGCCTCTGGAAAAGCCACCTGCGGCGATGCCTGCTCCCTGACACGCTGACGGACGCTGTCGGAACCATCACCAAACCGGAAGGCTGGTGACGGTCAGAAGAACCGCAGGGCGGCCACCCAACCCTCGCCACCCGATGCTTCTTGCATCCCCGCCCCAACCACCTACACTTGACCCCATGAGACTCCCAACCACCCTGATTGTCCTCGCCTTTCTTGCCCTCATGGGCGCTTGCACATCTGAACAAGCCACACCGGACGAGTTCGTCGAGCCAACGGCGGAAGGCGAAACAGTGTCTGAACAACCGGCATTGGAGACTAGGCAGGCCATGCCCTCAAGAATGCAGGAACCTCAAGTTGGGGATGAAGTACAGGATGGCTGCACACCACCACCGCCAATGGATGACGTCCACTTTGACTCTCCCTTTCGTGGAGGTTGGGTCTCGGAGCGTTACATCAGATGGTCGCCGGACGGTTCACGAATCCTCTTCAACGGATCTGCTGTTTATGATTATGTCTTGCCGGCGCCAGATCTCTATTACGTTGCCCCCAATGGCGCCCGATTGGACAAGATCGTCAATGTAGGGAATGAGGCTGAAGACCCACGTTCGTACGACTGGGTTGACGATTCAAAGATCCCCATTCGGCAGATTGTGAATGTCCAGGGTATTGACCCTATCTGGGGAGATGGTGGTCAGATGATGCACTTCGATATCTCACCTGACAGTTTCCACATCGTCTACTCAACGTGCGCATATACGGAGGATGCGGAACGAGACCCCGCACTATACAGTGAATTGGTTGTGTTGGACATGGAACGCCCGGAGGACACAGAGCCGACGGAATCGAGCAAACTCTGGTTCTACAACTACGAAATAGTATTGTCGGATATCGACGGCGGTAACGTAAGGAGGCTAACTACAAATCTCCATCACGATAACTTCCCCGTGTGGTCTCCTGACGGGGCCAGAATAGCCTTCATGACACAGAAACGGGGGGGAGATCAACTTACCATCTACACGGTTGAGACAGGCAGCCTACGGGAATTTGCGCTGCCACTGGGAATCAGTTTCGCCGAGCATCGCATGGCATGGTCGCCGCCCGATGGGGAATCAATAGCGTTTGTTGTGCACGGTAGCCAAAAAGCCTACCCCTCTAACGTGCGTGTCTACGTCGCTGGATTCGACGACCTCGATGGAGACGAGATGCCGTCTAAAATCGTGACACGAGGACTATGGCAGGCAGCCAGCGGACCAGCGTGGTCGCCCGATGGACGGCGGATCGCTGTAGTCATACCCGAATCTGCCGGGGTCGCCCTATACACCTTTGACGCCGACGGCTCAGATCCTGTTCTGGTAACCGATAACCTCCCGGAACCATGGCCTTATTTAGTGAATCCCTGGCTAGGCGACCTCGTATGGTCACCCGACGGCTCCGAGATACTTCTCAAGAGCTTCACGTATCGAGTGCCATTGGACGGCTCCCCTCCCATTGGCAGCCCGCTAACATACATCGACAGGGACGATAACTCGCAGGTGGCAATCCCGATGGATGCTTCCTGGTCTCCCGACGGCTCCATGCTCGCAGTACGAATTGACGATGTGCACATGCTGCCGGAGGATTTTGTAACAAGTGAATATTCTTCTCTGGTATACCTCATCGATAGGGACAACACGGACATCCGCCCTCTGGTGGGATATGGAGAGTTTGTGCCACACGTAGTGGCTAATCAGTGGGTCTCTTACGAAATTGAGTTGAGGCTTGCCGAATGACGAAGCAACCCATGGCAAAGTTCCGCTCACCCTGAGCTTGTCGAAGGGTGAGCCTGTCAAAGGACGTACGGTAGGCCCCCCTTTCCCAAACCCCCAACCACCCCCCTATACTGCGGGCACACGCCCAAACGCAGCAGGAACGCACATGCACGTCATCGGCACCGCCGGACACGTCGACCACGGCAAATCCACTCTTATCCACGCGCTCACCAGCATCGATCCGGACCGCCTCCGCGAGGAAAAGGAGCGCGGCATGACCATCGATCTCGGCTTCGCGTGGCTCCGCCTGCCCTCCGGCGAGGAGATCGGCATCGTCGATGTCCCCGGCCATGAGCGATTCATCAAGAACATGCTCGCCGGCGTCGGCGGCATCGACCTTGCCCTGCTCGTCATCGCCGCCGATGAGGGCGTCATGCCGCAGACGCGCGAACACCTGGACATACTCGATCTCCTCCGCGTCACGCGCGGCATCGCCGTCATCACCAAGTCCGATCTCGTCGAGCCGGACTTCCTCGAACTCGTCCGCGAAGAAGTCGCGGAGACCCTTTCAACCACCACTCTCGCAGGCGCGCCCGTCGTTGCCGTTTCATCCCAGACCGGCGACGGCCTCCAGGACCTCATTGAACTTCTGGATTCGCAGCTGCAGGAAACCCCGCAGCGTCCTGACCGCGGACGGCCTCGCCTCCCAATCGACCGCGCATTCGCCATCTCCGGTTTCGGCACGGTCGTCACAGGCACGCTGATTGATGGGTCGATCTCCGTCGGCTCGGAGCTTGAGATCGTGCCCGGCCGGAAAAACGTCCGCGTGCGCGGCCTCCAATCCCACAAGCAGGCCGAAACGGCTGCTGAGCGGGGCTCCCGTACCGCCGTCAACCTCACCGGCGTTGATGTCGATGAGGTATCACGCGGGCAGGTGCTCACCACGCGAGGATGGCTCAAGACAACCGGCGCGGCGGACGGCTACATCCGCATGGCCGCCAACGCCCCCGGCCCCCTCCGCCACAACATGCAAATCACCGTCCACTGGCTCGCTGCCGAATCACTCGCCCGCGTTCGGCTCCTTGATTCCGACCGCCTCCACTCCGGCGACGAGGGCTGGGTTCAGGTCGTGCTTGAAACTCCCCTGCCGCTCATCAAGGGCGACTCGTTCATCCTGCGCTCCAACGTGGGTACGCTGGGTGGCGGCGAGATCATCGAAACGGACGCCCGCCGCCACAAGCGCAACGATCCGAACCTTATCGCGCGTCTTGAGGCTCTCAGCGCGCCCGATCCCTCTGAGGTCATACTGCGAACCTTGGACTCCGGTGGCCCGTTGACCGTCGTCGAATTGGCGCGGCGCTCGGCCCTTTCGGATCAAGACGCCCGCGAACACGTCGCCCAACTGGAAGATGAAAGCCGGATTGTCGGCGTCGGCGAGGGCACGAATCGCCTCCTCTACTCCGTCGAAGGATGGAGCTCGATCAAGACCGCCGCCGCAGAACAGCTCGCCGCGTACCACAAGTCGTTCCCCCTCCGCCGGGGCGCGTCGCGAGAGGACCTCCGCAGCCGCCTCCGCGCTCAGCCCGAAAACTTCCCCGAGATCCTTGTCCTCATGCAGACCGAAGGTGTCCTAATCGACGAGGGCGCGACCGTCCGACTCCCGGACCACGTACCCACCCTTAACGAGTCCCAACGCGCTGCTGCAAACGCATTTGTCACCCTACTTCGTGAAAAAAATAACAATCCACCAACAGGCCAGTCGATCGACCCTGAGCTATTGGGTTTCTTGACAGATGCGGGGGAGGTGGTCCCCATCGGCGACGGAATTGTCTACGACAGCGAGGCCTACCAAAACATCACCCGGCAGGTCCTCGATTACATCCAAAATAACGGCAAAATAACCGTCGCCGAAACCCGAGATTTGCTAAATAGTAGTCGCAAATATGTACTCCCCTTACTCCAGAGCATGGATTCACGAAGACTAACCCGCCGCATCGGCGATGACCGCGTGCTCGCCTAAGTGCCTCATGCCTATTGATCGTTTCCAACTCTCGCGCCAGGTCGGCGAACTAGCCGACTACCTTGACGCCCAGAATACTGAGTTCAGTCGCCGCCTCGCACGCGCTATGCAAGCTGTGAATACTCACTCCGAACCTGACGCCTTTGGACAGTTGGCGGACAAACTCGAATCCCAACGCGGCGTTTACTCATGGCTCGTCCCCGGAGTTACGGAACCTCTTACAAATACCTACGAACCGTCGGCCCCGCCACGCGACTACATAGTCCTTGCAGTGGATGGCTCCCAGATTGAAATAGACCGCGACTCGCCGTTTGACGCCTATCTAATAAACGTTGGCCGCGTGTACATCCGCTACGGCCAATCGTCCGATGCCGTCATCAATAGCCAGGCTAAGACATACTACAAGCCCGAGGACCTTGTTCTCGGTGGTCGCCGCCGCCCGGGCCACGAACGTGTCATCGGCTCATCTGTAATTGCCGCCCGCCGCGACACGGCTGAGGTTAGCGCCCTCGCGGACATGGCAGAAACCCTACCCGAAAACGTCCCCGCCATCGGCCTGCTCGATGGCTCACTGACGCAATGGCGTATCTCAGAAGCAGACAACACCGCCGATCCGGACGTTCGCAAGCAATATCTGGATGCCCTTTCCCGTCTTCAGGAAGTTTCCAGACAGCGTGCCTTTGTAGTCGCCTCCTACATTTCACGCCCACGAGCCCGTGAAGTCGTAAACGCCCTCCGAATCGCAATATGCCCATTTGATACTCCGAATTGCGGTTCGTATTGCCGCGACAAGGCAGAAGGTGAACGCCCTTGCGATGAAATTGCCCGCGTCCGCGACCGCGATATCTTCGAAGAATTGCTAGACACATCAGGAGCACGTTCGGGCATATTCCGAAGTACTTCCGATGAAATTGCGGACTACGGAGATCACATTCCCTATTTCTTCTACATGGCAGCTGAAAACGAACTGGCCCGCATTGAACTTCCACAGTGGTCATTACAACGAATGGAACTCTTGCACACACTCTTGTGTGACCAATTGCAGCTTGGCAACGGCTACCCGCTCGCTCTCGCTGAGGCACATGAGGAGGCCGTCGTTCGAGCCGATGACCGCGCGTTGTTCCGGCAGCTGCTTGAGGATGAAGCTATACGTAATTCCGCCCCGGACCGCGCATCCGCAAAGACTACAGCGAAGCGCCAACGTTCGCTATGATTCCGTCATGACAGACGACATTTCTGAGCGAAACGTGGACGACGGCGTGCAGCTTGGTCGCATCGGGGAGGTCATTGAGGCCAACACCGGCGGCTTTGTGGCGGAGGCCCAACTGCTCCACACGCCCCCCGCGCTCGGATCGGTCGCCGTTATCCGCGACTTCGGCATCGATACCCTTGCCATCGTCTCGTCAGCCGAAACGACGCCCCGGGACGCGGGCCGCCGGCCAACGGCGCGGGGCGCGGATTATCAGTCCGAGGACGAATTCTACGAACGGCACCCCGAGATTTCGCGCCTCATTCGCACCACGTTCTCTGCCGTCATCGTCGCTCACCGCGCCGAGGGACGACTGTATGCCTACCTGCCGCCGCGCCCTCCGCGACTGCATTCATTCGTCTACCCGGGGGGCGTGGAGGACATCGCTGACCTTGCGAACGACCCTCTGACGCTGCAGAACGTCGCCGCGGCACGTTTGGGCGCGGCGAACGAATTTCTGCCCGCCGCCATCCGCACACTTGCAAGCGTCCGTGGCTCGGCACGTGCGCAGGAGGATTACCTGCGCGAAATGGGTCGCCGCCTCGTTCATCTCATGCGCGACGACATGCACACTCTTCAGACCGTCCTTGCCAAGATCCGCCCGCCACTCAATGGAAAAATGTAGATATGGACATCACGCACATCCGCACCGTGCTGGAGATCATCAAACACGGCAGCTTTTCAGAAGCCGCCGCCGCCCTCAACATCAGCCAGCCGGCCGTCAGCCTCCACGTCCAGCGACTCGAACGTGAACTCGGCGCGCGCCTGCTGGATCGGGGCGGGCCCCGAGCGCGCCTCACCCCGCACGGCGAGGCATTTCTTCGCCACGCAGAGAGCATCGCCGCCGCTGACACGGAGATGCGCGAGGACATCGCCCGCCTCGCCCACGACCTCACCGGCACGCTGCGCCTCGCCGCAAGCACGATCCCCGGTGAGTTCCTGCTCCCTGGCCTCCTGGCCGATTTCACCGCCCTGCATCCCAACGTCACCGCAACCCTCAGCGTGAGCGACACCGAAGCGGTGATCAGTGAGTTGGAGAGCGGCGCGTGCGACGTGGGCTTTACCGGCGCCCCCTCCCGCCGTTCAACCCTGGTCCAAAAGCCGATCTACAAGGACACACTCGTCCTCGTCGTGCCCGCCAACCACCCATTTGCCAACAGAACCACGGTCGGCATCGATGAACTGGCAGGCCAGCGGCTCATCGCCCGCGAGGCGGGTTCCGGCACGATGGCCTCGATCCAACGCATCCTCGCCGACTCTGGCATTGACGCGCACCAGTGGATGCCCACAGTGACCCTGGGGTCCACTCAGGCCGTCATCAACGGCGTGGAGGCCGGCCTGGGCGTGTCATTCGTCTCCGCCCTCGCCGCGCGGCACGGCGAGAAGGCCGGAACAATCGCTGCCGTGGCGCTGGACGGCGTCACGTTGGAGCGAGACCTGTTCATGGTGTACCAGCAAGACCACATCACAACGCGTCTGCTCGAAGAGTTCACTGAGTATGCCCGGGGATGGCTCGCCAACGCCGACGCGCACATCTCCGGCGGGGTTGAAACGCCATGACATCCAACGGCCACATTGAAAACCCGGTTGAGCGCGAGGTTGGAGTCGTCATTGGCGGCTCCCTCAGTCGCGGCGTGGAGGTCAGGCTCTCGCGTTCACGGTCAGTTGAGGACATCGCCGTTGGCGCGTATGTGTCCATCGAGGGGCAGTCCAACCGCTCATTCGGCATGATTACTGACGTCAGGCTGGAGTCCATTGACAGGTCGGTTGAAACGATCGTGCCTGACCTTGACGACCCATTCGTTTCGGACGTGCTTGAGGGCACTGCCTACTACGGCATCGTCGACGTGCTCCCCACCCTCATCATCGACCCCGCAACCGGCGAATCGCGGCCCGTACGAACAGTTCCCCGCCACTTTTCCCGCGTCGTTGACGCAAACATGGAAGACATCCGCAGCGTCTTCGGCGAGGAGGACGAATCTCATCTTGGCATCGGGCAGCCCCTTGCCATGGAGAACATCGATATCGTTCTCGATCTCAAGAAAGTGGCGGAGCGCTCCGTCGGAGTCTTTGGCAAATCCGGCACGGGCAAGACATTCCTTGTGAGGCAGCTCCTTGCGGGGCTCGTGAAGTCGAGAGAGGCTGGGGTTCTCGTCTTTGACATGCATAACGAATACGGCTGGGCGGGTATGGACCGCGAGCGCGGACGGCAGGTCAAGGGACTCAAGCAGCTCTTTGGCAGCCGTATCGTCGTTCTCACACTGGACAAGTCGGCATCCGACCGCCGCGGCGTCCCCACGGACGGTGAGATACGCATCGGCCACGATGAGATCGAGCCGGAAGATATTGAGGCTCTCTCTGAGGCATTGGGGTTGACGGATGCGGGGCGGCAGCTGCCCTACCGCCTCCACCGCAAGTACGGCAACAGATGGTTCACGGAGTTCCTAGGGTTGGACGGCGACGCTATGACTGAACTCCGCAATGAAATCGGCGAGCACGAGGGCACGATGCAGGCGCTGCAACGACGTCTCCGCGCATTCGAACGGTTCGGTTTCATCACGGAGGACTCCGGCAGCGGCTCGGTGCGGAGCATCGTCGACTATCTACAGAAAGGAATGTCCGTCGTGCTGGAATTTGGACAGTATGGCCGGCATGAGCTCGCCTACATGCTTGCCGCCAATCTCCTGACGCGCCGGATCCATGAGCAGTACGTCAACCGCTCAGAGCGGGCCATGGGAGAGGCAGGCGACGAGCCCGCGCCCCTCGTCATCGCCATCGAAGAGTCCCACAAGTTCCTGAGCCGCAGTGTGGCAAGCCAGGCGATCTTCGGGACGATAGCGCGCGAGGACCGCAAGCACGGCGTCACGCTCCTTGTCGTTGATCAGCGGCCAAGCAGCATCCATGACGAGGTGCTTTCGCAGATCGGCACAAAACTCGTCTGCCTATTGGACAGCGAGCGCGACATCGAGGCGATCCTGGCTGGCGTGTCCGAACGCGCCAAGCTGCGCAACGTTCTCGCCCGCTTGGAGAGTCGCCAGCAGGCACTGTTGATGGGCGACGCGCTGCCGATGCCGGTTGTTGTCCAAACACGCGAATACGGATCAACGGAGTCATATACGGCGTTCTCCGTCACGGACGCCATCGAATCGTCCGCCGCTTTCGCCCAGGAACGTGATGAGTTATTCAATTAGGATGTAGGAAGAAGGATAGTTGTTGGGAGTTGAGAAATGATCGAAGCAGGAAGCCTAAGCATCGACTTTGGAGCCATCAACTGGCTGGCAGTCGTGGCAGCGACCGTTTTTGCGATGGCTTTCGGGATGTTGTATTACATGCCGTTCGCAGTCGGAAACGCATGGATGGATGCGCTTGGAACCACGGCTGAAGAGATCAACGCGCGCGGAGGGCATGTAAGAGCTTTCGCCGTTGCAATCATTGGCGCCCTCCTCAGCGTCACCACCATCGCCATCCTGGTACAACTCACCGGCGCAGACACTTTTATCGGCGGACTGGTGATTGGAGGGCTGGCCGCCGTGGGCCTCGTCATCGCGCCGATGGCCACCGCGTACATCTTTGAGGGGCGTCCGTTCAAGCTCTACATCATCAACGCGGTTGAGAATTCCGTCTCGCTGATTGTCATCGCGCTCATCCTTACCCTCTGGCAATAAACCCCGGCGAGCCGCAGTGCATGAACGCCATAATGGTTTCATGCGCCGCATCGAGTTTGACCTCGCCCCGCTCCCTCCCTACCGTCTCGATCTGACCGCATGGGCGCTCAAACGCCGTGAGGACAACACGTGGGACCGCTGGGACCCGGGAACCGCAACCTACAGCCGACTGCTCGTCCATGACGGCACACCCGTTGACGTTTCGGTTTCGCAGACAGGCCCCATCAACACTCCCGTACTTCATGTCGCCGCTTCTGTAGGCGCAGATTCCGCAGACCTCACAGACGAAGCTATTCGAGGTGCGGCAGAACCTGTTATACGCAGCCTTTTGGGGACAGACGTTGATCTCTCCGAGTTTCACCGCATGGCGTCGACAGATCCCGCGCTTTCCTCCCTTGCAGCCCGGCTCATGGGACTGAAACCTCCGCGCTATCCCACGCTATTTGAAGCGCTGACCAACGCCATAACCTGTCAGCAGATCACCTTGACGGCAGGGCTGCGAATCCTCGGGCGGCTTGCCAAGGCATGCGGCGCTCGGCTTGGGGAGGCAGTATCATTTCCGTTGCCTGAAAACGTGGCTCAATTGTCAGCGCAGGACCTCATTGGACTCGGCTACAGCCGCCAAAAAGCGCGCGCTATGGTTGAACTTTCGGCGCTGACCGTACAGGGCGAGCTTGAAAGGTCAATCATCACTGGCCTGACGGATAATGACGCCGTTAACAGGCTGCGGCAGTTGTACGGCGTGGGGCGCTGGTCTGCCGAATATACTCTGCTTCGCGGAGACGGACGTTTGGGCATCTTTCCGGGCGATGACGTGGGCGTTCGCAAGCATCTGGAGCAATGGCTGGAGCTCGATCATCGTCTCAATTACGACGGTGTAAGCCGAATCCTAGAGACGTGGCAGCCATTTGGTGGCATGATTTATCTGCACCTTCTTACTGCATCCTTAGTGGATTCCGGCCGTGTGATGCAAAGCGAGGCGATAAAGGCCAATTGATGCTGCCCACCGTGCGTACCCTGGTACTGCGGGAATCGACGGAGATCATCGCTCCGCCGGAGGCCGTTCGCGCAGCCTTTGATGATCTCGAGTCGTGGCCGGAGTGGAACAGCGTATGCCGCGACGCAGCCTGGATAAGCGGCGAGCCGTGGGCAATCGGCTCCGAATTTCATATGACCCTGCGCATGGCGCGCCGCCATGTTGGGTTCACTGTTTCCGTCACGGAGTATGGTCGGGACGCCGTGACGTGGGAATCGAAGGTGTTGTCCGTCACCGGAACACGGCGATTTACATTTGAAGAACAGGCCGGCGGTTCCAAAACGCGCGTTACGGACGAAAAGACCTTTCACTGCCCCTACATGCCCGTCCGCATCCTCTATCCCCGCCCCATTGTTCAAGCTATGTCACGAAATTGGCTCGCGTCTCTCAAGAAACAAGCCGAGTTGGTAAGTGTGGAGCGTTAGTGATGGCACTGGAAATCAAGCATTTCAATCGGATCGCCGCCCCGCCTGAGAAGGTGTGGGAGCAGTTTGCTGATGTCGAGGGGTGGCCCAGTTGGATCCCCACCTTTCGCGGCGCGCGCTGGTCGGAAGGCGAGGCCTGGACGGACGGAGCGCGTCTGCGCATGACGATGGGACTCGGCCCGGCAACCCTGGGAGTCGATGTCACAATTGTCAACGTTGACCTGCCCCACAGCATCGCGTGGACGGGCAGACGATTCGGCGTCACCAGTATTCACACGTGGACGTTCACGCCGGATCGAGACGGCACGATCATGACTTCTGAAGAGGTCTTTGACGGGCCCGCCCCCCAGCTGCTTGGCGTCACCGGACTCAGCCCCATGATCAGTCGCATAACCGAATACTGGATGGACAGCTTGCAGAAGAGGGTTGAGGGCACGCAAGAGGACAGCCCGTCCTGACTCCGTGGACGCCGTATGGACGCGGCGCGGCGCATTCACTACGATTGATTTGGCCGTATGACTAGCATGGCCGTAGAGCAACAACATCCATTGGGGGGAGAAACACAATGGCGCGCACAGACACACAGGCACTGATTGACCGACTGGCTTCCAGCTACGCCGCGCTGGCAGAAGCCGCCGCGAACCTGAGCAATGAGGACCTCGACAAGGAGATCCCGGGATATGGCGGCCGATCCACTCCCATACGCAACCTTCTGTACGGCGCGGCCAACCACACACGTGAGCATGTGAATCACATCAACAAGATCCTCGATGTCACCGGCGGTCCCTCGCAGAGCGAGGCTCTCGCCATCCTGGAGCAGGGCGCGCAGGCATTCGGAGCGCTTAACGGAGCCTTGCTGCGCGTTGACGACGACACTCTCGCTCGCGCGCATGAGGATCAGTCCATCAAGGATGTCCTGGAGCACGTCGCGGGCTCGCTCGACAGCTTCGTCAATTTCGTGAGCGAAGGCACAAAGGCATAGATGACCACACGTTTCTGTTATGAGCGATTGGTGATTGACACCCGAAAGGGCTGGCGACAATGAACGATTACGTCAGCTACATGGAGGAGCACGGCCACGAACAGTTGATGGTGTTCGGGGACGCTTCAACCGGCCTCCGCGGCGCGATCGCCATTCATGACACCACGCTCGGCCCCGCGCTGGGCGGCCTCCGCATTTGGCCGCACGCCACGGAGCGGGACGCAATCATGGACGTGCTGCGGCTGTCGGAAGCCATGACGCTGAAGTCCGCCGCCGCTGGGCTTGATCTTGGCGGCGGCAAGGCGATCATCATGCGCAATGCCGCCCGGGACAAGACAGAAGCTCTGCTCCGTTCTTTCGGCACCAAGGTGGACTCCCTCAACGGGAAGTACATCACCACGGAGGACGTGGGCACGACCACGGCAGATATGCAGTGGGTCGCGCGGGAAACAAGCTACGTCACCGGCCTCCCCTCTGAATCCGGGGGCAGCGGCGACCCGTCTCCCATGACGTCATACGGCCTGTACCAGGGCCTGCTGGCGACGGCGCAATACCTCTGGGGTTCGGATGATCTCAGTGGAATGCGCGTGGTGCTCATGGGACTGGGAAAGGTTGGAAACTATCTCTTGCCCTATCTCAAGGGCGAGGGCGCCGTCATCTACGGAACGGACCTGGACCAAGAGAGGGTGGAGCGGGCGCAGAACCAGTTTGGCCTCGTTCCCATCAGCCCGGATGAGGTGTTCAACTACGAGTGCGAAATCTTTGTGCCGTGCGCGCTTGGCGGAATCCTGAACGACGAGACGATTCCGCAGCTGCAATGCAAGGCCGTCTGCGGCGGAGCGAACAACCAGCTCCTTGAGCCGCGCCACGCGGATGACCTTGCCGCGCGGGACATCCTCTACGCCCCCGACTACATCGTCAACGCCGGCGGCGTCATCAACGTGTTCCATGAGATTGGACGCAGCTACAGCGCGGAGGAGGCTCGCCGCAAGACGGGGCAGATCTACGACACGCTGACCAGTGTTTATGAGAGTTCCAAGGCGGAAAGCATCTCCACGGATGAGGCGGCGCGGCGCATCGCACTCGGCCGCATTGATGCCGTGCGCAAGATTCGCCGGGCTCGCTGATCCCCGATTCGCTCCGTGCTAAGACCGTGCAAGTACCGGGGCATCATCGCCGTCCTGGCTGTCATTGCCGTTCTTGCCGCGGGCTGTGCTGGCGCGAACGGTGATGCAGATGACGATCGGCTGCGCGTGGCCGCCACCGTTTCGCCCATTACAAGCCTTGTCGAGAGCATCGGCGGCGACCGCATTCGGCTCACCGGCATTGTTCCGGAGGGCGTCAACTCGCACACGTATGAACCGGCGCCATCCGTCGCCATCACCTTGACTGAGGCAGACCTCGTGTTCGCCAACGGCCTCTTCCTGGAAGAACCAACAATCCGCCTTGCCGAAGAGAACGCCCGTGACGACGCCGTCATCGTCACCCTCGCCGATCTGACTATCACGCCTGAAGAGTGGATCTACGATTTCTCATTCCCGGAGTCGGACGGCCACCCCAATCCGCACCTCTGGACAGACCCTCTGCTGGCCAAGAAGTTCGCGGAGATCATCCACGAGAATCTGGTGGAACTCGACCCGGATAACACGGACTATTACGACGCCAATCTCTCCCAACTCTCGGCGCGCCTTGACGACTTGGACAGGCGCATCGCCGACGCCGTTCAAACAATCCCGCCCCAGCACCGCAAGCTGCTGACCTATCACGACTCATTTCCCTATTTCGCGCAGCGCTACGGCTTTGAGATCATCGGGGCAATCCAACCCGCCGATTTTTCGGAACCGTCAGCGCGAGAAGTGGCCGACCTGATTACGCTGATAAGGGACGAGGATGTGCCCGCCATCTTTGGTTCGGTCGATTTCGAGAGCTCGGTGCTGGAATCAATCTCGGATGAGAGCGGGGCGGCGTTCATCGATAGTCTCAGGGATGATGACCTGCCGGGCGGGCCCGGCGATTCACGCCACTCGTACCTTGGCCTGATGTTGTCGAACATGGAGATTATGATCGCGGGACTTGGCGGCGACACGTCCGCGCTGACGGGCTTTGACATCTCGCCAACCTTTGACGGCGAGTCCGAGGCAATCTATCCTCAATAGCGTCCACAACGGTATTTCCCGAATGGCGTTAATCTAAGGCATGCTTCATCCCACGCCGCATGAGCGGCAGGCCACCGTGCCCATCGTTCGCCTTGCGGATGTCTCCGCAGGCTACTCCGCAACACCCGTCCTGCAGGACATCGACCTCGCGATTATGGCCGGCGACTTCGTGGGCATCCTGGGCCCGAGCGGTTCCGGCAAGACGACGCTGCTCCGTACGATCCTCGGCGCAACGAGGCTGCTGCGTGGCAGCGTGGCAATTCGGGGCGTCTCCACCACCAGGAGTTCGCCCAAAGCCGGCTACGTCCCCCAACTTGAGACCATCGACTGGACCTTTCCCGTCACCGTTGAGGACGTTGTGCTCATGGGGCGCGCCATGCACAATCCCCTCTTCCCATGGCACCGCCGCAAGGACAAGCAGGTCGCGCTTGATATGCTGGACCGTCTCGGTATCGCCGATCTCCGAAAGCGGCAGATCCGGAGTTTGTCCGGCGGGCAGCAACAGCGGGTGTTTCTCGCGCGGGCCCTTGTCAGCAGCCCCGACCTCCTCCTGCTTGATGAGCCGACACGCGGCGTTGACATCAAGACGCGCGATGAGGTGATGCACCTCCTCCATGATCTCAACCACCAGGGCATAACCATTCTGCTGACAACACATGAAATCAACGCGGTGGCGGTTCATCTGCCCTCGGTCATCTGCGTGAACAGCCGCATCATTGCCGAAGGCCCGCCCACCTCAGTCATCAACGAACAGGTGCTTCAACAGACCTACGGCGCGTCCATGCCCGTGATCCAGTACGAGGGAATGCCTCTCGTCGCCGAGCGTCCCCACCCGGAAATCCTGCCCGTGCGGGATCGTGATAAAGATGACACCGCGGCGAATGAAACGGCTGCCGAAGAGAGAGCGGCGCGGCGCGATGCTTGAACCATTCCAGTTCGATTTCTTTGTGCGGGGCATCACCGCCGCCACCATCGTCGGAGCGCTGTGCGGCCTGTTGGGCGTTTACGTCGTTCTGCGCCGCATGGCGTACATCGGCCACGGCCTCGCCCATGCCACGTTCGGCGGCGCGGTCATCAGTTACCTGATGTCGTTCAATTTCCTGCTTGGCGCAAGCCTGTGGGGATTCCTCTCCGCCTTGCTCATCACGCTAACGGCCCGGCGATCGGTCATTCACTCGGACGCCGCAATCGGCATCATCACGACTGCGAGCTTTGCCCTGGGCGTCGCGCTCATCAGCCGTGTGAGATCGTTCACCCGCAGCTTTGAGGCCGCCCTGTTCGGCAATATCCTCGGCGTCACGACGGGTGACCTGATTGCCATCAGCGTTGTCGCCATCGCCGCCTTTGCGATCATCCTGGCGGGTTACAAACTGTTCCTCTTCACCGCGTTCGACCCGGACGTGGCGCGATTCTACGGCGTGCCGACCGCTTGGGTGGACACGACTTTCTCGCTCATTCTCGCAGCCGTCATTGTCGTATCCATGCAGGTCCTGGGTGTCACTCTCATCGCCGCCGCCATCGTCATCCCGCCCGTCGTCGCGCGACTTCTCACCGATGATTTCCGAACGCTGATGATGCTCTCCGTTGTCATCAGCGCCCTGTGCGGGTTCTTTGGCGTCTACATCAGCTTCTTCCTTGACGTGTCCTCCGGCGCGAGCGTCGTGCTGCTATCCGCGATGGTGTTCGCCGTGGTGTTCGCCTTTACCAGCCTGCGCCCCGGTGGCGCGCGAAGCGCCAATCTAACGGGCGGCGTCTAATCCGGGCGACTCTACGGCGCGCAGCTTTGCCTCTGATACGATGAAGGTGATTTCATAATCGGAGGCCGCACTGCATGGATGCCCTCACGCGACCCGGCAGGCCCACTCTCATACTTGCCATCGCGCTTACGCTTGCGGCCGTCGCATACATCGCGTGGAAAATCACCGAGTCTCCTGATCAGACCCTGCAATTCACTATCAACGGCCTGAACGTGGGCGCAGTGTACGCCATCCTTGCGCTCGGATTCACGCTTGTTTACAGCACGGTCTGGTTCTTTGACCTCTACTACGGTGCGGCGGCGGCAATCGGCGCCTACGCCGTCTTCTATCTCAGGGCCGGGCAGGCAACCGACACTGCCTACGACCCCGCGAATATCGGCCTGAATATCGCCCTCGGATTTGTGGTTGCCGGAGTCGTCGCGTGGGCGCTGCACACCGCATTCTTTGAACGCCTGCGGAGCCGTTACTCTGCCCCGCTTGTCCGAGCAGCCTATTCCATCGTTGCGATAGTCGCGGGCGGCTACACCACGATCCTTCTCCTGTCTCCGGACAATCTCCATCAGACCACCGCCCCACTGATAGCGCTCATCGTCGCTGCCATGATCGGGACGGCTCTCTACTGGTCGCTGGGTCGATTCGCTCCCGGCGCAGCGAGGTCCGGCCGATGGGTCGCCATTCTCAGCGCCGTCATCGGGCTTGTTATCGGGACAGTCGCGGCTATCACGCTCGCCCAAACCCCGGAATCACGCCTCTACATCAGTTGGCTGGTGTCCTGCCTCCTAGCGGGAGCCGTGAGCCTGGCGCTCTATCGCGGGCTGTACGCATTTATCCTCATACGGGCCCGCTCAACCCTGATCATGCTTGTCGCAACACTCGGGGTGCTGCTGACCATTACGGCGATTCTTGTCATGGTTTTCTCCAACACCACACACCCGCTGCCCGCCCCTTTCGGCAATAACCTGCTAACGCTGGGCGGCGCGACGTTCAAGGCGTTTGCATTGTTCGCCATCGGCTGCGCATTCGTCGGTTTTGTCCTGCTGTGGTTCCTCATACACAGATCACCGCTCGGCAAGCTTATCCGCGCCATCGGCGACGACGAGCAGATTGCCCGTGTCGTTGGCATCAACACCACGGCGATAATCGCCATCGTCTTTTTCATCGGGGCCATGTACGCGGCATTCGCCGGAATACTCACCGGACAGGACATCGCGATTCAGCCGCGCATGGGGCTGGAGCTGCTTCTAAAGGGTTGGATCGCGTCCGTCGTTGGCGGCATCGGCAACCTCTACGGCGCGATTCTCGGCGGGTTCCTGCTTGGCGTCGTGGAGCAGTTTGGCATCTGGGACATCGCCGGAGAGTGGCAGGACGGCGTCGCGCTCATCCTCCTCATTCTGTTCCTTTCGTTCTGGCCAAGAGGAATCATTCCGCGGCGGTAGGAACAGACAATGCAGACACGTCAACAGGAACTCGCGCAGGGCCTTTCGCGGCTGCCGCAGATAATTTTGTTCTCCTTGCGCAATCACCTGGAAATCTGGGCAACGGTCATCGTCGTATTGGCTGCGGCGTCCTTTATGTTGACGCGCGGCACGGGATTCTCCATCACCCTGATGACGGTATTCGCCATCTGGGCAATGCTGGCCGTCAGCCTGAACCTCGTTCTCGGCTACGCTGGCCTGCTCTCCGTCGGCCACGTGGGATTCTACGGCATCGGCGCGTACACGGTGGCCGTGTTGACGGCCAACCCGCGACAAGAGCTTTTGGAGGGAGAAATCATCCAGATATTCGCGTGGCCGTTCTTCGCCGCGCTGCCCGTGGCCGTGGTTCTATGCGGGGTGGTCGCTTTCCTTGTTGGCGTAGCGTTCAGCCGGTTCCGGGACGATGTCTACGTGCTCGTGTCATTCGGTTTCGCCATCATTGCCTACAACATTTTTGTCAACTGGCAATGGGTCACGCGCGGACCTTTCGGCATTCACCAGATTCCGAAGCCCGTCATCTTTGGCTACACCATCAATGACGACCTTGAATTTCTACTGCTCACGCTGGTATTCCTCGCCATCATCGTCGGCATATCGTGGCTCATCGTCACGTCCTCATTCGGGCGGGTGCTCAAGGCCGTGCGTGAGGACGAGGACGCGATTGAGGTGTTCGGCTATCGTTCATCCCGGTACAAGCTGGCCATCTGGGTAATCTCCGCCATGATGGCCGGGCTGGCGGGGGCGATGCTCGCCACGTACACCTCCTTCGTTGACCCCAATTCCTTCATTCTCCTTGAATCGATTCTCCTTGTCGCTATCGTGATCCTTGGCGGGCTGGCCAGTATCTGGGGATCGCTGCTCGGCGCGCTGGCGTTTGTGCTGTTGGAGGAGGGAGTCCGCTTTGTGCCGTTCCTGCCGCCGGAGCACGTCGGCCAGGTGCGGCAGATCATACTGGGAACGCTGCTGGTGCTTCTGATGCTGTTCAGGCCGCAGGGAGTCGCAGGACGGTTCAAGTTATGACAGGGTACGAACAACACCGGTTCGGAGGATCATTCGTCCTTCAGACGCTCGACATTGAGAAGCACTTTGGCGGCGTCTATGCGGTCGACCGCCTCTCCATCAGCATCCCGCGCGGTCTTATCACGTGCATCATCGGCCCCAATGGCTCCGGCAAGTCAACACTGATCAACCTCCTCAGCGGGACCCTGCCACTCGACGGCGGGATGGTCATCGTCGGACCAACGCGCCTCCGCATGATCAGGCCGTACAACTCCCCCGGCATCGGACTGACCCGAACATTCCAGGACGTGCGGCTCTTCGAGCAGATCAGCGTCCTCGATAATCTCTACGTTGTGATGACGGAGAGGTCGTCTCTTCTCTCGCTCTTCCAGCGGGCCCGCAAGGAGCATAGGGAGCGGGCGGAGAGAATCCTGCGCGTGGTGGGCCTGTGGGAAAAGCGCAACGACCTGGCGGAAGAGCTGTCATACGGCCAGCGAAAGCTCCTGGAGGTTGGCCGCCTGATGGCGATGAACACTCAGGTCTATCTCTTTGACGAGCCTTTTGCCGGGCTCGCCCTTCACATGATCGAGGTCGTCAAGGGCGTCATGCGGGAGCTGCAGGAAAACGGCAGGACGATCATCTTCGTATCCCACAACATGGGCATCGTGCGCGAGCTCTCCGACTACCTCATCGTCATGGACAGCGGGCGGCTGCTGGCGCACGGGCAGCCCGACCGCGTGCTGAACGATCCGGCAGTCATTGAAGCGTACCTGGGCAACTGATGACGGCGAGGCGAACATGACCGCACACGAGCAGAACGGCGCCAACGAGCAGCAGGAAAACACCGCTTCACCGCTGCTGGAACTGAGCGATGTCTCGGTTCACTACGGCGCGGTTATCGCCCTTGACCACGTTTCCGTGCAGATCTACCCCGGTGAAGTCGTCGCGCTCATGGGGCCCAACGGCGCGGGCAAGTCCACCATCCTCAAGGCAGTCATGGGAATGGCGCCCGTCTCAACGGGCTTGATCCGGTGGCGCAACGATGTCCTGAATTCACCGACGCATGAGATCGTCAAGCGCGGCATCTCCCTCGTTCCGCAGGGCCGCCGCGTCTTCACGCATCTCAACGTTCAGGAGAACCTGGAGCTTGGCGGAATGCACGTCAGCGATGCCGCTGAGCGAAACCGGCGCCTTGACGCTGTCATGGAGTTCTTCCCAGTCCTGCGCGATAAGCGGCGCGATCCGGCAAGCGCCATGTCCGGCGGGCAGCAGCAGATGCTCGCGCTCGGACGAGGTCTCATGTCATCGCCCGAGATGCTGTTGTTGGATGAGCCCACGCTCGGGCTTGCTCCCATCATCGTCTCGGAGGTATTTCAGAGGGTCACGGAGATAAGCAAGACGTTCGGCACGACGATCGTGCTCGTAGAGCACAACATCAGGGGCGCGCTGAACATCGTAAACCGCGGCTACATCCTGGAACGGGCGCGCGTGGCGTTTGAGGGCACACCCCAAGAAATAGAGGACTCGGACATCCTCACGCAGGTCTTCCTGGGACGAGAGGACGACGAGGAGTAGCGGGGGCAAAACCCTCCCAACTACGGTCGTGCGAGTGGCGTCAGCGCCGACGCTCCCATCTGAAAAACCGCACGGCCAACACGCCACTCGCCACCAGCCACACTCCCATAACCCCAAGGTTGATCGGCTCAAAGCCGGAGCCGGTGGCAAATGGGTGGAACGATTCATGCATGGCTGTCGCGAAGTGGCGCACGGGAAAGACGTCCGCGAACGTGGTCAACCACGCCGGCGCATCGTCCATTGGAATGAACACATCGGAGATGAACAGCAGCGGCAGGATGCTCGCATTCACGATGGCGGGCGCGGCGTCCGCGTTCGGAATGAGATTCGCCACGGCTATACCCAGGGCGCAGAATGTTGCCGCCCCTACGATGCACGTCACGATGAACGCCGCCATGCGCGTGGTTGGCAGATCCACGCCAAAGATCAACACACCGGCCGCAAGCACGATAATGACAAGCAATATGGCCAGCAGCACCGAGTGAATCACGTAGCCCGCAATCAGCGCCCCCGGCGGCAGCGGTGTGCCGCGTATCCGCTTGAGCAGGCCATTGTCACGGTTGAAGGCGAGAGTCATCGCGATGTTGTTGTAACAGGCGCCCACAAGAGCGAAGACCATGATGCCCGGAACATAGAACGTCGACAGGCTCGCCGTGCCGCCCTCGAACTGGACCTCGTTGCTACCGAAAAGCAGGTTGAAAATCACCAGGAACATGAGCGGAAAAACGATGGTGAAAAAGGCGGCGGCGGGGTTTCGCCAGAAAGCCGTGTTCTGGTAGCGCGTCTGTCGAAGCGCCAGCCTGACGATGCTCACGCTTCACCGCCTCCGTTTTGCCCGTTGGAACTCGTCACCTCGATGAAGATGTCCTCAAGCGATGGCCGCGTGACTGAGATTTCCTCGAACTCTATGCCCTCCGCAACTGCCCACGCAGTCAATTGATGCAGAACCGCCGTGGGTGTCGCCGTCTGAATTTCAAATACCCCCTGCCCGCCTGCGGCAAGCGCGCCCAAAGTCTCGGGCGGCGTTGCCGAGCCGTCCGGCAGGCGGATTCGGATGAATGTCGCGCCGCCGGCTCCCGCAATCTCCTGTGGTGACCCCTCCACGACGACACGGCCCTCAACCATGATTCCAACGCGGTCCGCCAGGTATTCCGCCTCTTCCATGTAATGCGTTGTCAGGAGGATCGTCTTGCCGAGTTCCTGGAGGTTTTTCACCATGTCCCACGCGCCGCGGCGTGCCGACGGATCAAAGCCGGTGGTCGGCTCATCGAGGAACAGCAGCTCAGGGTTGCCGGCCAACCCCACCGCAACGTCAAGCCGCCTCTGTTGGCCGCCCGAGAGTTTCCCTACGCGAACACGAGCCTGTTCGGTCAGGCCGGTCGCTTCGAGGATCACGTCGAGCGGCAGTGGGTCGGGATAATAGCCGCGAAAGAGATTCACCGTTTCCGCGGCGGACAGATACTGGTCAACGCTCGTCGTCTGCAGGACGATGCCGATGCGTTCACGAAATGCCCTTTCACCCCGCGCGGGGTCATGCCCCAGCACCGCAACTGTTCCCGCGCTTCGATCCCTGTGGCCTTCAAGGATCTCGACCATCGTCGTCTTCCCTGCCCCATTCGGCCCAAGCAGGGCATAGACCTCCCCGGTCTCGACACGCAGGTCGACGCCCTTGACGGCCTCAAAGCTGCCATACGATTTTCGGAGACCCGCAACCTCAATCGCGGGGCTGGAGGCGATATGCTCAGTCAATCAATACCTCTGCGGTCATCTAGAGTCGTCGGAAAGTGACACGTTGAAGAAAAAAGCCGGCGGAAAGCGCAGCCGTCACGTCCAATACTAACGCAATCAACAGACGCGCCACGTCCCATGACTGAGGCTCGGCTGAAAAGATTGGCGCCGGTTGTGACTGCGGATAGTCGGCGAGAACATCGTAAACGAACGGAACAGCGCGACTTGGTGGGCTCTCGTCGACTGTGTTCTGCGCCTGCTGAGCGCTTGCTCTTGCGACCTCCATGAAACTCACGGGCGCTGCGGCACCGGCATCTTTTTCATCAACTTCATCAACTCTCGATTCAGTTACCAGCACCATGTACTGCCCCGGCCATCTCACCCGTACCATCAGGATTACCGAGCCGTCTGCCGGTTCTCTCAGATCTCCGTGCACGTATACCCACTCCTGCTCATCGTTCTGCCTCATCAGCAATTCGACTGAGCCGCGACTGATTTCTGCGCTCCCCTTTCCGATTTCGGAATCCCCTGCTGCGTCCTCCTGTTTTCTCAAGACGATCTCAAGCAGCGCCGGACGACTGAGAGATGCCTGTCCAAGTGGCGCGCCCTCCACGTCAAAGAACTCCACGGAGACATACACGCACTCCAATAATCCGGGCCTCTCAAGCAATCGGCTGCACGGAATCTCATCCTCAGTGAGACGAACCTGGTACGGGATGGCGAGCGTGGCGGCAGGGGCCGTGAGATGGACGCGGCCGGTCTCACTGCTGATCTGCACCGCCGCAAACCTGGCCACCTGCACCGCGCCGGGTACGGGCACAAACTCAGGCTCCGGGCGCCGTTGGAGTCTCTGTGGCAGAGATGCAGGTCTTTCGGGTGTGTGCTCCTCTGTCGTCACCGGCACGTCGATTTCTTCCGGCTCAATCACGATCTCCTGCTCCAGTTCCGGGTCATCCGGCGGAGCATCGGGTTCGTCATCAGAATCATCTTCGGCATCAGAATCATCGTCAGAAGGAGTGTCGTCAACCGTCGGCTCGGGGGGCGGCTTTGGAGCCCTTTCAACGGCTATACGCACCTCGATCTCGGACTCCAACTCGCCATCCGTTGCGGCAACGCGGAGGGTATAGACGCGCCGCGCGTCCCTCGGTGAGAAACCGGGCGCAACCTTGATCTGTCCGCTTGCTGCATCGATGATGAACGCTCCCTGCTCCGATTGACTGACCATCCTGAACCGGACAGGCTTTCCCTCCGGATCTGCCGTTGAGAGCGCGGCTCCCACACGGCTCCCACCGCGAGCGCCAGAGATAACCGTTCTTTGAAGCTGAGTGGGTTCATGTCCTTGTGGCCTGCCGCAGCGATCGCGCACCACTGTTGTCCCATGAAAAACAGGCGGCTCATCCACATCCGTAACGGTCACCCTGAGAGTAAACTCATCATCCGGCAAAAACTTCTGCTCCGTCTCACCTGCATCATCCTTCCCGTCGGAAACGGACACACGCAGCTCGAATGGCTTGGGCGAGGTCTCGAAATCCAGATGTTTGCCGGGGCCGAGTGTTACATAGCCCGTAGGTGGATGAATCACAAAGAATCGAGCATCCAGCCCGGACAGCGCATATGTAAGAGGGTCTCCATCCTCGTCCATCTCGCCGATGCCACGATACAGGGTGTGGGCGCCGGGGCATGAATTCTCGGGAATCTCGGCAGCAACGGCCTCGGACGGGAAACGAGGTGCGTCATTGGCGTCTGTAACCTCGACCACCACATCCAGACTGCTCTCGTTCCCATCGTCATTCACAACAATCCGAACCAGGTACGTATTGTTGCCGTCCGCATCGACAGGG
This sequence comes from Dehalococcoidia bacterium, assembly GCA_034422835.1. Lineage (GTDB taxonomy): Bacteria > Chloroflexota > Dehalococcoidia > UBA6926 > UBA6926 > VXMO01. The sequence goes on along the minus strand of DAOUJJ010000015.1, from coordinate 18,879 downwards.
CTTTCAAAGTTCGGAGGGCTGTCGAATGACAACTCCCCCGACTCGCTGATGGAGAACTGCGCCGCGTCCGTTCCCGCAACGCTCCACGTAACTTCGTCTCCCTCCGGGTCAGTGGCGGAATAAGTCGCCACATTCGACGTGCCGTTCTCCGCATAGCTGACGGTGGTGAGGCCGGTGATTGACGTCGGATCCTCGTTGACGTTCGTGACCGTAACTTCTACCTCCAGCGTGGACTCAAGATTGCCGTCGGAGGCGGTCACGGTCACCTCATACACGTTGTCCTCATTTGCATCACGTGGCTTCTCATAATCCGGCGGCGATCTGAATGACAACACCCCAGACTCACTGATTGAGAACCGCGCCGCGTCCGTTCCCGCAACGCTCCACGTGACTCCCTCTCCTTCCGGGTCAGTGGCGGTATATGTCGCCACATTCGACGTGTCATTCTCCGCGTAGCTCACGGTGGTGAGGCCGGTGATTGTCGTCGGGGCCTCGTTGACGTTTGTAACGGTGACTTCAACATCGTGGGTAGATGACAGATTCCCGTCGGACGCCTTCACCATCACCTCATACACGTTGTCCTCGTTGGCATCAAGCGGCTTCTCATGGTCCGGTGATGCGTTGAATGACAACTCCCCCGACTCGCCTATCTCAAACCACGATGCATCGGTCCCCGCGATGCTCCATGTGATGTCGCTTCCTTCCGGATCAGTGGCCGTATAGGTCGCCACAGGTGCCGTCCCGTTCTCCGCGTAGCTGACAGTGGCAAAATCAGCGATGGACGGGGGTTCGTTCACATTCGTGATGGTGATCTCTACGCCCAGGATAGACTCAAGATTGCCGTCCGACGCGGTTACCGTCACCTCATACACGTTGTCATTATCGGCATCAAGCGGATTCTCAAAATCCGGTGCTGACTTGAATGACAACTCGCCCGTCTCTTTGATTCCGAACAGCGCCGCGTCCACTCCCGCAATGCTCCACGTGATTCCATCACCCTCCGGATCCGTGGCGGAATATACCGCCAGATTCGTCGTCCTGTTCTCCTTGTAGTTGACAGCGGGATCGCCGGAGATTGAAGGAGCCTCGTTGACGTCGGTAACAGTGACTTCAACATCCTGGCTAGATGACAGGTTCCCGTCTGAGGCGGTGACTGTCACTTCATACACCCTGTCATCATTGCCATCACGCGGCTCCTCATAGTCCGGCGGGGTCTTGAATGACAACTCCCCCGACTCGCTGATCTCAAACCGCGCCGCATCTGTTCCTTCAATGATCCACGTGATTTCATTCTTTTCCGGGTCAGTGGCCGTATAGGTTTCCACAGACGCCGTGCTATTCTCCGGGTAGCTGACAGGGGCAGAATCAGCGATGGACGGGGCTTCGTTCACATTCGTGACAGTAACGTGGATTTCCAGCGTAGACTCAAGGCTCCCGTCAGACGCGGTTACCGTCACCGCATACACGTTGTCCTTGTCCGCGTCACGGGGATTCTCATAGTCCGGAGGTGAATCGAACGTCAACTCCCCTGACTCGCTTATCTCAAACACTGTCGCATCGGTTCCCGCAATGCTCCACGAAATCTCGGCCCCTTCCGGATCAGTGGCGGAATATGTCGCCACATTCCTCGCCTTGTTCTCTGGGTAGCTGACAATGGCAGAGCTGGTGAATGAAGGAACCTCATTGACGTTCGTGACCGTGACTTTAACATTCAGCGTGGACTCAAGGCTGCCGTCGGATGCGGTCACCGTCACCTCGTACACGTTGTCATTGTTGGTATCAAGCGGCTTCTCAAAGTCCGGCGGCGATTTGAATGACAGGACTCCCGCCTCGCTGATCTCAAACTTTGCGGCCTCCGTTCCCTTAACGCTCCACGTGATTCCGTCCCCATCCGGGTCAGTGGCGGAGTACGTCGCAACTGCTGTGGTGCCATTCTCTGCATAGCTGACACTGGCAGAGCCGGTGATTGCAGGAGCCTCGTTGACGTTGGTGACCGTAACTTGGATGTCCAGCGTGGACTCAAGACTGCCGTCGGACGCGGTCACCGTCACCGCATACACGTTGTCGGTGTCGGTATCAAACGGCGTCTCATAGTCCGGCGGTGACTTGAACGTCAACTCTCCTGTTGTGCTGATTGAGAATTTGGCCGCGTCCGCTCCCGTCATGCTCCACGTAACTTCGTTACCCTCCGGGTCAGTGCCTGCGTACTTTGCCACAGACGCTACGCTGTTCTCCGCGTAGCTGACAGTTGCAGAGCCGGTGATAGGCACGGCCTCGTCGACATTCGTAACGGTGATTTCTACGCCCCGTGTAGACTCAAGGTTGCCGTCTGAGGCTGTGATCGTCACCGCATACACGTTGTCCTCGTCGGCATCAAGCGGCTTCTCATAGTCCGGCGGCAAGTTGAACGACAATTCCCCCGATTCGCTGATTCCAAACCGCGCTGCGTCCGTTCCCGCAACACTCCACGTGATCTCATCCTCTTCTGGATCAGTGGCCGTGTAGGTTGCCACAGACGCCGTGCCATTCTCCGCGTAGCTGACAGCGGCAGAGCCGGTGATAACGGGCGGAGCATTTGGAACTGTTGCGGAAATCGTCACCGTGATGGACGCTGTAGCCCCGGCCTCATCCGTCGCGGTGATGATCACGGTGTAGCTGGCCTTCGTCTCCGAATCCGGCAACGCCTCAGCGCCAACAGTGACCTGCCCGGTTGAATCGTTGACGACAAAGTAAGACGCGTCCTCCCCTGAAAGGGTGTAACCAAGATCGTCGTCATCACTGTCCGTTGCTGTGACGGGGTCGCCAACATCCGTTCCGGCAGGCGCCTCCTCCGGGACCGTCAGGTTGATGGACGCCGATTCAAACTGAGGCGCAGTGTTTCTGCCAACTGCCGCGCTGATTCCTGAAGCTGAAGCCCTGTCTTCAAAGTTGTCTGCGTATGTAATTATCACGCGGAGGATGTAGCCCTCGTCATCCTCCACGGGCGTATACGAACTGCGGGTCGCTCCATCGATTCGCTCGAATTCATCGTCGGCGTTCATGGCCCGATGCCACCTCCATCGGATGCGGCCGGTTACGCCATCCTGATCGGAAACCGTCGCGGTGAACGGCACTCCAATGAATGGCTTGGAGGGGGAGAAAGTAACCACTCCCGGGTCGTCCGCATCGGTCAGGCTTATCTGGACAGGCAGGGAATCGGTCAGACCGCCCTGATCCGTTACCACGGCGGTGATTCTGAAAACACGTGACTTCTCGTAGTCGAGAACGGCGCCGCGGCGCACACGAGTCTGTCCCTCGGCGTCAATGTGGAATAGGTTCGCATTGTCTCCTTCAACTGAGAACGTCCATGAGTCGCCGTCGTCAGGGTCGATAACCGTGAATGCGCGGCCCACGCGCCGATTGGCGGATGCGTTTTCCTCTACCGGGAATTCCGCGCTGTCGAGTTCAAAAGCCGGCGGCTCATTCACGTCCGTAATTGTGACAACCACTTCAATCGAGATATGCGTCGACCCAACGACAGCCGACAACTCGATCTCATACGCGTTGTCCTTGTTTCCATCATTCGGTTTTTCGAAGTTCTTGGCCGCCTTGAAACGCAAGACGCCGCCAGTATCTATGGACAGCCGTCTCGCATCCGTGCCATCAATTGACCAGGAGATTGTCGAATCGGCCGCGACGTTCGCCACACGATACGTGGCAACGGCGTCGGTGCTGTTCTCAGGAAACTCAACAGCTGTGGGGCCTTCAATAGTGAGTGGTTGCTGTGCCTGCACCGATTGCGCGGAAGCAGTTTTTGCGGGAACAACGCCCAGTGCTGCGCCTGAGACCGCCCCGACCATGACCAGCAGTGATGCGCCTATTGCGGGATTCGCAATCACCCGCGTGAATTGCCTGAATCCGGAAAACACTCGCGACGCGCCAGCCTGCCAATCCAACGCGGCATCTGAACCACGTTGGTCCCCACTCCCCACTTCGGCACCGCAGGGCGACTACGGGAGGATTAGGTCCAATACAATCGCGCTACGACACCTCACTATATGTACCATGAGGACGCCATAAGAGTCCATTTATCGGGGACTTATATCGAATGTGACACAAATGAGATTTGGGGAGTCTTGTGGGTCATGTCCCCACTCCTAATGCCTGCAAGACGCGACTGAGAATGAAGCCAATGAATAGGAGAATCGCCAAGAGTAACACCGCCATGATGGCAGCTCTGATTAGAAAGAGTCTCATTGCCAATCAGCCGTAGTAGCTGAGCCATCCCGCGTTCTGGTCTCCGATGTGAAACGTCATTGAGCATCCGTCATAGCGGTACGTCCACGTGATTCTGTAGCCATCGTCAGTATGGCAGAAATTGGCATCTTCCTGTACCGTAGGCGTCGGGGTCAGGCGCGGGAACTCCGCGAGCGGATAGACCAGCGACACTGCTTGGCCTCAACGGGTCAGAGTGGATACGCAGTTCCTCCCTCTGCCCCGTTCTTCGTGGCGTTATTCGTCGTCGATGGTGTCCAGAAGGGACTCAGATTTTAGATAGTCGAAGAATGTGTTTGAGTCAATGTCTTCTGAGTCGAAAGACGCCCGCAAATCTTCCTCGCTAATCCTGCCATTTCTAAAGTCGAATTGAATCACAGTGCTTGGCGCGCTTGGATGAACATATACCTCGATTCCATCGTCATAAGCTACGCCGTATCCAATCAAGAGAAGTGTGGTGCGGACGGAGCTTTCGGAATACGACCTAGCGCCCATGCACTAGTTCCTCGTCATGCTCTAGTTCCCTGTCGCGGGGCCTGAAAGTCATAAGGCTATCATCCTTTGCCAGATATTGGATGCCATGTCTTTCCAGATACTCTTTGACCCCCTCAGCGCCACCGGCAGTATAGAGAGCATTCATCCCCAATCTGACTGCCTTTGCGAGTCTCCGTTTGGCGGATTCCTCAGTGGTGGCATACACACGAAAACTTGTGCCTGACACGAAAGCCATCCACTCGTACTTCCTATCAGAATCATGCTCGGTCGTCACCTTTAGCTTGATATGAAAGGTCATGGTCTCCTCAACAACTCCTTTCGACTCCGTCTTCTTCTTGCCGCAGAGGACAGAGAGTCCACCTTGCCAAGTATACAGAACTAATGTCAACTGACATATAGCGGTGCCTTTATGCCATCTGGCAGCATTCTGTGCCCCCGTTTGCCATAACGCTTGCGTGGACATATGGTTGACACTTTCACGGTCATGGGTAGAGCGCCTGGCAAGAGCAGTCGAGCGGGAATCACCGTCGCAGAGGCGACGACGTATCTCGCCGACAACAGGAAAGCCGAGGCATGGTTCGAGCAACAGAGATGGCCGGACGGCATCCGTTGTCCGTACTGCGACAGTGACAACGTCCATGAGCGCAAGAATCGCAAGCCGCAGCCGTACCAGTGCCGGGCCTGCAAGCGCAATTTCTCCGTCAAGGTCGGCACTGTCATGCAGGCATCAAACGTCAGATACTCCGCGTGGTGGTGGGCATTCTACGCTCACGCCACGAATCTCAAGGGCGTGTCCAGCATGAAGCTGCATCGTGTCTTGGGAATCACGCAGAAGACGGCGTGGCATCTGCTCCACAGAATCCGCGAGACGTGGAATGACGAGACATCACGGTTCTCGGGCTCCGTCGAGGTAGACGAGACCTACGTGGGCGGGAAAGAGTCAAACAAGCACGTGAACAAGAAACTACGGGCCGGACGCGGTACGGTTGGCAAGGCCCCTGTGGCGGGTATGCGCGAACGCGAGACCGGCAAGGTAAAGGCTCAGCCTGTGGACGGTGTGGACGCTTCGGCGTTGCAGGGCTTCGTGTACATGAACACGGAGCATGACGCGACGGTGTACACGGACGAGGCCCCTGTCTATCGCGGACTGAACCGTAAGCATGAGACGGTCAATCACAGTGTCGGCCAGTACGTGGACGGGATGGCATCCACGAACGGCATCGAGTCATTCTGGTCGATGCTCAAGCGCGGGTATCATGGCACCTATCACAAGATGAGCCCCAAGCATCTCCCGCGTTACGTCAACGAGTTCGCCGGGCGCCACAACGTCCGCCCGAAGGGTACGCAGGATCAAATGAAGTCGATGGCGCGAGGGACTGTCGGTAGGCGCCTGCGGTACGAGGACTTGACGGGATAAGCGACTTATCGCTAAATCTCCTTGATTCCCGAATCTCCGCGATTCCCGCACTCGCGCTCGTCTGTGAGTCTCCGCTCTTCGCCAAAAGAGTTTGCTGCTCGGGCAATCGCTCCAATTATCCCAATCGCAATTATTGGCGCCCCAAGCATAATCGCGCCAGTCCAGTAGTATAGTCCGACACCGACAAGAAGCGTGAGAACACCCACGATGGCGGCCTCGATAGCTTTCGACCATACATCGTACATGACGCCAAACTCCTTGTGGAGTCGCTCGTTGGCCTCCCAGAACTGTTGGCTGTGACCTCCGGCAACTTCCAGAGGGGCATACTCATGCAGGAAAAGGGAAGTTACCCGACCTTCCTCGTTCCACAGAGCATCTTCATCGTCGGGGACACAAATCACTCCGGCATCGTGGTGGGCATGAGCGCGAATTGTTCCCCAATTCTCCCATGTGCAATAACCGTAACGTCGTGCCTGTATAACGACGCCCACCAACTTGGGGAAATCGGGCAGAGAATGGTTGTACGAGATGTACTGGTTTATGCCCGCGCTGTCCTGTTCGGACATGGGTACCTCCCCGAGGCACTTGGATTCGGCCGTTTGTCACAGCGGTCGAGTCTCCAACGCGAGCCAACGGGGAGGCAAGATGCCTCTTCCGCGTGCCTCTGACGGCTGCGTTCAGAGAACCGCTGTGACGGACGCAAGTATGGACGAATGGAGTAGCGCGGTCAATGACAAAAACTGTCCGACAAGTGCTCTGTCTGACAGACGATAGAGAGCAAGCGGTGGCGTCGATTGGCGCTAGATGGTCAATTTTGACCGAGAATCATGGCCGGTACACTGTACCGTAGAATAGCGTGGTCATCGGAGGCAGATTGTGACTGGATGGCAGGAAGTTGGAATTGGCGGAACGTGATGGAACTTCCTGACAAACTCGCGGCGCGAGCAATGCAGTCGTTTCTCCCGACCATCGCGGATAACCTCTCTGACCCTACGGGATTCGCCAAGGATGCCTTGGAAGAGAATAAGATGCTCGAACTCGCTCGCAAATCCTATGCGATGGCTGACGCGATGATTCAGGTCAGGGATGGAAAGACCCCTCCCGCGCGACAGTCTAGTTCGACGAAGATTCACGGCCCGATTTAGACCGTCCGCGACTCCCCGAATCTCATTTGTGTCACATTCGATATAGGTCCCATTTGTCGTCTATAGCGTCGCGGATTCATTGGCTTCCACATTCCCATGCCAATGGCCTTTAGCGGCTCCGTAGGCTTGATGCATTTGTGTGGGCGCGTGGGCTACAATGAGGTTGAAGCATTTCACACGGAACAGAACTGGTAAACAACAGGGGTCGAACCAACGGCGGCAGCGCCCGGCCCGCGTTGCTGTCATTGAGAGTAGGGGGATGACATGCCGCTGCGTTTCGCTGAAGAGATTATCTTGCTCCTCTTGAACGACGATGACGGTCGATTTGCCCGCGTGCCGAGCTGGTCCATGGACTATGCTCTGGCCGGGGCCGTATTGATGGATCTTGCGCTGGAGAATCGCATCGACACCGACCTTGAGCGGCTGGTATTGGTGGACTCCTCGCCGCTCGACGATTCTCTGTTGGATCCGACGCTGGCAGACATAGCCGCGGGTGAAGAGCGGAACGCGCGCTATTGGGTTGAGCATACGGCCAACCGCGCAGCTGAGATCCGTGAGGAAGCGCTGAATCGCCTGGTCGACGGAGGCATCCTTGAACGCAAGGATGACCGCTTCCTCTGGGTGTTCCAGTCGCGTCGCTACCCCATGGTTGACGGCAAGGAAGAGCGCGAGGTCCGCCTGCGCCTCATGAGCATCCTTTTCAGCGATGAGATCCCCGACCCGAGAGACATCGTGCTGTTGAGCCTGACGGACGCGTGCGGCATCCTGCGCGGCATGTTGTCACGTCGTGAATTGAATAGCGCCGCTGAACGAATTGAGCAGGTGCGCAGGCTGGATCTGGTCGGACAGGCAACGACGCAGGCGATCATGGACATCGAGCAGTTCGTCGCCACGTCCGTGCAGCGGCACATCTACTAAGCCTTAGCGGCGAAACAACCAGGCCTAGGGAACCTCATAAACGACTTTCAGCACGGTTCCCCTGCGCCCGGATGTGATACGACTTGAGAAGAGCCCGGTCGTAGCTCTTCAATGACGCGCTCAAGATAGCACTGATTATCATCAGTAATTTCGCCGTCAATCAACGGGTGCGCGAGGATATCCGAAAAGGGCCCATCGAGAGGGCTGCCAGGCGGGTCCATAACATCAAGTCTGAACAACGCAAAGCTATCATCACCATCGACAGTGTCAAGGAATTGCATGTCCAGCAGCGCAGCGATTTCCTCACGATCGAAGAACAGCAAATACCCCAGGCTATTTCTCCCGGGCCAGCTAAAATCTTCATCACGGAGCCAGCCACTCTGCAATAACTTAACCATTGGAGCACCGCCACCAAAAATGACTTCAGAGGCTAGCCTTCGAACCGACTCATCTTCTCCCGTGCCGATCCAAAGAGTCTCTCCTCTTTCAGTGCTTTCAATTCTGGTTTCGGTAACGCCATCCTCTATCCATGGCAATGATCTCATCAGGTTATAGATTTCCCGGTCGTACAGACCGACCAATTCTATCGAAAGAGTGGGGATGTGTTCTGATGTCGTTTTTCCCTGTTCGTTCAGCGAGTCCAGGATTGCTCGCACTCCTTCACTATTGAATTCCGTTGCAAGCTCAAGATGCCCAAACAGCGCCAGCCAGCTTCTACGAGGGTTTACGGCAATCGGCATTGACGCTACGCGAGTAGCGATTGAAGAATCAAGCACAGCAAGGTCGACGATTCCATCAGGGATTCCATCCTGATATGCCGCGTTCTTCAGATTCTCACTGAAGGCTGCATACGTTTCGGGGTAGAAGATGGCGAGCCGGCTGCCGTTGATCAACGTGGACCCTTCAAATTCACCAGGCGCAACCTGATTTTCAATTCTTTCAGCGAGATCAGGATTGGTGGATTGCAGGAAGGGATGCAGCAGCCCTTCTATCCTATCCGGCAGATCATTGAAGTTGGTGTCGCTCAATAATTCATCCGGCGCAATATCTTGTGGAAATGCCGGAGAGTTCAGGAACGTCACAAAATCATCCTGCGCCACTTCTGCAAGGTCGGCAAGGAGAGCCAGTGCCCGCTCCCCTTGTAACGACGCTCTATCCAGAAATGTCAGCCCCAACAGTGTGATTGCTGAGGCTTCATCGATAGCCGCGATCCTGTTCAAGTGGTTCGTAATTTCAACGGCTGCGACAAGCTCCGGCTCTATGCCATCAGGTTCCTGGCGTTCGCCAATGAGCAGAATTATGTCCATGCTTACGATCTCTTCAAAGAGCGCAGGGTAATTGACGGCCATGTCGCACAGGTTCGCCGTCAGGGCATCCCTGCCAAACTCGCTAAGGCTGTCATTTGAATACCAGTTCAACTCGGCAATGCGCTCCAAACCCAGTTCCTTGAGCGTTGGCGTGGGAGTCGGCGGCACGGGGGTCTGCGTGGGAGGAACCAGGGTGGGCTCCAGAGGAATCCGGGTAGCCGTGGGGGGAGCTTGAGTCGGAGTTATGGTCGACTGCGCAGACGTGACCGTGGGAGTGGCCGGTGTCGCAGTTCCCGTGACCGTTGCTTGAACGGCCGTTGGCTCAGCGGTGGGAACCACCTGGTCAATCCTCGTACAGCCTGTCAAGAGCAGGGTGCAGGCGAGAGCAATGATAAGCGGCTTCACCGTGTCCATCTCCAAGTGTCGACAGCATTCAGCGTAGTATACGGAAATGAGGTCCTTATCCAGAACGGTTAACCCGGGCAAGACATCCGCCGGTGTACGGGTGGGGAGTGCGCCGCTTAAGAGCTATTCGAACGCTGAGTTGCCCTGTTTGCCCTGACAGCGGCATTGTCAGCCGGTCCGAGCAGGCTGAGCGCCAGTGCGCCGGTGTGGGGGTCTCTGTAGATCACTGATTCAACCCCGTACGCGCGCCTGACGTTCTCAGCAGTCAGAACATCCTGCGGCGTACCCTCCGCGATCACTCTGCCCTCGCTGAGCAAGACCAGGAAATCGCAATGGCGTGCCGCCATGTTGAGGTCGTGCACGGCGGCGATGGCCGTCGCGCCATTCGCGACCCATTCCCGGATGAGACCAAGCACACGCAGCTGGTGGAGAATATCCAGGTTGGACGTCGGCTCGTCGAGCAGGAGGACGCGCGGCTGCTGTGCGAGCGCCCGCGCGATGAAAACGCGCTGACGCTCCCCGCCGGACAGCGTTTCAAGCGTGCGCTCCGCGAACTGTTCCGTATCGGTCAGCCGCATGGCCTGCCGCGCGATGTTCTCGTCGGATGCGCCCTCAATCTGAAACCGTCCCATGTGGGGATACCTGCCCATAAGCACAAGCTCAAGGCACGTGAACCCGTGCGCCATGGGCGCAACCTGGGGCACAAGCGCGACGGCGCGCGCTCGTTCACGGGCGGGTATCTCCTCGAACTTGCGGCCCCCCAGTTGACGTTCCCCATCCGACGGCTCGATGACCCCGGCGACTGCGCGCAAGAGCGTTGATTTGCCCGCGCCGTTCGGGCCAATCACCCCCACCAACTCGCCCTGCCCCGCGCGGAGGTTGACGTTATCCAGCAGTTTCTTGCCTTGGATCGTGAACGTCAGGCCCTCAACGGAGAGCGAGGCTGCGCGTGCCGCCCTGGTCATCGTCCCCTCTATCCTCTATCCCGCGACGCTGAAGGTCTCTGCGGGCGGCTCGGAGAAATCGTCCGGCCACAGGATCCGCGCGAGGTCTTCAGCCCCCCTGATGTTCCAATACGACAGCGTCGTAAAGTGCTTGCTCTCGACCACATAAACGCGGCCGTCCTGAATTGCGGGAACCTCTTGCAGGGCCTGATCGGACCGCAAACGCTCCCGGAATTCTTCTGCGCCGAACTCAACCGGTTGGGGGATGACGATGATGTCCGGATTCATGGCGATCACGCCTTCGCGGCTCGTGGTCTGGTTGCCCTCAACCCCCTGATCCGCCGCCGCATTGACTCCCCCGGCCGCCTCAATAACGGACCCTTCGGTTGAGCCTGCGCCCGCCACCCAAAGATCGTCCGAGTAGCTGGTAAGCGCCAGAACACGCGGCTTGCTCTGCTTCGCGCCCGTGACGTCGATGAGGGCCTCATGACGACCGCGCACTTCCTGCGCGAATTCCAACGCGCGAGCCTCTTCGCCGAGGATGTAGCCAAGCAAGAGGATGTTGTTGATACGCGCCTCGGCGCCATGGTCAAGTTCCGTTTGAATCGCCGGTATGCCGACGCGGGAAAGCGCGTCCACCAGTTCCGCAGTGAAGTGGGGGCTCGTCACGACTACGTCCGGGTTCTGGGCGATGATTGTCTCCGGGTCGCGCGTAATCTCCGGCTTGTCCTGGACGTGCACGGCCACGTTCGAGTACGTTGCGTTCTTGCTCACGCCGCCAACGGCAACCAGGCGAGCGACAGGTGCAATAGCGATCACCATCTCGTCATGGCCTATTGACGCGGTGATAATGCGCTGCGGCTTGGCGGGTATCTCAATGATGCCGTTCAGACCCTCAACCTGCCGGGGCCAACCGAGGTTGGTGGGATCAACGATACCGGGGACGCCGGTCAACTGTCCGACCAGCGGCGGCGGAGTCGGCGCGGGCGTTGGTGTGGGCGTGGGTTCCGGAGTTTCGGTAGGCGCCGCTGTCGGAGGAATGACGTCAACCGTCGGGGCAGAGTCCGGCGTCGCTCCAGCCTCCCCTGCCGGCACCGTGGAGTCGCACGCAAACGCCAGCGCCGCCAGCATGGCAAGCGCGCCAAGGATGACAATTCTGGCCGAGATTCCCTTCACTTCTCTATCTCCCTTCTCTTATCTCGCCAATTCGGATATTTATGTTCACGACTCAGAGCGAGTACCCCCGCCCTCTGTTCTGGATGAGCAGCAGAATGAAGAACGGCGCGCCCACCAGTGCCGTCAGGATTCCGACTCGCAGTTCAGCCGGCTGGATCACCGTCCGCGCCACCGTGTCCGCAAGAATCACGAACACTGCCCCCCCAAGCGCGCTCATGGGAATGAGCACACGGTTGTCCGGCCCCAGCAGGAGCCTGAGCACGTGCGGTGTTACGAGGCCAACGAACGCGATGGTCCCACTGACGGCAACGGCCACTCCCGTCACCATCGCCCCCACCGCCAGGAGCAGCAGACGAACCGGCACGACGTTCACCCCAAGCGAGCGGGCCTCATCGTCGCCAAGCATCAGCAGGTTGAGGTCGCGGGCCATCACCATGGCGATTCCGATTCCCGCGAGGATCGGCGGTAGCGACATCAAGACGTGCTCCCACGCGCGTGAATCCAGCCCGCCTGCCAGCCAGAAGAGGATCTCCCGCAGCGCTCCGTTGTCAGGCAGCAGGATGACGATCCCGGACACAATCGCGCCCAGGAACGCGTTCACCGCTATGCCGGCCAGCAGCAGCGTGGCCATGGAGAAATGCCCGCTGACGGTTGAGATGCCGTAGACAACCAGCGTGGCCATCATTGCCCCGGCGAACGCGGCCAGCGGCAAGGACATGAAGAACAACCCCGCAGCTCCCGTCGCGATGGCAATGACCGCTCCAAGCGCCCCGCCCGCGGACACGCCGATGATGCCGGGATCGGCCAGCGGATTGCGGAAGAGCCCCTGCATCGTCGCGCCCGCCACACCGAGCCCCATGCCAACGGCCGCCCCCACAATAATGCGCGGCAGGCGAATCTGCTGAATCACCAATTCGTGGGTTCGGGAAACATCGCCAACGTCAATGCCAAGGAATCCGACGAGCGTGGAGGCGACGCTGCGCGTCGGGATGCTGACCGGGCCGACGCTCAATGAGATGAGAACGATGAGGAGAATGGCGAGCGCAAGAGTCACCGCGCCGATGGCGAGGCGCGTGAGAACGCCCGAACGGCGATAAGTGCCCCACGCCGGAATCCCGGCAACTCGCAACAAAACAACCCTCCGGCTGCTCCGCTGGAGGGTTGACGCTCGCGCTGTCGGGGCTTTTTGCCCGGTCGGCTGAGGGACCCTCTCTATAGCGGAGAGAGTTCACCTTCCGTCCAGGCAGGTCTCCTGGCTTGCGGGTATCGATCCTGCGCCGGGCCCTTCCCATCGCATCTGCGACAGTGGGCAAGCCGACTATCAAACCCCGCTTACAGTGGCGCTACCGCGGCGGATTCTCACCGCCTTCCCTATTCTCCCGGGGCGGGCACCTGAACGGGCAGTGTCTATCTGCTCTTCGGACGAAGCCTATCGCACCGTCTCTCGGAGTGTCAAACCGTGAAACCGCGTTTTGGCACGCGGCGTATGACCCCGGAGTTTACCCTCCGGCGCCCATGACTGCCTGCGCAAACATCGCCTGGGATTCCTCAGACAGGCACGGCGTCACCGGTGACGCGGCGGCGGCCTCAGGAGTGAACATCTCGGGTGTGAAGGGCGTTTGCAGCAGGATGGCGTAGAGGTCTTCGCCAACGGCGGCCTTGATGCACTCAACCTCATCAGGAGGAAGCAGGGCCATGAGGTCGGCGCCAACCGGAACTTGCGTCATGGGTTCAGGCGTTGGTTCGGGCGTGGGGGTGGCGGTTGGGGTTGGAGTTGGCAGCGGTGTTGGGGTGGGTGTCGGCTCCGCCTCGCACGCGCCCAGAATAGCCAGGGCCGTCACGGAAATCACGAGCAGGGCCACCATGCGAAGCAGATGCTTATTCACAGTTTCCACACCCTCCCTCAAAGGACTTTCTTAAGTTCATATCTTGCATTCGTCGGCAGGGAATACGCAACTCCGTGCGATGCGACAAAGAGGGGCGGCTCGGCGAGCCGCCCCTCCCCTGTCTTGTTGCGTTTTTCGCTATGACGACGAGAAACGCGCCGCTTCCTCGGAGCCTCCGGTCGCGTCGCCCTCGCTGTAGGAGTGCGCGCCCGTGCCCGCGAGTCCACCGCCCTGCACGATCAGGTACTCGTCGCGGATCGGACGGCCCTCGAACCAGCACTCCAGGATCTCCCGCACGCCCGCCGCATAGCGCGCCTGCGCGGACAGCGACGTGCCGGACGTGTGCGGCGTCAAGGCGTGGTTCGGCATCGCGCGCCATGGGTGGTCGTTGGGCGCGGGCTGCGGGAACCACACGTCGCCGGCGTAGCCTGCAAGTTGACCGTTCTCCAACGCGCGGACGACGGCGTCACGGTCGCAGATCTTGCCGCGAGCAGTATTGACGAGGTAGGAGCCGCGGCGCATCTTGCCGATAAGCTCATCGTTGAACATGTGCTCCGTCTCCGGGTGGAGCGGGCAATGGATGCTGACAACGTCGCACGCCGCAACCAGCGATTCCGGGGTCTCATGGAACGTGAGGCCAAGCTCCTCCTCAACCTCGGGCGAGAGGCGGTGGCGGTCCGTGTAGTGCAGATTGACGTCGAAGGGCTTCATCCGCTTGAGAACAGCGAGGCCGATGCGCCCCGCCGCGACCACGCCCACGTCCATGCCCTCGATGTCATACGAGCGCGAGACGGCGTCGGCGATGTTCCAGCCGCCGCGCACAACCCACCCGTACTGCGGCAGATAGTCGCGCACCAGCGCCAGCATCTGCATCACGGCGTGCTCCGCGACACTGATACTGTTGCACCAGGTGACCTCCGCGACGGTGATGTTCCGGTTGATGGCCGACTGCAGATCGACGTGGTCGGAGCCGATGCCCGCGGTGATGGCGAGCTTGAGGTTGGGCGCCTTGGCGATCCTCTCTGCCGTCAGGTACGCGGGCCAGAACGGCTGGGAGATGACCACGTCGGCATCGACGATCTCCCGCTCGAAAACGGAGTCCGCGGCGTCCTTGTCGGACGTCACGACAAACTGATGGCCCTGTGATGTGACAAAGCTCTCAAGCCCCAGCCCGCCGGACACGGAGCCCAACAGCTGGCCGGGTGTGAAGTCGATGCCCCCCGGCGACGGCATGGACTGCCCGTCCGGGTATTGGCTCAGCGTTGGAATCGACTCCCTTGCGTATTGGGGCGGAAAGCCCTGCACCGGATCGTCATACAGGACACAAAGAACCTTCTGCGCGCCGCCGTTCGTCATCATTCACCTCCCCGGTCCCCACCGGAATTTTTTGTCGTCTCGTCGTTCGCGCCCAGCGTTGTCCGCGAATGCGTACACGACGCTGTCCGCGTTCGTACTGTACCGCTACACATGGACGACTCGCAATTGACGGGGAGAGAGGCGTACCCTCCGCTCACCCTGAGCGCAGTCGAAGGGCCCCTACATCATCGGTTGCGACTCACCCTACGGTCTGCGGCGGGCGCGGAGCACAAAGAACAGAATGAATCCCCCGGCGATCACCGCCAGACCGATGCCCCACATCCACACCGGGCCCCATCCAGGTTCCGCTTCCAAAACCACTGGGGTTGGTACCACTGGCGGCGGTGTTGCCGTCGGCTTAGGCGTGGCTGTGGGCGCGACGGTTGGCGTTGGTGTGGGAGTGGCAGTTGGCATCGGCGTGGGGGTCGGCGTCGGCGTAGCCGTGGGAGTCGGTGTTGGCGTGGCCGTTGGAATTGGGGTGGGCGTTGGCGCAGCGACGGGGGACGCGATCTCCTGGAAGATGGGCTGCGCCAGGCCATGCGTGTCGTAGTAGTAGACGATGACCTGGATCAGCTTGCCGCGGTCGTCAATCCCCGGCGTATAGCTTGTGGTCGTTACAGTATCGTCGGATTCCGTCGCCTGCGTAACGAAATCGGCCACCGACGTCCATCCGATTCCGTCCTCGGATGTCCGCCATTGCCAGACGGCCTCCCGTACCCCGCCGTCCGGATCAGTCAGCGACGCGACGAACGGCTGTCCGACCACCGGCGCGCCGCTGTCGTTCGTGCCCGTAATCGTCAGCGTATGCGGTTCGTTCACGTTGACGACGCGGACGACAACGTCCTGCGATACGGTGTGTACGGAGTCCTCAGCGACAACGGTGAGTCGGTACGTATTGCCTCCCGCCGCGCTCATGGGACTCTCATAGTCTGGCGCCGCGGCAAACGACAATGCCCCGTCACTGCCGAGCGTGAAGAGGTCCGCATCCCGTCCCGTCAGCGATAGCGCGACAACCCGTCCCTCGGGACTGCTGGCCGTGTACGTGCCCAGAAGAGACTGCTCATGCTCCGGCGTTCTCGCGGATTGAGGGCCCGTCAACACCGGCGGCTCGTCCACGTTCTCTATGGTGATGGTGACCTCGATGGTGTCATTACCGCCTCGGTTGTCATCGGCGACCACCTCAAGCGTATATTCGTTGTGCTCCTCGAAGTCCAGC
The DNA here is from genome assembly GCA_034422835.1 of Dehalococcoidia bacterium. Classification (GTDB taxonomy): domain Bacteria; phylum Chloroflexota; class Dehalococcoidia; order UBA6926; family UBA6926; genus VXMO01. The sequence goes on along the minus strand of DAOUJJ010000015.1, from coordinate 2,360 downwards.
GGCGCGCGTGTCAGCAGCTGCCCCGTATCGCTGTCAACCCGGAAGTAGCCGCCATCCGCACCACCCAGCGAGTAACGCACGGTGTCGTCTTCGTCTTCATCCGACGCCTCCACCGGCTCCCCGATCGGGCGTCCCGACTCATCACCCTCAGGAATCGACCGGGTTGCTGAATCGCCCTCCTTGAATTCGGGAGGAATGTTCGGCACCGGCGTTGGCGCCCGCTGTGATCCCCCGGCACCGCCGCCACCGTTGCCCCCGCTGTCGTCTCGCGGCGGCGGAGGCGGTGGCGGCGGGTCCGGGTCTCGAGGCGGCGGTGGGTCCCGTGTGGGCGGTGGTGGTTGAACCATCGTCCTGGAGGCCGTCACACGCAGTATCTTGTCCAGACCTCGTCTGATGGATGTGGTGACGTACAGCACGTTGTTAGGGCCCATCATGGGCGTGCGGAGGCGGTGCGGCTCCGGAGGCTCGCCCGGCGCCGCCGGAAACTTGTCCAGCGCCGGAATTGAGCGTGGCAACGCGCCGTATCCGGGCATCCGGTCAACATTGAAGAGATAGAGCTTCTGGGCCCTCAGGGTTGCCACGGCGAGCATCCCTTCCCAGTTGCCCCACTGGCTGCCCGTGAGGAAGACGCCGCCGCTGGGCGCAATATCCGGAGGCCGTTCGCCAGACGTCCACTTCGCGCGAATCGCGTTCGGGAATCTGCTGAGATCGGTCATGGGGACCGTCCCATCATATTCGGATACAGGGTCGGATCCAGGATCCCATCCATAGTTTCCACCCGGAACCAGCAGGTTGATCTCGTCGTAGCCGGCGGGCCCGTGCTCCACAGCCCACATCTGATTCTTGCCGGGCCGGAGCGCCAATCCCTGGACGTTCCGATGGCCGTAGGTGTAAACGCGCTTGGTGTTTTCGTTGGCGTTGTCATAGAAGGGGTTGCCCGGGTATCCCTTTCCGTCAGTCGATTTCACCCGCAGCACCTTCCCGCCGAGTGATGTGAGGTCCTGGGGAGCGCTGCCAATCTCCGCGTCGCCCGTGGAGATATAAAGTTCGTCGTTCCTCTGACCAAATCGCAGGCGACACCCGTTGTGCCGGCCGTTTCCGCCCGCCGGAATACCTCCCACGAGGGGATCATCAACACGCGTCGCCTGCGTGTAATCAGGGTTGATGGTCCAGGCGATGACCTGCACCTCCGTGGGACCTTCATGAGTCTGGCACGTGTAGAAGCGGCGGTTGTCTCCGGTTCCGAACTCGGGGTCAACGACAATGCTCATCAGGCCGCTCTCTTGTCCCTTGAGAAGATCGAGCATGTCCGCGCTGACGATTTCGATGTCCCCGGTGGTTCGGCGCGCCTTGATGTCGCCCTCGCGTTCGGTGAACAGCATCGTCCCGTCCCGCGTGAATGCGAGATCCCACGGGACATCCAGGTAAGGAACAAGGACCTCGCGACTGATGGCGGGCGTGAACTGCGCCTGCGCGGTCGGCGCAGGTGCAATCGTTAGGGCACTCAGCACGATGACAAAGACGGCGATGGCGGCGGCCCGGCCCGGCAAGGTCGAGGGCGATTTCGGCGCCACAACAGGATGATGGTCGCGGCCGGCCCACAAAGATCCGGGCGACCACTGCGGGGAGATGCTGCGAGGAGAGTACCCCCCCACCCACGAACTTATGTTTTACTTTAATTACAAGCAAGGACACGGAGTTTCGGGCGAAGTATGACACTTTCCTGAAGATGACCATCGTTCCGTGAGGTATGACCTTTGGACGTTTATCTTATCAGTTATAGGCAATATCCTGATTCACCCTGCTATTCATACGATTATCCTGGTTTGCCTTATCTTTCATAGACAGGCGCAGGGAGGCAGGCGGCGGCTTCGGATTCTTCCTGCGCTCAGAATGACAACCCATCGTCATTCCCGCGCACGCGGGAATCCATCGGGACTGCCCTCCCCCATGTGACACCACTATTTGCACCAAATAACACACCTGTCCTAAAGTCCCCCACAACAGGTCCTCCCACGGCGGCGCGACAGCTAGCAGTTGAGCCGTCACCTGTTGTCCCCGGGAGCGCAAAAGGAGGGCGCTCCCCACATGGGGCGCATCGGTGCCAGAAACCTTCGGTTTCCCGGCCAGGAAACCACGACGGGTCACTCGTGGCCACGGGTGATCAGTGACGGTGGGCTGACGGGAGCCAAACTCGGACGGGCGGCAGTCGCTGCGCCGCGAGTGTCGTCCGGCGCAAGACTTGCAGACTTGCACGAACACCCGGAGACCAAAGCGCGGCCTAAACGGTGGCCGACGCGATGGAACAAAGCTCCTACTGCGCCGAACCGAACGTCCCAAACCGACCGAAGGCCAGGCAC
>DAOUJJ010000014.1:0-153893 GCA_034422835.1 Dehalococcoidia bacterium | reverse complement strand
GGCCATGCCCGTTCCCCCCCCCCCCCCCGAACCTTCGTTCTAGTCTAGCTCTCCGCCTCTCACGCCCATCACCGCTCCTTCTCCTCGCCGCCGCGCTCGTTGCGCTGGCCATCCTCTTCGTCCACGACTCCCCGCCCGCCTCCGCCGATCACAACCAACTCCTGTCCGCCACGCTGACGGTGAAGGACATCACCAATACTGACTTCGGCGACTTCGGCCACGGTTGCTCTAACATTGCTGGTGGCGGACGTACTTGCGGCGATTCTCTTAGTCCCCAAGGCAACAACCGTTTCACCTACCAGGGCACTGGCTATAACGTGCATAGAATCTATTTACACTCCGGAAACCTCAACTTTGGTCTCGACCAAGTCATACCGAATGGCATCAGGCAGAACGCCACGCTCCATGTGGGCCACAGAGCGTTCAGCTTTGCGAGCGCCTCATACCCCTCCATTGAGGCTGGGTTTCTAGCATCCTGGAGTGCCCCCGGCCTAAGCTGGTCCATCAACGACTCGGTCCGGCTGCGCCTCGTCATCAACACCAATCTTGCTCCCCACGCCCCGGCTAACGTCCTGGTCTATCGCAGCGGCGACGGCTCCTACCTCATCGTGGAGTGGAGCGCGCCCGATCCTGACGCCGATCCCCCGGTGACGGGCTACGACGTGGCGTACAAGCTCTCCACCTCCAGCAACTGGACCGACGCCGGGTACGACTCATCCCAGGGGGGATTCGGGCCTCCCAAGCCTCTGAGTCTGTACAAGGTGCTCAGCGGCCTGACCATCGGCTCGACCTACGACGCGCGGGTGCGGGCGAAGAACGCCAACGGCAACAGCGCCTGGAGTACGGGCCAGGGTACGCTGTCGGCCACCACCAAGGACAACAACCTGAGCGGCCTGGTGCTGACCGCCAGCGCGACCTCCACCGGCACGTTCACCGAGGTGAAGTTGCTCTCGAATTTCCGCGCCACACAGACCGACTACTTTGCAGTGGTGGCCGACGGCCTCGACTACCTGAAGGTGACCCCCACCAAGCGGCATACCGGCGCCTCGATCAAGGTGAACGGCACAGCGGTGACCAGCGGCTCGCCCAGCAACGCCTTTACCTTTGCCTCCAGCGATCTAATCATCGTCGCGGTCACCGCCGCGTACGACAGCGCCACGACCCCCTGGCCGGATAGGGAGTACAAGATCTACCTGCGTCGGTCGGACAACAGGCCGGGTTACAGAGACGGTTTCAACGAGAGCGGGAGCGGGGCAACCGGCCGCGATGCCGACGTCTTTGACCGGCCCGACGATGAGTCCTCGAACGAACAGGAACAGGAATCACCCGCGCCGGAGTCCACGCCGGCGCGGGAGCCGGAGGCCTCGAACGCAGTGCCTGATTTGGAATCCGATCCGCTGCCTGAGACTGAGGGCTCAGCCTCAGAGTCGGGATCTGAAACGCCGGACACAGCGCCTGAATCGGAATCCGACTCGGGATCCGAGACGGCGGACACGCCCTCCGGGTACGACGCCGACAATGACGGCGCAATCAGTAAATCGGAATACAGGCAGGCGGCCTGGGATTACAGCGACGGGAAGATCACCTACCTGGAGATGCTGGAGATCGCCAAGGAATACCTCGCCTCCTCCGCCTGACCCCGCCCGCCCCGTCCGTTCGCCCTGAGCCTGTCGAAGGGCGGCGCCACCTAAGGCAGCGGTGAGAACGGCAGTGGGTTCAGGATGTGATTCGTGATGTGGGAGACCGTTTCTCCGTACTTCTCCATCGACTTTGGCCATTCGGGGTCGGCGTAGAACGCGCCCCACGCCTTCTCCCGCGCCTCCCAGCTCTCCCACGCGAGCAAGTAAATCACCCGATGCGGAATCCCCACGTCTTCTCGCCAATAGCCGACTGCCCGAAAGCCGTGCCGCTCAAACATGACAGTCGTCACGTTCGCGAATCTGTCGATCAGATCGTTAATCCGCGACGTATGCGCCTCGTACTGCCTCAATTCATACAACATTTTAAGCGGGCCTCCTTTGCAATCTATGGAGAGCAATCGTTGCGTCTAGTCACCACTTGGGTCAACGGGCAGGCCTGCGCCCGTAGCGACTTCCCACAGGAATCCGTCGGGGTCGGCAAAGTAACCGGCATAGCCGCCCCAGAACGTGTCCGCGGCGGGCTTGACGACCCGCGCCCCGGCCGATTCCGCCAGCGCGATGACAGTATCCACCTCATCACGCGACGCCACGTTGTGGGCGACGGTGAATCCGTGTATCTCGGGCTGAGGCGTTCCCTTCAATTCCGGGCGGCCAATATCCTCAGCAAGGTCATCACGTGAGTACAGGGAAAGCATGATGTCGTTCAGCGCAAAGAACGTGATCTCATCCCCGCCCGCCTCATGGACAGGAAAGCCCAACCCGTCCCGGTAGAAGGCGGTTGAGCGCGCCAGATCCGAGACGCCGAGAGTGATGATGCTGATTCTGGGTTCCATCCGACTCTTTCCTCCATCAATTGCCTTTGCTCACGTGAGCGTATCGCCGCATGGCTCAGGGCTGCAAACTGCTAACTGCCCGACATCGGATCAATATCCACCGTCCAGCCGGGAGGTAGTGCGACCGTTTGCAACAGCTCCGTTGGATCGTCCGCGATAATCGTGATTTGCCAGCGGTAGCGTCCGCGCAGCCGCTCCCACGGAGCAGGCGCGGGGCCGATGACCCGGGTATTCATGATGCCCCGCGAGCGAATCTCAGCACGCAGCGCCCGCGTCAACTGTCCCGCGGCGTCCTGCGCATCTCGCCGCGATGTCCGGGCGCACGTCAGCCGCGCCATGCGGCTGTACGGCGGGTACCGCAGCTGCCGTCTGAATTGCGTTTCCTCCAGGTAAAACTGCCGGTAATCCTGCGCCGCCGCGGCCTGTATCGACTGGTTCTCCGGCTCATACGTCTGCACGATCACGCGGCCTGGCGCATGGCCTCTCCCCGCCCTGCCCGCCACTTGGCACAGTAGCTGAAACACCCTCTCCGAAGCGCGAAAATCCGGCGCGTGCAGCCCGATATCCGCGTTTACGACACCGACGACCGTGACGCCGGGGAGATCCAGTCCCTTGGCGATCATCTGCGTGCCGACAAGGATATCCGCGCGACCGGTCGCGAACTCCCCGAGGATTGGCTCATGTCCCCGCGCCTCGGCCACTGCATCTCGGTCCCACCGGATGACACGAGCCCCCGGAAATGCCGCCTCTGCCTCCGCCGCCACACGCTCCGTCCCAATACCGATTGGCCGTATGGCGTTGCGCCGGCAGCGTGGGCAGCGTGTGGGAGAGGGTCGCCTTTCACCGCATAAGTGGCAGACGATCCGCTCGTCCGCGTGGTACGTCATTACCATCGAACAGCGGCGGCACCGCATCGTATGGCCGCAGGCCCTGCACTGCACGGCCTGCCCCGCCCCGCGCCGGTTCACGAACAGGATCGCCTGCTCGCCCCGTGCCAGCGCATCCGTCATCGCCTCTCTCAACGCGCGCGAGAAGATGCTGCGGTTGCCCTCCATCAGCTCCTGCCGCAAATCAACGATATCCACGTCCGCAAGAGGCCGCTCCGTCCACCCTGTTTCACCACTGTCCGTCGTGGTCGTTATTCGCCCGGGGAGTTCCAACAGGGTGATCTCCGTCCGGAGAGCGTCGTACATGGTGCCAACGTCCGGCGTCGCGCTGCCGAGCACCACAACGGCGTTCTCGCGGCGGGCGCGCTCGATGGCCACATCCCGGGCGTGGTAGCGGGGGGCGGGCGATTCCTGCTTGTACGTCCACTCCTGCTCCTCGTCCACGACAATCAGGCCGACGTCCGGCATCGGCGCGAGCGCGGCGCTCCGGGAACCGATGACGATATCAAACTGCCCTTCTGCGATGCTGCGCCATTCGTCATACCGCTCTCGCAGGGTCATTCCACTGTGGAGGACGGCAACGCGGCCGGGGAATCGCTCCCAGAACCGGCCGATTGTCTGCGGCGTCAGCGCGATCTCCGGCACGAGCATGATGCCCCGCCTGCCCTTCTCAATGACCCGGCGAAACGCCTGCAGGTACACCTCTGTCTTGCCGCTCCCCGTCACGCCGTACAGCAGATAAACATCGGAATCGCCGGCATCGATGCTCGCCGTAACGTGATTCAGCGCGTCCTTTTGGTGGGGAGTGAGTTGCAGATCAGCCACCGGAGGAGCCGTCTCCCGTGCGGCCAGCGGGTCGCGCCGCGTCTCCCGTTGCTCCAACGTGATGAGACCGGCATCCGCAAGCGCATCCCAGGACCTGCGTGACGCTCCGGACACGCGGCGCAAGTTTGAAAGGCTCTCACCCCGGTTGGCGGCAAGCGCCTCCAACGCATCCGCTTGCCGAAACGCGCCGGATGCCCGCAGTTCGGAAGCCTTGGGCATCAGTGCATCAAGAGGGATTGCCGCCTCGACAAAAATGTCCATGCGTGGAGAGATGCGCGGCCCCTCCCAAACCTCGGAAGCATCGAGATACCCTCTGCCCGTCAGCGCCGTTACGTCGCGGGCAGCTCGAGCTCCGAACTCGTCGCGGATGGCTGCGGTGGTTGTCTCGCCGGCGTCCAGAACGAAATCCAGTATCTCCGCGCGCCGTGGTGAAACGTTCTCTATTGCGTCCCGCCCTGCATCCGTCACCCGCACGATGATCGTCTGCCGCCGTTCGAACGCCGGAGGCAGCATGGGGCGGTAGGCCGTATAGAGGTCGGTGTGGTAATGGGCTGCGATCCACTCGCCGAGTCCGATGAGAGGCTCGGCGACAACAGGATCGTCAGCGACAAGTGACTGAATGGGACGCGTTCGGGAATACCCCGGCTCATCCGTGATTTCCAGAACGATGCCCTGGAAGGTATGCCGCCCGAAAGGGACGATGACGCCGTGCCCCGCCCGCACGCGGTCGGCAAGCTCATCCGGTATGGAATAACTGTAAGAGCGCCGCCTCGCGCCCGGCGCGTTCACCGCTACCTGCGCGTAAGGCACTACACCAACCCCGGACGCTCAGGAGGCTCTAGCTCTCCTTGTTCTCAGAGGCTTCGGAATCCGTGTTGTCGGACGGTTCCTCTTCGGAGTCCGCGGCCTCAGGTGCCTCTTCAGACTCTGCGGCCTCAGACGCCTCGGGAGCCTCTTCGGTTTCCGCTACAACCTCGGCCTCCTCGGCCTCAGCTACAACGTCATCCTCGACCTCAACGGCCTCATCTTCAATCTCTTCTTCAACGATGTCATCTTCGGCCACCGCAACCGGAACGTCGGCCTCAACCACCGCGCCGTCCTCGACGATGCGGTGCGCGCGCGTGCCGGTCTTGATGCGGGCGCGGCGGCCGGTGCGGCCACGCTGGTAGTACAGGCGGGCGCGGCGGACCTTGCCCTGCCGGACAACATCGATGCGCTCAAGGCGCGGAGAGTTCAGAAGAAACGTGCGCTCAACCCCGATCCCCTGGATCACGCGACGGATGGTGATGTTCGCGTTGGGGCCGCTGCGGGTCATCCACATAACCACGCCCTGCAGCTGCTGCGTGCGTACGCGCTCGCCCTCAACAACCCGGTAGTACACGCGGACGGTATCGCCCGGGCGGACATGCTGATACTGGTGCTGTCTGGGAATTGAGGTCAGCAGATGGCCGACATCCATGATTCAAGCGCCTTTCTTGAGTGTTCCCGCGCGCGGAAACGGATGATAAATCTGTGATTGCTCCTAATAGTTGGGGCGCCGCCCGCTACAGGCGTCAGCGGCAGCATTAGTGAGTATACGACCAAGCCCCACCCAATAGCAAAAACCGCCCGTCCCCTCAGCCCTCCCACCCCTGCTCTCGCAAGAACAACACGTCGGCATCGGAAAGGGACGCCCCCTCCAACAGGTCCGGCCTTCTTTGCAAGGTCCGCAGCAATGACTGCTCTCTACGCCATCGATCCACCCGCGCATGATCGCCGGACAACAGGGGCTCCGGAACAGCCTCATCCTCCCACACAGCGGGGCGAGTGTACTGTGGATGCTGCAACAGGCCGGACGCGAATGAGTCGGACTTGCCGGAATCTTCTCCCCCAAGTACGCCGGGCACTCGGCGCGCGACGGCTTCGATAAAGACCATCGCGGGCAATTCTCCACCTGTCAGCACGTAGTCGCCGATGGAGATTTCATGGGTGATGAGGCGCTGGCGGACGCGCTCGTCGATTCCCTCATAGCGCCCGGAGACGATGATGAGGTCATCCAAAGCGGCGAATCGATCAACGAGGCCCTGGGTCAGCCGCTCGCCCTGCGGGTCCATGAGGATGACGGGCGGCGGCTCATTCGCCTGCGCCCTGCCTGCGCCCTGCCGTGCTTCCCTGATGGCTGCGGCCAGCGGGCCGGCCTTGAGCACCATGCCGGGGCCGCCGCCAAAAGCCGCGTCATCAACAACGTTGTGCGGCCCCTCGCCGTAATCGCGGAGATTGTAGAGAAACAGTTCAATAGCGCCGCTGTTCAGCGCGCGCCCGATGATGCTCTCCCCCAGCGGGCCGGGAAAGAGGCCGGGGAAGAGCGTGACGACGTGGACATTCACCGGAGGGCTTATGCCTGCTGCGTCGGATGTTCGTCCGTGCGGGGCTGCGTGAGCACCTCAAGAAGGTGGGGCAGGATGGGCATGACAACGTCAAGGCACTCCTGCACGGCCTTTGGGCTGCCGGGGAGATTGATGATAAGCGTCGCGCCGCGAATGCCGACCACTTGCCGCGATGCCATCGCCATCGGCGTCTTGGCAAAAGTCTGCGCGCGCATCTGCTCCGCGATGCCAGGCACGAGCCGGTCCACGACGTCAAGGGTGGCTTCCGGCGTCACGTCGCGCGGGCCGACGCCGGTGCCGCCGGTGGTGATCACCAGGGGAATGGTCTCGGCATCCGCCCAGGAGCGGAGTTGAGCGGCGATAACGGCTCGATCATCCGGCGTGATGACTTTTTCGGATGCTGTCCAGCCCGCCGCGGTAACCAACTCTTCTATCAGTTTTCCGCTTCGGTCTGCTCTCTCGCCGGCAGCGCCGGAATCACTGGCAACAAGGACGGCAACACGAATATCGTTCATATAAGCAGTCTAGCGCGGCCCGGTATGCCTTGCACGCGGCACATGAAGCGGCTCATGTCTGGTGTTTCCACGTCAGAGCATCCGGGCGCTGCTGTCATCAATAGTTGGATAGGCCAGATCGAGCAGGGAGGCGAAGGCCACCTTGAGCTTCTCCCGTTCTGCATTCGTCCACGATTGGCCGTCCTTAGGCAGAACCTCAAGCACCCCGAGAATGGCCGGATGAACGCCATCCTGGTGAATAACGGCGTTTTCGTTTACCTGTAAGGGATTTTCGGGAACAATTTCTTTTTTCGGCGCTTCAGTCTCTTTTTCGGTGTGTTCCGCCAAATCTTTTCGATTAGACGACGTTTTTCGTCTTGTCCTTGTCCCCTGGTTGCGTCCGAAAAGTCCCGGGTGCAGCTCTTTTCCGGCTTCACTCGCAAACGAAACGAAAAAACTGACGGCTTTCTCGGAGGTCTCAGTGCCGGATCCGGCGCCCTGGAACGCCGACTTTATCTGCCCTCGTGTCGCACGAGGCAGGTCGATACCCTCGAGCAGCGGCCCGTACCTCTCGTCAAACAGGGCTGCAAGAAGCTGCCGCTTCACCTCTTCGTTGGGCGCTCGACTGAGCATTTCAAGGCGTCGATCGGTCTTTCCCTGTGGGTCCGTCAACCCGAAAAACAGCAGAGCGCCCTGGATCGCAGATCGCGTTGAGCCTGAGAATGGCGTACTGCGCCAAACACTGCTGTCCAGCCGCTCCGGCAGTGGATCGAGATCGGTTTTCACGAAAGCGATAAACGTCTCCCAGCTCTTATATGAGCCATAGGGGGGAGCTATCCCGCGCGTCCTGGAGTTTGTTGTCACGTGTCCACTGCCCCGAAACTGTTTTTCGTTGACTCAATCATCCACTAATTTTTCGCCCGGTGTCAATATCGCAGTTTCGTCCACAAATCGAGCCGTTTTTCGCTGAGTGGACACCGCATGACAAATTCTTGAGACTGCTTTCATTTCGGTACACGATTGTTCTTGCGACGGGGAAAGGGACGCGCGGGAATACCCACCGAGCGTCTCTGAACAGAAAAGGACTGGGAGCAAGGAGGGAGCCATGGTGGCGAATTCACATATCTACCATGTCCCTGCCCTATTGGACGAAGTCATCGAAACGCTTCAGCCGCATGCCGGCGCGAAGTACATTGACTGCACGCTCGGCGAGGGATCCGTCACTGAGGCGCTCCTTTCCGCAGGCGCGCAGGTACTCGGCATAGATGCTGATCCGGAGATGCTTTCGTCAGCGGCGCGCCGTTTGGGGGACCTGCCGAATGCGCAGTACACGCTGGTGCAGGCGAACTTCGCGTCCCTTAAAGAGGTGGCAGTCGCACACGGCTTTACACAGGCGCAGGGAATCATCATGGACGTTGGTCTGTCTTCTCGGCAGTTGCAGGCCATACGTCGCGGCTTCACGTTCCAGGATGATCAGCCACTGGACATGCGGTATGACCCTCGGCAAGACGTCACCGCCGCAGACCTGGTCAATGATCTCCCGGAGCAGGAGCTTATCGACCTCCTCAGAACGTACGGTGAGGAGGATGCGTGGTCGGCCCGGTCCATCGCGAGGACAGTTATGGGTAGGCGGCCACTCAGTACGACACGGGAGCTCGTTGAGTGCATCGAGCTCGCAGTGGGGCAGCGCAGCGCGGCGCGAATACACCCGGCCACCAAGGCGTTCATGGCGCTTCGGATGGTCGTCAACGCAGATCTCCAGGCCCTGGAGTCGGCCCTCCCGCAGGCACTGGAACTGTTGGCCCCCGGCGGCAAATTGGCCGTCATCGGATACCAGAGTCTGGAGGATCGCATTACCAAGCGATTCCTCCATCAGGAGGCAAAGGACTGCCTCTGCCCTACCGCCCAACTGGTTTGCAACTGCGACCACACGGCGACGGTCAAGCTCCCACGGCGGCAGGGAATCACCCCCTCCATCGGGGAAATTGCGCGCAACCCCGCAAGCCGATCGGCCCGGCTGCGGGTGGCGGAGCGCATCGCGGCGTGACCGGAGGATTGGACATTCGGGCAGCACAGCGCGGGGAAAGCACAGGTACGAGAGGACAGCAGGCAGCGCAGCGCGGGAAGCAGTGAGAAGCTGGAGAGTGCGAGAGATGGATCGGATAATCGCCGGCATCGAACTCGGTGAAAGGAAACTTCGAGTCGCCGTTGCACGGCATCGCCCGGGGTCTACCCGAATGCTCACAGGCATCGAGGCGCCCTCAGCAGGCATCGAAGACCAGACAGTCGTCGATGCGCAAGAGTTGGCGGCCGCCCTGGCCGGCATCTCGCGGAAACTGCGGACATCCGTCGATTTCCCTCTTGAGAACGCAGTCTTTGTCGTTCCCACCGGCCAGCTCCAATTCCACGAGACTGAAGCAAGCATCCGGCCATCCGGCCCTCGGGGAACGGTGGTAGAGGCGGATGGTGAGCGGCTGTTGGACAAGAGCCGTCCCGCCTTTGCGCATAATGACCGCCACTTGATCCATGTCATCCCGCAGGCGTACTCGCTTGACGGTAAGGAGACGGAGCGCCTGCCGGTTGGCAAGACAGGGCAGGACCTTCGGGTCCTCTCGCTGTCCGTCTCATGTGAGGCTGACACAGCGGCGAATATTCGAGAGGCCGCGCAGTTGGCGGGAAGCGAAAGAGTTGCCCTGATGGCCGGGCCGGTGGCGGAGAGCCACGCAGCGCTGACCGACACGGAGCGGGAACGCGGCGCTGCGGTTCTCTCCATTGGCGATCGGATCAGCACGATTACCGTCATGCACTACGGCCAGTATCTTGGTTCGGCGAAGATCGGGATTGGCGCCCGGCATTTCACCAACGATCTTTCAATCGCCCTCGATCTGCCCTACCCCACTGCCGAAGCGGTGCTGGAACAGGTCGCAACCTTTTCCAACACCGTGGGCCCGTCGCGCGCCGTCATAACGGTCGCCGATGAGGGCATCGACATTGACCGCGTGGAGATGGTGGCAACGCTCCGTGAACGAGCCGAAGAGCTCTTCTCTCTGACTGAGAACGCCATCGAGCGCATCGCAGGAGATCGTGAGCTGCCGGGCGGCCTGGCAATCGCCGGCCAGCCAATCTTACGTGACGGGCTCTCTCCACTCGGGCGTTCTGTGATCTCCATGCCCATTCACTGGGCAACGCCGCGCGGCATTGAGGGCATACCTCTCTCCGTATCCGGCAACGCGGCATGGGTCCCGGCCATTGGAGCCCTTGTTTGGGCAGGAAGCATCAATGACCCACTAACACATCCATCGTTCCATTCCGCGCCCAGCGGCAAGTCCGGCGGCATCCTGCGTCGCCTGACCGGCAGGCTCGGCGGGGGAAACGGAGCGAAATCCTCTTCAACTGAGACATCTATCACATCAACTGATCACAACTCAGAGCGCGCCGCGCGCAGGCAGAATGCGTCGGTTGCTCGGGGTACCGGCAAGCGGGAAAGAAGCCGGGAAACAGCGCGGGTCTAAAGGAAACGGCAGAAAGGGAGGAATACAGATATGTCACTGCCTGAAGATGTAGATGGGTTGGTTCGCATCAAGGCGTTCGGCATTGGCGGCGGCGGCGGAAACGCGGTCTCCAGGATGGCTCGTGAGGCCGTCCCGGGTATCGAGTACATCGCCGTGAACACGGACGCGCAAGCCCTTGCGCGCTCGGACGCCCCCTATCGCCTGCGCATTGGCGACCAGATCACCCGCGGCCTCGGCGCGGGCGGCAACCCTGAGATTGGCCGACAGGCCGCAGAGGAAAGCCGCGATGACATCTATGAGGCCGTCAAGAATTCTGACATGGTCTTCATCGCAAGCGGCATGGGTGGCGGCACCGGCACCGGCGCGGCCCCTGTTATCGCCTCAGTTGCCCGGGAAACCGGCGCCCTCACCATCGGAATCGTCACGCGACCCTTCGCCTTTGAGGGCACCCACCGCGCCCGGCAGGCCGAAGAGGGCATTGCCAGCTTGCACGGCTGCGTTGACAGCCTCATCATCGTTCCCAACGAGCGGCTCCTTGCCGTCGCCGGAACGGAAGCCTCCTGGCACGACGCGTTCCGCATGGCTGACGATGTTCTTGGACAGGGCGTCCACGCCATCTCCGAGCTCGTCACCGTCCCCGGTGAGATCAACCTCGACTTCGCGGACGTGCGAACCGTGATGTCCATGTCCGGTCAGGCCCTCATGGCCATCGGCAACGGGCGCGGCAGCACACGGGCAACGGACGCGGCGAAAGCGGCCATCCAGAACCCGCTTCTTGAGATCGATATCACGGGCGCAACCGGCGTCCTCTACAACATCACGGCCGGTTCCGACCTCTCGTTGGCAGAGATCCATGCAGCCTCGGAGATCATCTCCCAGGCCGTTGATCCCAATGCCAACATCATCTTCGGCGTCGTTTCCAACCGCGCCAGTGACGGTGAGGTTCAACTGACTCTCATCGCCACGGGCTTTGAGACGGAGCAGGAAACCTTCGAGGATGACGAAGTGGTCGATCAGATTCTGCGCGACGCGCTCGGAGACGGAGACCTGGACCTCCCGCCGTTCCTGCGCCGCAAGAGCAGGAGGATTGCCCGCTAAGCCCCTTTAGGGCTCCAAACAAGAACTTTCAGCACCCAATCTTCCCCTACCCCCAGGGAAGCGCAGGCCACCCGAACTATCGGAGTTTCGGCCTGCGTTTTCCTTTTTGCGAGCTTTAACGGGCTCGCGCCCCGGTGAGTTCCCGCGGCAACAGGAATGTGACGTTCTCTTCCAGCGCCTTCAGCGTCCGAACGTCCTCCACTCCCGCGGCCATGAAATGCCCGATAACCTCTTCCACGAGGGAGTCCGGAGTGGACGCCCCGGAGGTAATGCCCACTGACTTCGCGCCCTCCAGCCAGGACTCATCCAAGTCCACCAGGCTGTCCATCAGATACGCCCTGCACTGCCCTGTATCCGCCACCTCTCGCAGACGCTGAGAGTTGCTGCTGTTCTCCGCGCCGAGAACCAGGACGACATCCGCCTCCTGCGCCAACAGCTTCACGGCATCCTGTCGATTCTGTGTTGCAAAGCAGATATCGGAGCGCGCGGGCATTCGGATCTTGGGGAAACGCGTCTTGAGAGCATCCACGATATCTTTCGTCTCATCCACGCTCAGGGTTGTCTGTGTAACGAGCGCCACGCGCTCTTCATCCGGAACGCTGACCGTGGCCACATCATCCATATCCTGAACCAGGATGATGTCGTCCGGCGCCTCGCCCATCGTGCCGATGATCTCATCATGGCCTGCGTGGCCGACAAGAAGAACCTTGTAACCGTCCCGAACGTAGCGGACGGCCTCCACATGCACCTTTGTCACCAGCGGGCACGTGGCATCGATAACATCAAGCTCGCGTCCCTTCGCCATCTCCCGCACGATGGGTGCGATGCCGTGCGCGCTGAAAATCATGCGCGCCCCCACGGGCGCCTCAGACACCTCTTCAACGAACACCGCGCCCTTTCGCTCCAGGTCCCGCACGACAAAGAGGTTATGAACAATCTGGCGGCGAACGTATATCGGCGGGCCGTACTCTGCCAGGGCCAGCTCAACTGCCTCGATGGCGCGGATCACACCGGCACAGAAGCCTCGCGGCTCCGCAAGAATAACTCTCTCGATCGTCAATGAGTTGTCCATATTGCCTCTTCCAACTTGCCAGCCACTCTAACCTGCCAGCTACTCTAATCATACACGGAGCACATCCACCTTTTCTCACGTATAGTTTCATCTTGGCGCATGGGCAATGTTGTTATAGTGGAGTTGGCGCGGAGAGCGGCTATGCCGTATAGTGTGCGATTCACGCGCCCCAAAACCACCGGAGGTGGCTTGTGAAAGACATTCGTCTTCACCGAGAGATTCCCCGAAACGTCCACACCGTCATCATGGCGTTCTTTGGATGGTCCGATGCCGGCGATGCCGCCACGGGCGCCGTCGATTTCCTCGGACGCGCGCGCAATGCCGAACTCGTCGCCGAGTTCGATCCGGACGAGTTCTTCAACTTCACGGACTACCGCCCTATCGTCAACGTTGATGACTCCGGCGTGCGGTCTCTCACGTGGCCGCAGAACCGCTTCTATCTCGCGCCGGGCACAGACGCGACGGAACCGCTTCTCCTCTTCTCCGGCATTGAGCCGCACCTGCGGTGGAACCGATTCAGCGACCAGTTCGTTGACTTCCTCCTCGAATGCGGCGTCGAGCACCTCATCTCGTTCGGCGCGCTGCTGAACGCCGTGCCCCACACTCGCAAGCCGTTCGTCAACGGCAGCAGCAGGACGCCGGAGATCAAGGCGACGATGGAACGCCTCGGAATCGCGCGCGGCGGTTCCTACAACGGCCCAACTGGTATCTCGTCCGTCATTGCGGACGCGTGCCAACGGCGGGGCATCAGTTCCTCCAGCTTCTGGGGGCACGTCCCGCACTATATCCAGACGTCGCCGAACCCAACCATCATCCACGCCATCCTGGACACCCTGCGGCAGTCCATGGGCATCGGCGCGGATCTCCGTGAACTGGAGGGCGAGTCCGCAGCGTTCTACGAGCAATGCGAAGAGGCCATCGAGGAAGAGCCGTCCATGCGGCAGTACGTCCGCAAACTGGAGCAGTACTACGACGAGACGGAACAGGAGCATGAGTCCGGTCGGCCGAGCAGCACTGGCATCATCACCCCCGGCTCGCCGGAGTTCCCCGACGCGCAGGACCTCGTCGACGACCTCGAAGACTTCCTACGCCGCCGCCCGCCCTTCAACGGCAACTCGTCCTAGGCTGTGCTCTCTACCCCGCTCCCTGCCCCGCGATAGAATGGGATGGACGGGGCGTAGCGCAGCCCGGCAGCGCGCCTGCTTTGGGAGCAGGAAGTCCCCGGTTCAAATCCGGGCGCCCCGACTTCCCCTGCCGTCATTCCCGCGAAAGCATGTCTCGTACTCCGATACGGGGCGGGAATCCAGTGCATACTCCGACAGCTTGGAGGTGAGCGCCTCCGCCACTGGCGGTCATGATGCTTCGCGGTTGACGGCACCGATGCCGCGGGTGATGGCCATTAAGGCCAGGACGCCGCAGGCGGCGGCTACGATGCCGGCGACGGCGTATGGGACACCGGTGACGCCCGTCGCGTTCTCCGCGATGCTGCCGCTGACGATCGCGCCGATGGAAACGCCAAGTGAATACGCGCCGTAGAATATCCCGAATGCCAGCCCTCGCCGCGCCGGCCCGCTGGAGTCGGCGACGAGCGCAGTCGCTGTCGGCAGGAGCAGACCAAATCCAAGCCCGATGACGGACATGCCCACGAAGATTGCCCACAAATCCTGTGTGGCAGCCATGAGGAACAGCCCGGCGGCAAAGAGGGGAAGCCCTACGCTGATGAGGGAGAGCCTTCCGTAGCGGTCGCCCCGCAGGCCAACCGCGCCTGCCATCATGATGAGCGCGGTGAGGGCGAACATCGAGAAGGCGTAGCCGGACAGCCTGGATGTTTCTCCGAGTTCCTGCACGTGGAGCGGCACATACGTGGTGAACGTGCCGACGCCAATGGTCCACGACAGCGCGACTATGGAGGCCAAAACGAGCCATGAGAGGCGGAACGGTATTACGACGGGGTCAGGGTGGTCGACGGCCTCAGACTCCGCGTGTGGCGGTTCCACGGCCGCTCCCGCCATGCCGCGAGAGCCCAGCACGTAGATCACGGCGGTGGCGGTCATGAGTCCCGCCGCGATGAGAAACACAGGCTCGTACCCGATCCTGTCCGCAAGGATTCCGGCGGTCGCCGGGCCAACGATTGCGGCAACGGCGATGCTGGCCGCGCTCCTGCCCATCGTTCGCGCGCGGCTGCCCGTTTCAGTGGAATCACCGAGCATTGCAAACGCGCCGGGCGTGAGGACTGCCGCGGCGAATCCGTGCAGCGCCCTAACCGCAAGCAGGACTTCCGAGCTGGTGGCGAAAGCATATCCCGCAAGGGCGAGCGCGGTAACCACCAAGCCCATCACGATGGGAATTCTTCGACCAAACCGATCCAAAAAATAGCCGGCCACGACGTTACCGGGAAGATTTGTGATCGAGTAGATGCTGACGATGAACCCGGCCATGGTTTCCGACGCGCCGAGCTCTGTCGCGTAGGTAGCTATGAGCGGCAGTCCGGCGAAGAAATCAAGGAATGCGACGAAGACCACGAGAGTGGCGAGTTGAATCCCTCGCCTGCCCGCCAGAACGGACGGGATAGCCGCCTGCTGAGGAGTTGCCACTTTCGTCCTTCCCACCCTACCCGGCTGCAATCGTTCGGATAAAGGTACCTTAATACCGTATCACTCAACGTTCACAGGATATGATTCGTCCAGGTATGCGCTCAGATATACGTTTGTGAGAGGAGGGCGGTCGTGGCGTCAGTCCGCTATATCGTCAAAGACGTTGAGGAATCCGTTGGGTTCTACACATCCCTGCTGGGTTTCTCAGTCGCCGAACAATACGGCCCCGCGATGGCAATTGTGACGCGCGGCGATCTGAGCCTGTGGCTCGCCGGCCCGCGCGCATCGGCGTCCCGCCCCATGCCGGACGGCCGCCAACCTGAGCCAGGCGGCTGGGCGCGGATCGTCATTGAGACCGACGATATCGAGTCCACCGCCGCCGCCCTCCGTGACGCGGGCGCGGTGTTCCGCAACGACATCATCAGCGGCCCGGGCGGCAGACAGGTCATCGTGGAAGACCCCTCCGGCAACGCAATTGAGATATTCCAGGCAGGCTGAGCAAGACGTATCTTGTCATTCTGAACGGAGCGCAGCCGAGTGAAGAATCTAAAGACTAGATTTAGCTGCATAGGCGCGGCATTAGATTCCTCGACTGCGCTCGGAATGACATGAACAGTAGTATTGTCAGAGAACAGCACGGCTGTATTTCGAGCTAATGGTGGAGGGAAAATGCCCGGCTTACATGAATTCAGTCTCGATGGAAAGACGGCAATCGTCACCGGCGCCGGACAGGGAATCGGCAAAGGCATCGCGCTCGCGCTGGCCGAGGCCGGAGCGGATGTTGTCGTCGCCGGCATCACCGTCGCGGACCGCTCGCGTTCCGAGGCCGACCTTGAAGCAACGGCGGACGAGATCCGCCTGCTTGGCCGCTCTGCCCTGCCCGTCGTCACGGACGCGCGCGAGGACGCCGATGTTCACGCGGTGATCGACGCGGCGCTCAAGGAGTTCGGCGGACTGGACATCATGGTCAACAACGCGGGCGGCAGCTTCTACGCCCGCTTTCCTGACATCAGCGAGCGCGGCTTTGACGCCGTCGTCCGCAACAATCTCAAGAGCACGTTCCTCTGCTGCCAGGCCGCGGGAGCCGTCATGCGCGAGCGTGAGACCGGCGTTATCATCAACCTCTCGTCCGGCGCAGCCTTCGCGGGTTCCATCGCCCAGCCGGTTTATGCCGCTACGAAAGCGGGCATCACGAACCTGACACAGACTTTGGCCGCCGAGTTCGCGCCGCACGTGCGCGTCGTCGCCATCGCCCCCGGCCTCACGGACACCGTCGGCATGAGAGCGGGCTACGGGGACGAGGCCGAGGCGCGCGTCGCGGCGCAGTCGCAGACGATGGCCGCCAAGCGCCTCGCGACACCGCGAGACATGGGACTGGCAGCCGTCTTCCTCGCCAGTGACGCGGCGTCCTACGTGAGCGGCATCACCTTGCGCGTGGACGGCGGCGGCCGCGCCGCTGACGACTAAGGGCGCAAGAGTCCGACTAGGACACGACGGTAATGACCCTCGACGATACTCTTTCCGAGGAGCTCCGCCTCCTGCGCCACTCCGTGCGTGAGCTGGTGCGTGACAAGGTTGCTCCCCGCGCATGGGAGATCGACCAGGATCGCGAATACCCGCAGGACGTTTTTGAGGCCTTCCGCGACCAAGGTTTATTTGCATTGGCGCTCCCTGAGGACGAGGGCGGAACGGGCGCGGGGACGATGGAACTCGCCATCGCCGTTGAAGAGGTAGCACGGGCCTGCGCCTCGTCGGCGCAGATGCTCATCCTCTCCGCCCTTGTCACATGGCCCATGCGTCTCTTCGGCACGGACGCGATGCGGCGAAATTACGTCCACGCCGTTGCGGACGGCTCAAAACGCGGCTCATTCGCCCTGACCGAACCCAACGCCTCCTCGGATCTTGGCTCCATGGTAACCCGCGCTGAGCAAGATGGTTCCGACTACGTCCTCAACGGAGAAAAGGACTTTATCAGCGGCTCGCCGCAGGCGGATTTCTTTATCGTGTTTGCCGGCGCGGGCGACAACGGAGACATGCGCGAAAGCATGTCGGCCTTCCTCGTCGACGTCCCGCAGCCCGGCGTCATCTTCCTCCGGCGCGACGAGGGCATGGGACTCAAGGGGATGCCGCACTGCGATTGGTCGTTCGATGGATGCCGCACGCCGGAATCGCACGTCATCGGGGCAATCGGTCAAGGGGAAGAAATCGCTCGCCTCAGCATGAACGCCATCCAGCCGCTGCTAGCCGCCCGCGGGCTCGGCGCGGCAGAAGAGGCGCTGGCATTCGCACGGGACTACGCCAACACACGGCGCATCTACGGCGGGCTGCTGGCAGACCTGCAGACCACCCAACTCCATCTTGCTGAAATGGCCGTCAACGTCGAGGCGACAAGGCTGCTGACCTACCAGGCGGCGCGGATGGTGGACGAAGGCCGGTTCCGTGACGAGGGCGACGCCGCCTACCTGAACGCGGCCAAGCTCATGTCCGCCCGCACCGCCGTCCACGCCACCGACCATGCCATGCAGGCCGTTGGCGGCCACGGCTACATGGAAGTCCATCCGCTGGAGCGCATGTACCGCGATGCCCGCCACCTGGGCCTGTACATGGGAACCAGCGAAGTGCTCAGCCTGCGTGTTGCCCGTGCAGTTCTGGACGGCGCTCTTGGGTATGGACCGTCCGTCTCTCGCCAATCAACGGAGGAGCGTTCGAGGCGGCAGACCTAGTCCCTCCACTGCCCCAAGTTGACCCCTCAACCCCGCCGTTCCTACAATTGCGCCACACGACGCCGAAAACTGTGCTGTCGTGTTGGGGGGTGAGATGTCCGAATTCACGATGCGGGTTGGTGACGCCGAGATCATCGCGGTGACGGACATGAACATCATTTATCCCCGCCCCCTGCCGGAACTATTCCCTGCCGTGCCGGTGGAGGCATGGGACGACTATCGCGGCGAATTCGCTGATACATTCGCGGGCAACCATATCCGGCTGGAGATTGGGTGTTACGTCGTCCGCTCGCAGGGTCAGACCATCCTTATCGACACCGGCTACGGCCCCGGCCCAATCGAGGGCGAGTTGGGGCAACTCATTGATAATCTGTCCGCCATGGGAGTTGAGGCATCTGACGTGGACACCGTCTTCTTTTCCCATCTCCACCCCGACCACACGGGCTGGAACATGGTCTGGGGAGAAGAGATTCCCACCGAGCCGACCTTCCCAAACGCCCGTTACGTCGTCCATACGCTTGATCTTGAGCACTTCCGCAAGCCGGAGGTGCAAGCGTCAATGTCATTCCCGTTCATGCACCGCGACGTTGAACCCCTGGACAAGCTCGGAATACTCGACACGATCGACGAGGACACGGACCTCACGCGGGAGGTGCGGGCCGTCCACACACCCGGCCATACCCCGGGTCACATGAGCGTTGTCGTCGCGTCCGGCGGCGAGGACGCCATCATCCAGGGCGATGTGTTCATCCACCCGGCACAGGTAGTTGAAGACGACTGGAATTGCATCTTTGACGTGGATTGGCCGCTGGCGACTGAGGAGCGGCGCAAGATGTTGGACGAGGCCGCCGACAACGGCACCCCGCTCATCTCCTGCCACTTTCCCCTGCCGGGTTTCGGACGAATTGGACGCCGTGGAGGCAAACGATACTACCAGGTTGGCCTTGATATAGTCCCGACAAAAGAATAGGGGAAATCGCCATGACAAATGATATGAACTCCGCAGAAGCCCAACGTGTTCTGGACGCCGTCAACACTGAAGAAATGGTGCGCCTCGCGCAGGAGCTTGTGCGTGTGCCGAGCTTCAAGACGGAAGAGACTGAAGTCGGTCGATTCCTGGCGACCTATCTCTCCGAACGTGGCTACGAAGTGCAGGTACAGGAGGTGGAGCCGGGGCGCTTTCAGACCATCGCCATTCTTCGCGGCACGGGCGGCGGCAAGTCGTTCATGCTCAACGGCCACACAGACATCGATCCGCTCGCGATGGGATGGAAGCGTGACCCCTGGTCGCCCAGCGTCGAGGATGATCGCATCTATGGCGCAGGCATCCGCAATATGAAGGCCGGCGTCGCCTCCATGATCACTGCAGCCGAGGCGCTGCGAACTTCTGGCGTGGAGCGGCGCGGCGACATCGTAATCGCATGTGTTGTCGGCGAGCTGCAGGGCGGCGTGGGGACCATCTACCTCTGTGAGAACGGCCCGCTCGCGGACATGGCCGTCATCCCGGAGCCGCACGGCGCGAACAACATCCTGACCACGCATGCCGGCGTCGTTGAGCTTGCCGTCCACATCATCGGCAACTCACGGCACATCGTCCGCAAGGATGAGGCAGTCGACGCCATCGCCAACATGGCGAAAGCCGTCCCCGCCCTTAATTCTGTCGAATTCACCCACACCCCGCGCGAAGACCTGCCCGGCCTCCCTCGCATCAACGTCGGCGCGATCATCGGCGGACGCGGGCGCGACTATGACCTGCGCGGGCCGAACTGGGTCTCGGACTTCTGCACCGCCCTCGTTGACGTGCGTTTCCTGCCCGGCATGTCATCCGAATCCGTCAGGGCGGACATCGAGCGGGCGCTGGACGCTATCAAGAATGACGACCCCGATTTCCAGTACGAGATTGAGATGCCGCCCGACCCGAAGTACCGCGTGTTCACACGCGTGATGGAGCCGTTCGACCTGCCGAAGGACGAATACATCGTGGATGCCGTACTCCGCAGTTTCCGCGCGGTGACGGGGCGGGAGCCGGACGGTTTCGGCACTGTTCTGCCCGGCTCCTACACCGGCGACGACACCACGCACCTCTGGCGCGCGGGAGTCCAATGCCTGCTCTACGGCGCTGCGGGCGCGTCCGAATCGGAAACCATCCCCGATGAGTACGTCCGCATCCCGGACATGGAGCAGGTCGCCCGCGTCCTCGCCCTCACCGCCCTGGACGTAATCTCTCTCCCCAACTAACAGCCCACGCTCACCTTCAACTACATCATGCGGGCATCGTCGGGGCCCATACCGGGCGGCGGGCTCTCCTCGTGGGGACGCAAGTCGGAGCGCACCCGCATCCAGCGTGGCAGCGGCGCGCGGACAGGCCGTTCTTCAGTTGCCGTTGTGGGTGCAGCTTTCGTCTCCGGCCTGTGACGTGGAGGCGGATACAACTCGCGAATGGATGCCCAGATGGCGCGTAGTTGACCCACGTCCTCCCGTGACGGCGGGATGCCGCCGTATCGTGCCCGCACAAAGGAATCCGTGAAGATAGCTATGTCCTGCCCAACGAAGAGTTGACTGAGTTCGGGCTGAAACTCCTGCGGCGTCTCCCACCCCTCGCGCGCAACGCCATGATCACCGGCCAGCGCCACCAGTCCCCGGTATGCGCCAAGCGCGACGGAAACGGGATTGTTTGGGTCAAGATCAGCCGTGATCTCGTCATGTTTGGGTGATCGGCGGAATCGCGCCGCAAGCGCTGACAACGCAGACGACAGGTCCTCCACAATCGTTGTCTCTCCCTGCAAGCGCTCACGTTCCTCGCCCATCTCCGCCCGTGAACGCCGCCCCCGGAAACCGGAAAACAACCGCCACAGGAACCACGCGACCCCGACAACGGCCGCCGTGACGGCGGCCCAGCCGAGGATGCGAGACAGCCAATACAGCAGCCTGTTCTCTTCCTCGGCACGCGTGAAAATCCGCTCATAGTCCGGCGCCGATGGCAGTTGGAATTCGACGCTTTCCCCCTCTGTGGCAAAGAGGCGAATCACCTCGAAGAACGCCCAGACGAATGCCTGGATGACTATCTCGAAAATCCAACCGATGACGGCGAGAACGGGCAGGAACAGCCGCCCCGCGAACCCGAACACCATCGCTGCGACCCGCCCCAATTCGCCCTCTGCCAGGACCGCCAGCAGGACGCTGCCGATGAGGATGCCGCCGACGGTCAGCGCCATCATGCGCGGCCAGTCCCTCAGGCCGGCGCTCTGCTCCGGGTCCATGGACGTGATATGAATCAGGGCAAACGAAGCGATGCCCATCCCGAAGAAGAGGAACGTGGGGATTGGCGCGCCGGAATAGCTGTCGATCAGGACGTCGACAACAACGCCCACCACCACAACGGCAACGCCGATGCGGAACGACTGCGCAAGATTGTTGACCCAGACGAATTCCTGCCCCAGGTGCGTGCCGCGCCACCAGAAAATGCCGAGCATGGTGCCTCCGACGATTGGGTGGCGGCCTTCCTGCCAGTCCTGCCAGAACCACAGCGGCCATGAGAAGTCCCACCCCACCTGCGGCAGCATGGCAATACCGAGATAGATGACGATTGCGCCGCCTCCGGCCACGATGCCTCGCGCCGCCGCTATGGTCGCGCCCGCGGGAACAATCCACCGCGTGAGGATATAGCCGGATACGGTGACGATCAGCGCCAGCCAGACGGGCACAAGGCTCTCACCGGCCCCGATCAACAGCAGCGCAAGGGCGCCCGCAATGGTGATCCATGCCACCTCCATCGTGAGGCGCGCGCCTTCTAATGCCAGCGGCGCCCACCTCATGGCGTCATCACCTGTGATGGCATGGCGTGCTCCACGCGGCGAGTCACCCCCGGTCGAAAGACCGCTTCGTGCTCCAACTGCGCCATCTGATGCCCAATCTCATGCACGATGATGTCCGGATCGGACAGCAAGGGTGACGGTGTTTCGGAGGTCCAGACGACGCTCGGCCTTGCGCCCGCCCGCCGCAGGTTGTGCAGCGCATCGATCGTCTCCTCGTCGATTACGCTCGTGACGAGCACAACAGTTGCGCCAACCGGCAAGCGCCGCGTCTGCTCCAACAGGAACTGCCCCATCGCTTGCCGTCCAAGCGGCGTCACGACCGCCAGACTCTCCAAAACAGTTGTCAGTTGTTCGCGCGTGCGATTCGGCATCACCCGGATCGGCTCATCCGTCAGTGGCGACACGCTGTTCGTCATCAGCCCGAATGACATCTTTCGCGCATACGCCCATTCCGCAATGGACGCCGCCGCCGTCACTCCCCGCTCAAGCAGCAGTGGCGAATAGCCCCACTGCCCCTCTGCAGCCGTCAGCGTTTGAGCGTTCAGAGCGAGGATCATCGTTTCCGAGACGGACGGCGAGAAGAGCCGCACCGTCAGCGCCTGTGAACGCGCCGTCGCTTTCCAGTCCACGCGTCTCAGGGCGTCGCCGGGCTCATACGGCCGCAGGCCCCGCAGCCTGCTGGGATCTTCGTGATACGGCTGGCCGCCGCGCTGTTCGCCGAAAGGACGCCGCGCAGGAATGCCCAGTGCGGGCAGAGGTAAAGTCTGCGGATAGACGATGACGTGATCCCACTGCGGCTCAAGGCGCTCCGAGAAGAAGAACCCGAACACGTCCCCGCTTGTCACGCTTGCCGGGCCGAATCGGTACAGCCCGCGCTTTTTGCACTCCATCGTGAATCGCCACGTCACCCGTTCATATCTCGCCAGCGAGGTTGAACGTGTCGTCGTGTACGATCCCTGCTCCACGCGAATCGTGCGCGGCTTGTCCGTCTCCTCAAGGCCGGAGGGGAATTGGTCCTCAAGCGTGACCCACGGCATGGGAATCGCCTTGCGGTTGGTCACCCGCAGCTGAACGGTCACGTCATCGCCGACAAACGCGCGCGTCTCGGAGAGAGACCGTTCGAACGTCACGCGCGCCAGCGAAACGCGGTTCCATCCATATGCAACCAAGTACGTCAGGATAATAAGCGCGCCCAATCCCACCAGCAGACCCTGCCCGGTGGCAAGGCCGATGATCATCAGCAGGCCGAATGTGGCTACCCAGCCCCCGGTGAGCGTGAGCATGTCTAGTGGTCCGCGGCCACCCCTTCGGCCACGGCATCGTCCTCCGGCTGCCCGCTGATCGGCACGGACACGGTGCGGAGAACGTCATCCACGACGTCAAGGGACGTCAGCCCACGCAGCCGCGCCTGCGCATTCAGGATGACGCGATGGGTCAGCACGTACGGCGCGAGACGCTTCACGTCGTCCGGCGTCACGTAGTCCCGCCCCTGCTGCAGCGCCAACGCCTGCGACGTGTGGTGAAGCGCCAGCGATGCCCGCGGGCTCGCGCCGAGGTCCAGTGAGGGATGATCACGCGTGGAGTGGACGATGCCGATGATATAGTCCTCCAGCGCCGGCTCTACACGCGCAGTCGCAATCTGGTCCTGCAGTGACAACAGTTCCTGGGTTGAAAGGACGGGCCGCACATGTTTCAGCGGGTCGTCCGCGTTAAATCGATGAATCATCCGAATCTCTTCCTCTGCGGAGGGAAAGCCGAGACTCAGCCGCATGAGGAACCGATCCAACTGCGCCTCCGGCAGCGGGAAAGTCCCCTCAAGTTCGATGGGGTTCTGCGTGGCCATCACCATGAAGGGCGCGGGCAGCGGCAGCGTCTCGCCCTCAATCGTCACCTGCCCTTCCTGCATGGCCTCCAGCAGAGCCGACTGTGTCCGCGGTGTTGCGCGGTTAACCTCATCGGCCAGCAGGACTTGCGAGAAGATTGGCCCGTTGCGGAGTTCGAAATCTCCGGAACGCTGATTGTAGTAGTTGATGCCCGTGATATCCGCCGGCATCAGGTCAGGCGTGAACTGCACGCGGCTGAACGTGCAGCCCAATGAGGCGGCCAGCGCCTTGGCCAGCGTCGTCTTGCCGCTCCCCGGCACGTCCTCAAAGAGAAGGTGCCCGCGGCACAACAGCGCGGTGACGGCCAACTCAATGACGTCATCCTTACCAACGATGACGGATGCCACGCTCTCTGCCACACGCTGCGCGGCCTCCTGAACAGTTAAGTTTTGGTTAGCGATTACACGCCCCCTCCCACCGGTTCACACAAGTCTACGGGCTGCCCTGCCAAGCGGCAAGGAACTGTCCTCTCTCTATACACCCCCTTGCCTGACTGCTACGATGTGGCGTGGTGGGGGAATGCCCGCGTACGGCGCGGCGTCCAATACTCACGAGAAACGTGGCAAAGATTCTGGGAGGAAAAGATGCCGGACACGATTGTCTCTCACGACGTTGACCTGGTGAAGGGGTATGCGGCTTATCCGATGGCGGAAGGCAAGTACCCGGGCATCGTCGTAATCCAGGAGTGGTGGGGCCTCGATGAGCACATCCGGGACGTGACCCGCCGATTCGCGCAACAGGGCTATACCGCCATCGCGCCCGACCTGTACCACGGCGATGTCGTGAATGAGCCGTCTGAGGCGCAGAAGCTGGCGATGGGCCTTGATCGCGGGCGCGCAGTTCGCGACACCCGCGCAGCCATCGACTACATCAAGAGTTGCGAGTCCTCAAATGGCAGCGTGGCCGTCATCGGCTACTGTCTCGGCGGCGGCGTTTCCCTGCTGACCGCAACGGAGGATGACGGCGTTTCAGCGACCGTCGTCTACTACGGCGGCATCCCTGATCCCGCCGACCTGCTGAACAACGTGAACTCCCCGGTGCTGGCCGTGTACGGCAGCGACGAGGGGGATCGCGCGAATGAGTTGGAGAGCGAGTTGAACGCGCGCGGCAAGTCCGTCGAGAAGCACATCTACGACGGCGCGACGCACGGTTTCTTCAACGACTCCGGCCAGGGCTACCACGCCGAGGCCTCCGCCGACGCATGGGAGAAGACCCTCGCCTTCCTCAAGGCGAACGTCCCGGCCTAACAGCCGCGAAACCGCAAAAAGGAGCGGGGCGGGTCGTTGACCCGCCCCGCCTTCTTTTGTGACTCCCCTCGTTCCGGCGCAAGCCGGAATCCATCTCCTACATCTCTCTCCCGATCAGAAAATCCCCGATTTCGATCAGTGTCGCCGCGCCATCCTCGGGCAGCCCCGCCGACTCAATCAGCGCCCGCGCCTTTGCCCAATGGGTATCCGCCTCCTTGGCGCAATAATCCGACGCGCCCACCGATTCCAACAGGGAAATGATGTCGCCCACCGCATCCGGCCCAAAGCCGCTCCGGTACATTTCGCGGAGCCGCTCAGCATCCGGCGAGTCCGCCTGCGTGAGGCCGTAGATGACGGGCAGGCTCTTCTTGCCGTCGCGGATATCCAACGCGGTCTCCTTGCCGATGATCTCCCCGCCCCAAATATCAAGCACGTCGTCATGAATCTGGAACGCGATGCCCATCTCGAACCCCGCCTCGCCGAGCAGTTTGCCCTGCTCTACTGATCCGCTCGCAAACACGCTGCCAATCTCAAGCGCGCAGCGGAACGCCTCAGACGTCTTGTTGCCGATCATCCTCTTGTAATCGTCAACCGTCACATCGTTGCGGCTCTCGAACTCGATATCCGACGTCTGCCCCTCGCACAGCGCAAGGCAGGTCTGATCCAACAGGCGCACCGCGTGGAGAACGCTTTGCGACGGCGCGCCGTCCTCCACCATCTTGAGAACCACAAGCTGTGAGAGCGCGTGCATCGCGTCCCCTGCGTTGATGGCCTGCGCTGTCCCCCACTTGCTCCACACCGTCGGACGATTGCGCCGGTATGAACTCTCGTCCTGGATATCATCGTGAATCAGCGAGAAGTTATGCAGCAGTTCCAGACCAACGGCTGCGGGTAGCGCATCCTCCCAGTTCCCGCCGCATGCCTCCGCCGTCACCAGGGCGAGGGTGGGCCGCAGGTATTTGCCGCCATGGGTAAGCTCGCCGTCCTCCCACCCAAGGTGGTGGCGCATCATGTCAAACAGGTGGCCTTCACGGCCGGTCAGAATACGTGCGATGGCCTCATCGATCGTGGAACGGAATCTATCAAGAGACGCCGGGGCTTCCATCGGAACGTCCCTCCCACACCGGCTAGTACGTCCGAACGAGGCCTTTTCGCCGCCGCTCTCTAGCTGACGCGTGTGCGCCTGCTGCGCGGATTCTGCCCCTCGTTGGGGTCGGAGTCGGCGATCGCGGCAATGACTTCATCCGACGGGATCGCGCCCTCGCGCAGCACCTGCGGCCGGCTGGTTGTCAGGTCGACGATGGTGGACGGCTGACCGGCAGGCAGAGTTCCCTCCCCCACCGCATAGTCCAGCCACGGGCCGAGTTCCTCCAAAACATCGTCAAGTGAGCGGGCGTCTGAGGAACCGGAGCGATTGGCGCTCGTACCGATAACGGGTCGTCCAAATTCCTGGATCAGATCACGCGCTGTTGGATGGTCCGGAACGCGAACTGCAACGGTTGTCGCGCCGCCGCTGACAATATCCGGCAGGTCCGGCGAGCGCTTGACGACCATCGTCAGCGCGCCCGGCCAATACCGATTCGCCAATCTCCATGCGCTGTCCGGCAGGTCGATAGCCACCTTGTTGAGCTGCTCAGCGTCCGCGAGCAGCACGGGCAATCCCTGACCGTGGTCTCGGCCCTTCGCGCGGTAGACCCGTTCGACCGCCTCGGCATTAAATGCGTCCGCGCCCAGGGCGAACAGGGTATCCGTCGGGAAGCACACAATCCCGCCTACCCGAAGCATCACGACTGCTGCACGAATCTGAAGCTCTGGGTCGGTTGCCTGGACTTCTGCCTCGTCTGCGACGGTTTGATCGGCCACGTTGTGACTCCTTGACCAAGTATAGCACCGGTTAGTAGGCTGAGCGTCAATGGGATGTCCTTGGGGGGACTGGCAGCGCACGTGAGCAACGAGCAACCTGGTGTGAGCCACCGCATCGCCACGGGCGATGATCGCGAAATCGCGACCTACCTTGAGATTGCCCAACGCGCCGAGGCGCGCCACCCTGACACAGACACGGAACAGCCCCCTGCCCGCGACCTCATCGTCGTCATCGATTTTGGCTCACAGTACAGCCTGCTCATCGCCCGCCGCATCCGTGAACTGAACGTCTATTGCGAGGTGGTGCCTGCCACAACGCCGTGGGAGGATATCCAACGGCTGCGGCCAAAGGGGTTCGTCTTCTCCGGCGGCCCGGCCAGCGTCTATGAACCGGACGCGCCCATGGCCCCCGCAGAGGTGTATGAGGCGGCTGTGCCGATCCTTGGCATCTGCTACGGGATGCAGCTTCTTGCCCACCAGCTTGGAGGCGCCGTCGAGAACACCACGCGCCGTGAATACGGCCATTCCGTGCTTCATCGCGCCGCCACGATTGCCGATCCGCTCCTGGAGGACCTGCCGCCAACGATGCCGGTCTGGATGAGCCACGGCGACCACGTCACCACACCGCCGGCAGGTTTCCAGACGCTGGCCTTCACGGACAACTCCCCCATCGCGGCAATGGCCAACGATTCCGGCTATTACGGGCTGCAATTCCATCCCGAGGTTGTGCATACGCCCAACGGCAAACAGCTGCTGGAGAATTTTCTTTTCAAGGTCTGCAAGTGCGAGCCGACGTGGACCGCGGCCAACTTTGTCGAGGCAACGGTGGCGCACGTCCGCGAGCAGGTGGGAGACGGCCACGCGATCTGCGCGTTGTCGGGAGGGGTCGATTCGGCAGTGGCCGCCGCCCTCGTCCACCGCGCCATCGGAGACCGGCTCACGTGCATCTTCGTCAACAACGGCCTGCTCCGTAAGGATGAACCGGAGCGCCTGCGCGAGACGTTCGAGCGCAATCTCAACATGAATCTCATCGTCAGCGAGTCCTCGGACAGGTTCCTTGAACGACTGGAGGGAATCACCGACCCGGAAACCAAGCGCAAGACCATCGGCGAGGAGTTTATCTGGGTGTTCGAGGAGGAGGCCGGCAAGCTCGGCGAGGTCGATTTCCTCGTACAGGGCACCACCTACCCCGACGTCATCGAGAGCCTGACTGCGGACAACACCGCCTCCGCCGTCATCAAGACGCACCACAATGTCGGCGGTCTGCCTGAGGAGATGCGCTTGGAGTTGGTTGAGCCGCTGCGCTATCTCTTCAAGGACGAGGTGCGCGCCGTCGGCTCGGAACTCGGCCTCCCGGACGAGATCGTCTGGCGGCAGCCGTTCCCCGGGCCGGGTTTGGCCATCCGCATCCTCGGCGAGGTGACGCGGGAGGGCTTGCATACGCTCCGCGAGGCCGACGCCATCGTCAACGAGGAGATTCGCAACGCCAACCTGACGCGAGAACTCTGGCAGTCATTCGCCGTTCTTACTGCATCTCGCACCGTCGGCGTGCAGGGCGACTTTCGGACGTATGGGAATGTCATCGCCATCCGCGCCGTCACGTCGGAAGATGCCATGACCGCCGATTGGGCGCGGCTGCCATACGACCTGCTGGCGCGCATCTCATCGCGTATCGCCAACGAGGCCCCGAACGTCAACCGTGTGGTCTACGACATCACGAGCAAACCCCCGGGAACAATAGAGTGGGAATAGCGGCGCCACTCTCACCCACCCCGTTCACCCCATGCTGAAAACCATCCTGCTGCGCGTCACCCTTATGGCGCTTGCCGTCGTATTCATCATCACGGGCCTCGTCTCCGCCCTCTTCCCGCGCCCCATCGCCGAACTTCTTGGACTTGAACAGGTGAACGTCATCCTGTTGGGGCTGTTTGGCGTCATGCTCGCGCTGCTTGGCGTCGGCGCATTTCTCGCGAACCGCAACCCGATACGCCACATCCTCTGGCTGCGGCTCATGATCGGGTTCCTCTTTGGCATTGCCGCTTACGGCGGGCTGGTGTACTGGGGCGGCGGCATCTCCGGCGATACAGCAATCGTGCTGGCCGTTATCGGCATCGTCCCCGGGGCGCTCTTGCTCATCCTCTTCCCGCGCTCCCCGCGTTTCGTCTCCACCCGCGTCCGCTCACCGGACGGCGTGCTATTCACGGATGCGGACGATGGCGGCCTCTTTGTGCGGCAGCGCGGCGGCAGTTTCAACCCGTATGTGATTCGCCTCCCCCGTGAGCCCGCCATGCCCGACACCCACCACCGCCTCCACCCCGCCGCCGTCGATAATCCCTCCCGCGTCATGGTCGTGGGGGGCGGCGCGCGCGAACACGCTATCGCCGTCAAGCTCCGACAGAGCAACGGTCTCGAAGAGCTCTACATGGCTCCCGGCAACGGCGGCACGGCATCGATCGCCGAGAATCTGCCCATCCCCGTCTCTGACATTGAGGCCATCGTGCAGGCGGCACTGGAACGAAATGTGGAGCTTGTCATCATCGGCCCGGAGGCCCCGCTCGCCCTTGGACTC
Source organism: Dehalococcoidia bacterium (assembly GCA_034422835.1). GTDB lineage: Bacteria > Chloroflexota > Dehalococcoidia > UBA6926 > UBA6926 > VXMO01. Next base: position 124,472 of record DAOUJJ010000014.1, on the reverse strand, counting down.
GGCGACGCAGTGCGTGAGGCCGGTATCCTCTGCCTCGGCCCGACACGGGAGGCGGCTCGCCTTGAATGGAGCAAGTCGTTCGCCAAGCAGGTCATGGACGATGCCGGTGTCCCAACCGCCGCGTGGAGACAATATGACGATTACTCGCAGGCGGCGGAGTACGTCCGCGCCCACCCGGCGCCGCACGTGATCAAGGCAGACGGCCTTGCCGCCGGAAAGGGCGTCGCCGTCTGCGATACGGAGGAGGAGGCGATCACATTCCTGCACCACGTGATGCGCCTCCGCGATTTCGGGGAGTCCGGCGACAGGGTCATCATCGAGGACGCGCTGTCGGGCGTTGAACTCTCCGTCTTCGCTTTCTGCGACGGCGAGCAGATGATCCTCGTCCCTCCCGCCTGCGACTACAAGCGCATCTACGACGATGACGAAGGCCCCAACACGGGCGGCATGGGATCGTACAGCCCGCCGGAGTTCGTCACGGACAAGCTCATGGCGGACATCCGCGACACGATCATCCGCCCCGTCTTGCGCCGCATGGTTGAGATCGGCGCACCCTACAGCGGCATCCTTTATGCCGGACTTATGCTCACCGCCGACGGCCCCAGGGTCATTGAATTCAACTCTCGCATGGGCGACCCGGAGGCGCAGGTTGTCCTCCCCCGCATCACGTCCGATTTCCTCCAACTCGCAGCGGCCACTGCCGCCGGCAACCTCAGCGACGTGCATCTCGAATGGACCCCCCAACCCGCCGTCGGCGTCGCCATCGCCTCCGAGGGCTACCCCGGCGACTACCCCACCGGCCTTGAAATCACCGGCCTCAACACCCTCGACTACGACGTGCCCGTATTTCACGCAGGCACGCGCCTCGACCCCGCAACCGGCAAACTCATAACCGCCGGTGGCCGCGTCCTCACCGTCACTGCGCTCGGCGATACCATGGAGCAGGCCCGCGAGAAAGCCTACGCAAACGCCGCTCGCGTCCAATTCCAGGGCGCTCACTACCGCAAAGACATCGCCCTCCGCGCCGTCACACAGCCCGACTAATGCCATAATCTCTATAGGCATCACGTCTAAGGGGGTAACGCGAATGGCCGCACTTGTTGGCATCGTTATGGGCAGCCGCTCCGATGAGGAGCTCGTGCAAGCAACACAGAAGGTCCTTGAGGATCTCGGCATCGAATACGAGACCAACGTCCTCTCCGCGCACCGCACACCGGACAAGACCGCGGAGTACGCACGGACGGCGCAGGATCGCGGCATCGACGTCCTCATCGGCGTCGCAGGCGCGGCGGCACATCTACCCGGTGTCATGTCCGCGTACACCACCCTGCCCGTCATCGGCGTCCCCGCCACCGGCAGCGCCCTCAACGGCCTCGACGCCCTTTACTCCATCGTCCAGATGCCGCCCGGCGTTCCCGTCGCCTCCGTCGCCGTCGGCTCCATGGGCGCGCGCAACGCCGCCTATCTTGCCGCGGCCATCCTCTCACTCAAACACCCCCACGTCCGTGAAAGCTACGCCGCGTTCCGCCAAAAGCAATCAGAGGGCTAATTCAATTGCCCCGTTCACCCTGAGCTTGTCGAGGGGTGGGGGTTAGGGTGAGGGGAACAATATGATCGACCGCTACGCCCGGGACGCCATGAAGGCCGTCTGGCAGGACCAATTCAAGTTCGAAACGTGGCTTGAGGTTGAGCTTGCCGTCTGCAAGGCGTGGGCGGAGCACGGAGAGATTCCGGCGGAGGACATTCCCCTGCTGGAACGCGCAACGTTCGACATGGCGCACTGGGAGGAGGCGTTCAAGACGACGCGCCACGACGTGACCGCGTTCCTGTCGTCCATTTCCCGCGACCTCGGCCCAGAGAGCCGCCACATCCACAAGGGTCTCACGTCCAACGACGTGTGGGACACGGCCACTGCCCTGCAGCTCCGCGCCGCGGCCAACATCCTGCTTGAGGACATCGACAAGCTTGAAGAGGCCATCACCCGCCGCGCCGTCGAGCACAAGGACACCCTGATGATGGGGCGCACGCACGGCGTCCACGCGGAACCGACCACCCTCGGCCTCAAACTCGCCCTGTGGGTGGAGGAGACGCGCCGCATGAAGCAGCGGCTTGAGCAGGCAGCGCGCGGTGTGAGCGTCGGCAAGTTCTCCGGCGCAGTCGGCACGCACGCCACCCTGCCGCCCGAGGTTGAGGAGACCGCCTGCAGATTCCTGGGGCTTGAGGTTGAAAATATCTCCAGCCAGATCGTGCCGCGCGACCGTCACGCTGAATTTGTCACCGCGCTTGCCCTCTGCGCCGCCTCGCTTGAGAAATTCGCCACTGAGATCCGCGGCCTCCAGCGCACAGAGGTGCTCGAGCTTGAAGAGCCGTTCCATGCGGGGCAGACCGGCTCATCCGCGATGCCCCACAAGCGCAACCCGGAACTCTCTGAACGCATCTGCGGCCTTGCGCGCCTTATCCGTGGGCACGCCGTCACCGCCCTCGAAAACGTGGCCCTCTGGCATGAGCGAGATATCTCCCACTCCTCCGCCGAGCGCATCATCCTGCCTGACGCCACCATGGCCCTCGACTACATCCTCGACCTCGCGACGTACGTCATCGGCGGGATGCGCGTGTACCCGGAGACGATGTTTGCAAACGTGGAAAAGACGCGCGGCCTCGTCTTTTCCCAGCGCGTTATGCTCGCCCTCATCGACAAGGGCCTAACCCGCGACGAGGCCTACAAGATCACGCAGTCCGCCTCCATGGAGTCGTGGAACACCGGCCAGGACTTCCGCGACCTCCTCCGCCAGAACGAACCCGTCGCAGAGCATCTACCCTCTGATGAACTCGAAGCCATCTTTGACTACACCTACTACACCCGCTACGTTGATGACTCCTTCAAGCGGATCGGGCTGGCATAGCTCTCAAACGCCATGACCGGTCGAGACGATTCGGAGCGCCCCACACGGGGCGAAAAGCGGCAGGAGAAACGACGCCGCGCCCGCAAGATGGGCGTCAGCGGCAAGAGCTACGTCAACGCTGTGCGGAACGCGATGCTCAAACGCAAACGCGAGGCGGAGATTGAAATCCGCGACCGCGAGAGCAACTAATCTTCGAAGTACAAGTCGATATACGCTTCATCTTCATATTCCTCATCCCAAGGAAGAGAATCCACCCACGCATCGATTTCCGCCCGTTGAATGTTTGTATATCCTTTTTCAGCAACAAGGCTGTCGGCGACGTTCCTCATCTGACTACGGGTAAAATTGCCCCAAAGTCTTCCCTCGCCGCCCATATAATCCGCTGAGGCACTGAGAAACAAAGCCAACACAAAGTCATCACCGGCTTCCGTCGGTGGATCAAAATACGTCGTCTCAATTTTCCCAACCCTAACTCCCATCACCACACCTCCCTCTTACAATCCTGACTCCAGGCACCGTCGCGCCCTGTCCGTCCATAGGGCCAACGGACCATATCGGGCCCCGTGAGGGCCGTCAAGGGGTATGGCCCTTTTTCGTTTTGGGCCCTAAGCTAGGCCCAGATGTTCCATAGCGGACAAGGGGTAGAAATGACTTCAAGCAAGAACCGATCTCAACAGTACTGGGAGAGGGTTGAGCCATTCATATTGCAGGACTGGTCCGACCGTGGACTGGAACAGTGGCAACAGTTCAGGAACTGGGCAACGCAGCAAATTCTGTCAGAATACGGGCCATCCATTCCGGATATTGAAGACGCCACAGAGATTGATGGCGCTCATGATCAGGGCATTGACGCTTGGTACTATGACGATTCGGACACACCGCCCAAGCTCATTCTGGTTCAATCAAAGCACACGCGACCAAGGCGAGAAGATCTCTCCAAAATCAGAGACGGTTTTCTCGACATCATGTTGCCTGATCGGCCAGGCACGCCAAATGCCGCCCTGCGGGAAAAAGCGGCGATTCTGCGCGGCAATATGCCCGAACGCCTGAAGATGGACATCTACCTAGCGACTTCCGAGATCGCCCCCCAGAACCTTACTCCCAAAGTAGAGGGGGACCCGCTGTATCCTGAACAGTTGCAAATTGGAAATACTCTAGTCGAGGCTGAATACTACGTCAGGGACATCAGATATCTTTCTGACAACATTAGCTTGTCAAACACTGAGCCTATCGATTGCTCCTTTCCGTTGGAAGGAGGCGCGGCATTTGAATTCACTGCAGGTGGGCACACGAAAACTATCTGCGCCGCACTGGATGCCAACACCCTCGCCAATCTCTACCAGGTCAACAAGGAAAATCTCTTTCGCAAGAATCCGCGCTTCTACATGCCCGGAACCAAATGGAACAAGGATATCAAATCGGCACTTGCCGAAAATCAGAATGAGGATTTTTTCATTTATAACAACGGTTTGACTTGTGTTGCCCAAGCGGTGCGCATCACAGGTTCAAATGAAATTGAAATTAGAGATTTTCAGATTGTGAATGGATGTCAGACCGTCGCATCCATCTGGGCAGCGAGACGGGATGGAGCAGACGTTAGCAAAGTCCGCGTTCTTGCCAAAATCGTTGAAAACTCCCGTGCGGGAGCGGAGAACGACCGCGTATCGTCGCTCATTGCGGAACGTTCCAATCGCCAGAATGTCATAAAGGCGCAAGATTGGAAGGCTAATGACAGACGGCAGGAAGTTTGGCAAGACGGACTGCGGCGACTTCCAGAGCCATGGTTCTACGAAATCAAGCGTGGGTTGTGGGCGAATGCAGATACCAATGTCAAGGCCGTTTTCAGGGTTGAGGGAACGAGACAGTTCCGGAAAATGACGCTGATGGACTTGGGGCAGGCATGCCAGGCCTTTCTCGGTGATCCCGCTGCGGCACAGGACAGACCTAGATATATCTTTGAGCGGGAGGAGACCTACGATCAGGTTTTCGAAGAAGGTTTGGCACCGTATCAAATCTTGCTGCCCCATCTGATCTTTCTGGGGGCTGATCGTAAGACCCGTGAACAACGTGAGTTCGAGTTGGACGAGGAGTTCTCTATACAAACGAGCCACGCGCGTTTCACTGTCGTGGCAACGGTGGGGCGAATGCTCCGCGATTTGGCAGGCACAGCACAGGGTTACCTTGATACCTCCCTTGCTGAATCACTTGCTAAGTCACAAGATTCATGGCTGCCAACTTTTGTGGACTTAGCGTTCGATGAAGTGGCTTACGCTCTTGCCCAAAGAGCAAAAGAGACAGGAGTGGGTCCCAGGTCCATAATTCGGCGCAATGATTGGTGGAGTCACGCTGCCGACAACGCAACCCGCATGATTCGCCAGCAGATCGCCATGGAAAAGAGATTGGGACTGCCCGAAGGCTCGGTTGCCGCCGCCCTGCCTTTCGATATCGACTAGTCCCTCAGCACCAAAACCACTGCGCCCCCCAGCCCGTAGGCTGAGGGGCGCTTTATCGTTCTTGTTTGGTCTCGGATTACACCCGGTGGCACGCCACCCAGTGGTCTCCGCCCATCTCGCGGAACTCCGGATCCTCTTCGCTGCAGATATCGATGGCGATGGGGCAGCGGGTGTGGAATCGGCAGCCGGAGGGCGGGCGGATCGGACTCGGCACGTCGCCCGTCAGCACGATGCGCTCGCGCTGCCGCTCAACAATCGGGTCCGGAATCGGCACGGCGGAGAGGAGCGCCCGCGTGTACGGGTGGAGCGGGTTCTCATACAGCTCCTCGCGCGTCGCGATCTCAACGATCTTGCCCAGGTACATCACGGCCACGCGGTCGCTGATGTGCCGGACGACGGAGAGATCGTGCGCGATGAAGATGTACGTGAGGTCGAACTGCTCCTGCAGCTCTTCCAGCAGGTTGATGACCTGCGCCTGGATGGACACGTCGAGCGCGGACACCGGCTCGTCGCAGATGATCAGGCTGGGCCGCACCGCCAACGCGCGGGCGATGCCGATGCGCTGCCGCTGTCCGCCGGAGAACTCGTGGGGATAGCGGTCGCGCATGTAGGGGTTCAGTCCCACAACGCGCAGCAGCTCCTCCACCTGGTCCACGTAATCGCCCCGCCCGCTCGACATGTTATGGATGCGGATCGGCTCGCCGATGATGGAGCCGGCGGTCATGCGGGGGTTCAGGGAGCTGTACGGATCCTGGAAGATCATCTGCAAGCGGCGGCGCATGCGGCGCATACGGCCCGGGCTCAACTGCGCCAGGTCGACGCCTTCAAAGATGACCTCGCCCTCAGTGATCTTGTAGACCTGCATGATGCTGCGCCCGACGGTGGTCTTGCCGCAGCCGGACTCGCCGACAACGCCCAGCGTCTCGCCCTTCCGAACGAAGAAGCTGATGTCATCCACGGCCTTCACGTCCGCCACGTGCCGCGGAATAATCCCCCGTGAATTGACGGGGAAGTACATTTTCAGGTTGTTGACTTCAAGAAGGTACTCACCGGTGTACTGTTCAGTTCCGTGGCCGGTGACTTCTACGCTTGTCTGCGTCATTAGTTGCTCCCTGCATGCGCGCCGGACACCTGCGTCACGTCCACCCAGCACGCCTTGTGTTGATCCGTCTTTCCGTCAACCAGTTCAAACGGTGGATACTCTTCGGCGCACCGGTCGATTGCGAACGGGCACCGCGGGCGGAAAGCGCATCCACCCGGAAGATTCATAAGGTCGGGGGGCATCCCCTCAATCGGATCAAGCTTGGCCCGGCGCGGCTCATCGAGGCGCGGAACCGAAGAGAGCAGCCCGATGGTATACGGATGCCGGGGGTCCTTGAAGATCGTTTCAGCCGGGCCGGACTCAACGATCTTTCCGGCGTACATCACATTGATCCAGTGCGCGTAACGCGCCACCACGCCAAGGTTGTGCGTGATGATGATGACGGCCGTTCCCAGTTCCTCGTTCAGCCGCTGCATCAACTCAAGAATCTGCGCCTGAATCGTCACGTCCAGCGCCGTTGTGGGCTCGTCTGCAATCAGCAGGCGCGGCTCGCAGCTCAGGCCCATCGCGATCATCACGCGCTGCCGCATGCCGCCGCTGAACTGGTGAGGATAGTCGCTCAGTCGATTGCGCCCGTCCGGGATGCCGACCATTTCCAGCAGGTCGCCGGCGCGGTTCGAGGCTTGCTCCCGGTTCATGCCCAGGTGCGTCTCGAGCGCCTCCGTCAACTGGCGGCCGATGGTGAGAACGGGGTTGAGGGAGGTCATCGGCTCCTGGAAAATCATGGCCATCTTCGCGCCGCGCACCTCAAGAACACGCTCCTCGCTCATCTTGAGCATGTCCTCGCCGTCAAGAAGAGCCTCCCCGGCCTCGATGCGGCCGCCGGGCGGTGGAATCAGCCTCATCACGGAGAGCGCGGTCACGCTCTTGCCGGAGCCGCTCTCGCCGACGACGCCGACGATCTCGCCCTCATGCACGTCGTAGCTAACGCCATCGACGGCCTTGACGATGCCGTCCGTCGTATAGAACCTCGTTACCAGGTCCTTGATTTCCAGAACCTTGGTCTGAGACGTCTCGGTTGCCACAGAGCCTCCTCGCTGCACTCCCCCAGGGCACGAATGCCCGCTGCTTACCACCTTAAACCGGACGATCCGGTTGCCACACCCGCCGGTTTCGTTCTCGTGGGGAAGAGGAGACTCGAACTCCTACGCCTTGCGGCACATGATCCTAAATCATGCTCGTCTGCCAGTTCCGACACTTCCCCGTTTTTTCACCGAGTGACCCGCCCAGGATTCGAACCTGGAACCCGCTGATTAAGAGTCAGCTGCTCTGCCAGATTGAGCTAGCGGGCCGCAGTGAATATCTATTGTATGCGTGTTTCGGTCGGATGACGACAGTACGCCCGGTTTCTTCTCCTCCCCATAGCCACAACGCTGACGCCACACCGACTTCAAGCGTCATGGACATTGCGCGGACGGTAGCATACCCCCGATTCACCGTCAAGCAGCACGCCCCCTCCCCCTACCATTAAAGGCCCCGCCACTGACCCCGTTCGCCCTTCGACAGGCTCAGGGCGAACGGGGGGGCGGGGTGGCCTGTTTGTTATCATCATCCGGGTAGGGCTCCGTGTGGGCTGTGGAGGGCTATTGAGGGCGGGGAGGGATCACGTCAGTACCATGAAGAAGACAGTCAGCGATATCGACGTGTCCGGCGCGCGGTGCCTCGTGCGCGTCGATTTCAACGTTCCGTTCGAACCCGGCACTACCACCATCTCCGACGACTCCCGCATCCGCGCCGCCCTCCCCACTATCACCTATCTCCGTGAGCACGGTGCCCGCGTCATCCTTGCCACCCACGTCGGCAGGCCGAAGGGCGTAGTAGACGTCGGGCTGCGTGTCGCGCCCCTCGCCGCCCGACTATCTGAGCTCCTTGCATCGCCCGTCACGATCGCGCCCGACTCGATCGGCGAAGAGACTGAACGGATGGCTGCCGCGCTTGGCCTCGGCGACGTTCTCATGCTTGAAAACACGCGGTTCCACGCGGAAGAGGAAAAGAACGACCCTGACCACTCAGCCGCCCTCGCCCGCCTCGCGGACATCTTTGTGAACGATGCCTTTGGAGCCGCGCACCGCGCCCACGCCTCCACGGAGGGCGTCGCGCATATCCTGCCCGCCGTCGCGGGGTTCCTCCTTGATAAGGAGATCCGCATGTTGGGCGGCATCCTTGAGTCGCCGCGCCGTCCACTGGCAACGCTCATGGGCGGCGCAAAGGTCGGCGACAAGATGGCCGTCATGGAGCGACTGATCGAGAACGCGGACATGCTCATCGTCGGCGGGGGCATGGCAGCCGCGTTCCTGGAGGCGCGCGGAATGCGGACCGGCAAGAGCCTGCTCGAAGACGACGGGCCGCAGATGGCGGGGCGCATCGATAGCGCCGCAAAAGCGCGTGGCATCCAGATGTTGATCCCGACGGATGTTGTTGTGGCAACCGAACTCTCCGCGGGCGCGGAGGCATCCGTCGTAAGCAGCGATGCCATCCCTGCTGACGCGATGCTGCTGGACATCGGCCCCGAGACGCGCGATACCTACACCCGCGCGATGCGTCTCTGCCAGACCGTCCTGTGGAACGGCCCCATGGGCGTCTTTGAATACAAGCAATTTGCCGGAGGAACGCGAGCCGTCGGCGAGAGTTTGGCACAACATGCGCGCGCGGGCGCGACCGTTATTGTTGGCGGCGGCTCGACGGCTGAGGCCGCCGATTCTCTCGGCATCGCTGATGCCATGACCCACGTCTCCACAGGCGGTGGAGCCGCTCTCGAATTCCTCGAAGGCCGCACCCTCCCCGGCATCGCCGCCCTCCAGGACACCGACTAAACAACCCGTTCACCCTGAGCACAGTCGAAGGACCTCCCCGCTATACTGTCCACACTGACATGGCCGACTTTGAACTGATCAAACGCCTCGCCCGCAAGACGGACACGAAGATCGTCCTGCTTGTCATGGACGGTTTGGGCGGCATCCCGCACCCGAAGACCCTCCGCACGGAGCTTGAGGACGCCCAGAAGGACAACCTCGATCGACTCGCGCGATCGTCCCAGACCGGCATGTCGATCCCTGTTGCGCACGGAATCACACCCGGCAGCGGGCCCGGCCACCTCGCCCTCTTTGGCTACGACCCGATCAAGTATCTCATCGGTCGCGGCATCCTTGAGGCCCTTGGGTTGGACATCGATGTCCGTGAGGGGGACGTTGCCGCGCGCGGGAACTTCTGCACCCTCGGCAAGGACGGCACGATAACCGACCGCCGCGCCGGCCGCATCGCAACCGACTTCAACCGTGAGCTGACGGAGCGGCTAAATGGCATCTCCATCGACAATGCGCAGCCGATCATCGTCTCCGGCCTCGAGCACCGCTTTGCGATGCTCCTCCGCCCCGAGGACGGCGGGCCGCAGCTCAGCGATGCCCTGACGGACAGCGACCCCCAGCGCGAGGGGTTGGCCCCGTTAGAAGTCACTCCGACTGAGCCATGGGCCGATAGCACCGCCGACATTGTGAATTCCTTCCTCAAGGCTGCGATGCCCGTTATTGCGGATGCCCACCCCGCAAACGGCCTCGTTCTGCGCGGATTTTCGACGATACCGGACCTCCCACAGATGACGGATGTTTACGGCCTGACTCCCGCTGCAATCGCCGCCTATCCCATGTATCGCGGACTCGCGCAGCTGGTGGGTATGCGAGTCGTCCCAACCGGCGAAACCATCGACGACGAGATCCAAACTGCCCGCGAAATATGGGACGACCACGACTTCTTTTTCATCCACTACAAGTACACGGACAGCACCGGCGAGGACGGCGACTACGACGCCAAAGTGGCCGCCATCGAACGGCTAGATCGGGCATTGCCCGCGCTGCTAGATCTCGATCCCGATGTGTTGGTTGTGGCGGGGGACCATTCCACCCCGACCGCTATGGCCGCCCACAGCTGGCACCCGGTTCCCCTGATGATCAGAGCGCCCTACGTCGCCACCGGCTTTGCGGAGGCGTTCACGGAGCGTGAATGCGCCAAGGGAATGCTGGGAACCATGGCGGCAACGGACATCATGCCGTTGGCGCTCGCCAATGCCGGCAAGCTGGACAAGTTCGGCGCATAGCGCCATCCCACTAGAGAGGTAATGCCAATGCCATCCACGCGGACGCCGCTGATTGCCGGCAACTGGAAGATGAACACCACGCTCGCAGAGGCGAGAATCCTTGCGTACAACGTCGTCCATACGGTCGGCGTTCCCAGGGGTGTGGACGTGGCCGTGTGTCCGCCATTCGTCTCACTGCCCATCGTTGCGGAGGCGCTGCGCGGGTCGCCCGTCGCGCTTGGCGCGCAGAACCTGTATCCAGCGGAGTCAGGCGCGTACACAGGAGAGGTTGCGCCGAACATGCTGCAAGGCCTGTGCCGTTACGTGATTGTCGGCCACTCCGAGCGCCGCGCCTATTTCGCGGAGGCTGACGATTTCGTCAATGCAAAGGTCCGCACTGCCCTCGAATACGAGCTCACCCCGATCATGTGCGTCGGCGAAACACTGCAACAGCGAGAGGCGAGTGAAACGGCGGAGGTTCTGAGAACACAAACATCCGGCGGGCTGGCTGACGTGGACGACGTATCAGCGGTTGTGATTGCTTATGAACCCGTGTGGGCTATCGGCACGGGTGTGGCGGCAACGCCGGACGACGCGCGCGAGGGAATCGCAGTCATCCGACAGACCATTGCGGAGTCCCGGGGAGAAGAGGCTTCAGAGTCCGTCCGCATCCTTTACGGCGGCTCCATGAACCCGGAAAACGTTGCGTCGCTGCTTGAGCAGCCGGGCATTGACGGGGGGCTGATTGGCGGCGCGTCACTCAACGCCGAGCAGTTCGTTGCGCTGGTGCGAGCGGCGGAAGAACGCGAGCGAGAATAGCATGGGTCACCCGCGCCATACGACTATACTGATTCCATGACGAACGCGAACGGCGGCAATAAGGACTACGCGAGGCAGAGCCGCATCTTTCTCAACCAGGCCTTTGAGGAACTGTCGCGCGATGACCTGCGCCAGGCATCCGAAAAGGGATGGGGCGCGGCATCGCAGGCGCTCAAGGCATACGCTGAGGAGCGAGGGCTTGCACATGACCGCCACGCCCAATTCTACGGTGTCGTGAGGCGGCTCATATCTGAGGCGGACGATGACGATATTCAACGTCAGTTCGGCGTTGCCACCGATCTTCATACGAACTTCTACGAGGGCGAGTTCGGCGAGCGGCAAGTCAGAGTCGGGCTTGAAGATGTTTCGAGCCTGGTCGCAAAGGTGGAAACCCTCTTGAATGGCAGGAACGGCTCCTAGACAACACTTGCACATTCGACCTCTTAGCTAAGGCCGCAACGACGGCAACCGTAAGAATTCCAGGAGGAAAGTATCAGCATGTCCACAGAGTCCACCCTTCGTATCGGTCTGGTTGGAGTTGGCCGATTCTCCACCCGCCGCGTCGTGCCGGAGCTCGCAAAGGTTCCGGGTATCGAATTTGTCTCCGTTGCAAATAACAGCGCCGAATCCACCGCCCGCGTCGCAGAACAGTTCAACGTGCCGGTGCAAGAGGCCTCCTGGCAGAATGTCGTTTCCTCGCCGGACGTGGACCTTGTTTTCAACGGGACCCAGGCCCCGCAGCATCGCGATATCCTGCTTGGCGCGCTGGAGAACGACAAGCATCTGCTCACCATGAACCCGTTGGCCATGACCGGCGCGGAGGGGCGTGAGATCGTGGCTGCGCTTGAGGCGCGTCCGCAGCTCAAGGCGCGGCAATATCCGGCGTTTCCCGGCGGTCCGTACGACCGTGAGGACGCGCTTGTCCTGCGACTGTTAGCCGCGGGGCGCATCGGGCGCGTGTTGAGCGCGGAGATGCGATGGCACACGCCATTTCTTGCCTTTGGCAGCTACTTTGACATCCTGAACCGATGGCTTGGATCACATCAGCGGTTGTTGGTCGTCCGCAAGCAGCACGAGGTGGACAACCGACGCGTCGGTTTCTCAGCCATCGTTGCCGATCTTGGCGATGACGTCGCCGTGCGGTACGTGCATGACAACCTCGCGCCGAAAGCCGCGCAGAACGCCCACATTGCCCTGCACGGAGAGGAGGGCACCATCATCGTTGCCGGGTATCCTGCCGATCCGTTCTCGTCCGTGCGCATCGCATCAGGCGACGGCGAGGCTGAGGTCGTGCCAGTGCCGGACGATCTGCGGCAGGCATATGAGGAGGAGCGGCGCGTCAATATCGAGGAGCAGTTCCTCGGATGGGTGATGGGCGGCGCGGAACCGACGCCACTCCTCCTGACCCTGCAGCAGGGCCTGCAATCCATTGACGCGGCGGAGGCGTTCGTCTCCTCGATGCGGCAGGGCGGCGTGTGGGTGGATCTGCCGTAGAGGCAGGTTCCCGCGCTCACGCGCGCCACATCGAATAAGGCCAGAGTTCACCCATGGGCAGACCGGTCATTGCGCTTGTTGGGGCAACGGCGGTAGGAAAGTCGGCTGCAGCCGCAGCACTCGCTCGACGCATTGACGGCGAAATCATCAACGCGGACAGCAGGCAGGTCTACCGCGCCATGGCGATCGGCACGGGCATGCCCTCTGAGGAAGAACGCGGCGGCGTCCCGCATCATCTCTATGGCATATCCGAACCGGATGACGACTTCTCGCTGGGGCGGTTCCTCAGTGCCGCCGGGTGCGCCATACAGGACATCCATGAGCGGGGCAAGACGCCAGTCGTTGTAGGCGGCACCGGCCAATACGTGTGGGCATTGCTTGAAGGATGGAATGTCCCCGAGGTGGCGCCAAACCCGGACCTGCGGCAGGAGCTGATGGAGCGCGCCGAGGCCGATGGACGAGACGCCCTGCACGAGGAACTGCGCCGTTTAGACCCCGCCGCCGCGGAACTCATCCACCCCAACAACCTGATCCGCACTGTGCGCGCGCTGGAAGTTGTCAGGACGACGGGGCGCCCCTTCTCGGAACAGCGCACCCAAACTGCCCCGCCCTGGGATATACGCATCTTTGGCGTCAGCATGGAGCGGGAGGAGTTGGACAGGCGTATCGAGCAGCGAGTTGACCGTCAGTTGCAGGCCGGCTGGATTGACGAAGTTCGCGTTCTGTTGGCAGCCGGTTACTCACCATCGCTTTCGTCATTCCGCAGTATTGGCTACAGGGAAATCTCTGCGCATATTGAGGGTCGAATGCCCTTTGATGACATGCGGCAAACCATTGTCAGCAAGACACGACGCTTTGCCCGAACGCAATTCGCGTGGTTCGGCGCGGATGACGAGCGGATAACCTGGGTGGATGCGGAGGAGGACCCTGAGCAGTTTGCGGAACAGATACACGCTACGATGGGACTCTGACAACGGACGACTGTATACTTGGCACATGAACTTCACGAAGATGCACGGTACGGGGAACGATTTCATCGTTGTGGAAGGCGGTCCGGCGAGCGCTGACAGCACGAACTGGCCGGACGTGGCTAAAGCGGCCTGCGACCGTCACTTCGGCGTGGGCGCTGATGGCATCCTTGTGATTCGTCCTTCAGATGACGCCGCGCTGCAGATGCAGATTTTCAACCCGGACGGCTCCGAGGCGGAGATGTGCGGCAACGGCATCCGCTGCGTCACCAAATACGCCGTCGAGCGCGGCATCGTCGACAGCTCGGCGCTCCGCAACGAGGCCGGTTTGCCGATCGAGACGCTCGGCGGTCTGATGACAGTGTGGCCGCAGAACGGAAGCGTGGGTGGAGCCATCGAGGCCGTTCGCGTCGGCATGGGCGCGCCGATACTTGAACCCCGAGACATCCCAGTTGCCGTAGATGGGCCGGGGCCTGTGCAGGGGCACGGATTAGAAGTAGGCGGCCATGCCCTCAGCCTTTCCTTTGTCTCGATGGGGAATCCCCACGCTATCGCGTTCATCGACACGCCTGTCGCGGATTTTCCGCTTGAGACGATTGGGCCGATGATGGAGAACCATCCCCTTTTCCCGGAGCGGGTCAACTTTGAGATAGTCAATGTGCAGTCGCGTGAGGCGATAACCATGCGCGTATGGGAGCGCGGCGCGGGCCTCACCATGGCGTGCGGTACAGGCGCCTGCGCCGCCGTTGTCGCGGCGCGGCTGGCGGGCTTTGTCGATGATTGCGTGTCAGTCGAGGTGCCGGGCGGAGCGCTCACCATCGAGTGGGACGGCAGCCCGGACAGCCAAGTCTACATGACCGGCCCTGCCACGACGGTTTACGCCGGACAACTGCTCACGAACTAGGCCGCTCGGCGCTCCCTGTTTCGGCGGTAGTCTCTGATTCGACATACGTTTTCGCGAGGCGAGCGGGCAGTTGCGGCCGCTTCATCGTCATATACATGTACAGGGAAATTGTGGCCATCATTCCGAGCGCGAAGAATGCCCAGCGGTAGCCGTCCGCGCCGAACTCGTCATACATGAATCCGGCAAAGACCGGCGCAAAGATTCCTCCGAGGGCCGTAAAGGTGAATTGGAGGCCAAGCAGCTGGCCGTAAACCTGCCGGCCAAAGAGTTCTCCAAGGAGAGCGGATCGCGGCGGGTTGCCGAGGCCGAAACCGAATCCGAAGAACGCGGCAAAGAGCACGGCCGTAATCGGGTCTCGCGCAAAGAAGAGCAGCACCGCGCCGATTATCTGCATCGTGAACGAGATCGACACAATCTTACGCTTGTCGTACATATCGGCAAGGATGCCGCCCAGGATGCGGGCCGGGAAACTGGAGAGCGGGAGGAGCGTCACCAGGAACGTAACCCACCACGTGGAAAAACCAAACGACTCCCACAACACAAACTGGTGAATGATGAAAGAGCCGAAGAAAATGAACCCGAAGATGTTCGCCACAACGTATTTCCAGTACGTCGTTGTTCGGATGGCCTCCTTCACCGTGAACGTCGTATCGGCATAGCGCTCGTCCTGGTCCGTTTCCGCGTGTCGAGCCGCCTCTTCGTCGCTCACACCATCCGGCCTTAGGCCGTACTTCTCGGGAGCGTCGCGCATCATGAGGCCGAGCGGCAGCCCGACAATGAACGTCGCGATGCCCAGGTACAGCAGCGCCTCTCTCCACGCGAAGAGGGCAATCAGTCCCACGATGAGCGGCACAATCAGGGCGCTCACCCCCGCTCCGTAGGACACGATGGCCATGGCCGTGCCCCGCCGCCGGATGAACCAGGCGTTGACGGCGGTGTTGACGGTGAGGAAGGAGCCGAATGCGAGGCCAAGCGCCATCACCGCGAAGGCGGCGAAGAATTGCCAGAGCTCCTGAACCATGCTCAGGCCGATGAATCCGCACCCGAGGATGAACATCCCGCCGAGGACGGATTTTCTGGGCCCGAAACGGTCTACCGCATATCCAACAATGGGCCCGAAGATGCCCTGCTCCATCCTCTGAAAGGCGAATGCAAAGGAGGCCACGCCCGCCGGCCATCCGAACTCATCCAGAATTTCCGCAAAGAACGGCGAGAATCCGTAGAAGAACACGCCGGCTGTGTAAAAGAGGACGCCGAAACTCGCAATCGCCAACCACCAGCCGTAGAAAACGCGGTTGGGGTGAACGAGGACCGATAATGCAGCGTTGACGGCGACCTCCCAATAAAAGCCAAAGCCCGCGAACGGGCGGATTGAATAAGTATAGCCCCGCCACACTACCCGGCGGCGCATTTACTCCGAAGGCAGTCTGATTATGCGGATGCCGGCGGCGCTGAGGACTGTCTTGGGCGCGTGACCGTGAGCGTCAGCGGTATGGAGATGCTCAGGATCGCCGCAATGATCACGAACCCGATAACGTAGCTTTCCGTTTGGTCATAGAGCCAGCCGATGGCAACCGGCGACAGGATTGCCGGCAGTGAGGCCAGCCCCTGCTGTATGCCGGCGACTCGTCCGAATATCGCCAGTCCCCAATACTCTGCCTGGAGCGCCAGCCGCACAGATGATTGCGAGCCAATGGCGCTGCCCAGCAGGAATCCGGCGAGAATCGTCAGCCATGGCACGGTCGACATGGGTATCAGCACAATTGCGATTCCCTGCACGGTGATTCCTACCGCAAGCACCACGCGCTTGTCCACGTAGTCGGCCACTGTACCTGCGATGACGCGAATGGGGATGCTTGAGCCGGTCTGCCAAGCAAACATAAAGGCGATGAATTCCTTGGAGAACCCGTTCTTCTGCAGAATGAGCGCCTCAAAAGTGATGATTGACCACGATGCGCCCAACAACGCGCTCGCGATGACATATTGCCAATAGCCCCTGCTGCGCAGAACCTCTCTCAGGGTGAAATTGGCCTCCGGCAGAACATTGAGGCGCGAGGATTCTGCGATCTCGTTCTCGGGCGCCTCGCCGCCGTCCGGCTCCATGCCGTAGTCCTGCGGCCTGTTGCGGATAAGCGGAATGAGAATCATCCCTACAACCCAGAAGCCGACGCCCGCGCCAAACAGGACGGACCGCCACCCAAACTCCGGGATGATCCACGCCCAGACACCCGCCAGCAGGCCGGACATTCCCGGCCCGACAAGCATGATGCCGTTGGCCCGTCCCCGGAATCGCCGGAACCATGCGTTGATGGCCGCTGCCGTGACGGTGAACGCCCCCGCGCTGAGGCCGAACGCAAAGACGATGAAGACACCGTAGTACTGCCAGATGTTCTCGACCTGGCTCATCAACATGCAGCCGCCACCCGAAACGAAGTACCCAAGGATGAGCACCTTGCGCGCGCCGTATCGATCAACCAGGTAGCCCGTCAAGGGCGCGGTGATGCCGGACTCCAGCCGCTGGAGCGACGGCCCAATCCCTGCCAGCGCCTGCGACCACCCAAAGTGCCTTACCATCGCGGCAAAGAAGTTGGAGAATCCCCAGAAACCGATGCCGTCCGTATAGGCGGCGAGACCCGTTCCCGCCAGCGTCACCCACCAGCCGTAGAAGACCTGCCGGGGATGCCGCGCGAACATCCACGCCGTCATGACGACCTTTTCGGTTCTCACGCAGCGAGTCTCACTTCATCAGGGGCGCGCCTCTGTGGACGGGTCATAAGAAGAACCATAATCACCGCCAGAGCAAGAGGAATCACGACGGTCATAAAGGCTATGCGGTAATCGTATATGTCCGCGAGCCAACCCACCAGCACGGGCGAGATGAGGCCGCCTATCGCCCCTGCACCAACCTGTAAGCCCATCAGTGAGCCAAAGATGCCCCGCCCCCAGTAGTCGCCCTGCAATGACAGCCGCGCCGCGTTGCTGCCTCCCCATCCCGTGCCATAGATGACCTCAAAGATGATCGCCACCCAGATGTTGGCGATGAAGATGAAGAGGATTCCTCCGGCCAACTGGAAGCTCAGCATCGTCGCAACGACCAATTTCTTGTTGAACCTGTCGGCGAGCGCGCCGGACAAGAAACGCATCGGGATGCTCGCGACGGTGAACACAACAACCATCGCGCCCGCCGTCTCCATGGAGAAGCCGTAGCTGACGAGCGCGGGGATGTGGTGGACGACCATCGCCGTGATGGCCACCTGCTGCATGGAGAGAGCGCCGACATAGAGCAGGTATGAACGACTCAAAAGGATGGAGCGCACCGCCCCGGGCGACGGCTCGGCTTCGGCCAGACCTCCGGCTTGGCCTGAGCCCGCATCGTCTGCCTCCGGCGGATCGCCGTCCATGCGGAGGCCGTAATGCTCCGGCCGCCTCCTCAGGACCATCGCGAGCGGGATGCACGTTATCCATGTTCCGATGCCCGTGAACAGGGCGGCGTCGCGCCAGCCGTATTCCCGTATCAGGACGACCAGCAGCGCCGTGATGATGCCCGCAAAGCCGGGGCCCATAAAGGTAAGTCCCAACGCCTTGCCGCGGTTGCGCAGGAACCAGTTGCTGACGGCGGTCGCCACCATCACGTAGGATGTCGCGCCCATGCCGCTGCCGATGAGGATGAACGCGACATAGTACTGCCACGCGTATTCGACATGGCTCAGTACGATGAATCCGGCCCCGCCGCTGAACATTGCCGCCGCCGTCACAAGGCGGGGGCCGAAACGATCCGTGAGCGCGCCGATGGTCGGACTCAGGATCGCAGTGAACACAGCCATCATGGCGGGCCCGCGTGAAACCTGTTCACGAGTCCAGTTGAGATCAAGTCGGATGCTGTCAAAGAACGCGCTGAACCCAAAGAAACTGACGCCCGTCGTATAGAACATCAGGTACAGGCCGGACAGCGCCATCCACCAGCCATAGAAAAGGCGGGGACGGCGGCGTGGGGCCTGTGTGTCAGCAGTCATGCCTCATGCTAGGCGCGGGCGGGCGGCAAACACAAACAGGGGGAGGGCGGGTTGCTACAATAGGTTTCAGCGCGTAGTCCACCCGTCAGTTCATATAACAGAGGAGATCCAGCCGAATGCCACTACCAGAGCAGGCACGCCGTGTCGCGCAGTTGCCCCCGTATCTCTTTGTGGAGGTCACGCGCAAGATCAATGAGAAACGCGCCCGCGGCGAGGATGTTATCTCCCTCGCCATCGGCGACCCTGATCTGCCCTCCGCCCCCCACATCATCAGCGCGCTCGTCACGTCACTGGAGGACGTGGCCAATCACCGTTACCCGGAATCCGACGGCCTGCCGGCGTTCAGGCGGTCGGTCGCGGACTGGTACAAATCACGGTTCGGCGTGGAGTTCGATCCCGACACCGAAGTTCTTCCCACCATCGGCTCGAAGGAGGGCATCGCTCACATCGCATGGTGCTACATCGACCAAGGCGACATCGCGCTGGTGCCCGATCCCGGCTACCCCGTCTACAGCGTCGGGACGATGCTGGCAGGAGGCGAATCGTATTACATGCCGCTCCATCGGGAGACGGGCTTCCTGCCTGATCTGGACGCGATTCCGGAGGACGTGGCGCGAAAGGCCAAGCTGTTGTGGATCAACTACCCCAACAACCCCACGGCGGCCGTCGCGGAGCTGGATTTCTACGAGCGCGTGGTGGAGTTTGCCAAGAAGTACGACATCGTCGTCTGCCACGACGGTCCCTACACAGAGGTGGCATTCGACGGCTACAAGCCCGTGAGCTTCATGCAGGTGGATGGGGCAAAGGACGTGGGCATTGAGTTCCACTCTCTATCCAAGTCGTACAACATGACCGGATGGCGCATCGGCATGACCGTCGGCAACGCCGAGGTCACCAACGCGCTGATGCGAATCAAGTCGAACGTGGACTCCGGCGTGTTCCAGGCCGTGCAGTTGGCGGGCATCGCCGCGCTGGAAGGACCACAGGACACCATCGACCACCACAATGCCGTCTACCAGGCGAGGCGCGATCGGCTCATCCCTGCCCTGCGCAAGATGGGGCTTGAGGTTGACCCGCCCAAGGCGAGCCTCTATGTCTGGGCCAAGCTGCCGGACGGGGCGCTGTCAGGCGACTTTGCGTCGCGCCTCATCGAGGAAGCGAACGTCGTTGTGACGCCGGGCCGCGGGTACGGCGAGGCGGGCGAGGGATACATCCGCTGCTCACTAACCGTGGGGGACGACGCCCTTGACCGCGCGCTGGAACGGCTGAGCAACGTCAACGTCTCTGATCTGCTTTAGGTGGGCGACCAGGCATGGCACAGGCGAGCAAGATGCGACGCGCCAAGAACACCGTCAGCCCGTTTCACGCTGACGAGGAGCGCGTGATGCTCTCTCTGGCACAGGCGGAGCGATCAATGACGTTGCGGGAATTGTCAGCCGGTCTTCAGACCTCCGCGGAGGACTTGCATGAGGCGATGCGATCGCTTTACCGGCGTCATTTGCTGCTGGTATCACGGGGCATCGGGCAGATCGAGGATACCTACCTGCTTTCACAGCCTGCCCGCGCGTACGTCCGCCGTTACCTGTTGCCGGAAACGCCGCGCGAGCTGCCGATAGAGGCCTTCAAGATCACGCACAGGCGGCGCTGACTCATACTTTCGGTGGAAGAGTCATGACAGAGCAAGAATCATGGAACGCTACGTTCCATAAATTGAAGGCATGCGCTGACGACGCATTCCAGGCCGGGATCGGCGGGGCTACTTACAAACAAATCGTGCACCTTACGTTCCTTATAGAGTCTGCTCGCAAAAAAGGTATCAACGTAGACATCGAAATATGGGGCCGACTCACGAGGAGCAACGCGGGGCGTGCTATTGATGATTTGATCGAAGCCGGGGCGCAGACAAAGCGGGGACACGAAATCGAACGATGGACTCATTTCTATCCTTCGAAGGGGCAACGCGGACGAACTGGCGGCCGGACACTATGCAGACGTTGGGGTCGCCATGTTCAAACAAGCCACGTCTTAGAAGACATTACCTGTCCCCAATGTCGCGCTGCCTTCGAGAGCGTTACTTGATGGGGAGGTAATCGGTTACAACGGGTGAATGGCACTAGAGGGCAAACCATTAGCCGTTAGTTAAAGGCAAGTGATTTAGATTTCGCCATCCTAAAGGTTTGCGTTAAAGGCGAACCAGTTGACCCACCAGTAGTAGGTGATGTAGGCGCCGGCGCCGATAAGCATGACGGGGCTCGCCCACTCCACAATCGGCATCGCCTGCCGAATCACCACGCGGATAAGGTCCTTGAAGACCGCCGCCCCCAGCGTCAACCCGATGAGGCCCACGCCCATCCCCGCGCCGTATATCAGGAACATGATGAATGCGGCATAGCCGCCGATGACCTGCCCCTGCGCGAGAATGGCCAGGAAGATGGGGAACGTACAGCTCAACGTGGCGAGCGCATACGCCAGCCCAAAGAGGAAAACGGAGGTCAGCCCCCGGCTCCCCGTGCCCCAATTGACGCCAATGGCCGGAATGAGCGTGATTGAGCGCTTGTTGACCAGCATGAACACGATCATGTACGCGCCCAACAGCACCAGCGCGGCGCCGACGATGATTGCGATATAGGGGATGATGTCGCGCAAGACGGTTCCGACGGCGCTCCATATGATGCCGAACGCGCCGAACAGGAACAGGAACGCGAGCGCCGCCGTGCCTCCGACAAGCATTGCCTGCCCAAGGCGGAGCGCAATGGGCCTTTCTTCGTAGCCCTCCTCGCGTGAACCGATGTAGTAGCCGATGTAGGCGGGCAGCATCGCCACGCCGCACGGGCTGGCCAGCGCGACAAAACCGGCGCTGAAGGCAAAGGCAAAGGGAAGATTGAACATTATCCGGCCCTCATATACCAAGAGTATACGGGGGCGGCATTATCCCTGTCGGCTTGCGCCAACGGCATTGTTGGAGCCGGGGCGGCTTTTCTAGGCGTTCACGGTCTCCTGGTCGATAACGGCGCAGGACATCAGCCGCTCTGCGGTTTCCACGAGCATGGCATCACCAAGAGCCAGGATGTCCCTCACACGCTGATCCGTTACCGAATAGAAGACGTTGCGGCCACGCCGGTCCGCGTCCACGAAACCGCACCAGCGGAGGCAGGAAAGGTGACTGGAAACGCGGCCTTGCGGCGCTCCCAGCATCTCCACAAGTTCTGAAACGCTGCGCTCCGACTCCAGGAGGATGCGGAGGATGCGGAGCCTCGTTGGGTCTCCAAGTCCGCGGAAGAACCTGGCGGCCCCCTCCGGGCTGGAGGGCGCGGTAATCATGGGGCCCGTTGCCGTGAGTGACATTACGTGCATTGCGCTCATTCCGTGAGTCCGTCCAATCCCGGTTTTTCCGCTCGCCCTACCCCGTCCATTGCAAGGGGCGCGCGCGCAGCGCTCTTCACATGCATGGACTTCTTAACTATATCGTATGTCGAAGGGGGAGTCCGTCCGTACAATTGAAGGAACATGCACGCTCCACTTCTTTCACAGGTTCTCCGGCGGCCTTTATCGGCCCAATTGCGGCACGCGGCCATTTTCGCCACGGTTATTTGCGCCGTGCTGGCAACTGCCTGCGCCGCCGAGCCCACGCCAACTCCCACACCCGAACCCACCACAACAAGCACGCCGACGGCGACACCCACTGCAACCACAGTTCCGGCCTCAACGGCCGCCCACACACCCCGTCCAATCAACCTGCCCGCCGACGAGGCGTCCCACACTGATCTTGTGGAATGGTGGTACTACAGCGGCACCATGGAGGACGACGCCGTCTACGGGTTCCATTTCGTCATATTTCAGGTGACGAACCCGGAAACCGGCGATGCGGCCTACATGTCCCACGCGTCCGTGTTTGACGTCGCTGAGCAGCACCGGGAACAGTCAGTGCGCTTCGGGGTGAACCCCCAACCGCAACCGGCTGCGGGATTTGATTTCTCCATAGCGGACTGGACGCTCAGCGGCAACGACGGAACACACTCATTCGCCGCAACAACGGATACATTCGCGTTCGATCTCACCGTGGAGGCTATCAAGCCCGCCGTTCTCCATAACGAGACCGGCTACCTGGAGGCGCTGAACGGCTGGACGTACTACTACAGCTGGACAGACATGGACCTGAGCGGCACGCTCACGGTCAATGGGCAAGAGATGGACGTCACAGGCAAAGCCTGGATGGACCACCAATGGGGCGACTTTGTCGTCAGCGGATACCCGAGCGGCTGGCAGTGGTTCGCCGTCTCCATGGACAACAATTACGAGTTGATGGTGGCCGAGGCCCGTGAGTCCGACGGACAGGTCATCACGTACAGCACGTTGGTCGACCCGTCCGGCGCGACAACGCACATCGACGGCGAGAACATCACAATCGACCTTCTCGACACATGGACAAGTCCGCACACCGGCGGGGAATACCCTGCGGGATGGCGTATCACGATCCCCACGCACGAAATCTCGATGACGCTTACGCCCCTGCTGGATGACCAGGAATTCACGCTCGCCTTTCCGCCGAACACCATCTACTGGGAGGGGCTGACGGAAACGGACATCACGTTCGGCGGCGAGACTGTCGGGGCTTCTGCCTACGTGGAACTTGTGGGGTACGCCCCACTGCCAACGCCGGACGCGTGAGCGAGGGCGGGTGGCTATTCGTCCTCGTCTTCTATTCCGTACGTGCGGAATGTTGCGCCCCAACGGTCTGAATGCTTGTATGTGAGGTCTTCAAATAGCCCGGAGAATTGCGGCGTATCAATGGGATCAGTTGTCATGACGTAGGCGTCCTCACCATTGTCCGAGTAGTACCGCTTGCGGCGGCCAACGACTTTGAAGCCATATTTCTTGTAGAGGTTCTGGGCGATTTCGTTGGAAACCCGGACCTCCAGCGTCACGGAGCGGCAATTGAGCAGCTTGCTCGCCTCCACCGCGCCGATGATGAGCAGTTCGCCGATGCCCTGCCCTCGATGCGACGTGCGCACACCCACGCTCGTCACATGGCCCTCATCGATGACCGCCCACAAGCCGAGATAACCGGCAATCAATTCCTCAGTTGGGGGCGGCGCGTCCCTGTCAACCCCGAGGAGCCGCTTGACAGTGCTCGTGATTCGTCCGCCGCGTCTCCGTCCATTTCCTCCCGGTCTATCAGTAGGTGGAAGACCATTCTTGCGGGCATAATCGTTATAGGGCGCATCATGGGCAACCGCGACCAGATAATGTGCATACTTCCGTTCACGGAGATCGCGCCGGAACGGCGGCGCGTACCTGTTCTCCGGAAACGCGTCCTGGTCTATCTGGACGGCCTGAGTGACGTCGCCCTCATGCATGGGGCGAAGCAGCCACGGCATTGGGTCAAACGCGTTGTTGTCAACCATTGATCTCTCGTCGCCTGCAAAAAGGATAAAGTGAAACAGCCGCCAACGGGCAGCTAACCCTGAGAGGAACCCAAACGTTATCTGGATGTAGTGAATGAACCAGGAGCCACGACACATTCACTCGGGGGCGGGAACATCACTCACTGATGATGACATCGCAGCCATTGTTCAGCAGGCGCAGAACGGGGAGGCAGCTGCGTTTGGTCAACTCTATGAAATCTATTCCGACAGGGTCTTTCGATACATCGCCTATCGCGTAGACAGTGACGCGGACGCGGAGGACATCACGGAGGATGTGTTCATTCGTATGTTAGAGGCAATCAACTCATTCAAATGGAGGCAGGTGCCGTTCTCGGCGTGGCTCATGCGCATCGCGCACAACCGCGTGATTGATCACTACCGCCGCGGGCGGCTCCGCACGGCAACGCCGCTTGATGATGCGCCGCCTCTTGCCTCTCGTGACCGGGACCCGCAGGAAAGAGTGGACATATTCTCAGACCTGCAGGAACTGCGCGTGGCGATGGCTCGCCTTACGGACCTTCAGCGGCAGGTGATATCCCTCAGATTCGGCTCGGACTTGTCAATCGCCGAGACGGCTCACGTGATGAACCGCAATGAGGGCGCGGTGAAGGCGCTGCAGCACAGCGCGATTCGAGCGTTGCGCCGGCTCATGCTGCCCAGAAATGCGCAAGGCGGTGCAACGGCATGACCTCACTGCCGCCTGACGACCCTGCCCTTTCAGACATCGTGAATGAGTGCCTGGAGGCGCTCCGACACGGTGAGTCCATCGACGACTGCCTGAGCCGTCATCCGGACATCGCGGACGAGCTGCGCCCCCTGCTGACCGCCGCCGTGGCAATGGCCGGCGTTGCTCCAACCCGTGATGACTCCGCGCGGCGCATGGCGCACACACGCTTTGAGGGCGCAGTGCGGCATCACCTTGCCACAAACCGGCGCGGATCACCCGGACGATTCTCACTCCGCGAATGGTGGAACAACCGCGCATCCGGGTGGTCGCGCGTATGGGTCGTTGGATTCGCCAGCATGGCGCTTTTCGTCATCATGAGCACGGGCGCGGCGTATGCCTCCACGGACGCGCTGCCGGACAGCCCGCTCTACCCCGTCAAGCGAGCGACGGAGCACGCGCGGCTCGCAATCACGTTCTCGGACGAGAGCCGGGCCATCTATCACCTGGAACTCATTGAACGGCGCACGCTGGAGCTTGCAGCCGTCGCCGAGAGCGGCGACCAGCAGAAGGCGGAGCAGCTCAGCCGTGACGTGCTCAAGAACATCGAATTCGCTCGCGTGGAGGCGGGATACACACAAGAGGATGAAACACTTGGCCAGGATGCAACCCAGCAGGCCGCCGCGTCAGAATCGGCGCCCGAATCCCAGCAGCAGTTGGATCTGAGAACAGTCGGAGACAGTTCCGGCGCGAGCCCGGAGGCGGCGCGACCGACACCACGCGATATTCAACTCCGCGCCTATCTCGAAGCCGAACGCGCAACGGCCGCCCGTGCCTACGCAATGCTGCTGATTGCTCATCAAATCGCGCCGCCCCATATGCAGGTACATACCCTCAATGCGCTGACCCTCGCTGAGCAGCGGTATCGTCAGACGCGCTATGCGGCCGAGCCCGCCCCCCTCTCACGGACACTCTTCGCGCAGGGAATTGCGCGCATCAATGGCAGAGACATGACGATCGGCGGCGGCCTGCTATTCGAAATCTCTCACGATGCTCTCTGGAATCGGCCGCCGCAGGACGGAGACATCGTTACGGTCGGAGGCTATGTGCGAGACGATGGGGTACTGCTTGTGCTGCGCCTGTATGCGTTTGAGGCAGAGGGAGTGGCCGCGGACCAGATCTGGCTGCAGTCTGAAGCGCTTGGCCGGAACGAGGAACTACTCTTTATCCCCGGGTTCAACGTTTCAGTGGACGATTGGTCGAACGTGGGGAACGCGGCGACCGACCGAGGACCCTGGGTCTATATACAAGGAACGGTGAGCGACTACGGCAAGGTCGATGGCGAGGACATTCAGCTGCTTGGGGAAGGTCCCATTATCTTCCCGCACCCATAAGGTTTCGCCAGAGTGTAGGGGGCAAACCCAACGTAACTCGCGTTATACTTGGATGTTATGAACCGTGCCGCCCAAAAATCGGGCGTTTGGTATAACGTTCGTATCTTTCTGCGACTGCAGACCTTTCTCCTGCCGTATTGGCGTCGGGCAACACTCACGTATGTCCTGCTGTTCGTCTCCAGCGCCAGCGCCCTGGTGATTCCGTGGCTCTTTGGACAAGCAGTCGATCGACTCGTTGAGCAGGCATCCATCGGCACGATTCTCACTGTCGCTGGGTGGATCCTGGTTGCGGCCATCATCCGCGGAGCCACGTCGTACGGGCAGAGCTATTTCAGCCAGGCAGTCTCACAACTCGTTGCGTACGACCTGCGCAACGCCATGTACGACCGGTTCCAGCGGCAGAGCTTCTCGTTCTTCGATACGTCGCGGACGGCGGAGTTGATGTCCCGAGCGACGGCGGACGTGGAGTCCGTGCGGATGCTCATCAGTTTCGCGCTAGTCCGCATCGTGCAGGTCGCCGTGATGCTGTTGATGGTGACCGTCGTGCTGCTCCAATCCAATTGGCAGCTAGCACTGGTAACACTGGCCGTCCTGCCGTTCATCGCCTACCGCACGACGCGAACAAGCCGCCGCCTGCGCCCCGTCTGGCTCTCCGTGCAACAAGAAATGGCGGCCCTGAGCACCGTCCTCCAGGAAAGCCTGTCCGGAATGCGCGTCGTGAAGGCGTTCGGACGCGAAAAAGAGGAGACGGAGCGCTTCAACAAGCAGGCGCACGTACTCTATGAGCGCAACATCACTGCCAACGACGAGCAGGCCCTCAACACATCGCTGATGACGTTCTCCGTCTACTTTGCCGCGGGCATCCAGCTGCTCTACGGCGGGTACCTGGTCATGCAGGGCACTCTCACACCCGGCGATCTCACCGCCTTCCTGTTCTACCTGCTGACGATTACGGTCTACGTCCGAATGATCGGCTGGCTCGGCAACCAGCTTTCCCGCGCCGTCGCGTCCGGAGAACGCATCTTTGAAATCCTTGATGCTCGCCCGGAGGTGCGCGAGAAGCCGGATGCCACGGACAACGCCGTTGTCGCCGGCCGGATCGCGTTCAATACCGTGTCGTTCGGCTACAGCGGGCGGGATGACGTGCTGCGGGACGTGACTTTCGTGGCGGAGCCGGGGCAGGTCATTGCCGTTGTTGGAGCGACGGGCAGCGGCAAGACGACTCTCGTCAGCCTTATTCCAAGGTTCTATGACCCGACGCGCGGGGCAGTCGTCATCGACGGTGAGGACGTGCGGAACATGACGCTGGACCACCTGCGCGGCTCAATCGGCCTTGTGCAGCAGGACGTTTTCCTGTTCTCGGCAACGATCCGCGACAACATCGCGTATGGAGTGCCCGGCGCGCCGGAGGAGGAGATCATCGCCGCGGCAAGCGCCGCCCGCCTCGACAGCTTCATCCGCAGTCTGCCCGACCAATACGACACCTGGGTGGGCGAGCGGGGAATCAACCTCTCCGGCGGACAACGGCAACGGCTCGCCATCGCCCGCACTCTGCTGCTGGACCCGCGCATCCTTATCCTGGACGATTCACTTTCCAGCGTGGACGCCGAAACGGAGAGATCCATCCAGCAGGCGCTGGACCGTGTGATGGAGGGGCGCACGACAATCGTCGTCGCGCAGCGGTTGGCCAGCGTTCTGCGTGCCGACCAGATTCTCGTGTTAGATGAGGGACGCATCGTTCAGCGCGGAACCCACGCTGAACTTGTCACATATCCAGGGCCCTACCGCCAGATTTACGAGCTGCAGCTGCGCCATCAGGAAGAGGCGTATGAGGCCGCTCCGGATGGGATGTCCGCCGGGGGTACACGGCCATGATGGGCGGCGGTGGCGGCGGATACGGCAACTATGACGGCTGGGATGATGAGACTCTTGGCGCGGTTTACGACAAGCGCGTTGCTATCAGGCTGATTCCGTACATCGCCCAATTCAAGCTGTGGGCGGCGATCGCCGTCGTCGGTATGTTGGCCGCGACGTTCAGCAGCGTCGCCATGCCCCTGTTTATCGGCCTCACCGTCGACACGGCCATCGCCACCGGCAACACAACGCGGCTGGCATGGATGGCGGGCGTGTTCTTCGGGCTCGTCGTCATCAACGCCATCGGCCTCTGGCTCCAGTCGCGCTACATGGCCAAGGTGGCGCACGCGATGCTCGTCAACATCCGCACACAGCTCTTTGGACACCTTCAGAAGCAATCGTTGGGCTTCTATGACAAGCAGCAGGTGGGGCGACTCATGTCCCGCGTCGTGAGTGACGTTGAGCAGATCCAGCAGGTCATGACGGGCGGTGTCATAGGGACGCTCAGCGACGTTCTGACCCTGGTTGGCATCGTCGTCATCATGTTCGTCATGGATTGGTCACTTGCGTCAGTGACGCTCAGCGTCGTCCCTGCCCTGATCATCATTTCAATCTTCTGGCAGAAGCGGGCGAGGGTGGCGTTCCTGCGCGTGCGCCGCGCCATTTCCGTTGTGAACGGGAGCTTGCAGGAGAACGTTTCCGGCGTGCGCGTCGTCCAGAGCATGAACCGCGAGGACGAGAACATGCGCCGCTTTGACCGAATCAATTACGACCACCTTGACGCCAATCTGCGCGCCTCCCGGCTGACCGCGGGCATGTTCCCGGCGGTGGAGATCATGGTCGGCATCTCCATGGCCGTGGTGATCATCTACGGCGGATGGCAGGTCCTGCAGGGCGCTCTGACGGTCGGGTTCCTTGTGGCATTCACGTTGTGGGTGCAACGGTTCTTCGATCCCATCCGCAACATCACCATGCAATACACGGAGCTACAGCGCGCCATGGCGTCCGGCCAACGCATCTTTGAGCTATTGGACACACAGCCGCAGGTCGCAGACAAGGACGGCGCTCAGCCGATACCCCGCATCACCGGGCGCGTCACGTTCGAGAACGTTTCATTCTCCTATGAAGACGACATCCCGGTGCTGCGGAACGTCTCGCTCGATGCACAACCCGGCGAGACAATCGCGCTTGTGGGCGAGACGGGCGCAGGCAAGACGACGTTCGTCAGCCTTATCGCCCGTTTCTACGACGTGACGAGCGGCCGCCTCACCATCGACGGCCATGACGTGCGCGACGTGCGGCACGAGAGCCTCGCGCACCAGATGGGCATCGTGCCGCAGGAGCCGTTCCTGTTCTCCGACACGATCGAGGCAAACATACGCTTCGGCAAGCCTGACGCGACACGCGCGGAGGTGGAGGCGGCGGCGCGCGGGGCCGGGCTGCACGAGATCATCATGCACATGGACAACGGCTACGACACGGAGCTGCAGGAGCGTGGAGCGAACCTCAGCGTCGGCCACCGGCAGCTCGTCAGCTTTGCCCGCGCCATCCTTGCCGACCCGCGCATCCTGATCCTCGATGAGGCGACGGCCAACATCGATACACGCACAGAGGCCCGCATCCAGGATGCGCTGCGGCGGCTGTTGCCGGGCCGTACGTCGTTCGTCATCGCCCACCGGCTCTCCACCATCCGCGAGGCGTCGCGCATCGTGGTGATGGACAATGGCTCAATCGTGGAGATCGGCACGCACAATCAACTGCTGGCCAATGATGGTATCTATGCGCGTCTGAACGCGATTTCCTACGGCGCCGGAGAGTCCGTGAACGGCCACGCCGCCCCGTCAACTCCCCTCCCCACCCCCGCAGGCGGCGCAGAGGAGGATTAGGACTTTAGGTAACGGCGATGTTCAGCGTTGAAATGACCCTCGGGGCGCAGAACAGCGGCTCATCACTGACTCTTACCGCAGAAGTGCGCAAGGGTGTCACCGTGAGTGTGGTTCCTCAGTCCCTGTTGAAAGAGGCAGGATTCACGCCATCACACCACATTCCTTTTCAGACTGTTGATGGCAGAAGCATTGAACGGGAGGTCGGTGAGGTTCTTACTACGATAGGTGGGCAGAGTAGGATGTCTCTCATCGTCTTTGGTGACGACGATGGCCCCTGTCTCGTAGGCAGTCTCACTTTGGGCGCACTCTGCTTGAAAATCGACGAGGAAAAGATGGAATTAGTTCCGTTTCTTCCCCGACTACCAATTGATCGGCCGCGTCCACTGTCCATGCGACGGCGATCAGACTAATCACTACCTGCCTAGTCTGTCGTCAGATACTCCGCCAGACGTTCCAGCGCCGCTTTCCAGTAGGTGCGCCGCGCCTCCACATCCTCTGCGCCGACAAGCTTTGACTGCATGACCGTGATGCGGCTCTTACTGTCGCCACTCGGGTAGTAGCTGACATCAAGGCTCGTCTCGGTGCCGTCGCCGTCCGTCCACGTCGCGCGGGTTGTTTTCTCGGGCGTGTCCTTGCGGACTGTGATCGGCGCTTCCGGCAGCCATTGGCCGCGGTGCGAGAGATCGGCGAACGCGTCATAGAGTTCCGAAAGCGGCACCGGGAGTGTCTTGCTCACGCTGACCTGGTAGCCGCGCGTGGTCTGATGGCGCTCCCGCATCCCGCGCGACCGCTCATAGTCGACGGTCACGTGCTGGCTCCACCATGGAGAGACGCCGTGCTCCTCCCGGAGCAACGCCGCGATCTCCTTGTGCGTCAGGTCGCGCGCGCCCGCCGCGTCCAGGATGGAGTTCCACTCCTCCGGCGTCTTGCCGGTGGCCTTGACCACAGCCTCAGGGGATGCTTCAGGACGGGTCTTTCGTTCATTCATGGTGTTCAGTGTAGCGCAGGCCACCTTGCCCCATTGACCGGTTAGGCGGCCTCTCATAGAGTGGTATGAGCTACCGACCGACTGGTCAGTCGGTTGTGTCCGGAGGACGATCATCTCATCGACGGTTTCTGAAGATTCCAGGGGGCGCGCTGATGGCGCGTCCGGCGGCCCCGTGGACGCGGGAAAGGCCTCCACGCGGGAGCGCATTCTTGAGGCGGCGGCGCAGGTGTTCGCGGAGTCCGGCTACCACGGCGCAAGCGTGGATGACATTGCCACCGCCTCCGGCGGCTCCAAGGGCGGCATCTATTTCCATTTCCCCGGCAAGCGCGAGATTTTCTTTGCTCTCGTCAATCGCTTCGCCGATCGGCTCCTGTCCGATGCCCGCGAGTCAATCGAAAGCAGGCAGAGCGGCGCGCACAAGGCGGGGGCGGTTATCGAATCGACGCTGGAGACGTTCGCCAGCCACGCGAAACTTGCCAAGGTGCTGCTGGCCAGCGGCGTCGGGCTTGGGCCGGCGTTCGATGAATCGCTGCTGCGGCTGCATGACCGGTTTGCCGGCCTGATACGCGAGCGGCTGGACGCCGCCGTGGAGGACGGGTCTATCCCGCCGCTCGATACAACCCTCGCCTCCTACGCGTGGATGGGCGCGCTGAATGAGATCATCCTGCGATGGCTGTACACGGGCGAGCCTTCGCCGCTCACGTCGGCAGCGCCGCAGCTGAAGTCGATTCTGCTTTCAAGCGTGGGCGCGAACACGGCGAATATGACATCCACCGGCGCGGGGGCTGACTGACCATGGCACAGGCGTATCGAGACCTCGGCGAGTTCATCAAGTTCCTGGAGGGGCGCGGCGAACTCAAGCGCGTCACGGCTCCCGTGACGTGGGACCTTGAGATCACGGAGATTACGCAGCGCGTGCTGCGTGAGGGCGGCCCCACCCTGCTCTTTGAGAACGTCGAGGGTTACGAAGGCACGCCGGTGCTCATCAACCTCTATGGGACAGAGCAGCGCGCGGCGTGGGCGCTTGGCGTGGAGAACCTGGACGAGCTTCCCGCGCAAATCGAGAAGATGATGGCGATGGCGCAGGGCGGCCCGCCCGAGGGCCTGATGGGCAAGCTGCGCATGCTGGGCGACCTTGTAAAGCTTGGCCGAATCGGCCCGCGCACCGTGGAGCGTGAGGACGCGCCGGCGCAGGAGGTCATCATCCAGGGCGATGACGTCGATCTCCTCTCGCTGCCCATCCTCAAGACGTGGCCGCAGGACGCCGGACGCTACATTACGCTGCCGCTCGTCATCACCAAAGACCCTGACACGGGCACACACAACCTCGGCATGTACCGCATGCAGGTCTATGACAAGAACACCACCGGAATGCACTGGCAGACGCACAAGGTCGGCACACAACATGAGCGAGCGTCGGCAGAGCGCGGCGCGGGACGCATGGAGGTCGCGGTGGCGCTGGGCGGCGATCCGGCTCTCATTTGGGCCGGGTCCGCCCCGTTGCCGGCGGACGTGAGCGAGTACGTGCTGGCGGGATTCCTGCGCGGTACGCCGGTGCCCGTTGCCAAGGGCGTGACAGTCGATCTAGACGTGCCTGCGCAGGCCGAGTACATCATTGAGGGATACGTTGATCCGTCTGAGCGGCGTTCGGAGGGCCCGTTCGGCGACCACACCGGCTACTACTCCATCCAGGATTCGTATCCGGTGTTTCACGTGACGGCCATTACGCATCGCCGCAATCCGATCTATCCGACCATCGTCGTCGGGCGGCCGCCGCAGGAGGACTATTGGATGGGCGTCGCCACGGAACGGCTCTTCCTGCCCCTCATGCGGTTGATGCTGCCGGAGATCGTGGACGTTCACATGCCCGCGGAGGGCGTCTTCCACAACCTCGTGCTCGTCTCCATAAAGAAGGAGTATCCCGGCCACGTGCAGAAGACGGTGAGCGGGATGTGGGGACTGGGGCTGATGTCCCTGGCGCGCGCCATCGCGGTTTTCGATGATGACGTAGATATTCACGACCCGTCTGAGGTTGTGTGGCGGCTGTCCAACAACGTCGACCCACGGCGGGACATCTTCTTCGCCGACGGGCCGATTGACGACCTCGATGTCGCCTCGCCCACGGCGCGTGTCGGCAGCAAGATCGGCATCGACGCCACACGCAAGTCCGGCGAGGGCGAGATGGGCGAGCGGCAGTGGATGCCGGACATCACCATGGATCCGGAGATGGTTGAAAAGGTGACGCGGCGATGGACGGAGTACGGTATCTGATGGATTCCATCGGCCGCCCGCCTCTTGCCCGCCCCTGGTCCTATATGGGCCGTCTTGGCATCATGCTCGATTCCATCCGGTTCGAGCACTCCATCTTCGCCCTGCCCTTCGCCTACCTGGGCATGATTCTTGCGGCGGGCGGCTGGCCAACGGTTTCACAATTCATCTGGATCACGGTGGCGATGGTCGCCGCGCGCACCGTCGCAATGAGCGCGAACAGGCTCATCGACCGGGAGATGGACGGGGAGAACCCTCGCACCGCCATGCGCGCCCTGCCTCAGAAACTCCTCCGCCCGTCCGACATGCTCGGCATGTTGATTGTCAGTCTCGTGATCTTCTTCTTTGCCGCGGCGATGCTGAACACTCTTGCGCTGATACTGGCACCCGTCGCGGCCATCATCGTCATCACGTATTCCTATGCCAAGCGATTCACGTGGACGGGGCACTATTGGCTGGGATTCGCGGACGGCATCGCACCGGCAGGCGGCTGGATCGGCGTGGCGGGAGAGCTGCCGCTTGAGGCCGTGGTCCTGGCGCTGGCCGTCACAACGTGGGTGGCCGGATTCGATCTCATCTACCAGTGCATGGACTACGACTTCGATATTCCGCGCAAGCTGCACACCATTCCCGTCA
This sequence comes from Dehalococcoidia bacterium, assembly GCA_034422835.1. GTDB lineage: Bacteria > Chloroflexota > Dehalococcoidia > UBA6926 > UBA6926 > VXMO01. Next base: position 90,631 of record DAOUJJ010000014.1, on the reverse strand, counting down.
AGTGGGGCATCCCCGCAGCGCTGTGGTGGGCGCGTGTGACCCATCTCCTGACAATCGTGTTCCTCGTGGCGTTGGGAGTGATGATGAGCCTTGCGTGGCCGTACTACATCGGCGTTGCCATCGCAGCCGCCTTGCTCGCATGGGAGCATTCGCTCGTCAAGGCGGATGATTTCTCCCGTGTCACCATCGCCTTCTTCAACATCAACGGCGTCATCGCAATCATCGTCTTTATCTTCACGGCGGTGGCCGTCCTGTTAGAGCCGGGCAGCGGATATGCAGCATAGACTGGAAACCGACCGCTCACCCGTGATCGTCGGAATCTCCGGCGGGAGCGGCGCGGCCATTGCCAAGCGCATCATCGACTCCCTGCTGGAGGCGCAGATCCCCGTGGTCTGTACAATCACGTCCGGCGGACGGCAGGTATGGGCGCAGGAAATGGACGAGCCGTTCTCACGGGCGCTCGATGAATGGTCGGCCAATGAGTGTTTCTCTTTCTACACCTCCAAACAACTTGGCGCGCCGATAGCGAGCGGCGGGATCCCGACGCGCGGAATGGTTGTCGCCGCATGCAGCATGGCCACGGTGGCGGCCATCTCGCACGGCCTCGGTGACAATCTCCTGCGGCGCGCGGCGGACGTGACCATCAAGGAGCGTCGGCCGCTGGTGCTCATCCCTCGTGAATCGCCCTTGTCGGCAATCCACCTGGAAAACATGCAGCGGTTGGCGGCCCTGGGCGCAACGATCCTGATGCCCGCCCCCGCCTTCTATCTGAAACCGCGCGCAGTCGATGACATCGTTGAGTATTTCGCGGCGCGGGCGCTCAACGCCGTTGATTCCGTGGCGTTTCCGCTGCCTGCCTCGTTGCAATACGAAGGGATGGGCGGCAATGGGACACCCAATAACCTTGCGGAGAAAGAAGCCGAAGACATGGACTTTGAGGAGGAAGAATCGTGAAGCTTGTTGGAATACGCTTGATCCTGGCCTTGGCCGCGGTTATGGCAGTCACGGTCATGGCCGCGTGTGAGGCAGAAGACCCGACCGCAACGCCCGTGCCACCCACACCCACGCCCGCTGTGGACGACACGCCGATCCGGGTGGGGCTGCTGCCAATCATCGACAGCGTGCCCTTCTATCTTGCGGAGGAAGAGGGCCTGTTCGAGGCCGCCGGGCTCAACGTCACCTTTGAAACATTCAGCAGCGCCCTTGATCGCAACGCTGCGCTCGAATCCGGCGCGATCGACGGCCAGCTTGCAGACCTGATCGCCACGGGGTTGATCAATGGCGAGCAGCACAACGTTTCGATCGTGAAAACGACGTACCGCGCCACCGGCGATGTTGCAATGATCGCCCTCGTTGCCGGAGCGGACAGCGGTATCGAGTCGCCTGCCGATCTGGAGGGCAGGAGCGTTGGCATCTCCACCAACTCTCTCATCGAATACCATCTCGATCTATACCTTGACGAGGCAGGTCTCGATCGCGATGCGGTTGAGAAGACTGAGGTCGCTGCAATCCCGGTCCGCATGGAACTGCTGTCACAGGGACAGTTGGACGCGGCAGTACTGCCTGAGCCGCTCATCACGCTTGCCGTGAACGCGGGCGGAACAGTCATCCTGGACGACCGCCAAAGCCGTCTGGGCATGAGCGTGCTTGAGTTCAACGTCGATTACCTGGCGGATCACGAGGCAAACGTGAAGAAGTTCCTCGCAGTCCATGAGGAAGCCGTGCAGCGAATCAACGCAAATCCTGACGAGTACGCCTACCTCCTCCCTGCGAAGGCCCGCCTGCCTGAATTCCTTGTCGGAATCTTCAACGTTCCGCCATTCCCCAGCAATGATGTTCCGACTGCTGCTGAGACACAGCAGGCCTCAGATTGGCTCCTTGAGAAGGGGCTGATTAGCCAGGCACGGGAATACGGTCACTGGGTGCATCCGAGCTTCATTCCTTAGCGATGATTCGGTCCGGATGGCCGACGGCCTGACATGTCTGACCAGAAGCCAATTGCAGCCCTCGGGGGCGTGACTTTCGCGTACCCCGGGGGCACTGCGGTGCTTCGGAACTTTTCGTTGGAGGTGTCGGAAGGCGAATCATTGGCAGTCATCGGGCCGTCAGGATGCGGCAAGACCACCCTGCTCTATATCCTGGCCGGCCTTCGGCTTCCCAGTGCAGGCACTATAACCGTCGCGGGGGAGCCTATCGTCGGTCCACGCCGGGACATTGGCCTTATCCTCCAGGATCACGGCCTCCTGCCGTGGGAGACCGCCCTCAATAACGTTGGGATGGGCTTGCGCCTACGGAGCATGCGCGGTCGCGAGTGGCGCGCCGAGGCGCAGTTGTGGCTTGACCGACTGGGCCTGGGGGACTTGGCTCGCCGTTATCCAGGGCAGTTGTCAGGGGGTCAGAAGCAACGTGTCGCTATCGCCCGCACCCTCGCCGTGTCTCCAACCTTGCTGCTCATGGACGAGCCGTTCAGCGCACTTGATGCGCTTACGCGAGGGACGCTGCAGTTGCTTGCCCTTAATCTTGGAATTGCCCAGGGCCGCAGCGCCGTTCTAATCACCCATGACATCAATGAAGCAGTAACACTCGGCAACAGGATCCTCATCATGGGGGGGGGACCAGATGAGCCGACTACCATCGTCGACAACCCGGGCGCGGGACGGGACGGTTACATCGACTCCGACGAGTTTCGCGCGCTGGCCAACGACGTGAGGACACGCCTCAACGTTACTGGTGAAACGACATCTGCCTGATGAGACAATTGGCGTTCGGGAGAATTCTAGGTCGAACCAAGGCCCTCACCAGTGCCGGCATTGGCAGTTTGGCAGTTCTGTGCGGGCTCATTGTCTGGCTTGTAGGCTCCTGGGTTCTGGACTCCAGGATTCTACCCAACCCCATCGCGGTGGCCTTTACCTTCGTTGACCTGCTCGACGAGGGTCTTTTGGGACACGCGGCGGTGAGCACGTATCGAATCCTTGTCGCAATCGCAGCGTCAACTGCAATCGCTGCCCCACTGGGGCTTATCTTTGGCACAAGCAGCCGGTTCTACACCCTTTCCGCTCCCATCATCTACCTGAGCTACCCGATTCCCAAGATCGTTCTACTGCCAATCGTCCTCGTTGTTCTCGGTTTGGGTGACGCGAGCAAAATCACCATGATTGCTCTAATCCTGTTCTTCCAGATCCTCATTCTCGTGCGTGATGAAGTCCGCACGGTGCGGCCGGAGTTGGTGCTTTCCCTGCGCTCGCTTGGCGCCAACCGCCTTCAGTTGCTGCGCTATGTGTATGTGCCGGCGTCACTGCCGGGCCTCTTCACCGCACTCCGCGTCAGCACCGGTGTCTCTATAGCAGTGCTGTTCTTCGTAGAGACGATAGGCGCGCGGCAGGGACTGGGCTACTTCATCTATTCGGAGTCATGGCAACGGCTTGCTTATGAAGAGATGTACGCCGGCGTGATAGCCATGGCCCTGCTTGGGCTCGGCGTCTACTATGCGGTTGACGGCATCGAGCGCCGTCTGACTCGCTGGAATCGGGATGACCGGTAGCCTACTTTAGTAGCCGGCTATTCCGCATTCAGATCATTCTTGAGCCAACTGGGGTTCGAGTCATTGGCGGGATTGTCGGTGAGACGAACCGGCTCGGACTCGTCGCTCAGGCTCCACAGGTAGATCTCGTTATTGCCTTCACGATCGCTCGCAAAGACGATGGTCTGGCCGTCCAGCACAGTGGACCATGACGGGTGCATGCTGTTATAGGGCGCATCCGGCGTGCGGTCGGCGCTCCTCCGCCCCTGGGACGAAACGTACCAGAGGTGGATGGCGTTGCCGGGATTTGTAATCGCAGACGCGTTTGACTGCATGATGACATCCCGGCCGTTTGGAGCGTACTCCGGGTAATCCTCAGAGGAGTTGGGCGCCCTGAATTCTCCCGTTGGCCTCAGAAAGGTCTCCTGCGGGATAACGCGAATGAACTCTCCTCCGCTGTGGAGTACGTGAACATCAACGGTTTCCGGCGAACGGGCGGCTGACACCGCAATCTCTTCGCCGGCTGCATTCATGCGGGGGTTCCAATAGGAGTAGCCCGTATCCTGACCGAGCAAGTTCATTCCCGTTCCATCCGCAGCCATGCCGTCTACACTCATCCAATAGAGTTGAGGACGCCCGGACGCGATTTCCATGCTCGAAAGCGTAACGAGCAGGCGCTCTCCATCCGGATACCAGGTCAATGACTCAACTGTCCCGCTCACGAGACCGTTCGTCAGGTTCTGTTCTTCCTCTTGCCCCGTGTCCATCAGGATGATGTCAGTCGCATTGCCTGAGCGCCTGATAAACGCCAACCTGGTTCCATCCGGGCTGACAGCAGGATAAATGTCATCAAGGGAGTCATCAGTGATTTGTGTCTCCCCGGCGCCGTCGTGGTTTATGGAGTAGATGTCCCAGTTTCCGCCGCGATCAGACTGGAAATAAATCGTGTACACATCATCATTCCCGCCGCACCCGGAAACGATAAGTGTTCCCAGAAGGAAAGCCGTCACAAAGGCCAATGACCATCTCATGGGTTCAAGCGCCTCCTGAATCGGCCACTAAAACAGGCACTCTCCCTATGCTTCCACCTTAGCACCAAATGACCCCGGCTGGAGCGCCGGGGTCATTGTTCAGCAGTCGTGTGGATAATCGATTTGGTATCGAAATATCCTCTCAGGGATCAGCGTCCCCGCAGGCGCGGATCCAACACGTCCCGCAGCGCGTCTCCAAACACATTGAATCCAAACACGGCCATGCTGAGAGCAAGGCCAGGGAACACAATGATGTGCGGAGCAAGCTCGGCAAAGTCGAGCGCGCTGGCGTTGAGCATGCCTCCCCATGACGGGTGCGGCTCCGGAACTCCCAAGCCCAGGAAGCTCAGGGATGCCTCAGTCGTGATGGCAGAGCCCAGCCGGCCCGTCACAACGATGATCCACGGCGCCATGGAGTTGGGCATGATGTATCGGAAGATGAGCCGGAGGTGGCTGGCTCCGATGGTTCGGCCGGCCAGCACATAGTCCGTTTTCGTAACGGACAATGCCTGCCCGCGCACAACGCGAATCATGGCAGGCAGCGCCGGAATTGAAATCGCAATGATCGTGACCTCAATGCTGAAGGTCTGAAGGATGGCGACAATGGCCATCGCAAGAATCAGGCCCGGGAACGCCTGGAGGACGTCAACGAGGCGCTGACCCAGCAGGTCAACCCAACCGCCGAAGTAGGCGCTCGTGATTCCAAGGATACCGGCAATGGTCCCCGCTCCCATGGCTACCGCGAAGCCGACGTACAGGGAGATTTGGGCCCCGAACACAATCCTGGTAAACAGATCACGCCCGTAACGGTCACCGCCCAACCAATGCTCCGCGTTCGGCGCAACCAATTGAGCCGATATCTGCGAGGCGTAGCGGTATTCAATAAAGCCGTCATAGCTTGAGGCGGCAGCTGTTGCAATCTCCCATAGCGACGCGGTTGCCGCCATAAGGATCAGGAGGAAGACCAATCCCAATCCCACTAATCCAAGTGGTCGGCTCTTCCACAGCAGCCAGTTGCGCTGCAAGATGTTTCGCCGTCGCCTTTGGCCGATAATCTCTGCGACTGCTTCAGTCTGTGCCGCCATCTCTTTGCTCCCTCTGAGTGCCGTTTACTCGATTTTCAGCCTGAACGTGGCTGGTTCTCTTCTCACGCGCCTGCCGGACGGCTAGTACCTGATCCTGGGGTCAAGCCAACCGTACAGCAGGTCCACGCCCAGGTTCGCAGCGACGACGGCAAAGCCGGTAAGCGTCACAACGAGCTGAACGACCGGGAAATCTCGCTGGTTGATGGAGTCCACCATCATGCGGCCGATGCCGGGAAGGCCGAAGACCTGTTCCGTGACGACGAGTCCGGTCACGGTAATCGGCAGGAAGATGCCGATCAAGGTGAGCACCGGGATCAACGCATTCCGCATGGCGTGGCGGACAATAATCACGCGCTCCTTGAGGCCTTTCGCACGCGCCGTGCGGATGTAGTCCTCACGCATGACCTCAAGCATGGTTGCTCGCATCATGCGCAGCGGCACGCCCATCAAGAACCCAAGGCCGATGATCAGGGCCGGCCAAATCAGTTGCGCCAGATTCGCAATCGGGTCTTCCCAGATCGGGATATATCCCTGCCGGGGAATCCAGTCAAACAACCGGACAAAGATCAAGATGAGCATCATCCCGCTCCAGAACGTCGGGACGGAGATGCCGAGAATGGCAATGCCGCGAATGAGGTAATCGAAGAATGTGTCCTGCTTGAGCGCTGCGATGACCCCGCCGGCTATTCCAAGGATGCTGCCGATGATGAGGCCCATCACGCCGACTTGAAGGCTAAGGGGAGCTTTGCGGCCAATCAACTGGGACATTTCGGCGTTGTAGAAGAAGGACTTGCCAAAGTCGAGAGTGAACAGTCCGTAGATCCATCCTAAATACTGTTCATAGAGGGGTTTGTTGAGGCCTAACTCGGTGCGGATTCGCTCGAGCGCCTCGGGGTCAATGCCACCGCCGCCTTCGCCGCCGCCAAGCATCATGATGGCCACGTCTCCCGGCGCGATGCGCATGATCAGAAAGACCACGATGGTCACGCCAAGGATTGTCGGCACCGCCAACAATATGCGGCGTATTACATATGCCCACATCTGCTTTCGCCCCTCCCCGTTAGGCTACACGCCAGTCTGCATCATTGGGAATTAAGCCGTTGCTTGCGCCACGGCTCATTGCCCGCGTTTCGCACCATGCTATGTATGCCCCCCTACCGTGTCAAGCATTCGGCTCCCTATTTGCACAGATTCATCACGCAATGTGGCCGCCCTGGAACCGAATCCGGGGGTCAAGGCGTGCGTAGAGCACATCGACAAACAGGTTCACCAGCACGACGGCGATTCCGGAGAGAGCTATGACTGTCGGAACCAGCGTGGTGTAGTCGCCTACATATATGGAATCCACCAGCAAGCGGCCAACCCCTGGCAAACCAAATACTTGTTCAATCAGGATAAGCCCCGTCAGAGTAATCGGCGCGAGATTTCCGATGACTGTGGCAATCGGGATCATGGCGTTTGGTAATGCGTGCCGCATCACAATGATTCGCTCGCTCATGCCTTTGGACCTCGCCAGCCGGATGTAGTCAGAGGCCATCGCTTCCATCAAGGACGCGCGTGTGATTCGCAGCACAGTCCCCATGATTGTGCCCAGTCCCACGACAAGGGCGGGCCAAATCAGTTGGGAAAGGTTTCCGACAGGGTTTTCCATTAGCGGGATATAACCGGTCGCTGGGCTCCAGCCAAAGGCTCGCACGAGAAATATGATAAGTAGCATACCGGTGAAGAACGTGGGTAGGGAGAGGCCAAGAACGGCGGTGCCCCTTACGATGGTGTCAGCGAGTTTGTCCGGCTTGAGCGCCGCAACGATTCCTCCGGCTACTCCGAGAGTGCTTCCTATAATCAGGGCCATGGAGCCTAATTGGAGGCTCAGCGGCAGTTTACGTGCTAGTAATTGACCTACGTCGACATTCCAGAAGGCTGATTCACCTAGATTGAGCATCAGTGCTCCAGACAGCCAGTTCAAGTACCTAATCTGCACTGGATCGGAAGCATAGACCGCTTCCCACAGCATACAATCAGGAAAGCCTTGACGACAGGGAATTCCTGACCATAGGTAGCCAATGCCGACATGTATTAGGAAATACGACACCATGGTCACCCCCAACAGCGTTGGAATGGCCAGCAGAAGGCGTCGAATGATGTACGGCCACATATCGTATTGGGTCTCCCCTTGCGTCTGCCTTCAAACTACTTTGAGTGTAGCTCCTCCTAATACCGAATCCGGGGGTCAAGCCAGCCGTAGAGCATGTCCACGCCGAGATTCGCCAAGACCACCGCGAATCCCGTCATCGTGACCACGAGCTGCACAACGGGGTAGTCCCGCTGATTTATGGCATCCACCATCATGCGGCCGATGCCGGGCAGGCCAAACACCTGCTCCGTCACCACGAGTCCCGTCACCGTGATGGGCAGGAAAATGCCGATCAGGGTGAGCACGGGGATGAGAGCGTTGCGCATGGCGTGGCGGACGATGATGACCCGTTCCTTGAGTCCCTTGGACCGCGCAGTGCGCACGTAGTCCTCTCGCATGACCTCCAACATGGTTGCCCGCATCATGCGGAGCGGCACGCCCATGAGGAATCCCAAACCAATAATCAGGGCAGGCCACATCAACTGAGCCAGGTTGGCGACCGGGTCTTCCCAGATGGGGATGTATCCCTGTCGTGGAATCCAGTCAAACATCCGCACAAAGATCAGGATGAGCATCATCCCGCTCCAGAATGTCGGAACGGAGATACCGAGGATTGCCGTGCCGCGAATGAAGTAGTCGGTGAACGTGTCCTGCTTGAGGGCCGCGATGACCCCGCCCGCGATTCCCAGGATGCTGCCGAATACCAGACCCATCAACCCAACTTGCAGGCTGAGCGGAGCCTTGCGCGCAAGCAACGTGGACATCTCCGCGTTGTAGAAGAACGATCTCCCGAACTCCAACGTCATAAGGCTGAAGAGCCAATCAAAGTACTGAATGTAGAGGGGCCTATTCAGTCCGAGTTCTTCTCGAACACGCTCAAGGGCAGCCGGATCTAACGCGCAGTCATTACCGGTCCCGCAGATTATCATGAGCGCCAGGTCGCCCGGCGCGACCCGCATGATGAGAAAGACAACGACCGTAACGCCCAAAAGTGTCGGTACTGCCAGCAACAGCCGACGAACAATGTATGCCCACATGGTTCACGCCCTCCCCGTGCGATGACCTTCTGCGCATGACTGCCACGGCGCGGTGTCGTCCTCCACCGCGCCGGATATTCATGCCAGTCTAACCATCGGGTTACAAGGGTCAAGTCGAACGCTGGCGATTAGGCCGTTTTGTACGAATCGACGCGGGAAAATAGCGTCAAGGGGTGTCAAGGGCCGAGGGCTGTTTGGGGCGGAAACCGGCGACGCTTCGTGCGATCTCACCCAAAAACGAGAGGGCGGCTCATGGGCCGCCCTCTCAACTGAAAGTGGTTTCTGTTAGTTTGTCGGTCTGTTCTCGTTCAGGAAGTCCAGGAGAGTCCGGTTGTATTCTTCGTGACGCTCAAACGGCGTGCCGTGCCGGGTGGGAAACACCTCGACGCCGGCCTGTGTGCCCGTCATCGCAGCCGCAAGGTCATGCGCCGCCTCGGGCCCGGTGTACTGATCCCCTGCCCCAACGATAATCAGCGTGGGGGACGTGATGTTTGCCACGTCCACGCCGGACGGACCGCCCATGCCCGCCATGACGCGCACGTACTTTTCAGGATCGTTGGCCGTGGTAATTGCGTGGTGATCCTGGACAATCTGGGGCCGCGCGTCCCGGAATTCCGGCGTATACACCTGTTCGAGCCACCCGTTCCAAACGAACTGCATCCCGCCCGCGTGTATGCCGGCGATCCGCTCGTCTCGCATTGCCTGCGCCGCTTTCGCTTCCTCTTCGTTGGCGGGAGGAGGCGGATCAAGCCGTCCGCCGTTGGATATCACCGCGCCCCATACCCGGTTGGGGTGCGTCGCGGCAAAGTTGCGCACGATGCCGCCGCCCATCGAGTAGCCGATCAGGGCCGTGCGCTCGATGCCCAAACCGTCCAGCAAGGCCGCAAGATCATCGACGAACGTCCTCTGGCTCAGCGAGTCGTCCTCCGGGGTCTCGGTGTCCCCGTGTCCGCGCACGTCATAGGTGAGGACGCGGAACGACTCCGCCAGCGCCGGAACCTGCAGCCACCACGCATTGTGATTGTCTCCGGAGCCGTGGATGAACGTTACCCACGGCGCTCCATCCGGACCCGTTGTCTCATAGCACTGCTCAATGCCGTTTGCCGAAATCATCTGCGCCGCCATACTCCCCCCCAATTCCCTGTCATGCGTCTTGCGTTCTTACCGGGCCACGCTCGGATTGTAGCGCGGGCGACTCGTGACACGCCGCACTACAATAAATATTGAGCCCGAAACGTGGGGGCTGTAAACGAGTGGGGGAGTGGCATCATGGCAATCGAGTTCAACGTGGAGGTCCATTTCGATGCGCCCCGGGAGAAGGTGTTTGAGGCACTGACAGACGTCAACTCATTCACCGATTGGACGCCGAACCTCAAAGAGATCAAAGTGCTGTCAGACGGCGACATTGGAGTGGGGACAGTCTTCGAGGAGACCCGCCGCATGTTCTTCCGCGACGCTACGGAACGCTTTCACGTGAGCATGTATGAACCACCGGAGATGTTTGAGCTGACCGTCGACGGATCAGAAGGAAGCAGCGGCTTTGGTCAGTACACGTTCTTCTATCACCTGGAGGAGGACAAGGAGAATGGCGGCACCAGCATGTCCATGCGCGGCGAAATCACGGGGCTCAACAAGGTCATGGAGTTCTTTGGGCGCCTAACCGTGCGATTCATGGCGCGCACCATCCGCAAGGAATACCGCGCCCTCGCCAAACACCTGGCCGCCCAGGCCAACGAATGACCTTCTTCAACACAAGCGGGCGCAACCGCCTCTACGGAGACCTCGCTTATCTCTGGCCGCTTATGAGCCCGCCGGAGGAATACGCGGACGAATCCCCGCACTGGCGCAACCAGATCCTGACACGCTTCGATAAGCGCCCCATACGCGCCCTGGAACTCGGCACCGGCGGCGGTCATTTCATCTCGCACCTGACCGACATCCTGAGCGTGACTGCCGTTGATTTGTCGGAGGCAATGCTGGAGAACGCGCGGCGGCTGAACCCGGGTATCGAGCATATCGTCGGGGATATGCGGTCGATCCGCCTTGAACAAACCTTTGATGTTGTCCTGATCCACGACGCCATCGCCTACATGACGTCGGAGGATGACCTGTCCGCCACGTTCGCCACCGTCCGCGCGCACCTTGAGCCGGGTGGGCTGTTTATGACGATGCCGGACCACTACATCGACCGACCCGTCTGGCCGTATATCAACCATCGGACTCACACACGAGATGACCGCGAACTCACGTATATCGAATACTCAGCGCCCGACATGAATGACCCGTCTCTGCTGCAATCGTCGTTCCTGTTTGTCATCACAGAGAACGGGGAGCGGCGCATGGAACTGGACCACCACACGACGGGGCTGTTCCCGGTTGATACGTGGCGGGGGCTGATAGAGGAGGCCGGTTTCAGCGTGAAGCGGCTGAATTATCCCGTCGCGGACGGCCCGATCAGCCAGTACCTTTGGGTAGCCACGGCGATATAGGCGAGAGGAATGGGGTTCGGTCACAAAAATACAAGCTAGATTCCCGCTTTCGCCGGAATGACGGGAGTTTGAGCGGAGAGGAAGGTCTAAGGGAACAGCGCGAACTCTTCCAGGCCCTCGGTCTCCGGCGCGCCAAACATCAGGTTCATGTTCTGAATCGCCTGCCCCGCCGCTCCCTTAACAAGGTTGTCCAGCGCCGTGACGATGATGATCCGCCCCGTCCGTTGGTCGATTACCGGATAGACCTGCGTCATGTTGCTGCCGGACGTCTGCTTGGTCTGCGGCGGCTTCTGGGTCACGCGCACAAACGGCTCGTTCGCGTAGTAGTCCTCATAGAGATCGCGCAGGCGCTCCACCCCCTCAGAGCTCGCGGGCAGGCGGCCGTCTGCGGGCGTCACGTAGATGGTGCTGAGGATGCCGCGCGTCATGGGAATCAGGTGCGGCGTGAATGTGACATTCCACTTCTGGGACGGGTCGATCTCATGGAGTTCCTGTGTGATCTCCGGCAGGTGGCGATGGCCGGACAGTCCGTAGGCGGAGACGTTCTCATTCACCTCGGAGAAGTGGACGGTCTGGCTGAGCGAGCGGCCCGCGCCGGACACACCCGATTTTGAATCAACGATCACGTTCGGCTCGATGAGCTTTTCCTTAACAAGGGGAGCGAGGCCGAGCAGCGCGCCCGTCGGATAGCAGCCCGGGTTGGCGACCAGCCGCGCTTCCTTGATAGCGTCGCGGTGCAGCTCCGGCAGGCCATAGACCGCCTCTTCAAGGAAGGACGGCGCAGGGTGCGGCTGGTACCACGCCTCGTATTCCTCGACGTTGTGGAGGCGGAAATCGGCGGCGATGTCCACGACGCGGGCGTTCTTGCCGAGCATGGCGACGCACGCCTCCGCCGACGCCTTATGCGGCAGCGCGGAGAACGCGATGTCCACGTCGTCAAGCTCATCCTGCTCGACGATGGGCAGGCCCATCCTGACCAAGTGCGGGAGGTACTCGTCGAGCTGCTCACCGGCGGCGGATCGCCCCGTAACGGCGGTTAGTTCGACATCAGAATGGCCGCGCAGAATCCGCGCGAGTTCCATCCCCGCATACCCCGTCACATTGATGATCCCCGCCTTGATGGTCATGGTGCGTGTTCCTCTAGTTCAGTTGCGTTGCCATCTGGTGTGTTGCGTGAACGTCCATTGTAGCAAGGAGGTGGAGAGTGGGTTAGACGCATACGAGGCAACTATACAGGCAAGAGTGGTCCATATAGGAATCCCGCCAACAGCAAAAGGGCTAGTCCGACAATCAGAGTAACCAGCAATGGCTTTCGCCGCATGGCCGGATCATTGTCTTGGTCACTGGAGTAAGCCGAAATTTCTGCCAGCTGAATGTGCCTAATGCGCGCCCTAACCATCTTGTGATTGCCCACCAAGAGAGCTATGAAGATCGCAGCAAAGAAAGGAATAGTGAATATAAAGGTAAATTGCGGCGGGAAAATCCAGTGAGTTTGTCCGTCCATTAAAATGCTATCTGTGATGTGAACTATCGTCATCAGAATAACTTGCGCCATCAGCGTAAGAAACAGGATACCCAGGGCTGCGTATACGCGCTGTAGAGAACGATCGCCAACAGTTCGCCGTGGCGCCCGAGGTAGTAGATAGAGCCATGGCAGTATCAAGGACTGCCGTAAAGCGGACAATTTCGAGTCACTATTTTGCTCCGAGATTGATGAACGTTTGGGCCAGCTGTTTCTCCGTGGCCAACTGATTATGGCAAGGAGCAAGCTACCGAGCAGTAGGAAGGCTTGTGTCAAGAACAGGCCCACCCCAACATCCGCCAGCAAGTTATGACGAACTCGGAGGTCAATTGTGGCTCTGGCATCAGCGACCGCCGGTAATGTATGAGTGTGGGGGCCTACTCGGGCTCGGACTTCCAACCCTCGACTCCTCATTCCTCGCATTAATTCGGTAAGCTCATAAGTGTTTTCGTCTACTTCCTCGACCTGCCAGCCTCTCGATACAGCGTCATAGAAATGCTGCTGGGCTCGGATGCTGAGGTGCCATGGACTGCTCGAAATGGCCACGCATTCGACCAAGAACAGAGCTCCGGCGTCCACCGTGATTGATTCAGGACATTCAAGACTGAGTCCGCGGTCTTCAACAATTTGCCGGCCCTCAGCACCTTCACCCGACGGCCTGAACGCTAGTCCTATTGCCGTTGATACCAAGAGAATTACGGCGAGAATCGTCCAGCGGTTGAGTTTCATGCGGCAAGTATACGGGCTATTGGCTGCCTGCTCAGGCGACCACTGGATTCCCGCTTTCGCGGGAAAGACGGGTGGGGGCGGGAAAGACGAGGAGAGTTGCAAGTGGTAACATATATGTTACCGCTAGGCTATGATTGAACTGCGTGAGTACATTGACGAGTCAGGTCGAAGTCTGTTTGGTCGATGGCTCGGTGGGCTCGATTCGAATGCGTCGCGACGAGTCAGAGCTGCATTGGCACGCTTGGAGGCGGGCAATCTGTCAAACGTGAGAGGCGTCGGAAACGGAGTGCTGGAATACCGCATCCACTTCGGACCCGGATACCGCGTCTACTTTGAGGGAAAGGAGATAGCCATGCCACCGACCAGGAGGTTTTCTGAGACGGTGATGGAATTGGCGGAACGGGACCCTGTGTTTCGCGATGGCCTGCTGAAAGAAGCTATTGAATGTCTGCTCATGGGCGAGATTGAACCCGGCAAGATCCTCCTGCGTGACTATATCAACGCCACGATTGGCTTCGAGGAACTGGCGGCGCGTACGGAGAAACCTGCGAAGAGCCTCATGCGTATGTTTGGGCCGAAAGGCAACCCCAACGCCCGCAATCTTTTTGATGTAATTGGATGTCTCCAGGAGCACGAGGGCGTTCACCTGGAAGTTCACGCCGTGCGTTAGCTCTTCACTGTGCTGCTGGGGCAGAGGTTTGAGAGGACGCAATCCGGGCAGTTGGGGCGGCGGGCGTGGCAGACGCGGCGGCCATGCTCGATGAGATCCACATGGAACTGGTAGACCTGTGACTCATCGAGGTGCGATTCAAGCATGTAGTGCGCCTTGTCCGCGTTCATCTTTTTGGGGATGAGGCCGAGGCGGCCGGAGACGCGGTGGACGTGTGTATCGACGGGCAGCGCGGGACGACCGAGGCTGAACAGCAGCACGCACGCCGCCGTCTTTTCTCCCACTCCCGGCAGGCTCAACAGCCACTTGCGCGCCTCATCGAACGGCATGTCCGCCAGGAAATCGATGCTGAACTCGCCGCGCTGTCGATGAATCTCTTGCAATATGGCCTGGACGCGCGGGGCCTTGATCTTGGACAGCCCGCCATGCTTGATGGTCTCTTGAATCGCCTCCGTCGGCGCATCAACAACGTCCTGCCACGTGGGAAACGTGGCGCGCAGGTCCGCGAATGTGCGGTCGGTGTTGAGGTCGGACGTGTGCTGCGAGAGAACGGTGTAAATCAACTCGTCCATCGGCTCGGCGCGCTTGAACCACGGACGCTCACCGTTCTGCTCATGCAGCAGCGCAAAGACATCCTGCGCCCTCTTGGCGCGGACGGTTGGTCGGCGGCGTTTCGTGGTCATCGCGTGCTAGACTCTCCCTATGAGTTTCCCGTTCATTCTAGGCATGGCTCTCGATTATTCGCCGCCATTCCGGCAGTTGCAGAACTTCACTACGGTAGACGCCCATGCGTGACGAGATGACGCAGGCCCTCAGCGGCCACAACGCGGACTACATCGAGCTGCGGCTGGAAGAACTGGACTCGAATCATATCTCCATGCGGGGGCATGAGATCGACGACATCGGCGGCTCATCGAGCAGAGGCGGCGCGGCGCGGGCATACGTGAACGGCGCATGGGGATTCGTGACGTTTACGCAGTCAGACAATCTGCGAGAGCGCGTTGCAACAGCCGTCCGGCAAGCGCACCTTGCCTCCGGCGAGGGCGGAGAGCTTGTGCGGGGCGAGCCGGTCATCGCTGAACCCGCCCCTGTCCTGGAGAACGACCCTTTCCTCGTCCCTCTCGACAAGAAGGTCAACCTGTTACAGGAATACGTTGAGGCGATGTGGGCCGTGCCGGACATCCAGAGCACATTCATCGCCTCCGGCAACCGCCGCCGCGTGACGCATTTCGCCAACTCCGAGGGTTCGTACATCCGGCAGGAGCGTGTGGACGTGACGTTCAACGGACGCGCAATGGCCCGCAGAGACAACGATGTACAACAGTACGGCGTCAGCGTGGGCAGCCTCGGCGACTACGCCGTCCTTGAGGGCCGTCACGGCGAGATGCGCGAGATCGCGGAAAAGGCCGTTGCGCTGCTGGACGCGCCGCAGGTGGAGGGACGCGAGTACACGGTCATCTGTGATCCAATCCTTGGCGGCGTGTTCGCGCATGAGGCGTTCGGCCACCTGTCGGAGTCGGATTTCGTGTATGAGAACGACCGCATGAAGGAAATCATGGTGCTTGGCCGCCGATTCGGCGGGCAGCATCTGAACATCGTGGACGGCGCATCCGTCCCCGGTCTGCGCGGTTCCTATGACTACGACGATGAGGGCATCGCGGCGCGAAAGTCAGACCTGATCCGCGAGGGCGTGCTGGTTGGGCGTCTGCATTCGCGTGAGACGGCGGGCAAGATGGGCGAGGGCGTGACGGGCAACGCGCGCGCCATGGACTATCGATTCGCGCCCATCGTCCGCATGACAAACACGTTCATCGAGCCGGGCACGGCGACGGCGGAAGAGTTGATTTCCGAGGTCAAGGACGGTGTGTACTGCAAGAACTGGTACGGCGGCATGACGTCCATGGAGATGTTCACGTTCTCCGCGGGCGAGGCGTACCGAATCCGCAACGGGCGCATCGAGGAACTGCTGCGTCCCGTCGTGCTGTCCGGCAACGTCTTCACCACGCTTGAGAACCTCGATGCAGTCGCGAATGACCTTGATATGAACCAGGGCGGTGGATGCGGCAAGGCGGGTCAATCCCCCCTGCCCGTCTCCAACGGCAGCCCGCATATCCGAATACAGAACTGCCTCGTCGGAGGCGCATAGGCCATGACGCAACAGCCAACCGACGACGATATGGCGCTGCTGGAGCGGACGCTTGCCTATGCGCGCGGAAAGACAACCGCCGCCGAGGTGTTTGTCAGCGAGGGAGAATCCACACCCGTCAGTTTTGAGGCGGAAAAGCTGAAGGAGATTTCAACCCGCCAGACGTGGGGGCTCGGCATCCGTGTCTTTGTGAACGGTCGCATGGGCGTCTCATCCACCAACGATCCTAACAAAGCTGAGGAGCTTGTCGACCGCGCCATCGAACTCGCCCGCTACGGCCCTGAATCGGAACTGAACCTCCCTGAACCGTCGCCGAACACGCCCGCCATCGAGACGTATGACCCCGCCATCGAGGAGGTCACGACGGAGGCGATGGTGGACGCGGGGCGGCGGCTTCTGAATGACGCCAAGCCGCTTGAGCCGGAGGCGTTGTACGGCGCGAGTCTTACGCACAGCACAAGCCGTTTCGCGTTCCTCAATTCCAACGGCGTCAGCTTCGGCCATCGCAAGAGCGGCTTTGGGCTGTTCGTCTCAGGAACGCTGATACGCGGCACGGACATGTTTTTCATCGGCGAGGGCGACCGCGGGTGCAGTCCGGATTGGGATATGCAGCGGCACATTGACGGCATGCGGCAGCAGATCAAGTGGGGCAAGGAGATCGCCCCCACCCCCGCCGGACACATGCCCGTCCTCTTCATGCCGCGCGCCGTCTCGTCCGTCCTGCTTGGCCCATTTCTTTCCGGAATCAACGGCAAGACCGTGCTGCAGGGTTCATCGCCGTTGGGCGGCCGCATCGGCGAGCAGGTGTTTGACTCGCGGCTGACCATCGTCGATGACCCCACCCTCCCGCTCAAGCCGCCGTCACGGTCCTACGACGACGAGGGTGTTCCGAGCCGCCGCCAGTTTCTCGTCGAGGACGGCGTGCTCCGCACCATCCTCTACGAACTGCAATCGGCATCAAAGGCGGGCGTGGAGCCGACGAGCAGCGCCTCACGTGGACTTGGCGCGATGCCCGGCGCAGGCACGACCCATCTCAGCATCAAAGCCGGCGATGCCTCGTTTGACGACATGCTCCGCACGATGGGCGACGGCGTAATCGTCGAGCGGCTTATCGGGATGGGACAGGGCAACGTGTTGGGTGGCGACGCGGGGGGCAATATCCTGCTCGGTTATCGCGTGCAGGGCGGCGAGGTGGTGGGCCGCGTCAAGGACACCATGCTCCACTGCAACATCTACGACATCCTCAAGGACATCACGGCCATCGGGGCTGAGACGACGGAGCTGGGCGGGTCGCTGTCCACACCCGCGATCCTCTGCGACGGCGTCTCCATCGCCCCCAAGTCGGACTCCGAGTAACGCTGCGGGATCGAAACGATGCAGTCGGATGGTGTCGAAAGCGTTATCAGCGCGATACGACAAGACCCCGGCAATGTAACAGCGGCCGCCCTCGCCGAGCTGTCCGACCCTGACCGCGACGAGTTGGGCCAGGTTATCGACACTCTGCGGGGCATCGATTTTGAGTACCGGCGTTCAATCGTCGGCCAGCTGGTGGAACTCGCGGAGGAGAACGTCGATTACGTCTTTGACCGCATCTTCATGACCCTGATGGAGGATGAGGACGAAGAGGTCCGGGAAGCCGCAATCCTGGGATTGTGGGAAAGCGATAACCGCGCGCTGATTGAGCCGCTTTTTGGGCGGCTCCTATTTGACAGTGAAGAGCGCGTACGGGCCGTCGCCGCGCAATCGCTTGGCCGCTTCGCCGTCCTTGCCGAACTTGGCGACCTGCTGGAACGTGATTCAAACCGGGTGCGTGAGGGACTGCTTGACGTGATCCGCAACGAGCAGGAGCCGTCATTTGAGGTGCGCCGCCGCGTGATCGAGGCCGTCTCGGCATTCACATCCGAGGAGGTGCGGGAACTCATTCTTGAGACCTATGAAAGCGCCAGCGAAACCCTGCGCGCCTCCGCCCTCTATGCCATGGGTCAGAATGCGGACACGTCCTGGCTGACATACATCCGCGAGGAAATGGAAAGCGAGTCCGAGGAGGTGCGGTTTGAGGCCGCCGGCGCCGCCGGGCGCATGGGTGATGAGCGCTTGATACCCGCCCTCGCCCGCATGGGCATGGAGGAGAACACGGAGATCCAGGGGGCGGTCGTGACGGCACTGAGCGCCATCGGCGGCCCCGCGGCGCAGCGGGTGCTGCGCCGATTCCTGCAACATTCGGACGAGAACTTTCGGGAACTCGCGCTGGACGCGCTGGAGAGCATGCAGAGCTTTGACACGAACGCGGAGATCCTGCGAAAGTCCGCCGGCAGCGCGGCGGATGCCGTCTCCCCGCTCAGCGATGACCCGGAGGACGATGTTTTCGAGAATTTTGATGATGATCTCGGCATCAATGAGGACATTGACGACGACGAGTTCGAGGACGATTGGTAGACCCCATGACCATCGAGAATTCAGAAGACGGGCGCGATATTCAATACGATGTTTCGGCGGGCGGCGTGGTCGTCCGATGCACGCCGGACGCGCGGCTTGAGGTCGTCATCTGCCGCCGCCCCTCCACCGGCCTCCTGGCGCTGCCGAAGGGCACGCCGGAGCCGGGCGAGACGCGGGAGCAAACGGCGCTGCGCGAGGTGCGTGAGGAGACCGGGCTGAGCGTCGCCATCATCGGAGACCTTGGCAGCGTGCGCTATACATTCATGGCGGAGGGGGTACTGCATGACAAGCGGGTCTACCATTACCTGATGGAGCCGGTCGGCGGCAGCGTTGACGACCATGACGGCGAGTTTGAAAGTGTTGAGTGGCTGCCCCTGGAATCCGTCACGCTGGCCAGGATGACGTACGATACGGATGTGGAAATTCTTAACAGGGCCATTCTCGCGATGGCTCACAACCCGGACGCAGCCGATGGTCGCACGGGCTAAGCCGCTCATCGTCACAGGAGAGCGCGTCGGCCTGAGAGACAAGGCCGAATTTGACGCGTGGAACGATTACCTGTGGCGCTCGGACGATGAGCTGGCCGAACTGGACGCCACCTATCCGCTCAAGATGTCCTATGAGCAGTACGCCCCCATCCACAAGGACGACCTGAACTATATCTCCAAGCGCAGCCACCGCTTCGCCATCGTCGAGCTATCCGAGGGCAAGCACATCGGCAACTGCATGTATTACGACCTTGACCGGCGCGCCAAAGAGGCTGAACTCGGCATCATGATCGGCGACCGCGCCTATTGGAACGGCGGGTACGGCACGGATGCCGTCAAGCTGCTCACAAGCTGGATGTTCAACAAACTGGAGCTGAATCGCGTTTACCTCAAGACGCTGGACTGGAACGTCCGCGCCCAACGCGCATTCGGCAAGGCGGGCTTCACTCAGACCGGCTTCCGTGAGCAGGGCCGCTATCGCTTCATGCTGATGGACATCAAGCGGGACGTTTGGGAGGGGATGCAGGGGGATTAGCGCCGCCATGCCTACACAACGGGAATCCAGAATCTGGGTCCGAAACGACTAATCGAAATGATGGAGTCATTGCCATGAGTTCCCACGGACCTTGGTGTCGTGACAGAAGTTTCTGGACAACATGCAGGTTGTGTAAAGCACAAGTTTTCTTCTACAGCTGCACGCACGGTTCGGCCGTCTTCTTCGATGATGTAGGCGGCGAGTGGCCCGTGCATCGATGCGCCGGAAGTCGTAAACGCAGCACCTTGCGGCAAGGCCCTTCTGGAAGAGTCGCATGGGATTCGCTTAAGGGTGTGCGGATTGGCGTACAGCCAGACAATCATGGTTTGCTATCTGGCCTTCGGAGAAAAAAGAACCCCGACGAAGTAGTTGGGCGAGTAAAGCGGAGTGCGTACCAGACACGGGAAACGATGTCGATGGAGCCTGTGGGTCACGCTGACAATCCAGTGGTTGGCGTAGTTACTCACATATCACAAATCAATGTCCCGGAGAGACATCATCTCTCAACCCAGTCTGTCGGCGCTGCTCAGTTGGCGAAACAGCTAGGGACTCTGGAGGTAACACAACTCACCGTCCTAGTTGACGATCTGGATAGAGATCCAGCGGCCATCGATAAAATGAGTTATACGGTGTGGTGTCCCGAACCTGACGATTTGATGGGCACACTTGAACATGGCAGCATCGTATCGATGACAATTGAGGTGGAGGACCTTTGGGCTATTGGTAAGCGCTGGGTAGTAAGGTCACTGGAAGAACTTCACTAGCGTGCCCTAAACTACCCCGCACGCCTTGTGGCGGACGGAAAGGAGAACGACATGGCTTTCCCATTCGACGCAAATCGGGAACAACTCGCAGAGCTTCAAGCAATCAGAGAAGAGCTTGAGAGGCTTGTGGAGTTGATGAAAAGGGCGGTGGAGACACTAGAGGAAATTGCCGCCAACTGATTCACACGGACGCGGTAACTAGTCTATGTGCCACATCCGGTATAAGTCCCCAATTCTTTCGAGCAGTTGAAACACTCGTCTTGATATGGCCATTTCAGACTTCACTAAGCTGTAAGTGGCGTCACATGGTCATCGGCTGTTATGGCTCAACTCCTTGTCCTGCGCCCAACATAGCGTGTTTGCAGGGACAAGCCTCTACTCATCGCACCAGGGCAGGCCATCGGTCTGTAGCCCATCTCCCTCATCCAGATACCGTAGTCCAACGGGTATACAGCCGGTTAGTCGATGATTCCCGAAAAGCAATACCGTCCGTAAGTGCTGCAGATTACCGAGTTCACGGGGAAACGGCCCGGAAAGCTGGTTCAAATATAAGATCAAAACTTGCAAATGTGAGAGATTCCCGAGCTCCGGCGGGATGCTCCCGGTAAGCGCATTTTTGCCAAGGGTGAGGCTTTCAAGCTCGGATGCCATGCCCAATTCCGGAGGGATGGGCCCCGACAGATTATTGTCATAGAGGTCAAGTGTTTCGAGTTTATTGAGGTTCCCCAATGTCTCCGGTATCGATCCGGACAGTTCATTGTCACGCAAGTGAAGGTCTCTCAATTCCGCTAGATTCCCTAGTTCATCCGGGATGCGACCAGACAGCCGATTGCCGGCAGCCTGAAATCTCTGCAGATAACCCAAGTTGCCAAGCGACGCCGGGATTCTGCCAACCAGGCGGTTAGTATCTATCCAGAGAGACTCAAGCGCTGCCAGGTTGCCCAACTCCGCGGGGAGTTCGCCTGCCAACCGATTGTCGCTCAGACTAAGGTAATCCACGCGGCCGGCTCTGTTTGTTCCGACGCCCTCCCATTCATCAAGCGGCTCATCGCTCAGCCAGTTTTCGTTGTCTTTCCAGTTGTCGCCGTCCGTGGCCTCGTAGAGGGCGATCAGGGCTTGTCGATCATTCTCAGGGCCGGGGTCAGGGGTGGGTTTTGGTGTTGGCGGAGGAACGGGTGTCGGCGCTTGCGTGGGGCGGGGAGCGACCGTTGGCGCGGGAGCGGGAGTGGCTGTTGGACGCGCTGTAGGGGTGGGCGCAGGTGTGGCGTTGGCAAGCTGCTCGGCGACGATGGTGGCCGCCAGCGTTTCCGCAGTGGCTTGAATGTCAGGGGTGGCGGTGGGGCTTATCGACGGGGTGGGTGTGGCGGTGACGACCTCACTGTCCGAGACGGAGCCGACAGGGCCGCTCGAAGGTGTCTGCTGCTGCTCCGGCGACTCCTGGGGCGCGCAGGCAATCAGGGTGAGGGCGGCCGCGGCGAGGGCGGCGGTTAGGGCGTGCGGGCGGCGGAGAACAATCATGTTTCAAGGATAGAGGAGTTTGGTGATGACGGCGGGAGGTAGGTTCGCCCTTCGACAGGCTCAGGGCGAACAGGGTCGGCTGGATTCCCGCTTTCGCCGGAATGAGGGCGGCTAGTCCAAGACTGCGGTGGCTTCTATTTCGATGAGGTAGTCCGGGTGGGCGAGGCCGGTGATGAAGAGGAGCGTGCTGGCGGGCGGGTCGTGAGGGATGTGGCGCTGGCGCGCCGCTCGATAGCCTTCGAGGTCCTCCCGGCGCGTGAGAAACGTGGTGATCTTGATCACGTTCGCCCACGTCGCGCCGACGGACTCAAGCGCGACCTCCAGGTTGCTGAACACCTGCTCCGCCTGCTCATCGATGCTGCCGGCGCCAACAATTTCGCCGGCGGCATTCTGTGATGTCTGGCCGGCAATGTGGATGAAATTGCCAACCTTCACGACCTGGGTGTAGGCCGCGGGCTTGCTCAGCCCATCCGGTTGTAGTCGCTCGATTGCCATGATGTTCCCCTCTCTCCCTCATTCAATTCTGCGTCATCCTGAGCGCGGCGGCGAGTGACTCCCTGAACTCGCGCGCTTGCCATTCTCGCACAACGGACGCGCCCTCCCCCGTTTCATCATTCAGCAGCGAGGAATCACGCGCCAGCCGTTCCAGGCTCTGCATCGGCCAGATAAGAGCCGGGTCGAGACCCAATTCCTCGCCCCTTTCGTTGCGCCACGCCTTGAGGTCGCGGAGGCGGTCGACCTGTTCCCGGGTGGGACGGCCTTCAAGGCCGTTGGGGTTTGCGTTGCCGTTTCGCGGTCGGGTGACGGGCGGGGAGGCAAGGCCGCGTTCCCGCGCACGCTGCAGGCGTTTGCCGTACCGGCGCAGCGAATTCGGCGGTATGCCCTTGATCTCGGCTAGATCATCACGTCCCGCCGCGGCAATGGTGGTCAAGACCGTATCGCTCATGATCTTGAACGGGGGCATATCGCGCCGCACACCCTCGTTGTGTCGAAAGACGTACAACTCGCGAAGGACTGCCAACTCCTGCGGCCCCAGGGCCCGGCTGCCCTTGGCGTTCAGGAAGGCGACATCGGGCGGATCGGGCGGGCGATAGCGTACGTTCTCAAGACGCCGGAACTCCTCTGCCACCCATTCAACGCGCCCCAGCTCCTCAAGCCGCCGCGCCAGTTCATCGCGCAGGTCCTGCAGGTGCAGCACGTCGTCAACGGCATACTGGAGCGCCTCATCGGACAGCGGGCGCACCGTCCAGTCCGCGCGTTGGAGGCTCTTTGACTTGACGATGGCGACGCCGAGCGCATCCATCAGGACCGAGTCCAGACCCACGCGCCGCATGCCGCAGAACTGCGCCGCGATACTCGTGTCAAAGACGTTGGCAACCCGGAACGACCATTCCTTGTCCAGGACGCGGATGTCATTGGAGGCGGCGTGGATGACCTTTTCAACGCTCGGATTGGCGATCAATGCGCCCAGCGGCGCGATGTCATCCGTCGTCATTTCAAGCGGGTCAATGACCCATGCCCTGCCCCCTACCGCAATCTGCACCAGGCAGACCCGGTCAGGAAAGCGATGGAAGCCGTTGGACTCGGTGTCGATGACGATGCACTGCTCACGGGACAGTCGCTCAACGAGCGCGGCCAGCCCCCCGGCATCATCGATGATGTCCACCCGCGCGGGGCGGTTGCTCCAGGTCAGTTCAGTTTCTCCAATCCGGCAAGTCCGGCCAGCAGACGCTTGACGCCCTGACCCTTGAAAGCGACCGTTACCTCAAAATCATCCCGCCCCGGCGTCTCCAGGCACGCCACGACAACGCCCTGCCCGAACTTCGCATGGCCCACGTGGTCGCCGGGCCTGAACGGCGCGGGCGCCTTGGGCACGTCAAGCTGCGGTTCAGGCATCGGCTCTCGCGGGCCGGACAGTCCGAACAGTGACGGCATCCGGCGCTTGACCAGGTTGTCAGGCAAGTCCTGGAGAAAGCGCGAGGCCTTGCGGGGGCCGTATTGTCCACGCGTGTTGCGGCGCAGCGCATACGTCATGTAGAGCCGCTCCATCGCCCGCGTCATGCCGACGTAGCAGAGGCGGCGTTCCTCCTCCATCTCCGCCGGATCACCCGACTCCACTGAGCGGATATGCGGCAACAACTCTTCCTCACAGCCCACGATGAACCCGACGGGAAACTCCAACCCCTTGGCCTGGTGGAGCGTGATGAGAGTTACGGCGTCGATCCGGTCCGAGCCTTCGCCTCTCAGCGCAGCATCGAGGTCGGTGGACAACGCCACCTGGTCCAGGAAAGCCGCGAACGCTTCTCCGGGCGCCAACGCCTGGTATTGGGCGGCGACGTTGCGAAGCTCATCGATGTTATCCAGACGATCCTCAGCGTTTTCGTCATCAAGGATGAGATTCCTGTAATCCGTGTCGTGGAGAACCTGGTCAAAGAACTCAAGGATGTCTTTTTCCTGCGATGCGTTTACCAACCCGGTCATCATCCGGACGAACGCGCGGACAGGGCCTTGCGACTGCGTTGGCAGGGCGGGCCCGTTTGCCTCCTGCCCCTCCGCCGCAACCTGCATGGCGGAGAATACCGGCACGCTATTCGCGTCCGCCCACTGTTCGAGGATATCCAGCGAGCGCCGGCCGATGCCGCGCGTTGGAACATTGACGATGCGCAGCAGGCTGATGTCGTCATACGGGTTGTGCAGGACCCGCAGGTACGCGACTACATCCTTGATCTCGCGCCGTTCCCAGAAGCGCAGGCCGCCGATGATGCGGTAACGGATACCGGCGCGGTTGAAGGCGTCCTCGAAAGCGCGGGATTGGGCGTTGGTGCGGTACATGATGGCGCAGTCGCCGTACCTGGTCTTCTCTTCCGCAACGAGGCGCTCAATCTCCTCCGCGACGTAGAGCGCTTCATATTCCTCATCGTCCGCTGGTTCGACAGTGACCCGTGAGCCTGTGCCTTTATCGGTGGTGAGCTTGATGTGTATCCATTCCTCGTTCACCTCAACCAGTGCGTGTGCGGCATCCAAGATTGTGGATGTTGAACGGTAGTTGTGACCAAGTCTGATTTCTTGTAGCTGCTCAAATCTCTTCCTAAACCTCTCAAAATTCTGAATCTCAGCAGCCCGCCACGAATAAATGGACTGGTCCGGGTCTCCAACCACACAGATATTGTTGCTGCCCTCAGCAATCATGGAGATGAACTCGAATTGCATGACGCTGGTGTCCTGCCATTCGTCCACCATCACGTGGGTGTATCGGCCTTGTAGGCGGCGCAAGATATCCGGATGCGACCGTAACAGGAGCACCGGTTTCATCAGCAGGTCATCGAAGTCGACCGCGTGCGCAGCCTGGAGGAGTTGCTCGTAACGGTCATAACAGGCGGCAACGATGTTGTCATATCGGTTTGCTGCCTTCGACTTGAAATCGCCGACCGTCAGCATTCGGCTTTTGGCGCCACTCACTGTGTTGAGCATAGTCGCCGGCCGATACGTCTGCGGGTCAACTCCCTCGGCCTCAATGGCACGCCGCATCAGGCTGGTCTGATCGTCTTGATCGTAGATGACAAAGTCATCGGGGACATTGATCTGCTCACCAAACTCGCGGAGAATACGCACTCCCAAGGAATGGAATGTGCCCATCGTCAACTGCCCGGCGCGGTCGCCGATAAGTCCTTCAACGCGCGAGCGCATCTCCCGCGCCGCCCTGTTGGTGAACGTGACGGCAAGGATGCGACGGGGATTCAATTCCAACTTGCGAACGAGGTAGGCGATGCGATGTGTGATGACTCGCGTCTTGCCGGAACCCGGCCCGGCGATGATCAGGACGGGGCCTTCGACAGCTTCAACTGCCTCAAGTTGTTCTTTGTTCAGGTTTTCGAGAATATCGCGCGCTGCGGTAGTCATAGGAGAAACCGATCTGCGTTAAGCATACCAGCGGCGCGCACGTATCAGTGGGCGTATCGTTCCTTTGCGGGTCTGCGCTCCACGTCTTTAGATTCCTCGACTCCGCTCGGAATGACAGGTGGGTGTGACGCTACGTTCGGAATGACAGACGGGGGCGGCGCATGCGCCGCCCCCGATTCGACTGTCTGTTGCAGATCGGTCTGTTACCGCTTGGCCAGTTCCAGCGCGCGCTCCATCATGTCCGGCGGCGGGCCGAAGATCTGGAACGGGTTGGGCATCACGCCCAACGGCACCTCGATCAGCGCGGGCGCCTCCGCCTTGAGCGCCTCTTCCACCTGTGTCGTCAACTGTTCCGGCGTCTCGGCACGTCTGCCCTGCGCGCCGAACGCTTCCGCGAACTTCACGAAGTCAGGGTTATGCAGGTCGGAGGCAATGAGGCGGTGATTGAATGCGGTGTCCTGGGTGCGGCGCACGTTGCCGTACGCGCCATCGTTGAACACCACAGTCACGAGGTTGATGCCATACCGGACGGCCGTTGAAAGCTCCTGCGCGCCGTACATAAAGCCGCCGTCGCCGGAGATCGCCACGACCGGCCTGTCAGGGTTACCGACCTTGACGCCGAGCGCCGTATTGAAACCGTAACCGAGCGTGCCCTGGTAGCCCGCGCCGATGTAGCTGCGCGGTGAATAGACCGGGAAACCCTGGTTAGAGAAGTACCCGACCTGCGTGACCTCCGTCACGAAGATGCCCTCCTCCGGCAGCGCCGTGCGAATCGCTCCGGCAAACTCGGAAACGGGCGACATGGACGCCAGCTTTTCCTGCACTGTTGCACGGACGGCGGCCATCTCCTCGTCGCGTGATTCGCGGGACTTGTTGTGGCGCGGAACACGTCGGATGAGATCGGCAAGCGCCGCCTTCGCGTCGGAAACGATGCCAAGGTCCGGCGCGACGTTCCTATCCAGTTCGGAATCATCAATATCAACGTGGATGACGGTCTGGTCCTCATCTCTCGGATACGGGTTGGGGCCGGGCATCACGAATCGCGTGCCAACCGCGAGAATGACGTCCGCATTGGGCAGCAAATCATAGGCGGCAATGCCGGGCAGGGCGAGTGGGTGGCGATCTGAAAGCGCCCCGCGTCCGTTCTGGGAAATGATCACCGGAGCGCCAAGCATCTCCGCCAGTTCCTGCAGTTCCCGGGTAGCCTCACTGCTGATGATTCCACCGCCGACGAAGATCAGTGGCCGCTCGGAGTTTCCGAGCGCCTGCGCCGCCTTTTCCAGCAGTTCCGGGTCTCCCTCAATCGCATGAGGCATTCCCGGCTCATAGAACTCAACGTCAGCCTCTGTCATCAGGACATCCACCGGCACCTCGATCTCCACCGGGCGCGGCCTGCCGGACTTGAGTTGATAAAAGGCCTCATTGACCAGGCCGGGCACATCCGTCGCGTCCATGGCGCGTCCGGCCCACTTGGTGACGGCGTCGATGGTCTCAAGCTGGTTCTTGATCTCATGCAGCGCGCCCCTGCCCTTGCCGAGATGGTGCGTGGGAATCTGTCCGGCAATGCAGAGCACGCGGGAGTTGGTGGCATAGGCGGTCGACAACCCCGCCGCCGCGTTCAAGAGCCCGGGCCCCGGAACAACGAGGCAGACCCCGATCTTGCCGGTTGAGCGAGCGTAGCCGTCCGCCATGTATGACGTGCCCTGTTCATGCCGCGTGTGAATCACACGGATGGAGTCCTGTTCGTCATACAGCGCATCAAACGCCCAATCGAGCTGCACGCCGGGCAGCCCAAAGATTACTTCAACACCCTCGCGCTTGAGAGCCTGCACAAGAGCCTGTCCTCCGGTTAGACGCGGCATGATCCACCTACCTCCCGTGCGGCTGTTCGCACCATAGTCATTGTGAATGCCATTATGACGCACATAGCTTAATGCCGCGCATCCGTTTACGGAACGAGGAGCGGATGCTCCTCAGTGACGATCCACGTCTCCGCTGCCAAGGCATCCCGCAGGGGCTTCGGGAGCGAGAAGATGTGGCGATGCGTTATTCCGTCGTAATAGCGGAGGCTAACATTGATGCGATCTGCGATGAGCGCGTCAACCTGCTCCGGCGCAAGCCCGGCGGGATTCTCGCCACTCTTTGACGCCAGGACAAAGCTCCACGCGCCGCCGAAGTCCATGATCACGGGGCTGTAGCCGGTGACGACCGGAAAGACGGAGTCCAACGTGTGATAGAGCGCCGTGAATCCGCGCACAAGGTCAGTGAGCGCCTCCGGCTCATGGCTGTTGGCGTCGGTCGCGGGCCCCGCCGTCATGCCCGCGATGGCCGGGCCAGACTGCACAACGAGCGCGCCGTAATCCGTCAGTTGATCACTCGCCATGCGATAGAACTCCTGCGTATAGAGACGGTAGGCGGGGCCGGCCTCCATGGGGTCCACGAGGTCGAGAATCATCACATCAAACGGCTTATCGGCGTTTTCAAGGTAGGCAAGCGCATCCTCATGACGCAGCTCGACACGTGGATCGTCAAACGCACCCTGGTGCCATGTGGGCAGATATTCCTTGCAGAGGTTCACGACCTCTTCATCGAGATCGACCATCACGACGCTCTCAACGGAGCGATGCCGCAGCACTTCCCTTAATGTGGCACCCTCACCGCCCCCGCCAATGAACACGCGGCGCGGCGCGGGGTGATGGAGCATCACCGGGTGAACAAGAGCCTCGTGATAGACGTACTCATCCGATTGGCTGGACTGCGTCTTGCCATCAAGGCGCAGGACGCGGCCAAAGGGCTCGGTGTCGAAAATCTCAACCTGCTGGTATTTTGTGCGGCCTGAATAGACGACGCTGCTGATGCGAGTCAGTTGATGGAGGGCGGGTGTGACGGCCTCCGTCGTCCACTCTTTGCTGGAATAAGGAAGCGCGTCTTGGCTGGTCGGACCATTGCCCGCAGCCGATTGGTCAGGCGCCCGCGACACCGGCGAAATCTGGCTCCGCTCGCGTTACCGTGCTCAGGGAGGGGTCTATCTGCCCGCGCTGGAGTGTGACAACCGACCAATCCTGCGAACCGAAAGCATCGGCGATATGCTGGGTGGCCTCTTCAAGACGTGACGTGTCGCCGCACGTGAAGATATCAACCGCGGCGTAGCGGTGCTCCGGCCACGTGTGAATACAGATGTGAGATTCGGCGATGATGACGACGCCGGTAACGCCCTGGGGGCTGAACTGGTGAAATGCGTGTCCGATAATGGTCGCGCCAATACGTCTCGCTGTGTCGATGAGCGTGGATTCAACGATCTGCAGATCATCAAGCGCATTGGCATCACAATCGCGGAGTTCCACCAGCACATGCGTCCCTAGAGCATTCAATCTCACCTTCCCCCACATCAAGATTTTTGGCGCAAGCGCCATTATACGGGCGGCGTTCACGCCGAATCAATAGGAAAAACACGCGTCCTTCGGCACGTGCCACCACCAACAAGACTGCGGCGGAACGCCTGGGCGTTCCGCCGCATCTCTTTGGCACTTTCCCCTACCCTTGGGAAGCGCCTTTCTCCCATCCATCCTTTTGCGCGGGGAGATGGTTGAGGGAGAAGGAGGAGTGAAAACACTTTACCGAACGTGCGTTCGCTTGTCAACCCCTTTTTGGATGATTTGTTCCATTTTGCTCCAAGCGCGGCCTTGATTGGCGCATAGAAACGGGCGCATAGTGGCGGCGCGGACAGGCGGGAATGACGGAGGATAGCGTCATGGACTTCAGTTATTCAGAGCAGGATGAGGCCCTGAAGCGAGAGGTGCGGGAGTTCGTAGAGACGAACTGGCACTCTCCATACGAGTCGCACATCAATTCCGTCTATTCCTACGATGTCGATACGCCTGAGGACGAGGTCCTGTTCCAGGAGTTCACGCGCAAGTTGGCCGACAAGGGCTGGTACACGATGCACTGGCCGCGTGAGTACGGCGGGCAGGCCGTTCCCTTCACGACGCAGATCGCCTACCGCGAGGAGATGGCCTACCGCGGCGCGCCCATCGCCCAGCCCGGCTTTGAGGCGCCCATGCTCATGTTCCACGGGCAACGCTGGCAGAGGGACTTCTTCCTGCCAAAGATCGCCAGCGGCGAGCTCATCTCATGGTCGCAGGGGTTCAGCGAGCCCAACGCGGGCGCAGACCTCGCCAACCTGCAAACCCGCGCCGTCAGGGATGGCGACGACTGGGTTGTCACAGGACAAAAAATCTGGAACAGCCAGGGCCATCATCCATGGGTCGACTGGGGTCACTACCTGGTGCGGACAGACCCGGACGCTCCGAAACACCGCGGCATTTCGTACCTGATCATCGACATGAATACGCCGGGCGTCGTCAAGCGGCCATTGATGGACGCGCTTGGACGGCGCCGCTGGAGCGAGATCTTCTTGGACAACGTCCGCGTTCCCTCTCGCAACGTCATCGGTGAGGAAAACCGCGGCTGGTACGCCGCCATGACAACGCTCTCCTTTGAACGCTCGCAGATCGAGGCGCCGGCGCGGCGGCTGCGCGACCTTGAGCGATTCATCGACTACGCCCGCGATGCCCGCATCAACGGTGGTCGGCTTATCGACGACGCGCGAGCACGGCATCTGCTGGCGGAGGCGCGAATCCTGATCGAGACGGGACGGATGCTCGCCTTGCAGGTCGCGTCGATCCAGAGCAAGGGCGAGGTCCCGATGATGGAGGCGGCGTTCTCCAAGCTGTTCCACGATGAGATGACGCCCCGGGTGTATGAGACGATTGCGCGGATACTCGGGCAGGACTCCGCCATGACCGTCGGCGAGCCACGCGCGCCGCTGAGCGGATACCCGGCGGTGAACTCCTACCTGAGCTGGATGAACCGGTTCGCCGGCGGCGGGCGTGAGATCCAGTTGAACATCATTGCGCAGCGGGGGCTGGGGCTGCCGCGGTAACTGCGCAATGAGATTCAGATTCCCGCTTTCGCGGGAATGACGGAGGGCTCAACCTGATGGGTACCGGCTTTCGCCGGTATGAGGGAAGAGGTTAGGTCTTGCCCCAAGATATAAACGGGCGCATAGTAGCGGCGATTGGGGGGCAAAGGCTTATGGCTACAGATACTGCGCCGTTGAGCGGACTGCGCGTGCTGGAGATCGCGGGCGAACTTATTGAACCCGTCGGACGGCATCTCGTCGATCTTGGCGCGGATGTGACGCTTATCGAGCCGCCGGGCGGCAGCCCGTCACGCCACATCGCGCCCCACCCGACTCGCCCGACCACCGAGCCGCGCAGTCTCTATTTCCTGCGGTTCAATCTCGGCAAGCGCAGCGTCGTCCTCGACCTCGACACGGAAGAAGGCCTGACCGTCCTCCGGGAGTCGCTGCTTCCGAACGCGGATGTCCTGATGACATCGTTCAATCAGCAGGAACTGGAGTCGCACGGCCTCGACTTCGCCTCCCTGACGACCATCAATCCCAACCTGATCCTGACCACCGTCACGCCATATGGCCGTAAGGGAATCCACGCCGGTTTCGCGGGCAACGATTTCACCGCGGGCGCGGCGGGCGGCATGACGTTCATGGAGGGTGAACGCGACGGCCTGCCCGCCACGCAGCCCCACTACCAGGGAGTGCAGATGACGGCGCTGCATGCCGCCTATGGAACGCTGCTGGCGTGGTGGCACGTGCGGAACGGCGGACGCGGACAGGAGGTGGATGTCTCCCTGCAGGATGTTGTGGCGCACGAGTATTTCAACCTTGTCTACTACGGCTCTTATGGCGAGATTGTCCAGCGGGTCGGCGGGCTGAGCGGCGGACGCCCCACCAACTACTTCCCCTGCTCCGACGGCTGGATACTGATGTCGCTCATCCTGCCGCACCAGTGGAAGGCGTTCGCGGAATGGACCGAGGACCCGCTGATCATGGACGAGATGTTTGAGGATCAGGCGCTTCGGGCGGAATCGGTCGAGTTCCTTGATGAGCGCATGTGCGAATTCACGCGGTCGATGACCGTGCAGGAGTTCCTTGAGGGTTCCATTCCGCGCCGCATCCCCGCCGGGCCGGTGAATGACATTGTCGGACTCATCAATCACCCGCACACCATCGCGCGCAATGTCATGACGGAGGTTGATGACCCCGTTATCGGCACGTACGCATCGCAGGGCGCGCCGTTCCGGCTGAGCCGGACGCCGTGGGAAATCAAAGGGCCTGCCCCAACTATCGGCCAGCATAACGACGATTTAGCAGCAATCTCTGCCCGCCCGCACGAGAACGGCCGCGTTTTGCCTGCAGACTCCGCCGCCGCTGAACGCGCGCTGCCGCTTGAGGGCGTTCGGATTGTCGATCTGACGAAATCCTGGGCGGGGCCATACGGCGCTCGCTATCTGGCCGATTTCGGAGCGGAGGTCATTCGCATCGAGTCCACCAAGTTCCCTGAGGGGCGAATCCTCGAACAGGCCGATTATGACGCCTGGCTCCGCTCCAACACGATGTACGCAGAGATCAACCGCAACAAGTATTCAATCGCGCTCGACCTCCATTCGGAAGAGGGCAAAGACGTTTTCAGGCGGCTGGTCGCGGAGAGCGACATTGTGCTGGAGAATTTCCATTACGCCACCCTGCCTCGATGGGGCATGGCATACGAGGATCTCAGGAAGGTCAACCCGCGCATCATCGTGCTGAGCGCCCCGGGCTACGGATACGAGGGGCCGATCCGCGACTACTTTGCCTATGGCGGTTGCATCGGCGCGTTCGCGGGCATCTCAACGCTGTGGGGGCATGCCGGCTCCGACGTGAATGAGCGACCCAAGCAGGCGTACACGGACTACGTGACGGCAGGCCATCTTGCCCTTTCCGTGATGGCGGCGCTGCATGAGCGTGAGCGGTCCGGCGAGGGTCAGCACATCGAACTCACACAGATCGACTCCGCCGCGGCGATGATGGGCACGGCCATCCTTGAACACACCGTTAATGGAGAGACGCCGCAGCCCATCGGCAACCGCAGTCCACACGCCGCGCCGCAAGGCGTGTATGCGTGCAGGGGCGATGACAAGTGGGTGGCCATCTCGTGCGAATCGGACGAGGAATGGCAGGCGCTGGCCAAACTCATGGGCATGGCGCTGCCGGCTGACCTGCGCGACAAGACCGCGGCGAGAGAGTCGCGCCACGCCCTGCACGATGAAATCGACGCCGCCATCAGCGAATGGGCATCCGTCCGCACGCCGGGACAGGTGATGCAGGCGTGCCAGAAGGTGGGCGTCAAGGCGGCCATCGTCGCGTCCGGCGAGGACCTCTATCACGATCCGCATCTGCGATCGCGGGGGTACGTCGTGGAAATCGACCATCCGTGGCCGGGCAAACTCCAGCACCCGGGAATGACCGTGCGGCTCACGGAGACACCGGGGCAGGTGCGCCTGCCCGCGCCGCTCACAGGCCAACACACGGCGGAGGTACTGGAGCGGGTGCTTGGCATCAAGAGCGATGAGGCAGAGGAACTGACAAAGGCCGGCGTGCTGGTGTGAAGAGGGAATCCGACTATACTGGCCTACTACGGACGGTGAATCCGAGAGTTGGGCCTCATGAAGCGGGTTGCGCGGGTGACAATTTTTCTTGTGCTGCTTGCCGTGGGTTTTGTGGCAAGTGATTTCCGTGGCGCAGGCGACTTTCATGGTGATGACGAGCGAACAGCAACGTCGCTTGGCGTTGGCGACACGGCAAGAGGGCAAATTCATCACAACTATGACATCCACGACTATGACACTGATTGGTTTAGCTTCCCTGCCGAGGCTGGCCAAAGCTACCTAATCTCACTCAAAGCGGGGGCTCTGTCCCAGTCGGCTGTCTGGGTCATTGATCCTGATGAATCACCTTCGTACATTGTTAACAGTTCAAGGCTTGGCAGTGCCCGTTCCGGTTCTGTGTTTGGCCTCGACTGTTCCCTCTTCTCATGCATCTGGAGAACTCACACGTTTCCGTGGACCGCCCGCGCGACAGGCACCCATTATTTCAATGTTTCCGGGGTATCCCAGAGCGGTGACTCGATTCTGGGGACCGAAGGCACCTACACGATTAGCGTTACCAATTTCGCTGATGATCACCCAAATCACCTGAGAGACGCCGTGCCAATTGCCGTCGACTCCTCTACCCCGGGAAATATCGATGTCGCCGGCGACCAGGACTGGTTCACATTCGAAGCTGTCCAAGGGCAGACGTATGAAATTTCAGCGGAAGGCGGCTCGCCTAATCATTCTGTCCAGGTTGTCGAATGGAAGAATTGGTCACCAAGATATAGCGGACTCTATACTTTAGGAGACCGTGCCTCCCAATTTGTGTGGACTGCGCAGGATACCAAGGCTCATTACGTGTTGGTCAACGGAATCAGAAACCGGACGGGCGACTATACATTGACTCTGACGAAACAAGATGACCTTGGTGAACGAATTCGGGAAGCCAGGCCATTACGGCTTAACGAGCGTGTAGAAGGGGAGCTCACTTTCGATGGTGCTGCAGATTGGTACCGTCTGCAAGTTCCCGATGGTCAGCACCCAGTCATTTTGCTGGAGTACCACTCGTCACAAGTGACGGATGTCAGTCTGTACGATTCAGATGGCACAGCGTTAGAGAAGTGCTGGATAGAAGGCACCAGTCGAGTTGCAGAATACCGGTGGCTCACCGAGCGCCCAGGGGGCTACTACCTCTCATTAGCCGAACATATCGCCTACGAGGATTTATCTCCGTCGTATGCCGTGATATACACAGTTACCCCAGCAGAAGACCAGGCCGGGTGCTTTTAGCGGAGCACGTCGCTGAGGTTCCATCGGCCCGGGCAACTTCACTCTCACGCCTGTCAAATACGCCCCCCCCTCGTGACATCCTGCCCTACTTATGTCACTGTGTGCGCAATGGGGGCACCGTCCAAGACGAATCGGGGGGAGCGATGGATTTCAGATTCACTGCCGAGGATCAGCAGCTTCGCTACGAGGTAAAGAACTTCGTTGAGAGCGAGTGGGACGCCCAGGGCATCGACTCGTTCAGCAACTCCGTCTATTCCTATGACGTCCATCACGTCGAGGATGACCGGCGCATCCACGAGTACACCAAGAAGCTGGCCGACCGCGGCTGGTACACCATGCACTGGCCAGAGGAGTTCGGCGGGCAGAACGCGCCGCTGAGCCGCGTGTTGGCCTACCGCGAGGAGGCGGCGTATCGCGGCTCTCCCGTCACCACGCCCACCTTCTTCGCCCATACCCTCATGTACTACGGGCAGGACTGGCAGAAGGAAGAAATACTCGGCAAGATCGCGAGCGGCGAGTTGATCAACTTCTCGCAGGGTTTCAGCGAGCCGAACGCGGGGGCAGACCTCGGCAGCCTGCAGACCCGCGCCGTACAGGATGGCGACGATTGGGTCATCACCGGACAGAAGATCTGGAACACCGGCGGGCACATGGCGGACATCGGCCATTACCTCGTCCGAACCGATCCGCAGGCCCCCAAGCACCGCGGCATCTCGTATTTCATCGTCGATATGCACGACCCCGGAATCACGCTCAGGCCGCTGTTCGACGCTCTCGGAAAACAGCGATGGGTCGAGGTATTTTTGGACGGCGCGCGGGTGCCTTCACGCAACCTGGTGGGAGAGCTGAATCGTGGATGGTACGCCGCCATGACGAATATGTCGTTCGAGCGGTCCAACGTTGAGGCCCCGTCATACCGCCTCCGCGATTTGGAGAATTTTTTGGACTTTGCACGTGAGACGCCCATGAAAGACGGCTCGCGTATCACGGACGATCCCATCGCGCGGCACGTTTTGGCGGACGCACGGGTGTTGATCGAGCTTGGGAGGATGATCTCGTACCAGGTGGCGTGGATCCAGAGCAAGGGCGAGGTTCCGGCGATGGAGTCGGCATTCTCCAAGCTGTTCCACGACGAAATGACGCCCACCGTGTTCGGGGCTTTGAACCGGCTTCTGCGGGAGTCCGGCATCTTCAACGTGGGCGATCCGCGAGCGCCGATGAACGGCTACCCGCAGGTGAATTCCTATCTGAGCTGGATGAACCGCTTTGCGGGCGGCGGCCGGGAGATTGAGTTGAACATCATTGCGCAGCGGGGTCTGGGTTTGCCGCGGTAGGCTTCTGCTCCACTGCCTTATCTTCCTCAGAGAGAATGGACGAGCTATACAGATTGCTTCCTGCCACTTATTTGATCAACAATAGTTTTCCGTAACAGGTTGCGCCTGCAACTTTTATCCCAAAGAATTGGTGACAAGGATGAAAGAGGATCAACGCTGGACGTTGCTTGCGGCAATCATACTAATTGGCCTTGTGATTGCCAGCGGCGCTCTGTGGTGGGCTGTCCCAAGTGGTTTAGTAACTTTCGGGGCAGCCTTCTGGCTTACACGTAATTGGAGAAACTCGGCTCTGATTGGTGGTGTCGTGGCGGCAACTATTGCATTCTTCTTCGTCGTAAATCTGTTGTCTCCAGGTTGGTACAAGGATGTTCTGCCGTGAAATGGTGGCAGCACGTACAGAATATCCTCCAAGTAGTTCTGACTTGGACGGCTTTAGTTTCGCTTTGGACAGCAGACGTACTAATAAGGATTATGCTCATAGCCCGGTCCGATGAGCGCCGGGTTCGCCCTACCGAACGGATACCGTGGCCCAAAGGTTTGAAGCAAGACTTGATGAGGCGACAGCAGAGCACTTGCGCCTATTGCGGCCACCGTCAGCCTGCCTACGCGTTTGAGATCGACCACATGACTCCTGTGGTGCGAGGCGGTTCCAATGACAGAGACAACCTTCAAGTCATTTGTCGTTCTTGCAATATGCGTAAAGGAATTCAGACTGATCAGGAGTTCAGGTCTCGCTATTCGAGACTTATTCCGTCCCAGCCACTGACACCCCCGCGTCGACGCGTTTCTCAGCGTGAGTTCAGTGCAGCGACTCAGCGCACTAGTCAGTCTGACGTAGTACGGAAGTTCAGGAAGTCCCGCTTCTACACCAAGCGTGAAAAGATCCTTACAGGTTGTTTGATTCTGGCTGGGGTCACCGGTTTCATCATGCTGCTTATAGTCTCGTACCTTGGCGTTGAAGGACTTCCCGCTCTCTTACCACCAATGATTCTGGGCGCGGCTTTGGCATTGAGCATCTGGTTGAGAGCGTACAAGACAGGCGCAATGATTGAAGAAGAGTAGCCTCAAATTTACCCCCGAGGGCATTAGCACGTCGTCTCGCATCCTCAATGTGGGCTGGCAGAGTAAGTCCTAGATTCCCGCTTTCGCGGGAATGACGGAGTGAGGGCGTGAATGACGGGTGGGGGCGCTCAGGACGTCTTGGGTGGCCTTGCCGTTAGCGGCATTTCGATCACGCAGTAGACGTTGTCTCGGGCGATAATGCGGCTCGCATTATGGCGACCAGATTGATTCACGACAGTGGGCCTGCTTAGCCGCCGCGCGGTGACGGCGATGCGGTAGCCCCGTAGGGCGTCTCCGATGTTACTGAGCGTCGTCATCGACCCGTACCACCCCTTCCTCCTGCAACTCACGGCAGATTGCCACAACCGTTTCCAGGTCGATCCGTAGCCGCTCGGAAATGTCGGAGTAGTACAAGGTTTCCCCGCCACGAAAGAGGTCAGTGATTTCGGCCCGCGCCTGGTCCTCGGTAATCTCCCGGAGAACAATCACCTGCTCCGCCGAATTCGCCTCCAAGCGAGCCACTTGAGCCTCCAACGCGGCGACGCGTGCCCTTAATTCGCCGATCCCTTCGCCCTGTTGCTCAGAAACTTGCGTCACAGATTCCTCCACGTGTATGTGAGCATTGTACTACTCCGCGCATTGCGCACCCGCGCGCTCGGGTCACAATGCGGCAGCCGACGGCGTTGGGGTCTAGAATGGACGGCGTAGCCGCTGGGGAGAGGGGGCATCGCTATGGCATCTGAACCTGAGACGTACATAACGCCGGAGGTTGAGGCGTATATCGGGACGGAGAGTCCGCCGCTTGTCTCGCCGCCGGTGTCCGAGAGTGAGATACGGCGGTTCGCCATCGCCGCGTATTGGCCGGAGGTGCCGCCGCGCCGCTTCTGGGACGAGGAGTATGCCAGGGAGACCCGCTTCGGCGGGATCGTCGCGCCGGATGAGTTCAACCCCTTCGGCTGGATGGTCGGGCGGGCGCACATCGGCCCGCAGCCCACGCACATCGACGATGCTCAGGGAGAGCTTGAGGAGGCGCGCAACCTGCGGCCGCCCGGCGCGCCGGAGCGGTATCTCTACGCCGGCTCATCGTCGGAGTACCACACCCCCATCCGCCCCGGTGACGTCATCACGTCCATCCTGAAACTGACGGAGGTGTATGAGCGGCAGGGCGGGCTGGGGCTGATGCTGTTCTACGTCGTTGAGGAGCGTATGACGAACCAGAACGGGGAGCTGGTGCGCGTGTTCAGGACGAACAACATCCTTTACTAGAGACGTGGGGTTTGTGGTACGGGGTTTGGTTGGCGCAATGAGACTTTAGATTCCTCGACTGCGCTCGGAATGACAGGTG
This sequence comes from Dehalococcoidia bacterium, assembly GCA_034422835.1. Lineage (GTDB taxonomy): Bacteria > Chloroflexota > Dehalococcoidia > UBA6926 > UBA6926 > VXMO01. The sequence goes on along the minus strand of DAOUJJ010000014.1, from coordinate 52,108 downwards.
AGGGCGGGAATGACGGGTGGGAGGCAAGACGATGACGCTTTATTGGCAGGATCTTGAGGAGGGAGCGGAGATTCCGGCGTTCTCTCGCACGACGACGCTCATGAACTGGAATCGGTGGGCCTCGGTGAACGATGAGTTCGTGCCGATGCACATGGACGACGACGATGCCCGCGCGAACGGGCAGCAGGCGGCATTCGGCGAGGGGCCGCTGCGGTATTCGTATCTGCACAGCGCGCTGCGTGAATGGATCGGCGACGACGGCGACATCGTGTTCGTCAATGCGCAGTACCGCGGCATCAACTACAAGGGCGACACCCTGACCGTTTCGGGCCGTGTCACCGGCAAGCGCGAGGAGAACGGCCGCCATCTTGTGGACGTGGACCTCGCCATCACCAACCAGCGCGGCGAGGCCGTCACGCCCGGCAACGCGACCGTTGCGCTGCCGAGCAGGGGATAACCGCTACCGGGTTGCTGTCAGCGGGTTATGCCAGCGGAGGCCGGGGAATCTGGCAAAGTCGTTGTCGTTGGAGTGGACCTCGGCCTGATACTCCATGGCGAGAGCGGCTATGTGGGCGTCGGTCACAAGATTTCCTCCGACGCCGGCCGCCTCAAGCGCCCGCCGAAAGAGCGCCAAGTGGCGGGCGCCAGGGTTTATTGGCGTGACGTGTGGATAAGTGAACCACTCATCCACGGTATCCAAGGCCTGCGGGGGTGTCGCAGGCTGCACCATACTAGAACGGCTCGTTATCAGGCGCACGAATCCGGCAACGACAACCCAAGGGATGCCTATCATCTCGTTGCCGCCAAGCAGATCTTCCCACCAACGAAAGGCGTCGTCATGAGACGGCGCATCAGAATTGTATGTGAAGACGAGCAGGTTGACGTCAGGGATAATCACTCGGAGTGTTTCTCGACGAACGCTTCTATTTCGAGTTGGTCATAGAGCTGATTGAGACGTGTCGGGTCAATACCCGGGCGAAACCCGCCGGCAGCTATAGGTCGCACTTTGAATGGTCGTCGTACCTTGGGTTGAGATGGCGAAAGGCCTCGCCGCAACGCGTCATTCACAACCTCCTTGAAAGACACGTTGTACAGCGCAGCCTGCTCACGCAGGCTATGCGCAACATCCTCATCGAGCGTCAATGTCGTTCTCATGTAGACATCATGATGCCTTGCACCCATGCTGTCAAGATGCTTCCCCTGTCCGCCCACCGCCCGCGTGACAACCCTGCCCTTCCTATGTCACTGTGTCCGCAGCGGGTGACAAGCGCCCGCGTGGGGGAGGGGGAACAGTCTATGACAACTGCAAGTGATCTATCGCGCGTGGCGGCGATTATCGGGGTGGATGAGTCCGATGAGATGGGGCACGTGCCGCACAAGTCGTCGATGCAGCATCACGCAGAGGCAGCGGACAACGCGCTGCGTGACGCCGGCCTCACGCTGGATGACGTCGATGCCCTGTTCTGCGCCGGCGTCGGTACGGTATCGGTCGCTGAGTATCTCGGCATTGTGCCGAAGTATACGGACACGACATCCATCGGCGGTTCGTCGTTCCTTGCGCACGTCGAGCACGCGATGGCCGCCATCAACGCGGGGCTTATCGATGTCGCCCTGATTACGCACGGCGAGGCGGGACGTTCGACACGTGGGCGCGTCGGCCGTGATCCAACGGCGGCAGGCTCACAGTTTGAGGCGCCCTACGGGATGATCGGCGCGCCCGTCGCCTACGCGATGGCCTGCAGCCGCTACATGCACATGTACGGCGCGGAGCGCGTGCGGCAGGGCATGGCGGACGTGTCCATCGCCACGCGCAAGTGGGCGCTCCAGAATCCAAAGTCTTTTGTGAATCACCCCAGCTGGATCGGGCCCGCGGACGTGGGCTATGAGGAATACCATGAGTCGCGCTGGATCGCGTGGCCGTTCCACATCATGGACTGCTGCCTGGTGACGGACGGCGGCGGGGCGTGCGTGGTGGTGTCGGCGGACGTGGCCCGCAACGCCAAGAAGAAGCCAGCGTGGATCCTCGGCTCCGCGGAGGGCCACGACCACCAGATCATCAGCCAGATGCCGGACCTCACCCGCACCATCGCGCATGAGACCGGGCCGCGTGCGTTAGAGATGGCGGGCGTGACGCACGACGACATCGACCTCGCGATGATCTACGACTCGTTCACCTATACGGTGCTGACGACGCTGGAGAGCCTGGGTTTCTGCGGGCCGGGCGAGGCTCCAGACTTCGTGGCGAACCTGCGGACGGGCCCCGGCGGCGACTTCCCGATGAACACCAGCGGCGGCGGGCTGTCCTATGCCCATACGGGCATGTACGGCATGTTCCTGCTGATCGAGGCGACACGGCAGCTGCGCGGCGAGAGCGGAGACCGGCAGGTTGAGGACTGCAACCTGTCGTTGGTGCATGGCACCGGCGGCGAGCTTTCCTCCACCGCGACGCTGGTTCTGGGCAATTCATAGGGAGAACAACAATGACAAATCAACCACCGACGGGCATGCCAAAGCCCCTGCCAACACCGACGCAGGAAAACGACTTTTACTGGGAGAAGTGCCACGAGCACGAGTTGTGGCTGCGAAGCTGCAACACCTGCGATGAGACGTACTTCTACCCAAGGGACCTGTGCCCGATATGCCACTCCCGTGATACCACGTGGGTGCAGGCGAGCGGACGCGGCGAGGTGCATGCGTATGCCGTCGTTGAGCGGCCACCGACGCCCGCCTTTGCGCAGGAAGTACCGTTCATCACAGCGCTGATCAAGCTGGAGGAGGGGCCGATCCTGCCGACGAAGATTGTCGGCGTGGAGCCGGTGTCGGACGCGGTGAGCATCGGCGCAAAGGGGCAGATCGAGTTTGAGGACGCGAGCGAGACGATCAGCTTGCCGGTGTTTCGGCCGTCATAGCCCTCTACACCGGAATCCCCAACTCTCGCGAGGCGGACAAGAGCTGGCATTTGCTCTAGAATGCTCAGCACACTGCATTGCCATGAATCAGACTGTAGATTCATGAATCTGGGTTGAATAAGGGGAACGGCATGTACGTAGCAATGAACCGCTTCCGCATAAATGTCGAACGCGAGGCCGAATGGGAGCAGATCTGGCGTGAGCGCAAGACGTTTCTTCCTGATGCTGAGGGCTTTCTCCAGTTCATGATGATGCGGGGCGCCGAACCGGGTGATTACGTCTCATACTCAGCGTGGGAGAGCGCAGACGCATTCTGCGATTGGGTGAAGTCGGATGCGTTCCGCCAGGCGCACGCGCAGCGCATCCCGGACGGCATCATCGTCAGTGGCTCGCCTATCCTCGGACTGTACGAACCCGTGATCACCGAGACGCCGACATCCCGAGAGTCGTCGCTCACCGTACCCGATCCCAATCGCCACAGTCCGCTCGATTAGCCGGGGTTCGGGGTGGAGTAGCCCGCCACGCCCGTTCGCCCTTCGACAGGCTCAGGGTGAACGTAGAGAGGTTGGCGAGGGGGGCATGGGCTTGCTAGACAGCAGAGGCCGCCACGCCCCTGAGGAAAGCATCGTGGCAAAGCTCGGCAGAGTCACACTCCACACATTCAACGTGGAATGCGAGATCGACCCATGCTGCGTCGGTTTCAGTCATATCCTCATTTTCATCGCTGAGGGCACGTCGAATACGGACGACTGAGGATATGCCGTAGACGCTAAGTCCTGCGGCGGTCATGGGCAAGGCTATAGGCGCGAGAATGGCACCACCGCCCATGGCAACGGCAAATACCATCGCGCCGCCGACCGCTGCGCCCGTCACCCCGGCCTTGGCTGTGTCGATAGCAAAGTCTTTCGCGGCCTCTCTCTCTAATTTGCGCCCTTTCTTCAGATGGATGAGGTTCTCGGTGGCACTGACAGGCGCTTCAAGCACAACTGCCCATATCGCGCCCTTGGTTGCACCGCCTGCCATCCTGCGCCCAATGATGCGGGAGGCATCCGCAAAGTTCCTTGCTCTGATAGACCAAAGTTCTAGGGAGCGCATGTTGTTTGCGCCCCTTCTGAGATTGTCGGCGGCTCGCTCCCAAATGATGTTTGAGGAGAGCTTCGCCTTAGCGGGCGAATTGGCCACTGATTCGATGTGGCTCGCGGTCTTTCCCTTTAAGAATTCGGCGACTTCTCCAAGATTGCGCACTGAGCGAGGAATCGAATGAGTATAGAATTCGGCCGCCTCCGCCGTAGTACGGAGACCTCGCACTTTCCCAAGCCCCGCGCGCGCCATCCTCTGCTGTAGATTTCCCGAAACGCCGCTGAATCTGCCTGACACTCCTTTGGGGATTGCCCGGCCCGCCGCAGCAACGACATTGCCGCCTCTCGCTATAGCGGTGCCAACGGCTTCACTCGCTCGGCGAATAGCCGCGGGCCTCTTCCTCCCTAAACGGAACTCTTCGACTTCATTATCGGGATCACCGGCGTCAGCCAGTTCTTCATTCTCTCCGACTACAAGGAAGCTCTCCGTCAGGATGGGCTGCCCTTCGCTAAAGGCGTGGTCGCAGTACGCGCACACTCCGTCGACCACAGCCTCAATCGGAGTTCTCCGGGACGCGTACGCCACAAAGCATGAAAAATTTTCGCCGCAGTCCGCACACTCTAGGTGAAGCACAGCCAACTCATCGGATTCATCTCGTGCGACACTCTCATCGGTGATAGGCACGGCAGAGATGCTCAGGCTGCCAGCCACGATGAGATGGTCACAGTAAGCGCATTCAGTGTCGATATCGGAGGTTCGAAAGTACAGTGGGCACCCTCCTCAAGTCAGGTGGAGTGGAGCGGAAGACGGGATTTGAACCCGCGACCTTCTCCTTGGCAAGGAGACGCGCTACCACTGCGCCACTTCCGCCTGACCGACCTAAACCGCTCGCAAGTGCCGAGGGGCAGAGTTGAACTGCCGACACCGCGATTTTCAGTCGCGTGCTCTACCACCTGAGCTACCTCGGCTCGGAGCGAAACGTGCAATCCAGCTTAATTTGGCGGGGCGGGCGTGTCAAAGCGGCACATACCGTTAAAGTAGGCGTGGAGAGGGGGCCGTGGATGCCGGAGGCGCCAGAACTGACCATTGTTCGCGAGGTGCTGGAGCGGCGCGTAGTGGGCGCGGCGGTGGAATCGGCGCGGGTGATACGGCCGACGGTCCTGCGGACGCTGTCCGAGATTGACGTTGCCGCGGACATCCAGGGGCGGTCAATCGAGGGCATCTCACGGTATGGGAAGAGCGTAACGCTTTCGCTGTCCGGCGAGATGGCGCTGGTTGTGTTTCCGATGCTGACGGGGCGGCTGCGGCTTGCCGCGCCCAAAGACAGGGTCACCAAGACCGTAAGTCTCAGCCTCAGCCTGTCCAACGGCATCGATCTTCGTTACCTGGATGATCGGCAGATGGGGATGTTGTACTACGCGCCGACGGAGCGGCTTACCGAGATTCCACGCCTTGAGGAAACCGGGCCGGACGTTCTCGACGAGCCGCTGAGCCTTGAGGAATTCGCGACACGCCTCCGACGGTTCACAGGCGAGATCAAGGGAATCCTGACGCGAGGCACGCTCGTTGCAGGCATCGGCAACGCATACTCGGACGAGATTGTGTGGGAAGCCGGCATCTCCCCATTCCGCAGGCGGGCGGACCTGTCGGCGGATGAAATCGCCCGGCTGCACGCCGCCGTTTACGCCGTTTCTCGCCGCGCGGTCGTCATGCTGCGGGAGTTGATGGGCGAGGATATTCACCTCGAACGGCGGGAGTGGCTGTCCGTTCATGGCAAGGCGAACCAGGAATGCCCGCGCTGCGGCGGGCGGATCAGCCGCCTGAGCGCGAACCGCCGCATCACGGACTATTGCATGGCCTGCCAGCCGGGGTTGCTGATCAGGAATTAGACCGGCCTTCTTCTTTGGGGAGGGGGGTCATTGACCGGCGTGTTACGCTGTTCGGTTGGAGAATCGGGGTACGGAGCAGGGGCGGGAATGACGGGATGGATCATGATTGTTGACAGTGCTATTGAGACAAGGTATCTTTATGTCAACCTTTTTCAAAGGCTTTTGATCATTGGTGGAAAGTGAGACTGACTAGCATGACTGTCGAGGTACGCGGTTCCAACATTCTCGCGGCCCTGGAAAATCGGGGCTACCGATCCACCCTGCCGCGGAGAGAAATCATCGAGAATCTCGAGAAAAGGAATGACGGTTTCACTGCTGAAGACCTGGTGCGCGACCTGCCGCATATCGGCCGCGCCACCGTCTTCCGCACCATCAAGCTGCTGCTGGAATCCGGCATTATCTGTAAGGTGAGCCTCCTCAATGGTGAGCCGCGCTATTCGCTCGCACACGCGGAGCACCACCATCACACCGTTTGCGTCACGTGCGGCATCATCGGCGAGTTTCACGCAGGCACGATTGAGCGCGTTCTCCGCCTCATCGCCAACGAGGTTGGCGGCACTATCATCGGGCATCGATTGGAACTCTACATCAGTAGCTGCGCGAAATGCGCGCGCGAAAACCGTCCGATTCCATCCAGCACCCACACGCACGTTTCCTAAACTCAGCTACACTTTCTCTCATAGTTCCTCTTCTCTTAAGGAATATCACTATGGCCACACCGAGCGGCTCTGGGAGCGGCCCGCCCAGCATTGTCGTTAACGACCTGACCGTAGAGCGGTCCGGGGTACGGGTTCTTACCGATGTCTCGTTTGAATTCGGACCCGGCACGCTGGTTGGGGTGGTTGGACCAAATGGCGCGGGCAAGAGCACGTTGTTTGAGGCGATCTCCGGCCGTATTCCCATCCACCACGGCTCCGCCACAATTCACGCAGAACGGCCTCTCAACCAGGGCGGGGTGGCATATGTTCCCCAGCGGGACAGCATCAATTGGAGAATCCCCGTCACCGTCGAGGATGTCGTCATGATGGGCCGCACCAACGCAAGGGGGTGGTGGCGACGCTATGGGCGAGAGGACAGGGAGATGTGCGAACAGAGCCTTGAGCGTGTCAATCTTTGGGATCGACGCTCCGCGCTTATGACCGAGATCTCCGGCGGCCAGCGACAACGCGCATTCATCGCCCGCGCGCTCTGCCAGGAGGCCTCCGTTCTGCTGCTCGATGAATCGTTCAGCGGCGTGGACGTTGGCGCCCAGGAGGGCATCATACAAGTACTGCGGGGGCTTCGGGACGAGGGCAAGATCATCCTCCTCGCCACCCACGATCTGACCAATCTGGCCGAGCGATTCGATATCTGTCTCTGCATCAACAGGCACGTCTGCGCCTGCGGACCGCCTGCGGAGGCGTTTACGCCCCAGGTGTTGGAAGAGCTGTACGGTTCTCACGGCGTCGTCTTCGCCACGGATGGCAGGACGCACACGCATGAGGAACCCGGGCGTACGCCCGTCCTGGAACAGCACGACGAAACACACCCTGCTCATGATTGAGTACCTCTTCGACCCGTTCCAATACAACTTCATGGTCCGGGCGCTCGTCGTGTCCGTGCTTGTTGGCGTGATGTGCCCAACCATCGGCGCGTACGTCATCGCTCGCGGACGCTCTTTCATGGGAGACGCGCTCGCCCACTCCGTTCTACCGGGCATGGTCGTCGCGTTCATGCTTGGATTCAGTCCGCTGGCAGCAGCCGTGCCTGCAGGCGTCGGCATCGCCGCTCTCATGGGATTCATCAGCCGCAGGACGGGCGTCAGCGAGGACACATCCGTCGGCATCGTCTTCGCGGGCATGTTCGCGCTCGGTCTGACGATGCTGGCGACGGCGGAAGGTCTCAACGTGAACGTGGAAGACCTTTTGCTTGGCCAGGTGCTTGGCGTGACCACCACTGACGTCTACGTTTCACTCGGCCTTGCCGCCATGGTCATCGCGGGGCTCTACGCCATTCACCGCATCGCCGTCTACGCCACGTTTGATCCTGTCAGCGCGGAGGTGGTCGGAATCCCCGTTACCAGGGTGGACTATGCCCTGCTGACTTTGCTCGCGTTGGTCATCGTGATCGGAATCCAGGCCGCGGGCATCGTCCTTGTTATGGCCATGCTCATCACGCCTGCAGCCGCGGGTCACCTGCTGGCGCGTCGCTTCGTGGGCGGCATGATCACCGGCGCGGTCATCGGCGCCCTGTCCGCTGTCGCAGGGCTGTATCTCTCCTATTACATGAACATCCCGTCCGGCCCGGCGATGGCGCTCATTGCCACCGGCGTGTTCGCCCTTGTGGCGGCGTATAAGAGGCGGGCGTTCTAGGCGAAGGGGGCATCGGCGTTTGACGGGGTGGCGGGCGCGTGGATATGGTGGGCGCGTGACGGATTTTGATGATGCCAGACGACACGCGCCGCCAGGCTGCCGCGGCGTAAGCGCCCCATGATGCAGGAGACTGTCGAATCCCGCGAAGCGGCTCAACTAGAGGAAATTGAGCGCCGCGCCGTCGAGTTCGCGCGCAAGGCCGGCGAAATCCTCCTCAGCCACTTCCGCAAGCCGCTCGAAATCGAATACAAGTCCGATGGCCGGCGCGATCCCGTCACACAAGTAGACCGTGAATCAGAGGACTGGCTGCGCTCGGCGATTGCCGATGCGTTTCCCGATCACGGCATTGTCGGTGAGGAAAACCCGAACTCGGAGCACGGCTCCGCCGAATTCGTATGGGTGCTTGATCCGCTGGACGGCACGACGAATTTCCTGAACGGCCTGCCCGTCTTTGCGTCATCCATTGGTGTGCTGCACAGGGGCCGCCCTGCCGTCGCGGCGATCTTCGTCCCCGGCCCTGGCGACGGATCCGTCATTCACGCGCGGCGTGGAGGGGGAGCGTTCCAGGACGGCAGGCCCATCGCCGTCACGCCCAACGCGGAGCCTGAACGGGGCCGTCTCACCGGGATGCCCTCTTATTACTGGCGCATGTGGGGCTTCAAGGACGGCATGCGGATGCGGTTGGGCGAGGTCCGGTCTCTCGGCTCGATTGCCTATGAGATGACGCTGGTTGCTCGGGGATCGATGCAGTTATGCCTCTTTGCAACGCCAAAGATCTGGGACGTGGCCGCCGGGATACTCCTCATCGAGGAGGCAGGCGGGCGGGTGCTGGAAAAGCCGTCCCGCCGCGCCCCATGGTCGGCTTTCGGGGCGTTCGGCGATGAGTCGGTCTCTCTGGACGACCTGCACGGCTGGCGGGCGGCAATACTTGCAGGGAATGTGGATGTAGCGAACCACGCCGGAGGGCGCATTCATCTCCGCTCCCGGTACATCTTCCGCCTCCGCCGTTGGTGGGCGGAACGGCGGGGGAGGGGCCAAGGCTAAGTCTTACAGCGGTGGCCAGGGGACGTTGCGGCCGAGGCCGGCGATTGGGAAGATTCTTTCCTCCAGCAGGACGTTCAGCCGGTCTCGCAGGGCTTCCAGTTCTTCCTCGAAGAGGAATGCGGCAAGCAGGACGGCGCAGTCCGCGCCATCCTCGACGCGGGGGCGCAGGTCCTGAAGGTCGCTGAGCATATCGTCGGGTATCTGCTCTCCCTCAAAGTCCCAGATCACCGTGCGCAGCTTGTAGTCCTGGTTGAACATCAGGCCGTGGTCGATGCCCCACAACCGGCCGGATCCATCACGCAGGCAATGACTCCCCTTGCGGTCGGCGTTGTTGGCGAGCGCGTCGAATAAGGCCATCCGCTGCAGGTCTGTCCGGTACTCATTTCGGAGCGTGAAATACGTCTCCGCCGGGTTGTGCTCAACGAAGATCTGCACCGCGCCGATTCCGTACGGTCCATCCCGCGCGATGGTGAACGGGACCATGTCCCAGCCGAGCGCGCGGCTCAACTCGAATGCCGCGCACTCCCTTAAATACAGCGTTCCCGGCGGGAAATCCCACAGAGGCGCCTCGCCTCGCTGCGGCTTATAGATGACCCTCGCCTGCCCCGCCCGTCCCTCAATCAGACCGGTAAAGACGGCGTTTGAGCCATACGGATGGGGGCGCATATCGACGAAATCGCCGTCGCGAATTGCCGCGACGATATCCGGTTCAGGATTCGCGTAGGTGTAATTCCCGGACGCAGTCATGTCCGAAGGGGGATGCTGCCCTGCTGCGGCGGGCCTGCTACTGGCCGCCCGCGGTGACGGTGTGGTGTCCGTTGGTCATTGGGCAGACGTGGTTCATTCCCGGGTTCATGGGGCCGTGGCACAGCGGGCAGCGGGGACGGCCGGCTGAGTAGACCTCCAGCGCCCGGGCCGACCAATCCTGGCTCTGCGCCATGGTCGCCCAGAAGCGCAGGCGGGGCTGGGAGTCCTCCTCATCCTCTATATCGTGCGCCTGGAACTCGATCACGTGGGCAGATTCCAGGTACCCCACGGCCCATGAGCCGGATTGAAACTCAAAAGACTGCGACGATGACTCCGTTGGCAGCTCCTGCATGTTCGTCTGTCGAGACGCGGCCTCCTCAACGTTGCGCTGGACCATCTGGAGCAGCCGCTCGACGGACAGCGCGAGGCGGCTCATGTCCTCTTTCTCAAGCCAGATCGTCGCGTCGCCGCCCGGACCCTGCACGAGGATTCTGAAACGCCGATCGCCCGGCTCACCTACGGCCTCAATCGCAAATTGATCCGCGGGGCCGAGGATATGAGCGTCGTCGGCTTCCGTCATGCGGAGACCGCCGGCAATTCCTTCGCGAGTGCTGTGTCCTCCAGGCAAGCGGCCATCACCGCCACCTTGTCCGGGTGCATCTGCCCGCGTTCGCCAAGCGCGCCGTCGCTCAGGCGCGTTGCCGTTGCTATGGTGCCGCCGGGCACGACGGCGACCGGTATCCGCAGTTCATCGACGCGATTCTGCACATACGGAATGGGGCCCTGCCCGCCCGTCAGGATGAGTCCCTGGCAGTCGGTGGCCATTGCGGGCATCTGGAGATCGGGGCGGTCCCACCGCGTCAGGACGATCTTCTCGTCGGCCTGTCCGTAGTAGTAGATGCCGCCGTCCAGCGCCAGCGCGCCCACCATGACACGCGGAACAAGAACGTCCAGCCCTTCGGGGTACGCGACCACGTCCGCCTCAAGGTGTTCAACGATCTCGCGCATCGTCGGCGCGCTGAGGGTTCGATCCTGCTTCAGGGCGCTCGCCGCAGGAAGTCCGGCGTCCGCGATGGCCGGCAGCAAAGCGGTTTCCACGTAGTGCATCCGCAGTTCCGGCACGGCGTTGATGATGATATGGGAGAGTCGATTGCCGAACTGCCCTGCCGCCGCGCGGATGCTCGATATGTCTCCCTCGCCCATCGAATGTTCGTCGTACCATAGGACCAAAAAGGCCTCGGCATCCAGCGCCTCGGCCAGCGCGGCATCCACGCTGCCGCCGTCAAGCCCCGTTCCGTCGATGATGGAGAGTTGCGCGCCGGATTCCGCGCTGGAAAGCGCGGCGCGCGCGGCGTCGATGTTGCCGTGGAAACGCTGTGAAATGTTGTCCGGCGGGTCGGCGGGGAAAAGCCGGGTATCGTCGGGTTCTGCGGCGCTGCCGCGCGGGGCGGCTGCCCGGAAAGCCGCGCCGTCGCCTGCGAGACGCGCGAGCGCCGAGGCAATCACGGTTTTCCCGACGCGCGGCTCAGTGGAGCCAAGATAGATTCGGCGCATCAGCCAGCCCACACATGCGTCATTTGCCGCAGTATAGCATCGGCGGCGGCAGGATTGGCGGGTTTGAGGGAGGCGTCAAACGGGTTAGGATTAGTGGATGAACGGGGACGACAGGCTTGCGCGACGGATTTTGTATGGCAGTTCGGCTAACATTCGATTCAGCGATCTTGTCGCGTACCTGCGCCGTCTTGGATTCAAGGAGCGGGTCAAGGGAAGCCATCACATCTTCTACATGGACGGCATCCCGGATCAGCTAAATTTGCAGCCATTGCGCGGGCAGGCAAAGGTCTACCAGGTTCGCCAGGTTCGACGCTACCTCGAGAGGCACAATATCCCAGGAGGCTACTGATGCTGAAATACGAAATCATCATCTACTGGAGCAACGTGGACGATGTATACGTCGCCGACGTGCCCGAACTCCCCGGCTGCATGGCGCACGGGGACACTTATGAGGAGGCGCTCAAGAGCATCACTGAAGCTATGGACTTCTGGATAGAAGTCGCGCAGGAGCGCAAGGAGAAGGTGCCCGAGCCAAAGGGCGATCGCCTCTATTACGCCTAAGCGCCCCCACCCGTCCCCGCGACGGCGCATCACCGAAAGGAGTCCCCGCCATGGGTGACCGCATTAGGGTTGGAAACGTTGAGATTCTGGCGTTTGTGGATATCGGGCCCGCGCCGCGTGATCCCGCCATGGTGTTTCCCGATGTTCCGGCTGAATCATGGGACGCCTACAAGGACACCATGACGCCGGACGGCCAGCTCCCCTTCCAGATGGGGTTCTTTGCCCTTCGCTCCGGCGGGCAGACCATGCTGGTGGACACCGGCCTCGGGCAGGGGCCGTTCGAGGCGATGGGCGGCATCAGCGGCAAGCTCCTGGACCAGCTCAGCGGCGCGGGCATCAGCGCGGACGACATCTCACGCGTCCTCATCACGCACCTGCACGGCGACCACGTCGGCTGGAACGTCACGTGGGACGGCGACACGCCCCGCGCCACCTTCCCCAACGCCACGTACATCATCCCGCAGGGCGACTGGGAGTATTTCACCTCCGCCGACGTTCTGCCCAACTCGCCGTACATGGAGAACTGCGTCATCCCGCTGCGGGACTTCAACGTGATGGAGCTTGTTGGCGACAATGAGGCGATCACGGACGAGATCACCACGTTCGTCACCCCGGGCCACACGCCCGGCCACCAGTGCTTTCTGATCAGTTCCGGCGGCGAGAGGGCGATGTTTATCGGCGACGCGTTCCACGTTGCCGCGCAGTTGACGGAGACCTCATGGAACGTCGGGTTTGACGTGGATAAGCCGCTGGCGGCGCAGACGCGGGCCTCGCTGGTCCAGCGTCTTGAGGATGAGGGACTCGCGGTTGCCTCGGGGCACATGCCGGTGGGGTCCAACATCGGGCGCGTCGTGCGCCTCAACGGCAAGCGCACCTGGCAGGTTCTATAGCGCCCGGTTGTTCTCAGCGATGACGTCCAGCATGGCGGAGCAGATGATCTTGATGCGCGCCTCCATGTCCGCGTGCGTGTCCCCGTGCTTCTTCCGCTCGTTCCGGTCGGACAGGCGCAGGACGGGGTTGTAGTCCGGGTGATCGGGGTTCAGCGCGTTCACCCACGTCGTGTTGTGTTCATAGACGAGTCTATTAAAGGTTGATTCAAGCGTCGCGCGGTCAAGGCCTGCCATCGGTGCTCCTCCTGCCGTGTTGTTTGCTATACGCTACTGCAAGTTTAGGTGGCCCTGTGTCATTCTGGGGGCGGGAGTGGGGGTGAGTGTTGCGAGTACGGTTGACACTTGCTACAATCTGACGGACAAGGGTCATGCAACCCGTCATGGCTGCGCGTGGGCAGCATATGCGCGCCCACTACGCGGGGAGGCGGACTGTCAGGACAGGCCTGACATCTAGGATTAGACAGAGCGCGGCTGCGGAAAGGAAAGTACAGCGTCCATGAAGAATGAACTTTATCGCTCAGTTTCGTGGCTCGGCTCCACCACACGCACGCATCTGACGCACTCGGCAACCAGGTATATCATCCTCGGCATCGCGGCCATCTTCGCCGCGTTTCTTATGGTTCAAACAGTCACTCCCGCGGCAGCGCAGAACAGCAACCCTCCCACGCAGAATCTGGCTGTAGACGGACCGGCAAAGTTTGTTGATCTGACAAGCTATCTCGGTGGAGGAACCCCGGGTTCCGTTAAAGTCGATCGCCCCGGAATCGTACAGGCCACCATCCAGGGCTCGAACGTGAGGCTGGTTGCGGTTCGCGCGGGAACTGCAAAAGTGACTGTCACTGTCGAGGAGTCCAATGCTAATCCAGCCGTAGAGTCCCTAGTGTTCACGGTGAGGGTGACTGGACAGGAGCCAACGGCAACGCCGACACCTATCCCGCCCACAGCAACACCAACGCCGGCCCCCGCAACGGCAACTCCGACACCGGTGCCACCCACGCCAACACCGCCGCCACCGGTGCCAACCAATACACCCACGCCTACGCCGGAGCCGCCCACGCCCACGGCCACACCGCCGGCGCCGACGGCCACCACGCCGCCAGCGCCGCCCACGGCCACACCGCCGCCTGAGGAACCCGGGGACGGAATCGGCATCCTCGGGATCATCATCGGACTGATCGTCCTGGCAGCGCTCGGCGCAGGCGCGTACTTCCTGCTGAGCAGGCGCGGACAGGGAGACGAAGGCCCCGAGGGCGGCCCGACGATGGCTGACCTGGGCGGCGGCGATGATGACAACGGCGACATGAATGGTGACGACGATGACGGCGGGGACGAGGAAGACGCCGCCGATGATGATGGTGACGGGGACGGTGATGGCGGGGATGAGGAGGAGAACCGCCAGTAGCCTCGCCTAACAAGTAATCAAAAGGTGGGTGCGCCTTTCGGCGCACCCACCTTTCTTTTTGGGATGGCCGCTACGCCTTGTTTTGGAGCGCCCGGTACACTGCTTCTGCCGTGATTGGCAGATCTCGGATGCGGACGCCGATGGCGTCCTCGATGGCGTTAGCGATGGCGGCGGCGGTGGGGGTGTTGGAACTCTCGCCGGCGGACTTGATGTTGTAGGGGCCGGAGCCGCTCGGCGCTTCCACGAGCACCGTCCGCAGCTCAGGCAGATCGACGGCCGTCGGAATCTTGAACTCCGCAAGGGACGGGTTGGCCACGCGGCCGCTCTCGTCCACCTCCAGCGCCTCCATCAGCGTGAAGCCGATGGCCTGCACCACGCCGCCCTCAAGCTGGCCCTGGTGCCCAACCGGGTTGATGATCGTTCCCACGTCATGCGCCGTCGTGAATTTCTGCAGCGTGACCTGCCCCGTGTCAGGGTCGACGTGGACTTCTGCAATCTGCGCGCCGAATGACGTCATGGGGGACGGCGAGGTGTCCTGCACGTGGCCGCGGGCGACGACGGGCGCGCCGGCGCGTGCGACGAGGTCTGCGATGGGGATGGATTCACCTGAGTTCTCGTTGACGAGCTGCCCGTCCCGCGCCGCGATCGCCTCCTCGTTCCAGCCGAGGAGTTCAGCGGCGAGCTGCTGCAGGCGCTGCCGCGCCAAAGACCCGGCCTCATGCCCCGCGACGGTGATGAGCCGTGTGGTGTGGCTGCCGCCAATGCCGGAGTCGAATGAGACGCTGTCCGTGTCGCGCGGCACGACGCTGATGCGCTCAACGGGCACGCCGATCTCCTCGCTGACCACCTGCGCCAGGATGGTGTACTGCCCCGCGCCCTGCTCGAACAGCGGCGTTTCAACGGTCACGTCGCCGGAATCGAGAACGGTCACGGTGGCATGGGTTTCGCCGCCCGGCGCGCCGTGGTCGGCCATCGCCATCCCGCGCCCGACGTATTGCGGTCGCGCCTCGTGGTAGGCGGCCTCAGCGACGGCGGCCTCCAGCGTCTCACGCGCGCGCAGGTCGACAAAGTGGTGGCCGGTCGGTGTTTCCTCGCCCTCGCCGATCATGTTGGTCAGGCGGAAATCCAGCGGGTCCATGCCGATGGCGCGGGCGAGGGAGTCCATGTGGGATTCTGCCGCGAAGATCGATTGCGGCTCGCCCGGGGCGCGGTAGTGGCCGCCGGGCACGGAGTTGGTATACACCTGCCATGAATCGATGCGGACGTGGGGGATGCGGTACGGCCCGCCCGCAAGGTGCTGCGCCCCGACGAGGTTGGCGGTGGGCACGGGCTTGAATCCGCCGTACGCGCCGCTGTTCCAGAACGCCTCCGCGTGCCAGGCAACCAGCGTGCCGTCGCGCTTGACGCCCGCGCGGATCCTGACCTCGCCGCCGTGGCGCGGGTTGGCCGCCTGCAGTTCCTCCGTGTAGTCCATGACCATCTTGACGGGACGCCCGCCCGCGGCCATGGACAGCGCGTAGGCGAGGGGAACGTCCATGGAACTGCCCTTGCCGCCGAAGTCGCCGCCGATGTACGTGGGGTTGACCTTCATGGAGTCGGCCTCGATGCCGTATGCCTGCGACATCTGCGCGCGCATGTTGAAGGGGGCCTTGTTGCTGGCCCAGATCTCCGCGCGGCCGTCCGGCTCGGCCCTGACCACGCAGTTGTGCGATTCAAGGTAGGCCTGGTGTCCCTTGGAGAGCGAGTAGTCCGCCTCGACGATGGTGTCCGCCTCCGCGAAACCGGCCTCGACGTCGCCCTTTGTCCACTGCTGATGGGCAAAGAGATTCAGATGGCGTCCCTCAACCTGCGCGGGCAGTCCCTCATAGGAGTTGAGAGCGGGATGCAGGACGGGCGCGTCATCGGCGCGGGCGGAGCGAACGTCCGCCACCGCCGGCAGTTCCTCGTACTCAACCTCGATCAAGTCGAGCGCGGCGTCGGCCAGGTCTTTCGTCTCGGCTGCCACCGCCGCCACCTTGTCGCCGATGAAGAGCGCCGTTCCCTGCGCGAGAACGGGCACGTCATACAGGCGTCTGCCGATCCGCACTCCCTTGATGAGGGGGTGGTCTCCGGTCAGGACGGCGTGGACGCCGGGGAGGGCCTCCGCCTGTGCGGTGTCAATGCTGACAATACGGGCGTGGGGGTACGGGCTGCGGAGCGCCCTGCCCCACAGCATGCCGGGGAGCGCCACGTCCACCGTGTATTCCGCGCCGCCCGTGACCTTTTCCGGTCCGTCCTTGCGGGCAGCCGACTTGCCGAGTTCACGATACGCAGTTGTCATCCCCGTCTCCCCTTGTTGAAATGGCTCCGCGGGTAGGACTCGAACCTACGACCAATCGGTTAACAGCCGACCGCTCTACCTACTGAGCTACCGCGGAGCGCTGGTGAATCGCGCCCTGCCCCGTTGGCAATTGCGCGAGGCGTTAGGGGCGCTTCTACAGTATAGGGGATGGATGGCCGTTATACTTTGGGGTAACGGAGGTTGAGGATCGTGCCGCAGATTGCATTCATCGGCGGGGGCGTCATGGCGGAAGCCATGATCACCGCCATCATCCGGAACGAGGTTGCCGCGCCCACGGAGATCACCGTCGGCGAGATCGACGGCGAGCGCCGCGATTACCTGGCACAGAAACATGGCGTGAACGTCGTCTCCGATAATTATGACGCGGCCAAGATCGTCTCCAACGGGTTTGCCGTCATCGCGCTCAAACCACAGCACATCGACGCCCTTTCCGACCTCAAGAGGGGCAACGTTGTTCCCGGCCCGTATCTCTCCATCGCAGCGGGGGTCCGCATCGAGAGGCTGCGGGAACTGACGGGCTGCGAGCAGATCGTTCGCGTGATGCCCAACACCCCCGCGCAGATCGGCCACGGCATGAGCGTGTGGACTGCGACGCCGGACGTGACCCACCCCCAGCGCGATATGGCGCGGCGGATACTCGGCGCGATGGGACGTGAACTGGAAGTCCACGATGAGCACTACATCGACATGGCGACGGCGCTGAGCGGCAGCGGGCCCGGATACGTGTTCCTCTTCCTTGAGGCGCTCATCGATGCCGGCGTCCACGTCGGCCTGCCGCGCGACCAGGCGGAGCTGCTTGCCCGCCAGACACTGCTTGGGTCAGCCGCTTTGGCCAACCAATCAGACCTGCATCCCGCCACGCTGCGGAATATGGTCACGTCTCCCGGCGGCACAACCGCGGAGGGAATCGCGGCGCTTGAGGACGGCGGGCTGCGGGCGGCGGTGACGCAGGCGGTTACGGCGGCTTACAAGAAATCACGGCAGCTTTCCTAACCCTCCCCGTTCACCCTTCGACAAGCTCAGGGCGAACGGGATTTGGGGTTATGCTTGATATATGGACTTCATCACCACCTTTGTTGTCTTCCTGGCGCAGGCGCTCAGCATTGCCATCTTTGTGCGGGCGATTCTCTCGTGGTTCCCGAACGTCAGCAATGAGAATCCTGTCGTTGCCATCGTCTACCACGTCACGGAGCCAATCCTCGCCCCGCTTCGCAATGTC
Source organism: Dehalococcoidia bacterium (assembly GCA_034422835.1). GTDB lineage: Bacteria > Chloroflexota > Dehalococcoidia > UBA6926 > UBA6926 > VXMO01. Next base: position 34,121 of record DAOUJJ010000014.1, on the reverse strand, counting down.
ATCCCGATGGTTGGGATGATGGACATTACGCCGTTGGTGGCGATCATCACGCTTCAGATCATCGCGAGCATATTCAGCCGGGTATAGACGCCGGGCCTCTCTGTATGGCGTGTGTAGGCGCGAGTTGCTATGATACGGAATCTGAAATCGGTCATTTCAGAACAAAGGGGAGCTGATGGCTGAGAGCGCCGCCGCGCAGGAAATGGGACTTTTCCGTCGCTACGTCGCGGCGCTCAAATACAGTGATTACCGCCGATTCTGGCTCTCCGCCACCTTCTCCGCCGCCGGCGTCTGGGGCCTCATCGCCGCACGCGGCGTCCTTGCATTCGATATCTCTGAAGAGTCGTCGTTCTGGGTCGGGGTGACGACGTTCGCCGCGCTGATCCCATTCGTGGTTGTGCCGCCGTTCAGCGGGGTGCTGGCGGACAAGTTTGACAGACGCTACCTCATCGCCGTGGCACATATGGTCAACGTGCTGTTGGCGCTGCTGCTCGTGCAGCTCTATTTCACCGACGCAATCGAGCTCTGGCACCTGCCCGTCGTGTCACTCCTGAGCGGGATAGCGCGCGGCGTGCAGATGCCGACGCAGAATGCCCTCGTGCCCAACCTTGTGAGCAAGGACGACCTTCTCAATGCAATAGCCCTGAACAACATCTCTTTGCAGGGATCGCGCCTGATCGGCGGGGCGGCCGTTGGAGTGCTCGCCGTGTTCAGCGAGGCGAGCATCGGCATCGCATTTGCGCTCGCGGCAGGAGGCTACACCGTCGCAACCATCATGGTGCTGACCATCCGCACGGCGTCCTCCGGCGCGATCCAGCAGGGGGATTCCATCTGGACAATCTTCACGGCGGGCGTGGTGTACGCGTGGAAGACGCCGACCGTCGGTCTCATGCTCGTCCTCGTCGCTTTCCACTGCGGCCTGACCATGGGCTTTGAGTCGATTCTGCCCCTGCACGGCAAGGTGAAGTGGGCGGCGGCGGACACGGCGCTGCCGTATTTCCTTGCGGCATTCGGGGCCGGCGCGATAATCGGCGTCATGACCATCGCGGGCATCCGCAGCGATCGCGGCAAGGGCCGCGCCCTGCTGTTGTCCGCCGCGGGAAGCTCCATCGGCGTGCTCATCCTGGGATTCGCCCCGTCGCAGTCGTCCGGCCTCGTCGGCGCATTCATCATGGGCCTGACGCAGGCGCCGTTCATGTCACTGTCCATCACGTACATCCAGACCGTTGTGCCGGACGCCATTCGCGGGCGTGTTTCAAGCCTGTTCGCCATGTCCGCGCTCAGCCTGATGGCGATTCTCAACGCCGTTTTCGGACTCTTGGCGGACCTCGTCGGGTCCGTTCCGGTCCTCCTCGTCTCCGGGACGGTGTTTATCATCGTTGTCATCCTCGCCATGATGTTTATCACCAACCTGCGGCGCGTGATGATCGAGGGTTTCAGCGCCGGCCTCCAGGCTCCCACGCCCGCCCCGGCGCCAAGCGGCGGCTCGAAATAACCGTTCACCGCCGCCACTTTCCGCCGCAGGTGGTAGAATTGACGGTGGTTGCAAGGAACGGCGATGCCCATCGCCGCAGGTCAACCGAAAGGCATCGAATGCGGGGGGAGATGCCGGGGGGTGTGATATGAGCGAGCGCGAGCTCTTAAAGGGGAACACGGATTCCCTGTTCCTGGCGCTGCTGAGTGAACGGCCGATGTACGGCTATGAAATCCTCAGAGAGGTGGAACGCCGCTCCGGGGGGTATTTCTCCATGAAGGAGGGCACGTTATATCCCGCCCTCCACCGCCTTGAGCGCGACGGCCTCATTGAGGGGCTGTGGCGCACGGCTCCGGGCGGGCAATACCGACGCTATTACGCGATCTCCAATAATGGCGTCCAACGACTGGAGCAACGGCGGGCGGAATGGCTCAGCTTTTCGCGCGCCGTCAACATGGTCATAGTCGGCTCCACGCCGTAACAGCCAAACGGACATGCCGTCACCGAGCAGCATCTCCACTCCCATTCAAGCGCTGACAGGCCAGATTCTCACGAGAATCCGGTCTCGCCGCAGCGTGCTGCGGGAGTTGTCAGACCACATTGAGGACCACAGCAGCACCCTGCGTGAACGTGGCCTTGATCCCACGCAGGCACGGGCTCAGGCCATCCGCGCTTTTGGAGATACGCGAACCGTGGCGGCGCAGTTGGAGCGCATCCGTAACCAGGGGTCCTGGCCGGACATGGCGCTGTCCGCGTTCCCAAGCTTGTTCGTCGCCTTGCTTTTCGCCACAAACCGCTGGCTGGACATTGAATGGGTCGTGGGCACGGCCATCGTCGCGATTGCAATCAGCGCGCTGGGCGTTTACCGATTCGGCCGCCGCGCGTGGGTCTTCTCGTGGCTCGGATACGCCCTCTTCCCTGTGCTGCTCATCAGCATGGTCAGCCTCGGAACGACTGTCCTCGCCGCGTGGAGCGTGCTGGGCGGCGGTTACGAAGCACGTGATCCGCTGAGTTGGGTTCTTGGAATCGGACTTGGCATTGCCGGGCTTGGCGTGATCGGCGCGTTGATGGCGTGGCTTAGCCGCAAGGACTGGATTCACGGGATCCTTGTCGTACTACCCATGGCGTTGTTGTCCGTCGCCATCCTCGCATTTGATCGAGGCGTCTACACGACAATCGAGCAGGTCCAGGCTCAGAACGCGGTGCTATTCGGCGCGTTTGCCATCGTTGTCGCAGCCGCTGTGAGGATGACGGATCGCCTGTTCAAGGTGGGGCTGTTGGCCGCATCTCTCCCGCTCGGGTTCCTCCTGATCTCCGGCGGTATCGACATGAGTTTCCGCGTCATCGTGACGGCGGCCCTCTCATTGCCCGCCCTGCTTCTCATCATCGCTCCGTACGTCGTCACCCTTCGAGAGCCGGACACGGACGAGCGGCTTGAGCACAGCGCGTGGCCGCGATAGATCCACGGCAACGCTGATGTGATGCCGTGGTCGACCAACCCGTGACATACATCGCCGCGTTCATTTTGGGGTACGCCATCGGCGCGGCCCCCATCATCTACTTTGTGGCGCGAGCGCGCGGCATTGACCTGCATTCCGTCGGCACAGGCAACATCGGCGCGGGCAATCTCTGGCGACACTCCGGCATGGCCATCGGCATGCTGTCGGTCGTTATCGAGGTGGGCAAAGGAACAGTAGCCGCGTATCTGGCCGCCGGATTATTGACGGGTGACGGAGACATCCGGCAATGGCTCCTCGTGGCCGGGGGTGTTGGGGCAGTCGTCGGGCAGATGTGGCCCGTAACCCTTCGTTTCCAGGGCGGACGCGGCAACGGCACAGCGGCGGGCGCGTTGGTGGCGGTTGATCCGATTGTCTTCATATTCGGTTTCGGTGTCTTCCTCCTATTCGGAGCCCGCAAGATCATTCGAAACGTTCTGCCCAAAGTCGCCTCAGCCCCGCCAAGCCGCATCATTCCAGTCGCCGTCATCGGAGGAATGAGCGTTTACACCCTCGTCGGTATCATCGCCGGGACATTCTTTGAAATGGACAACGGCTATGCAGCAGCCGCTGCGGGTCTTATCGTGCTCCTGTTGACCTTTGTGCGCAGGTTGACGGCCCCTTGGCCCCCCGACCCGGAGACGGGCGAGGCGCCTGAGCGCTCACTGTTCGCAATCCTGATCTACGATCGGCCAAACTCCGACCAGTGACTGAGGCTCGCGACCCCCGCCGGGTTCTCCCCCTCTCGCGCCGTGATCAGGACGCCGAATCCCTGTACCAAGGCCTGGGCGACCTCCCGACACCACCAGAGCACCCTGCCCTCGTCCTGCTCTCAGGATTGCCCGGGAGCGGCAAGTCTCATTTTTGTCGAGAGTTGGTCGATGTTGTGTCATCGCTCGTCGTGTTGGAGAGCGACGCGTTACGAGAAATCCTGTTTTCCGATCCTACCCACAGCGGGTCAGAGAACGCGCGGCTATTCCCCGCCCTTCACCGTCTCCTTGAACGGTTGCTTCGCATAGGGCATCAAGTTGTCGTGGACGCCACCAACCTGCGGAGACGGAATCGTAGGATGCTGTACGACATAGCAGGACGGGTTGGCGCTCCGTTGTTGATCATTGAGACGACCGCGCCGGAGGACGTGATCCGGCAGCGCCTGTCTCAACGAGAAGCGGACATCGCCGCCGCGCGCCGTATCGATGACATCTCCACCGCCGGAAACGACGTCTATGACCGCATGATTCCCTCAGCGCAGCCCATCCGCCGCGACCACATCACCGTCGATACCTCGCAGGACATCGCCCCTGCCATCCACCAAATCGCCGCCGAACTCCGGCCCAGTCTCAAGAACTCCACCCCCAACCCGCTATAATCGCCAAACAAGCCTTTACAGGGGTTTTTAAACACCGTTCCGACACGAACGTGTAATCAACTCAAGGAGAACACGAAATGGAACTGAGAACCGCTACGGGAAGCCTGGTCGACGTGGAGGCGGATTGCGCCGTCGTCGGGGTCTACCAGGGAATGATGGAAAACCCGCTGCCGGGGGCAGCGGGCCAGGTGGATGAGGCGTTGGACGGGCAGATTACGGCGCTGATCGAAGACGGCGAGATCCGAGGCAAGCCGGGCGAGATCACCATCATCCATACCGCCGGCCGCATCACCCCGCGCCGGGTAATGGTCGTGGGTGGAGGCAAAGCGGATGAGGCGGACGCCAATCTCCTGCGGCGTCTGGCCGCGGACGTGGCGCGTCGCGCCCGGGCAAACGGTTACAAGCAATTGACCGCTTTTCGGCCCGCCGCTCACTATCTCAGCGCCATGGAGGCCGCGCAGGCGTCGGCGGAGGGCGCGCTGCTTGGCTTATATAACATCACGACCAATGCCGGTGCACAGGATGACGATAATGACCGTGGCCCGGAGTCCGTCACGTTCGTCGTTGAGAACGATGCCGACCTGCCTGAACTGGACCGCGGGTTGGATCGCGGGGCGATCATTGCTGAGGCAGTCGCGCTTGCGCGTGACCTCGCCAACGAGCCCGCCAACCTCATGACGCCCACCATCCTCGCCCAACGGGCGAAGGACGCTGCGGACGTTGCAGGCATCACATTCTCAAACCTCAGTGTTGGCGAGATAACGGAGATGGGCATGGGCGGCCTGCTTGGCGTTACCGCGGGTTCCCATGAGCCGCCTGCTTTCATCATCCTCGAGCACCGGGGCGACCCCGACAACAAGCGCCCCACCGTTGGGCTACTCGGCAAGGGCGTCACCTTCGATTCCGGGGGAATCTCCATTAAGCCGGCAGCCAACATGAGCGCCATGAAGGGCGATATGGCGGGAGGCGCGGCGGTCATCGGCGCCATGCAGGCCATCGGACGACTCAATCTCCCCATCAACGTCACCGGCCTCGTGCCCGCCACGGAGAATCTCCCCGGTGGCTCAGCAACGAAACCGGGCGATGTCCTCACTGCCATGAACGGCAAGACCATGGAGGTCGAGAATACGGACGCTGAGGGACGTCTTATCCTTGCCGACGCCCTCTCCTACGCCAACAGCAAGGGGATGACGCCGCTCGTCGACGTGGCCACGCTCACCGGAGCGATTCGCGTGGCTCTTGGAACCGTTGCCATGGGCATGTTCGCCAATGATGATGACGTTGCCCGCCGGTTGCAGGACGCATCCGAGGCAACGGGCGAGAAGATGTGGCGGATGCCCCTGTGGGACGACTACAAGGAGCAGATCAAGAGCAGCGTCGCCACGGTCAAGAACACGGGCGGGCAGCCCGCAGGCTCCATCACCGCCGCCAAGTTCCTGGAGGAGTTTGCCGAGAAAACACCCTGGGCGCACCTTGATATCGCGTCCGTCGCCGCGACGGACCGCGACAGAGGGTGGCAGGTGCGTGGGGCAACCGGCCAGCCGGTGCGCACCCTCGTCCGTCTCGTCGAGGACATGTTGAGCGATGGCTAGCGGGTAGGAGGATTGATGGCGTTTACACGAGAGGACATTGCCCAAGGCAACTACCTTGTCACCGGCGCATCCGGACGCACGGGTAGCATCGTCGTGCAAAAGCTCCGCGACGCCGGCGCGAATGTCCGCGCGTTGATCCACTCGACCATCCCGGAAAATCCTGTTGATGGCGTCCAGTACGTGGAGGGTGATTACGAGGACAAGGACTCGCTTCTTGCCGCAACGGAGGGCGTCGATTGGGTGATTGCCTGCGTCGGGGCTCAGTCCGCTACGCGCGGCGCCCACCTGATTGAAGCGGTTGAGTACCAGGGCACCGTAAATCTAACCGACGCTGCAAGTGCAAACGGGGCCAAACACATGGCCATCATCTCCGTTCGGGGAGCCGACACGCGCTGGGATTTCTACCCTGTCTACACCGCCAAGGCCCGCTCAGACCAACATCTCATTGACGCGCGTGTGGCCGGAACCGTCTTTCGCCCCGGCGGCATGATCGACACCTCCGGCGACCTCGTCCGCAGGCAGGCGTATACCGTTACGACCGGCGGACCGATAACCATCTACGGCACGCCCGATCAGCCGATGGTTTTCATCTTCCTCGATGAACTCGCCGATTACCTCATCCACGCGCACCTCGAACGCCGCGCCTACAACAACATCTTTGAGCTTGGCGGGCCCGGCAATCTGACGCGCGCGGAATACTGGGCGCTGTTCCAAGAATACCTTGGGGTCAGGACCAACGTCCGCTATCTGCCGGTTGATGAAATCGTCCCCCGACGCCAGGCAGCTCTGCGAGAGCAGAACATGCCTTTGGCGCAGCAGCTCGCGCGTGAGGAGATCGGGGGCCGCAGCGAGTCAGGCCATCCACCGATGAACATCTACGGTCGTCTTTTTGACGTGAAGCAGCGGGACTTTCGCCTCTGGCTCATCGGCGTCCTAAAGAGGGTCAAGGCTGAAGAGAGATAGTGATACACTCTTTCGGCGGGTCCGGTGGGGACTAGCGGCCCGCACAGCCGCAAAAAAGCCATCGGGCCGGGGTGGGGGCCGGCCCGATGACCAGGGATAAAGGAGGATGAGGGGTTGTCGTGATTTAGTGTGGAGTATCTCGTCGTGGAGTACCTGCTCCTAGCACTTGGAGTAGCCGCACGCGAGGCACATCATGCAGCCCTCAGTGAAGATCAGCGTTCCGTAGCAGTCGGGGCATTGCGGTTGTGCCACGACGCTCGGGGCTGACGCCTGCCTCTTCGAGAACAGTTGGCTCTGCACCACTGCGTCCGGGTGAATCTCTCCCAGTTCGTCCAGGTCAAATTTCTCGCCGAACGCCTCTCGCGCCCGTTTCGCCATCTCTTCTCGCTCTTCATCAACGGGGCGGGCGTGCCGCAGCAAAGCCAACGCCACCGCGTCGGGCGCGCTGAGAACCTGCTGGCCCTCGTCCCACGTCGGGACATCTGAGATGCCGCGCAGTTGATCGATCACCTGCTCAACACCAACACCTGAGCGCAGCGCCAGCGACGCAAGGCGGCTTACAGCCTCCAAGTATGCCGCATCGCTGGAACCCGCCTTGCCAAGGTTCGTAAAGACCTCAAACGGGCGGCCATCCTCGAACGTGATGGTGACGTACAGATTGCCGTGGCCCGTGCGGATGCGATCGGTAACGCTTTTGAGGCTCGGCGGACGCTGACGCGGTACGCGACGGATCTCGCCCGGCTCCGCATCTTCTTCACTGCTCGATGCGCCCGTCTCCAGCACCTGCATGCTCTTGGAACCGTCACGATAAACGGTGATGGCCTTGCACTGCGTTGTCCACGCATCCCAGAACGCCTTGGCGATGTCCTCAACCGTGGCATCGTTTGCCAGGTTGATGGTCTTTGAGACGGAGTTAGTCGTGTTCTCCTGCCACGCGGCCTGCATCTGCACGTGCCAGTCAGGATCAATGGCCATGGCCGTGCGGACGCCGTGATTGGCGATCAGATCAGAGACGACGTCATCGCGCCACGTCGGATCGTTGGCCAACTGCGCCAGCGTCTCCTCGGCCTTGTCTTCTCCCACGTCATTGACGAGCGCGCGGCGAACGGGCAGCGGGGCATCGAGGAATCGCGTGCTCGTGCCGTCGTGGTCCTCCCACAGGATGTTCGACCACCACGCGAGGGCGAAATGCGGCTCAATACCGGACGAGCAGTCCGCCAGCCGTGAGATTGTTCCTGTCGGCGCAATTGTCGTCACGCTCGAATGCCGCACCGGCGGCATCCCCTGCTCCTTGAGCCGGGAATTCTCATACTCCGGGAAGGGTCCGCGCTGCGCTGCCAGTTTCTCCGACTCCGACCACGCCGTCTCGCGGATGAAGCGGCCGACTTTCCGCGCGAGATCAAGCGCCTGTTGCGAGTCATACGGAGTTGTCAGGTCCACCAACGCGTCCGCCCAGCCCATGACGCCGAGGCCGATGCGGCGCGTCTTGAGGTTCATCTCCCGCAGTTCCGCCAGCGGGAATGTGTTGATTTCGATGACGTCATCCAGGAAACGGACTGCCGTGCGCACCGTATCTTCGAGCGCCGTCCAGTCGAATCCCGTCTTGTCCGGGGTCAGATGCTTGGCGAGGTCGATGGAACCGAGGCAGCAGTTGCCGTAGTTCTCCAGGAATTCCTCGCCGCACGGGTTGGACGTTTCGATGAGGCCGAGCTGGGGGTTCGGCTGCGTCTCCCACACGCGATCCATGAACACCAGCCCCGGATCGCCCGTCTTCCACGCAGAGTTGCAGATATCACTCCAAAGGTCGCGCGCCTTGACGGTGTCCGTTACGCGTCCGTCCTTGGGGCTGATGAGGTCCCAGTCCGCGTCCGCCTCCACGGCCTGCATGAAATCATCGGTGACCTGCACGGAGATATTGAAGTTCTGAAGCGACGCGTCGTCATCCTTGGCATGGATGAATTCCAGCACGTCCGGGTGCCGAACGCTCAACTGCCCCATGTGCGCGCCGAGTCTGAACGCGCCCTGCGTCAGCGTTGCGCCCACGGCGGAATACAGTTTCATCACGGACACCGGCCCGCACGCCATTCCGTGCGTTGTGGCGATGGGGTCGCCCTTGGGGCGCAGATTGGAGAATCCGAACCCGATGCCGCCGCCCCATTTCTCAATCATCGCCGCGTCCGAGGCGACCTTCATGATTGAGCTCATGTCATCCTGCGGAGAGACGACGAAGCAGGCGCTCAGTGATCCGCGGCCGTCCTTGCCGGCGTTGACCAGAGTGGGGGAGTTGGGCAGGAACTTGAGCGTGGACATCACGCGGTAGAACCTGCCTGCCCACTCGGCGGCCTCAACCTGGGACCCGCCTGCAGACACCTCGCCCTGTGAAACGGCGCGGGACACGCGCTCAAACAGCCCGCGCGGGTCCTCAATCACCTCATTGTCCGCATTGCGCGCCAGGTAGCGGTTCTCCAGGATGGCGCGGGAGTTGGGAGACATGACTGGTTCCGCCTCCCCGCTCGCATCCCACTGTGAGCCGGAATCCGACGGCGCGGTTGCTCCGTTCGCGCCGTTCACATGATGGCCGTTCGTCAAGTTGCGCTGCGCTGCCTCAATAACCGTGGCGATAGCATCCGTTGCATCGCCGTTTTCCGCTCCGTTCAGCCGATGGAGCGCGCCGTCCGGGCCAAGCGGCGGCGCGTCCGCCATGCGAACAATGAAATCCGTAATCGCGTCAATCTGTTCCGCGCTCTCGCCCTCAAGCTGTGAGGAGACCGCATCTCGTAGCGCGTTCCGATTTACAGCAACAACCGTTCCGTCGAATTCATTGGCTGTAGAAGACATTCGCAAATCACCCTGATTTTTGTGGTCTATTTCTTTCTGTGTCGGTTCATTCGCTCAAAGTGGTTACGGGAAGGACGGCGTAGTGTTTCGAGTTCGCCGCCCATCATGCTCTCTTACGGGGTCGCCCCCTGGGCCGTCCGCCGGAACGTTCCGGTGGAATCAGGGAAAGTTGCCCGGATGAGCCCGAAGAGCCACCGTCAATCAAAAGATCCAACGCCTGCTGGAAATCCTGCTCATCCGTGAAATCGCGATACACGCTGGCGAAGCGGATGTAAGCCACCCTGTCCGTCTTGCTCAGCTTATCCATCGCAAGCTCACCGATGTCTCGCGTGCTCACTTCCGCCCTTCCCTGCTTCTGCAACTCATCCTCAATCTCATCCACCAGCTTCTCGATTGCCCCGGCCCGGAAAGGTCGCTTGATGGCCGCCGTCCGTAGCGCAGCCGTCAGTTTCTCCCGGTTGAACTCCTCGATTCGCCCATCCCGCTTGACGACGGACAGCGATGTGGTGAGAAGGCGCTCCACCGTGCTGAACCGTACCCCACATCGCTTGCATAGACGCCTGCGGCGCACACCTTGATCGCTGTGGCGGGTATCCAGGACCTTTGTATCGTCACTCCCGCAGTGCTGACACCGCATCTCTCAGTCCTGCCGTCTCGGGCGAGACGCTGGCTTGTCGTATCCTCCTCGTCCCCTTCTCCGCCACTATTTTCTCCCGTTATGCCGGGAGAAACGCCACATATAGTGGTTAACGCAGAAAATTGTCACCCCTAGTGAGTTGCCTGTCAAGCTTATCCGCGTTGTCCTCCCAATAGAAATCGCCGCTATTTCGAGGGGCTTCAAAAGATTTAATTGCGTCGTGACGCGAAAACTTCGCATCCACCCGCCATCTCACCCCACGCCCGGGAAAATGAGATTCCTATAATGTTTGATTATGGCGAAATCAAAGGCGAGAAGAAACGGGGCAAAGGCCGAATCCGGCAAAAATGCCGCCGGCGGGGATCGGCTGGTCTCCGATAACCGCCGCGCCCGTTTCGATTACGACATTCTGGAGAGCCTGGAGGCGGGCATCGTTCTGACCGGCACGGAGATCAAGTCCATTCGGTCAGGGCGCGTCACCCTTGCTCACTCCTTTGCGCGTGTCACCAACGGCGAGGTGTGGATCCACGGCATGCACATCCCACCGTACGCGCAGGGAAACATCTACAACCATGAGCCGACACGGCCCCGCAAACTGCTGCTGCGCCGTCGGCAGATCATGGACCTTACCCGGCGCGTCACGTCCAGCGGCTACACCCTCATCCCGCTCAGGCTCTACATCACGCGCCACAAGGCCAAGATTCAGCTCGGCCTCGCGCGCGGGCGCAAGTCCTTTGACAAAAGGCAGGTCCTCGCCAAACGGGACGCGGATCTTGAGATGGCGCGGGCGCTATCACCACGCCACTAGTGCCCTGTTCGCGCGCGTAGGCGCGTATACTTGTTGTGCAGCGGCCATCACTCGCAGGGAGCGGCCGCCGCAACGCATCAGCCACAGTGGGGGCGCGCGGATTCGACAGGGGTCTGCGAGGGTGCGTGAGCAGGCCGAGGCGCCGTGACCTCGTTAATCCCGCGGCACAAAGAGTAGCTGGCAACAACAAGCAGCTCGCACTCGCAGCCTAAACATTAGGTAGCGACGTTCTGAGGCGTTATCCCTGCGGACGGTTCAGAGCGACATTTCAGCGGGGTGCCGCCGCTCGTCAGCCGGTGACGCGCGGCGAAAGACCATCGCCGGCTGGTTGCTCGCGATCCCTGTCGGCCGGGGCCGCGAGCGGCGAGAACCTAATGACCGACTAAGCCTGTAGCGCCGCACCTGGAGCCGCCTTTGGACGGGGGGTTCAACTCCCCCCCGCCTCCACCAAGCCACACGTCCACTGGGAGCACACATGGCGAAGGCCAGGTTCATCGAAGTAGAGGTTGAGGCCGGCAACAACTGCGATTATTCGCTGCACCGCGTGTTCAGCGTCGTGGACGATCCGAAAGAGATTGTACGCGTGGAAGCTCCCGGCATCCGCGGCGAGTTGGCGATGGTTGAGGTCATCGGCTGGAGCGAGGACGGCCCATGCCCCGCCTACGCGGCTATGGTGGAGGACTCAGGCGAGGGGCACGCGTTGCTCATCTTCGGCGGCGATGACGGCATCCGGACCCGCCCCATCGGTTCAGACAGCGCATGGAGCCTCGATGATCCTTCCCAAACCGGCGAACCCTGCCTCCTGCTCGACAAGACAACGCCGTACATCCCTGCCGAGTAACCTCATGACCAACCCGCACTGCTCATCCGTCATTCCCGCGAAAGCGGGAATCTGAATCGTAATTCGCCACCCAACACCACACCAAGAGCAATCAAATGACCACCCCGCAAGACGAAGCCTGGGAGTACGCAGAGAAACTCCTTGAGCGGCCACAGCGCAGCATCGAGGTAACGCTGTCGCGCGGCGAGACCGACACAAGACTCCTCCACAACGGCAACGCTATGGCCATCTGCGCCAACGATGAGGTGGGGCGGACTCAGGCGGAGCTTGTGGCGAGAGCGCTGGGCATCGCGCTGCCGGACGTCGGCGGCTCTGAGACGGTCGGCGTGAGCAGCGGCGTGCTGTACCGCGTCATGTCCATCTCAACAATGGACCCAACTGATGAGGATATCTGGCCGCTGTTCGCGCGGCTGCTCGAAGAGGCGGAGGCCATGCGGGCGAACGTGAGCGAGCCGGATCTATAGGGACGCGGTTGGCGTAATGAGATTTAGATTCCCGCTTTCGCGGGAATGACGGAGCGGGGAGGCGGGAATGACGGGGGTTCGTGATAATCATCACAAGCCTATTGACAGCCTATTGGGTTGCGCTTATAGTTCGCATGAGTAAATCGTGCGAACGATGAATAGTTACGCGAATACATACAGCCCTTCAGTGGTCGCGGTGGCGCTGAGCGCCGCGGTGACTTGCTCGTGTTACATGCCCGTCCCGGGGCGGGAGGCCGCGCGCTAGCAATAGCAGGCCTCAAGGACACGAGAGCGCCAACACCTGATTTGCAGGCACAAGCGCATCAACCGCCCCCACATCCAACGGGGCGGTTTTCTTATCTCTGAACGAAAGTACACGCACATCACACGGACACAAGGGGAATCGAGGGGAGCTCACAGGATGGCCACCATCGAGTCGGTACGATCAGACTGGACGGAGGAGCGGCTGGCGGAAGTCAGCGCGGAGCTTGAGAACGCTCACCCGCGTGAGATTGTCCGCTGGGCGATAGAGAACTTCTTTCCAGACATCACGCTGGCGTGCAGCTTCGGCGGCGTGTCCGGCATGGTTCTGCTTGATATGGCAATGAACATCAACCCTGAGGTGCCCGTCTTCTACGTGGACACGGATTTCCTGTTCCCGGATACGCACAACCTCAAGGACAAGACGGCGCGCCGCTATGGCATCCATCCCATCGCGTTCAAGACGGACGTGAGCGTGGCACGGCAGGCTGAACTGCACGGGCCGGAGCTCTGGAAAGTGGATCCCGACCTGTGCTGCGAGATTCGCAAGGTTGAGCCGAACCAGCGAGCGCTCGCCGGGCAGCGCGCATGGATCGCCGGTTTGCGCCGCGATCAGGGCGATACACGCAAGGACGTGGCAATCGTCGCGTGGGACTCCAAGTTCGACCTCATCAAGATCAACCCTCTCGCCAACTGGACAGAGGATGACGTTTGGGACTACATCCGCGAGAACAACGTCCCCTACAACGACCTCCATGACCACGGCTATCCGAGCATCGGCTGCACAAATTGCACACGAGCCGTTGAGCCGGGCGAGGATCCGCGCGCAGGCCGCTGGTCCGATTTTGAGGACAAGGTTGAATGCGGCATCCACATCGACCCTGAGACGGGGAAGGTAGTCTCAACGACGGCGGCGAACTAAATCGGCGTCAACGCCGAAGAACAACAAGCAAGAGAGCGGAAGAAACAGGGAACACTCATAGGAGGAATTTGAGAGTGACCACCAACCACAATGGAGTGACAGTTTGGTTCACCGGGCTTTCGGGCGCCGGCAAGAGCACAATTGCCGAGCGGCTGCTGGCGATTCTGCGCGACCAGGGAATCAAGTCCGAGCTGCTGGACGGCGATATCGTTCGCACCAACCTCAGCAAGGGACTGGGATTCAGCAAGGAAGACCGCGACACCAACATCCGACGCATCGGGTTCGTCAGCGACCTGCTGACGCGCAACGGCGTCGTCAGCATCGTGTCCGCCATCTCCCCCTACCGCGAGGTGCGCGACGAGGTGCGCGAGCAGATCGGCGATTTCATCGAAGTGCATGTTCACGCCTCGCTTGATGAACTCGTCAAGCGCGACGTCAAGGGCCTGTATGAGAAGGCGCTCAAGGGCGAGATTCCCAACTTCACCGGCGTCTCTGATCCCTATGAGGAGCCGCTGAATCCTGAGGTTCTGGTCAACACGGAGGATGAAGAGGTCGAGGAGAGCCTCGGCAAGGTACTGGCCGCGCTCGAGGAGAGGGGTATCGTCCCGTCCGGCGCGACCGGCGAGTTGGCAGGGGCGGCGACCTAAATATGACAACGTCTACACTGAACTCTCACACAACGTCTCCTCACGCGGACCTTGAGGAGACAATCGCTCCGCACGGTGGGACACTGGTCGACCGATTCGCCTCCCCGGACCAGACAACGGAGATCCGGGAGCGCGCGCCGGGGTTGACGCATATCACGCTGAACGCCCGTGAAACGGCTGACCTGGACCTCATCGCCGTCGGAGCTATGAGCCCGCTGACGGGATTCATGAACCGGGCCGATTACGAGCGCACGGTGCACGAGATGCGTCTCGCGGACGGAACGCTCTGGAGCCTGCCCATCACTCTGTCCGCCCCCGCGGACACCGCGCGCGGGCTCAATCAGGGGCAAGAAGTGGTACTGGTGGATGACACGGGCAGGCACCTCGCCGTCCTATCCGTTGATGAGGTTTACGAGTACGACAAAGAAGTTGAGGCGCAGAACGTCTTCAGGACGACGGATGAGGCGCATCCCGGCGTCGCATCCGTGTACGGCCAACACGACATGCTCATCGGCGGCTCCGTCACAGTAATCGAGCGCGAGAACCTGGAGCCGGAAATCCGCCCCTACCGCGAAGACCCCGCACAGACGCGCGCCGCGTTCGCCGAGCGACATTGGCGCACAGTAGTGGGATTCCAGACCCGCAACCCCGTCCACCGCGCGCATGAGTACATCCAAAAGGCCGCGCTGGAGATCGTTGATGGCCTGCTCCTCCACCCTTTGGTCGGTGAGACCAAACCGGATGACATCCCCGCGGACGTCCGCATGCGGTGCTACGAGGTGCTGATAAAGGGTTACTTCCCGGAGGACCGGGTGCATCTGACCGTGCTGCCTGCGGCCATGCGTTACGCGGGCCCGCGCGAGGCTGTTTTCCACGCCCTCGTTCGCAAGAACTATGGCTGCACCCATTTCATCGTGGGGCGCGACCACGCGGGCGTCGGGAACTACTACGGCACGTATGATGCGCAAGATCTGCTCCGCAGCATCCCCTCTGACGATCTCGGCATCACGCCGCTCTACTTCGACCACTCCTTCTACTGCAAGCGGTGCGAGGGCATGGCCTCCATGAAGACGTGCCCGTGCGGACCTGAAGAGCGCGTTTTCCTGAGCGGCACACAGGTGCGTGACATGCTCGCCCGCGGCGAGGTTCCGCCGATGGAGTTCACCCGTCCTGAGGTGGCAAAGATCCTGATTGAGGCGGCAAGGGGTTAGTCGGCAATTTGAGATAGTATTGCCAGAGGCGTACCCTGTGAGGGAATAGCCGGAGGGAGGATCACGTGGTTACGACAACGGAAACGGGACAGCGTTCCGCCCGACCCTCAATCATCCAGTACCTGGATGAGGAGATCGCCGACTACGAGGGCAAGGTCAAGGAGTTTCGCGCGGGAGAGATCCCGGAAGACCAATTCATGTCCTTCCGGCTGCGTCTTGGCGTCTATGGTCAGCGGCAGCCGGATTCCCAGATGTTCCGCATCAAGATTCCCGGCGGACTTGCCCACGCAGACCAGTGGGACGCCATCGGACAGATTGCCGAACGGTGGGCGCCGCTCCGCAAGGGCCACATCACGACCCGAGAGAACGTGCAGCTGCACCACCTCAAGCTGGAGGACGCGGCGCTGGCCATGCACCTGCTGCAGAGCGTCGGCCTCAGCACCAAGGAGGCCTGCGGCAACTCCGTTCGTAACATCACGGCCTGCCCGATGGTCGGAATCTGCCCGGACCAGGCATTTGACATCCTGCCCTACATGGGCGCGTTCGCGCGCAACTTCGTGCGGCGCGATTTCACGTTCCACATGCCGCGCAAGGTCAAGCCGGCGTTCTCCTGCGGCGAGAGTGACTGCGCGACCGTGGGGATGCATGACATCGGCTTTGTGGCCCGCGTCCGCGAGATCGACGGCAAGGAAGTCAAGGGCTTCAAGATCACGGTCGGCGGCGGCACGTCGATCCAGCCCCTGATCGCAGAGACCATCTATGAGTTTGTGCCCGTCGATGAGTTCCTGCGCGTGTCCGAGGCGATGCTGCGTGTCTTCAACCGCACGGCGTGGCTGCGTCGCAACAAGATGAAGGCCCGCATCAAGGTCCTGATTCATACCGAGGGCATCGACTCCTTCCGCCAGCAGGTAGAGGAGGAGTTGCAGCAGGACTGGGCGCAGGACTACGAGGACAAGGACTACCTGCTCTTCCACGACGACGAAGAGATGGACATCCCCGCCCTGCCGACAGGCGTCGAGCCTCGCGGCGAGGACGATGCGGCTTTCCAGGCATGGAAAGAGACGAACGTCATCCCGCAAGAGGCGGAGGGGTACAGCGTTGTTGGCGTCACGGTGACGCGCGGCGACCTCACGCCGGAGCAGTATTACGGCACTGCGGAGATTTCCCGCAAGTACTCCAGCTACCGCATCCGCACCACGCCGGAGCAGAACATGATGTTCCGGTGGGTGCCCAACGCGTATCTCTATGACGTGTATCAGGAGCTTGAGGCGCTTGACCTGCACGAAGGCGGTCTGAACCAGATCACGGACGTGACGTCCTGCCCGGGCACCGATAGCTGCAAGCTGGGCATCACGTCATCCATGGGTCTGAACAAGGCGGTCGCCGATGCGGTCCGCAATCCGAACGGCCACAAGAGCCTGATGGAAGACCCGCTCATCAAGCAGATGCACATCAAGATGAGCGGCTGCCCGAACGGCTGCGGACGCCACCATGTGTCGGATATCGGCTTCCACGGCGCGTTCATCAAGGGGCCCGGCGGCGGACAGATTCCGGCCTATGAGGTCTTCCTGGGCGGCAGCCATGAGAACGCGGACATGCGCTTCGGCGTGCGCCCGCGCGGCAAGATTCCCGCCAAGAAGGTCACGGAGGCGGTGTTCCATCTCCTGCGGTACTACAAGGACAACCGCGAGGACGGCGAGCTGTTCAAGGACTTCGCGCACCGGTTGGGGCGTGAGCCGTTCGAGGACATCATCAAGGAATACGCGGACGTCGGGCCGCTCAACAAGGCGAATCTCGATCACTACATCGACTACGACAAGTCTGTGCTGTACGTCATGGAGCGCGGCGAGGGTGAGTGCGCGACGTAGAGCCGGACGCGCAGGCTGCTGAGTGATCGGAATCGACTGAGAAAGAGGGGCAGGCGTGGCGGACCTTAAGGGACGGCGAATCGTGGTCCTTGAGGCGCGAATGCCCTCTGAACTCGGCAACCTTGTGGCCCGCCACGGCGGAGAGGCCATCAGCGCCCCTGCCCTGCGCGAGGCGGCGCTGCCGATGCGGCAGGACGTGCGGGATGTTATCGACGGCATCTGCGCCCACACAATCCAGGCGGCGGTCTTCCTGACAGGAGTCGGCGCGCGCGCCCTGATCAACGCCGCCGATCAACTTGGTCGCAAGGATGAGTTCCTGGACGCCCTGCGGGAAACGACCGTCATCTGCCGCGGACCAAAGCCCGTGGCGGTTCTCAAGCCGCTCAACGTGCCGATAGCGCTTGTCTCGCCGTCTCCGTACACCTCCGAGGACTTGTTGGCGGCGCTCAAGGAGTCAGACATCGACCTGAGCGGCAAGCGTGTCTCGCTACAACACTATGGCGAGGTGAACGCGTGGCTGCGCGGGGAGCTTGCGGCGCTGGGCGCGGACGTTCTCGAAGTATCTCTCTATTCGTGGCAACTCCCTGAAGACACGCGCCCCGTCGTCGACGCAATCGCGCTGATGCTCGCTCAGAACGTGGACGCCGTCATGCTGACCACGCAGTCGCAGGCCCATAACCTCTTTCGCATCGCGGAGCAGGTGGGGCTTGCCGACGAGCTTCGCGATGCGCTCTCCTCGGGAATCGTCGTCGCGTCCGTCGGCCCTGTTTGCACACGGGCGCTGCGCGAGCATGGCGTTGAGCCGCACGTAGAGCCTGTGAACCCCAAGATGGGCCCGCTCGTTCTCGCTCTGGCCGAGCATTTCGACACCATGCCCGCTGAATCCCCTGTGGCAGCCGCCACGAGGCCCTAGGGGCTGTCGGCCTGCCGGCAGCGAGGGCGCACAATGGGCTATTTTCCCGTCTACCTTGACTTGCGCGGCAGGCGCTGCGTGGTCATCGGCGACGATCAGGAGGCTCAGATGAAGGCCGGCACGCTTGTTGAGGCGGGCGCGGTCGTGACCGTCATCTCCCCGAAGGAGCGGCCTCGGTTTACCGAGATGGCTGAGCGGGGCGAGATTACCCTGCACTCCCGCGGTTATGAGCCCGGCGACCTCAAGGACGCGTTCCTGGCCATATCAGCCACGACGCATGATCGGCCTCTCAGCGAGGCAATAAAGGCCGAGGCGGAACGCGAAAAATGCCTTCTCAACGTCGTGGACATCACAGACCTCTGCACGTGGATCTATCCGGCGCTCGTAAGGCGCGGCGACGCGACGGTCGCCATTTCAACCAACGGACGCAGTCCGGCGATGGCCTCATTCCTGCGCCGTGAGATAGACGCGGCGCTGCCTGTTGAATACGAAATGTTGCTGGATGTTCTGGCGGACGTGCGAGAAGGGCTGCGGCGCGATGGCAAGAGGCCGCCGTCAAGCCGCTGGCAGAACGCGCTGAATGACAGCGAGACGCGCGCCATGATTACGGCCGGCGATGAGGCCGGTCTGCGAGATCATCTCGTGGCGCTGTTGACGGACGGGAGTGGTGGCTAGCGGCGGCATCGTCCACCTTGTGGGCGCCGGGCCCGGCGATCCCGGACTTATCACGGTGCGGGGAGCGAGGCTGGTGCGCCGCGCCGACGTCATTGTCTATGACAGGCTTGTGAATTCATCTCTGTTGGCGGAGGCTCGCGCAGACGCGGAAATGATCGATGTTGGCAAGCATCCGTCACGCGGAGGCGAGCACCTGCAAGAAGAAATCAATGAACTTCTCATTGAACGGGCACGGGGCGGCGCGCGGGTCGTTCGGCTCAAGGGAGGCGACCCGTTCCTGTTCGGGCGCGGCGGCGAGGAGGCGGCGGCGCTGGCGGAGGCAGGCGTTGATTTTGATGTTGTTCCCGGCGTCACATCCGCGTTGGCCGGGCCTGCGTATGCCGGAATACCCGCGACGGATCGCAACCTTGCGTCCGCCGTGCGTATCTATACGGGCCAGCAAGCAAGCAACGCTCAGCCACTGACCCCAACCGGCCAGACCTCAATCGTGCTCATGGGCGTCCGCACCCTCGCCCAAACCGTGAGGACGATGCTGATGGCCGGCTGGCCCGAAGACACGCCCGCCGCCGTCATTGAACAGGCAACAACATCCCGTCAACGGACCACGACGGCAACGCTTGAGACAATCGTGGCCGCGTCGGCGGAAGTGGGCATCCGCGCGCCCGCCGTCTTCATATGCGGCAACGTTGTCGGGCTCCGCGACAAGATCGCTTGGCTGGAGAAGAGGCCGCTGTTCGGCCACCGCCTGATGGTGCTGCGCGGAGAAACACGGGCGGCAGAGTTGATCACGCTGTTGGATGACGCCGGGGCGGAGGTTGTACACGTGCCCGCGGTTGCATTCGACGCTGCGCACGATTGGGCTGACGTGGACGCGGTGCTCGATAAGCTGGCCCAATTCCGGTGGGTCGCGTTTACAAGCGTCAACGGCGTCGACTATTTCATGGGGCGGCTGCTCGAAAGCCGACAGGACGCCCGGTCTTTGGCAACGGCGCGAATCGCTGCCATCGGCCCGGCCACCGCGACTGCCTTGAACCGCCACGGCCTGAGAGCCGATCTTGTGCCTGGCAGATTCAATACCGGGGCGCTTGCGGACGCAATCACGGCTGAGTGCGAGCAAGGCGACGCGGTCTTACTGCCGCGCGGCAACCTCGCGGATGATGCCCTGCCCGGCGCGCTCAGGGAGCATGGCCTTGCGCCGACCCCCGTCGTGGTCTACAGGACACTGCCCGGGCCGAATCTCGTGGAACGGGCAACAGCCGCCATTGAGCGGGGCATTGACGGCGTCCTGCTCACGAGTCCGTCAACGGCACGCAATCTCGTTGAGGCGCTTGGCGGCGACCACTCACTGCTGGACGGGATTCCCGTTATCTCCGCCGGGCCGACCACGTCACGCGGGGCTGAGGACGTTGGGCTGAGCGTTGCGCGGGAGGCAACTGAGCACACGGCAGCCGGTCTTGTCGACGCGACGCTTGCGTGGGCACGGAGTGACTGATGGCTGCCGCAGAAGGCCGCCGCGTGCTGCGCATAGGCACGCGGAGAAGCCCGCTTGCAATAATCCAGGTCGACTTGTTCATGGAAGCCGTTCACGCGAGGCGGCCGGACATCGAGTTTGAAATCGTCGGCATCGACACGGCGGCCGAGAGGCGTCCAACGACGCCGATTCCGGACCTCGGGCAGGGCGTGTTCGTCAAGGAAATCCAGATAGCGCTCGCCAATGGCGAAATTGATTTCGCGGTCCACAGCCTCAAGGATCTGCCAACCCGTCTCCCGCCCAGTCATACGCTGGCCGCCGTCATGCCGCGCAACGATCCCCGAGACGTTCTGGTTTCAAGGGACGGCCACAGGCTCAATGATCTGCCTGCAGGCGCGCGTGTCGGGACGGGCAGCATCCGCCGCGCCGCCCAGGTTCGCGCTCAACGCCCTGACCTTGAGATCGTCCTATTGCGCGGCAACGTGGATACCCGTGTCCGCAAGGTGACGGGTGAGGGACGGGAGATCGAGGCCGAAGCCGCCGTGCTTGCCGCCGTCGGACTGCAGCGTCTTGGCATGGACGATGTGATAACGGAATTCCTGGAGCCGGACATCATGCTGCCCGCGGTCGGACAGGGCGCCATCGCCATTGAATGTCTTGAGAGCAATGCGGAGGCATGCGCCGTCGCCGCGCTCACTGAAGAACGCGATCACAGGCTCGCCGCCGATGCCGAGCGCGCATTTCTCCGGGCGGTGGGAGGATTCTGCCGCACGCCGCTGGCCTGCTACGCGACAATACAGGACGACACGCTAACTGTGGAGGCAATGGCAGCAACGCCGGATGGCACAGTCATGCTGCGAGAGTCCCTGGTGACAGAGATTTCTACGCCGCCGGACGACATCGGCAGACGGCTCCTTGATGCGTTGTATGCGCGCGGCGCGGGCGATTTCATCATCCTGGACGACGAACCGACCACGGATGACGATTAGACACTGCCGTTAGCCGGGTTTGCGAGCCAGCACATCAAGTTGTTGGGCTATGTAGATGAGCTCCCCACGCTCGATCTGCCTGTGACGTTCCGCGACCCACTCCTCAAGCCCCACATTGAACACGATACCGTGCTCGTTGAGAGCCTCCCAGACGAAGTTGATGATGTGGTGCAGGAAATACGCCACGTCGTCCGGATAGCCGCCCTCCTGCGGATACACCACCCAATCTGATGAACCCGCCGCCGCTATATCAAGGCCTACCTGCGGTATCTCACCGAGAAGCGCCCTGCCCGCTCTGCGACCGCTGGTTGGCAAGCCGTTCGGCATCTTTCGCTCATCCATCGTGCGGTGATAGGCGTCAACAACACGCGAATTGAGCACGGCATTGACGATCGGCTCGAAAACGTTTTCCCCGTCAAGCGTGATCGGCAGATACAGCAGGCCGCCCGGACGGAGCGCGTTGGCGGCAGCTTCAAGAAACTCCGGCACATTCAGGAGGTCGACAAGCGCCTGCGCGATAATCACGTCGGCCAATCGGCCCGCCTCAGCCTGTTCCTGCAGATACGCAACAGCATCGGCAATGACCGTGTCCACCGACAATTCTGCTCGACCGCTCGAACCGAGAATTGCTTCGGCGGCGTGTGAAGCCTCCGCAAGACTCTCGCTTTCGTGGTCGACCATCACGTACTCGCCGCCGGAAAGCAGACCCCGCTCAAACAGCCGCCTGAACGTGCTGCCAACACCGACCCCAAGCTCGATAACACGTAGAGGCCTGTTTCCCATTTCAGTGATGCCCTGCGCCAACGCGTCATACACCCGCGCGTTCAGCGCATCGTCATCCACTACAGCCTTCGCTTTCAGGTAGCGGACGGTGCTGTAGCGCTCAGGTCCTGCCATTGGCTTTCTCCACAACATCCAGCAGGAATTCACGTACGGACGTCATGGACTGCTCCCACGTTGGGTGGCGTGCGAATCTTTTGAGTGCCTGCGCCCCCATGCGCGCCAGACGCTCCCGATCCGTTGCGAGGTCGCGCAGCCGTATGGAGAGTTCCGGCGCAGAGCCCATGGGCACCAGGAAACCGTCACGGCGGTTCGTGATGATCTCATGCGCTGCGCCCGAATCCGTGGCGATAGCCGGCATCCCAAACGCCATCCCCTCCAGGTAGACGATGCCGAATCCCTCATACGAGGACGGAACGACGAGGACGTGCGACTCCTCGAAATGCTTGCGAAGCGCATCATCTTCCAAAGGGCCGTGGAATGTCACTCTATCGCCGAGGCCCTCACTTGCAACCTGCTGACGCACCTTGCTCGCGTACTCCGGTTCCACTTCAAGTCCGCCAACAACATCCACCCGGATATTCGCGGTTCCCGTAAAGCCAAGTGCCTCTATCAGCACGTGCAGCTGCTTGCGCTCAATCACGTTCCCCAGGAACAGAATTCGCAACGGGCCATCCACGTTGGCTCGTTTCCTGATGTCCTGTTCCGTCATGGAAACATCAAAACGGTCGCCCGCGGGATACGCCACGACGTTCGGCTTGCCCACTCCTATCTGATCGTGAACGGCCTTTCGTGTCGTTTCGCTGTTGAATACGAACCCGTCAACAGAGCGAAGATAACGGCGTTCGATCATGGCATAGGCGCGGTTCTTCCACCCGGCGCGCTTCTCGCTCATACGCAGATGGTGGACGATGGAGATGATTGGCCATCGACCGCGAATCGCGCCATTAGCACGCCAGAGTGACGGATGATTCAATTCGTCCTGAAGCATCACGTCCACGTCTGCGTCCTTCAGGGCCCGCCGGAGCCCGCACGAGAACCCATCACCCAGGTGGCGGCCATAATTGCGCCACGGAATCCCGATGATGTGGACGCTGTCCCCCGCGCGCTCCAGTGTCTCAACCAGCCTGCGGTCATACAGATAGCCGCCGGACAGGGTGTCCAGGCTGCCATAGATGACAAGGCCTACCTTCAACGCCGAATCTCCCGCCGATAGGAGGCCCAGGCATTCTCCCCTTCCCAAACGCGGATAGTCATGGAGGCAAGCGGCTCGGTTGGAATGCGTTCTGCGATGAACTCCCAGAGGATGCGGGCAAAGTGCTCCACGCTGGGGTTCAGTCCTTCGAATTCGGGGAGGTTGTTGAGCGTGTTGCCGGCATACCGGGCATCGACAGCAGCCAGCGCATTTTCCACCGCGACGATGTCTACCAGATAGCCGTGTTTGTCCAGACCCGGACCCTCAAGCAGTGCCTCGGCCTTGTACGGATGGGCGTTGAGTTCATTTTCGGGGCCCCAATCGCCGCCGATGAGGTAGTGCGAGGCCGTGAACTCATGGGAAACGGAGACGGTGTACATCTGCTTCTCCAAATGTGGCGCGCAGCCATTCAGTAGTCAGGCATTATCGTAAGTCAGCAGAACCTGGAGCGCATCGCCGGGAGATTCATCCAGCAGCCGATAGGCATCTGCCGCTTCCTCAACCGGAAACCGGTGCGTGACGAGTTGTGACGGCTTGAGGCGCTCCAGCATTCTCCATGCCGTCGCAAATCGCCGCTGTTTGTCCCATCGACCTGACAGCTCCGGCGCAATTGTCGTCACCTGGCTGCTGATGAGCCTGATGCGGCTGCGATGAAAGCTGCCACCCAGATCAATCGGCGCGCGTTTCGTACCGTACCACGAGCCGACGACGATGCGGCCGCCGTAGCCGGTCAATGCAATCGCCGTGTCCAGTGCTTCCGGCCTGCCGGACAACTCGTAGACAAGGTCCGCCCCGTGTCCGCCGAACGATGCGGCGATTTCATCCATCACGCCGGGCACGGAAGGGTCATAGGATGCCGTCGCGCCGAGTTTCAACGACATCTCTCGCCGCGCCTCAACGCTGTCCAGCGTGACGAGCGAGGCGAGCGGCATCTGAGCCAGCATCGCGGTAGTCAGCAGGCCGATGACGCCCTGCCCGATAATCAGGACGTTTTCTCCTACAAGCGGCGCGCCGTCCATAGCAAAGTTCACCACGGTTTCCATGGATGGCAACATCACCGCGTCCTCATACGAGACTCCTGCCGGAATCTCCATCAGCGACCCCGGCTCGGCCTCGAACAGCGACTCGTGCGGGTTGAAGGCAAAAACACGCCGGCCGATCAGTTCGGCATCAACTCCCTCTCCAACCTGCGCCACGTCGCCAACCGCCGCGTAGCCATACCTAAGCGGAAATGACAGCCCGCCCTGCAGCGCGGCAATGGACTCATCCGCCGCCATTTCAGATGGCGCTTCGCCGCGATACACAAGCAGTTCCGTCCCCGCGCTGATCGCGGACAGACGAGTGCGGACCAGCACGCGCCCTGATCCCGGGCCGCTTGCCTCTTCGTGCTGAACCTCAACGCGGCGCGGGGCGATAAACGTCACCGCGCTCCTGTTTAGTCCGGCGGCCATACCGGCCTGCCCCACACAACCAGGTCGTCACCCTCGCGCTTGTAGCCAATACCCTGCAGTCGCGGGAATGCTGCGCTGCCCGCGCCATTCTTGCTTGACACCGCGCGCAGGCCGCCTACGAGCGTCGGCGCAACCGTGACCACAATATGGTCGACAAACCGCGCTTCCAGCAGCTCCGTAATGACGCGCGCCCCGCCCTCGACCATCAGGCTCCGCACGCCATCCTCGTACAAGGTCGCCATCAACGCGCGAAGGTCCACCAAGCCATCCGACTCTCTCGCCGGCAGACGCAGCACTCGCGCGCCTACTGCCTCAAGCTCTACCTGCCTATCAAGTGGCGCATCCTCCAGTGTCGCGAGCCATGGCATCGTTCGATAGCTTTCCAGCAGACTCGCGCTCAGCGGAAATCGGAGTCGGCTGTCCAGGACGATTGGCTGCGGGTCCTTGCCGTCCGCCAGCCGAACGGTCAGGCGCGGATCGTCCGCAATGACCGTTCCAATGCCAACGAGGATCGCGTCGTTGGACGAGCGAAGCAGATGTGTCATCTCGGAGGATTCGGAGCCACTGAGGTGGAGGGGCAGCGAGTCGGCGCCGGCGATCGAGCCGTCGAGACTCTGCGCATACGTCAGCGTCACGAACGGCCGCCGATTCGCCTCCGCTGCCGCGTGTTTCTCAGCCGTGGACACGAACGGGCTTGAGGTCTCATCCGACTCCGGCGGCGCAATGTCCAGCATGTGCCCCATGCGGTTGACCTTGGTGGTTAGATAGTCGACGTTCTGCGTGGTGACGGGACCGGGCACGGCCACCCGCCCGCCGACCTGTATCCCCAGCCCGCGCAATTCCTCAACCTTCCTGGGGTTATTGGTCATCAGCCTGATGGATCGTACGCCCAGCTTTTGCAGCATCAGTGCCGCTATGCCGTAACTGCGCTCGTCCGCCTGATGCCCCAACTCTAGATTGGCATCGACCGTATCGAGTCCCTGATCCTGCAGGTTGTACGCGCGGAGCTTTTCCAGCAGGCCGATGCCGCGTCCTTCCTGCCGCAGGTAGATGATGATTCCCGCGCCCTCACGCGCAACGGCCTCAATGGCTGAATCCAGCTGAGACGCGCAGTCGCAGCGCCGGGAGCCGAACACCTCGCCCGTCAGGCACTCGGAATGGACGCGCGCGAGCACATTTTCGCGCCCATCCACGTCACCGTGGACAAGCGCCAGGTGCTCCTTGCCATCTACATCATTTGAAAAATAATCGAGCTGGAATTCACCGTGAGCCGTTGGGATGCGCGCAGACACACTGCGCTCTACTCTTGTCGGGTAAGAAGACATCGTTCCCCTGATCCTGGATTACCTGCCGTCGGTTGCGCGCAGACCTCCACCACCCTGCGCAAACGTACCCATGATTGGCATGAGCGGCGCTCTTGTCAATTCACGCGGCTAACCGGCCGCTTCCAACAACCGCAAGGTAACACCGGATTCGCTGACCGTTTCGCAGCCGCGCGCCGCGTCCAAAAGCTCTCCCATGCTCCGCCGTCCCGCCGCGGAATCGGAGCCGATCATCGCCGTTAGCTCTCCGATTCGAGAGCCGTCATCTACCAGGTTCTCTATTTTCGTGGCGGTGCGCCCATTCCTTGTCTCCTTGAACACGCGAAGGTGATGGTCGGCGTGCGCCGCGACCTGAGGCAGATGTGTTACGCAGATGACCTGCTGACGGCGCGCAAGATCAGCGAGCTTGCTGCCGATCGTTCCGCCTACGTGCCCTCCGACGCCAACATCGACCTCATCCAGCACGAGGCTGCGGGCATCTGAATGCGCCAGGACGGTTTTGATGGCCAGAGTGACGCGCGCCATCTCGCCGCCGGACGCAATCTTTGACAGCGGACGCGGCGGTTCTCCCTCATTCGGAGCGATCAGAATCTCAACCTCGTCGCAGCCCGCCTCACCACAGATTTCGAGTGTGTCCGGGGAATCGCCGGAGACCCTCTCCAACGTTGAACGCACGTCAACGTCAATGCGCGTGCCTGCCATGGCAAGCGCCTCAATCTCGCTCTCCAGCGCGCGGCCAAAGCGCGCCGCGGCAGCAGAACGCGCCTCGGACAGCGCCTTCGAGCATTCGATGACCTCGCTGTTGAGGCGGCTTTCCCGGGCGGCCAGTTCCGCTATCTGCTCCGACGCCCTGTCCAGGCCCGCCAACTCTTGCTCGGCGTTCTCGCTCCACGCGATGACGTCCTGCAACGATCCGCCATGCCTGCGCTTGAGATCGTCAAGCGCCACGATGCGCTCCTCGACGGCATCCAGTCGATTGGGGTTCGTCTCCAGCGACTCAACATACCGACCCAGCGAGAGCGCCAGTTCCTGCGACTGTTCGGCGAGCGCCTCTGCTTCTTCCCACGATTTCCGCAGGTCTGTGTCCAACTCCGTGGCCTCACGCAGATGGTGAGCGATCTCGGTCAGCGCGTCAGTTGCGCCAACCTCACCGCGCGGCGGCTCAACCAGGAGCACCCGCGCGGCCCCGGCCAACACGCCAAGCTGCTCGGCATGGGCAAGCCGCGACCGCTCGCGCTGCAGAAGATCATCTTCACCAGGCACGGGGGCGATGTCCTGATAAGCGCGGAGATCGTGCTCCAGTTCGTCGCGCCGCGCAGTTCGCTCGGCGTCCTTGCGCCTTAGGCGTTTGAGTTCAGACCGGGCCTGCCGCAACTGCTTGACACTATCCGCAACGCGTTCCCGCATCTCATTCAGGCCGCCATAGCGATCCAGTGTGTCTCGTTCTTCACCGGGCCCCAGCAGCGACAGCGTCTGCCGCTGTCCGTGTGTTTCGGTGAGTTGGCGTCCGGTCTGTTGGAGCGTCTTGAGTCCTGCCTTGCGACCGTTCACCGTACAGGTGCTGCTGCCGTCCGAGTGCATCTCACGCGCAACATGGATGGCGCCGCCGGCATCCGTCTCAAATACAGCCTCAATCCTTCCCGTCTCAGCGCCGGATCTCAAAAGCGAGGGGTCAGATTTTGCTCCCAGCGCAAGGGATATGCAATTGACGATGATCGACTTGCCCGCTCCCGTCTCACCCGTTAGCACGGTGAAACCGTCATCAAAAGGGATGTCCAGACGGTCGATAACGCCGATATTCTCGATGGTCAGCCGTCGCAGCATGGCCCGCGCCTCCTTCGACTGTGAGGCACGGTAACAGAACGGGCGTTCGTTAGTCAAGCAGGCTAGAACTCAATCAGCGCCCGGCCTACAACCTCCCCGCGTCCAAGGGCGGCATAGGCGTCATTGACCTGTTCGATGGGATAACGGCGAGTGATGATTCGCGGGCTCACGTCCACCACGCCGCGCTCCACGAGGTCCAGGATCTGCGGCATGTCGGTCCCCGCTCGTGCGCCGTATGAGCCGATGATGCGCACGCCACGCCGCACGATGCGGGTGATCTCCAGCGGCACAGCCTCTCCTGCAGACGCGATGCCAATCATGACGACGCGTCCGCCATCCGCCACGGACTGGAATGCCTGTTGCACGGTGTCAGGCTTGCCGAGGGCCTCAAACGCGGCGTCCACGCCGCTTCCACCGGTGATTTCCCTGATACGGGCGGACACGTCCTCATGGGCAGCGTTTACGGAGTGAGTCGCGCCGAACGACTGCGTCAGTTCCAGCTTGGCGTCGTCGATATCCACGGCGATGAGGGGAGACGCGCCGACCGCAGCAGCAATCTGGATGACGTTTGTGCCGACACCGCCCACGCCGACAACCGCCGCGCTTTCCCCCATGCGCAGCTCAGCCTGGTTGCGCACAGCGCCGTATGCCGTGAACACGCTACAGCCGATGATGGCGGCCTCTCGCAAAGGGATGGCGTCCGGTAGTCGAAAGACGGACGATGCGGGCGTTACCGCGTATTCGGCGAGCGCTCCCATGCTGTACATCCAGACCGGGGAGCCGTCGGGACGCGAAAGTCGCGTTGTGCCGTCATAAAGCTGTCCCTTGAGGCGGTTGTAGGCGAAGAACGTCTCGCACATGTCATCCCGCCCGCGACGGCAGAACGCGCACGATCCGCACGGCATGATGAAGCTGCACACGACGCGATCTCCAACCGAAACGTTGGTCACGCCGTCCCCAACGGCCTCCACAACGCCGGAGGTCTCATGGCCGAGCACGCACGGCGTGGGGAAAGCAACCTCGCCCTTCATGACGTGGAGGTCCGTGTGGCACACCCCGGTTGCGGCGATCCTGAGCAGCACTTCACCGGCGCGCGGCGACGGCGTCGGCAGATCCTCCACCGTCATCGGTTGATTGATCTCGTTGAGGATTGCGGCCTTCATTCACCCTCTCCCTGCTTCCGAGCCAACACGCCTATCTGCGCATACATATAGAACGGTCGCTCAGACTCTGCAAATCTCGCCCACGCCGCTGAAATCCTGTCCAGGTCGGCCTGCTCTGCCAGCCCGTATGCGAGGGCATCAGCCCCCACGTTGGAGTGCAGAATCCGCTGCGACCACATATTGCCCCAGAAGCGCGCCTCGTCGCCGTCCATCACCACAACGTTGGAGTGAATCTCATAGTCCACGAATCTCGCGTCTCGCACCCAACGGGTGAGATGCCGCCCCGCGTCCGGCTCCGCCCCGTTGTGGTACGCGACTCGATGATAGAGGCTGCTCCAGTCGTCAAATTCAGGGAACTTGGGCGACGGGCACATGGTGGCGTAGTCCGTCTCTCGCACGGACAAAAGGCCGCCCGGCTTGAGCACGCGCCGCATCTCTCGAAGGGCCAGCGGCTGATCGGTCAGGTGCTGCAATAGCTGGTTTGCGTACACAACATCGAACGCGCCGTCTTCGTAGTCGAGTTGGTAAACGTCGCCATACGTGAACGTCACGTTGCTCACGCCTTCGGACGCGGCATGATCCCGCGCCTGAACCAGTATTTCCTCGGACAGATCGATGCCGATGGTCTCGCCGGGCGCAACTGCCCGCGCCAGCCCAGCGGTGATCGTCCCCGGCCCGCATCCCACGTCAAGCAGGCGCATTCCGGCATTCAGGTGTGGGAGCAGAAACCAAGCCTCCCCCTCAGCACGACGCCGCGCGTGGTTCTGCACCACCGATTCATGGTGTCCGTGCGTATAACGGTCGCGCGGCACATCCGCAGTCATCTACTTGTCCTTCCCTCCGGCGCGGTATTCTGGTCTATGGCCATGTTTTTGTCGTCGATTGCGATTCCGCCGCCTGCCCATGCCCTTACGGGCGCGGGTGGATGGGCCGACGAAATCATCAGCTTTGGGTTCATCATCGCCATCATTGTCATCCTGGTGGTGATGTCCCGTCTCGGCCGGCGCAAGAGACTCCGCGAAGACGAGCGGAATCGGCAAGACGCTACCGATTAGCCGCCTGCGCCTCCGCGCGCTCCACGGCCGCCGGTGGTCTCAGATACAGCGGCTCCAGCGTCGCAACGTCATCCACATCGCCACGACTCAGACGCAACAGGCCCAACCTTGCAGCATTGGCCGCCGTCCGCGTCCGAACAACATCCGGCGCGATCGCCAGCGCGTTTCCGAGGCCACCTAGTGCCGCATCTGCCAACGCCTCGTCGAATTCTCCGGTCAGGATGCAATCCTCGCCGCGCTCGGCCATATTCGAGACAAGCTCCTCCGGCGAGACTATGGCCTCTTCGACGAGCTGTTCGACACCGTGCTCGTCCGATGCCGTATACGCCGCGGCGGCGTACTGCCCCCGCCCCGCGTTCACGACCGACCACACAGTGCGTCCCAGATGCGCGGCTCCCAACGCCGCTGCGGCCAGCGTTCCCACACCGACAATCGGCACATCAAGCCCCTGTGCGAGGCCCTTGGCGGTGGCGAGTCCAATCCGGATTCCCGTAAAGCTCCCCGGTCCCCGCGTGGTGACAATACCTGTGAGATCGTTCGTCGTGATTCCCGCCAGCATCATCACGTGGCGCAGCGTTGGATGCACGTGCATGGTGTGATTACGGCCTGCGCGCCATGTGAGTTCAGCGGCGATGGTCCCTTCGGGGTGAGCAACGACGACGCTTGCCGTCTCGGTGGCGGTGTCGATGGCGATGATCATTCCGCCGCCCCAATGCCTTCGGGCAGGGCGCTCAGCGCCTGTGCGGACACGGGCCCGCTCGCCGCTGCGGATAGCCGCCGTTCCGAGTCCGACACGTATTCGATGCTGATCTCCAGCCGGTCATCCGGGAAAATCGACGTCGCGCGATCCGCCCACTCGACAGCCAGCACGCCGTCTCTGCCCAGGTAATCGTCCAGCCCAAGCTCCCACGCCTCCGCAGGATCGTCGATGCGATACAGATCCATGTGGAAGAGCGGCAGGCGCCCCTGGTATTCGTTGACCAGCACGAATGATGGGCTCTTGGTGTACGCCGTCACGCCCAGCCCGTCGGCAAGGCCCTGCGTCAGCGTCGTCTTGCCCGCGCCGAGCTGCCCGATGAGCAGCACCAACGTCCCGGCCTCCACGGCCCCGCCGATTGCCCGCCCGATGTCTTTCGTCTCATCCGCGGAGCGTGAAACGCCGCTCCATTCATGTGTTGCCATATAGATAGCGTAGCGCATTGCTCCACTGTCATTCTGAATGGAGCACGCTCCCATATGTCATTCTGAACGGAGCGCAGCGGAGTGAAGAATCCAAAGACGCGGCCGGTGAGCAAATAGAGGCTTTAGATTCCTCGACTGCGCTCGGAATGACAGAGGGAGCTAGTCGCAGGCGAACATGGACCTGATGGCGTCGCTCTGTTTGGTTGTCTCTGCGATGCGTCCATCGGAGTAGCGGATGTATTCCGTCGTGCCGTTGCCGGAGCCGAGGTAGCAGAATGAACTTCCCGCCCCCTCGCCGGTCGGCTGCCTTTCGTTGGCGGGCCGCTGCTTGGAGTAATCGATGGGGAGTTCCGGCACGGTGTCTATGGGATAGTCATCGTCCAGGATGGTGATCTCCACCGAAGACGGGCTGCCCGCCGCGAGTTCGGGGGGCAGCGTCGCCAAGGACATCGTGCCGGTCTCGGAGGACAGCGTCCCCAGGGATACCGTGAAGGTCTCGTCGCGGATGTCACTGTCGTGGCGCGTGGTGATGGTGTCCGTGGCAGTGGTCGAGTTAGCGGGGATGGTGATGGATGCCAGCCTGCCGTGGTCTCGCGGCTCCGCCGAGCCGTCGGTGATAGTCAGCGGGACGGTCACACTGCTCGACAGCGCCTCCGAGAGGGTAAGCGTGACGGTGACCGGGCTGCCCTCGTCCACGTCGGTGGGGGAGGCGGAGATGGACACGGTGGGCTGTGTCGGGGTGGTTGTGGAGGTCTGCCGGGTGATGGTGACAGTGTAGTCCCTGGTGGTCGAGTCTTCGGCGGTTACCCGCACGGTGAAGACGTTGTTGGAGCCCACGGCCAGGGCCAGGGCCGCGCTGTCCTGGGTGTCGGCAACCGGCGCCAGCGTCCCGCTGTGAGGGCCGACCATCACCGTGGCCTTGCCGGTGTCTGCCACGGTGGGGGTCAGCCTGGCGTAGGCAGTGGTGTTGGGAACGGTGGCCGTGTAGCTGGTGGCGGCGGCGCTGAAGGCCGGGGACAGGGGGAACGCCGTAAACGTGCCGGTGGAGGTGGCGCTGCCGCTGGCCGTCAGTCCGCCCAGGTTGGCGTTGGAGGATCGGGGCCCCTGCACCCCCGCCGCGCCCCTGACGCGGAGCTTCAAGAGACCGCTGGTTGGTGCGTACACCGCCCATACCTGGCCGGCGACCGGCTGTTCCTGGATCTGAGCATAAGCTACGTTCTCAATGGCCCAGCCGGCCTGGCCGCCCGCGTCTTCGCCCTCCATTTCCGTCAAGTCGACGGCGAGTTCAGTACTGTCGGTCGTGTACAGCAAGAGGTAGTAGGTCGTGCTCGCCGTCAGCGCGGTACTGGCAGGCGCCGCGAAGGACACTATTCCTTGCGGCATGTCCGATGGGACCGTCAGGTCCGCGACTTTCGCGCTCGGCCCGCCGCTCGTGGCGGCGGACCACAGTTCGGCCCGGAACTTCCCGCTCTCGGCCGCGCTGGCGTCGTCAACAAGAAAGGCCTCGATGCTCGTCAGCGTGTAGCCGCCGGAGACGGTTCCCGTCGTGAAGCCCTGGGCAATGACATAAGAGTCGGTGCTGGCATAATTATCTTCGCTAGTAAACTGCCCCGTGTTGCTCACCAGCGTGTCGGCGGGCGCCCGGTGCACCGTTACCGTGTAGTCCTGGCTGTTGCTGTCCGCGTCGGTGACCCGGACGGTGATCGCGTTGTCTCCCACGTCCAGGGCGATGGCCGTCGAGGCCGAGCCGCTGTTGACCGTCGCCAGCGTGCCGCTGCTCTTGCCCACCTGCACCGAGGAACCGGTGTCCGCCAGCGTGGGCGTCAGCCTGACGTGGGTCACGCCGTTGCCCACCGTGGCCCGGTAGGCTGTGGTGGCGGCGGCGAAGGCCGGCGAAAGGGCCAGCGCGGTGAAGTTGTTGCCGTCGGTGGTGCTCTCCGCCGTCAGGGAGCCCAGGTCAACGGAGGTGGTCTGTGCCTCAGATCCCTTTACGGTGATCCTCAGCGAATCGGTACCTTGGGCCGGCCACGTGGTGGCCGTGACCGGCACATCCACCTGCACGCTGCGAGCGCCGTTGGCGATGCTCCAGCCCGCGGCGCTGCCGGAGTCCTCGCTGTCGGAGGCCGTACCGCTCAAATTCAAGGAGAAGCTGCCGACGGTGTAGAAGACGGCGTAGTAGGTGGTGCTGGCCGCGAGGGTGGTGTCGGCCGGCGCAGCGAAGGACACCGTGCCCGTCGATATGGGATGGGCCGGCACCGCCAGGTCGGCGATCTTCATGCCCGGGCTGCCGCTATCGGTCGCTGACCACAGCTCCGCCCGGATGGTGTCGCGCTGAGCTTGGGTGATGTTGGTAGCTCCGACTACGGCTTCGATGCTGCCCAGCGCGTAGCCGCCGGAGGTGGCTCCCGTGGTGAACTCCTGAGCATTACTCCAGCTACCCGTATCCAAAGGAGAAGTGGCGGGCGTCTGCCCGATGTTGCTCACCAGCACGGTGGGCGTCTGCTGGGCCCGGGCGGGCGGAACGCCGTCGCCAACGACCAACACGGCCAGGGCAAAGAGGGCGACGGCCAGGAAGAGGAACCGGGGGAGAGGGAGAGTGCAGAGGACCCCGGTCATGCCGGGCCCCCGGCGCTTGCCAGGAGGGAAAGGCCGGAAAGAGGGACTAGAACATAGATTCGGGGGGGGGGGGGGGGGGGGGGGCAGGGCCCCC
>DAOUJJ010000013.1:0-76685 GCA_034422835.1 Dehalococcoidia bacterium | reverse complement strand
GCTGCGGCGCGCGCTTCACGCGTCTCAGGAACGACGTCAGCGAAACCGATGATCTCGCC
This sequence comes from Dehalococcoidia bacterium, assembly GCA_034422835.1. GTDB lineage: Bacteria > Chloroflexota > Dehalococcoidia > UBA6926 > UBA6926 > VXMO01. Next base: position 76,626 of record DAOUJJ010000013.1, on the reverse strand, counting down.
GCAGCGCTCTCGTGGCATGGCCCACGGGGATGTCGGATAGAATCCGCAGCCCACGGGAAGCTCGTACCAGTCGTTGCGAACCGTCGTGATGTACTTCTGGTTGTCAACGGCGAGAGCAAACGCTTCGTGGATCCTCTGATCCGACATCCAGCCTTCGCGCTCCTTGTTGATGAACAGCGCCGGGCTGAACGAGGATGCGATGATGCGGTTCTGCCAGAACTGACAGGTTTCCGTGCACTCTGCGAGGAGCGTGTCCGCCTGTCCGCCGGTGTAGCCGTTGGGGCTGCCGATGTGCAGACGGCCTGCGCGCAGGGCCGGCGGGATCTGTGAGGAACCCGGTCCAAGGAAGCGCATATCCACGCCATCCAAGTACGGAAGCGGCTGATCCCAGTAGTCCGGGTTGCGCTCAAACTGGAATATCTCGCCAGGAATGTAGTTGGCCAGCCTGTAGGGGCCGGTGGTTGCCTTGGACGGCTCTTCCCTGAAGGATGTCAACGCGCCCGTCTCCAGGAACTCAGTCTGGTAGATGTGCGCCGGGAAGATGACGTTGTAAGGCTGACCGATGACTTCAATCATGGCCGGCTTCGCCCACCGCAGGTTGAAGACCACTGTCAAGTCATCCGGGCAGACGATTGAGTCGACTGCCAGGTAGTGCGTCTTGCGCGGGCTGGTTGGCAGCCCGGCGTCCTGCTGAAGCCTGATGGTGTCAAACGACCACTTGATGTCGTTGCAGCTGACTGCCACACCGTCCGACCATTCCACACCGTCCCGCAGGTTGAAGGTGTATGCCAGTCCGTTTTCAGACTGCTCCCAATCCGTGGCGAGGTCAGGATGCAGTTCGAAGTAGGCGAAGTTGTTGAAGTCTTCTTCCGTGCCCCACGTTCGGTTCTTGATCAACATGCTGTTGAGCATCTGCCCCACTTCGAATGAGTGGCCGGCTGCGGACTCCCACGGCACGAAGCTTGGGCTGTGGCTGGTGTATGAAATCTGAAGGGTGCCGCCGTACTGGGCGTCCGGATCAAGCGGGATGCCGCTGACGGAGGTGGTCGGATCTGTCATGGTGTCACCACCCGTCATTTCGGGCGTTGCCGTAGGATCTGCGGCGCTGCTTTCAATGACGATCGCCGTCGCGGTGGGTTCCACCGTTTCGGTTGTGTCCTCCTCCTCTTCCTCGGCCGTGCCACACGCGGCTGCAAGCAACGCAAGCGTGGCGACCAAGCCAATAAGGAGCAATGTCCATCTATTCATGGGGTCTCCCTTCCTCCCCTCAAAATCTGGTCAGACTTATCGATTATGACAGTGGTTAACGACATGTCAATCCTCGTAATGCAAGGGTGTTGGGGCGACCTCCGCCGGAATCAGGTTGAGGGGGCGGAAAAGTGAAGGGCCCCGATGCCGTGGCATCGGGGCCCTCTTGCGGTCTGCCGATTCAGTTCGGCGCCGCACTATCCCTGTCGAATGGATTACTCTTCGATCCAGACGTGGGAATAGCGCTTCACCGGGCCGTAGCCTGCGAGGTAGTTCGGCGCGGGCATGTAGCCACCAAGGTTGGCGCTGACCATGGGGTAGTAGGAACCGTGCGATATGACGACCTTACCCACGTCAGTCAGAGCAAGCTCCATGGCCTGCCACGCAAGCTCCTTCCGCTCTTCCTTGTCCAGGGTCCGGCTCATGGTATTGACCAGGTTGTCGAACTCAGGGTTGCTGTAGCGGTTGTAGTTGCGATCCGAGCCGGTGTAGAAGTGCTCGTACAGCGTCACGTCCGGGTCGATTCCCGCGATCCAGAAGCTGTGGACTCCCACGTCAAAGTCGGCATTGGACCACTTGGTGTAGGTGGTCGTGGAATCGAACTCGACAATCTCCACGTTCACGCCGATTTCCTGCAGATCCAACTGGATGGCGGGACCGTCCGCCCGAATCACGCCCCACACGACCATTTTCAGGTTCAGTGCGTTCTCACCGGTGTAGCCGGCGTCTTCAAGGATCTGCTTGGCACGCTCCTTGTCTCTGTCAGCCTGAGCGAGGCGCTCTTCCGGCGTAGCGCCGAAGACGTCCGCGTAGCCGGGGATGGCAGCGCAACGCTCGGCAGGCATCGCCCACTCGCTGGTGGGGTAGAAACCACAGCCCGTCGGCAGCACGAAAAGGTCGTTCTGTACGGTGGTGACGTAGTTCTGGTTGTCAACGGCCAACGCAAAAGCGGTGTTCACAGCCGGGTCATTCCACGGCTCGCGGTTCTTGTTAAGGAAGAGCGCGGGGCTGAATGACGAGGCAATGACACGATCGTAGATCTTGAAGACTTCGTCATCACGTTCCTGGATCAGGGTGAGGGCCTGTCCTCCGGTGTAGCCGTGCGAGTCACCCACGTGTACTGCGCCGGTTCTTAGAGCCGGCGGGATGTTCGAACGGGACAGGAAGATCATCTCCACGCCGTCAACGTACGGAAGCGGCGCATCCCAGTAGTCCTGGTTCTTCTCAAACGTGTATCCCTCACCGGGGATGTAGTTAGCCAGCCTAAACGCTCCTGTGGTCGCCTTGGAGGGCTCTTCACGCATGGAGTCCAGCTTGCCGGTCTCCAGGAACTCTGTCTGGTAGATGTGGGACGGGAAGATGATGTTGTAGGGCTGACCAATGACCTCCAGGACGGCAGGCTTCGCCCACCGAAGGTTGAAGACCACGTTCAAGTCATCCGCGCACGTGATGCCGTCGATTGCCAGGTAATGGGTCTTCCGCGGGCTGCGGAGGAGTCCGGCGTCATTTGACAGGCGGATCGTGTCGAATGACCACTTCACGTCATTGCACGTGAGCGCCGTGCCGTCCGACCATTCAATCCCGTCACGCAGGGTGAATGTCCAGGCGAGGCCGTTTTCGGACTGTTCCCAAGAACTGGCCAAATCAGGATGCAACTCGAAGAATGCGTTGTTCCTGAAATCGTCTTCGGTTCCCCAAGTGCGAGGCTTGATCAACATGTTGTTGAGCAGGTGCCCAACATCAAACGCGGGGCCGGCCGCCTCTTCCCAAGGATTCAAGGGGTTGTTCGACCGGTAGGCAAGCTTGAGCGTGCCACCAAAGACCGCATCAGGGTCAAGCGGAATGCCACTCACAGACACGTTCTCTTCCATCGTGTCCATGTCGTCGTCCATATCATCATCCGTATCAGCAGGAACCGCCGTAGGCGAACTCCCCGTAATCAACAGGGGCGTAGCGGTGGGTTCCGCCGGCGCCGTTGTATCTTGCTCCTCATCCTCCTCGGCCGTACCGCACGCTGCCGCAAGCAACGCGAGCGTGGCGACCAAGCCGACAAGGAGTAATGTCCATCTGCTCATCAACTTCCTCCTACCTTATTAACTCTGGGTAGATTCATTGAGTATGACAGCGCTTAAAGGTATGTCAATCCTAGTAGTACAAGGGTTGGTCAGCCGGCCAACCAGGCGTGATCATACCGGAGTTGAGGGCCGCGCTCAGCCTGGAAATCAAGTCCGGGCATGATCCCGTGTACCCGATTACTGTAGATGGGCACGAGGACGCCGTGTGATACAACGATCTTTGCCTGTTGTTCGAGCGCCATTTCCAACGCGTCCCACGCGAGTTCTCGCCGGGTGGTCGGGTCTGTGGCAGCGCCCATCTCGTCGATGAGGTCATCGAGTTCCGGATTGCTGAATCGCCCGAAGTTGTCACGCCCACCCGTATAAAAGTGCCCAAACAGCAGGATGTCCGGGGCATCACTGATGGCCCATTCAGAATGGACGGCAGCATCGAAGTCTCCTTCAGAGAGACGCGCAAGAAAGTCCCTTTGGTTGAGGGCGACAGAAGCAGCGTTTATGCCGATTTCCTGAAAATCAGAGATGACTGCGGGGATAACCTGCTCAGTTTCCTCACTGAAGAGGATGGAGATGGACAACTCACCGGGAGAGTAACCGAGATCGGCAAGGATCTCCCTGGCCTGCACCTTGTCCGCGGCCGGTGAGGATTTAGCAGAGAAGTCTCCATAGCCGGGAATGTCCGTGCAACGGTCAATTGGCATTGCCCAGGTTGAGAAGGGATACGTGCCGCAACCGGTTGGCGGGAAATGCCAGCCGTTATGCACATTTCGGATGTATTTTGTATTGTCAATTGCCAGGGCGATTACCTCTTTGATGCCACTGGTATTCCAGGGCTCCCTGGCGTGGTTAAGGATAACGTGGTGCGTGTTGCCCATGGCCAATACCCGGGGCCATACTTGGCAGTTCTCACACTCACTTTCCAGGGTTTCAGCTTCTTCCTTGGCATACCCCGACGGCTTTCCGACGTCGATGGTTCCTGAGCGGAGTCCGGTGGCCAAGGCGGACTCGGCCAGAATCACGAATTGCAGACCTGACAGGAACGGAAAAGGTTGATCCCAATAAGAGTCATTCCGCCGATACGTGATGCTCTCACCCGGCACGTGATCTGCAACAACAAACGGCCCCGTGGTGACAGTGGGGAGACGATCCCGCATCGCTGCGGTGTCATTGGCGTAAACGTGTTGGGGCCGAATGATGTTATGTGGAAGGGCGAGCGCATCGATGATTGCCGCCTGTGGTTCGCTGAGGATGAACCGGACAGTGTAATCGTCCTCGCAAAGGACTTCCCTGACGGAGCCGAGGTAAACGGACCTCGGGCTGCGAATCAGGCCCCTGCCTGTTCGGATGGAATTATACGTCCAGGCAACATCTTCGCAGGTTAATCGCGTGCCATCCGTCCAGGAAACGTCACGTCTCAGGTTGACCGTGACGGTCAATCCATCCCCGGAAATCTCCCATCCCAGCGCCAGGTCCTGGTAAAGCTCAAGGAAGTTGTGCCGCTGAAAATCATTCGTATCACCCCAGGTTCGAGGCTGCAAGAGGAGATTATGCAAGGGGTGCATCATGACGAATGACGCGCCTTCACGATCTTCCCACGTGCTGAATGTTTGCTCTGCATGCCAAACGGAGGCGATTAGCGTTCCGCCACGCACGGCAGCGCTGGGAACAGGCTTGCCGCTGATTGACGTTGTGTCGACGGTAGTGGTCCCAGCGGGCTCAACGGTGGGAACCGGCGGGTTCACGGTTGGTGTGGGTCGAGGTTCGCTTCCGTTCTGGCCGTCTGCACCATCACCGGTGACGGTTGGTTCCGCAGTGGACGTTGATGTCAAGTCGTCGTTCGTACAAGCCGCAGCAGCGATGAGCAACGCAAGGCAGATGACGAGCAGAAGCCCTGGCCTGCTCAATCGTGTCATTTGCTCTCGTCCTCGCTGCACGATAACCATAAATACTCGTTCCGCGCTTACCTATCGATTATGGGGCAAGTGATTGCATCGTCAACAGCGTGAGCAACGCGAGGCAGGCATGTTTTCTTCCTCTACGGTACTCTTGTGTCAGAACAATGATGCAGCGACGTGAAGCTTCGCCGCCTGAAGCGGCACGCATGGTTACAGGCGGCGGCGAAACCAAGACGCCCCGTGAACGGTACTCGGAGGCGATAACCGCGCTTCGTGAGGCGGAGTCGCGCGTAAGGGTCCTTGCTGACCGTCTCGGCAGTCTTGGACAGTACCTGACTGAAGACCCCCTGACCGTAGCGCCCGTCCATGAGGCGGCACGCGCGTTGTTGCCGCTTCACATCACGACACATCCCTTCCGCAAAGACGTGGATATGGCCGGTTGGCCTGACGCGCATGCGATCATTGAGGCGTTGGGAGAGCTTCATCGAGCACGGGCGCGGGTGCTTGCGCTGCGGGCGTGGATGCTGCCGGAGGACAGAGACGCGACCCCGGACCCGTAGGCTCATCGCCCACGGGGAAGAGCCAGGCGCAATGGCATGACACAATCGGCGGCAGGACGGAAACAGGGCCGGGGGATTGATAACGATCTCGTCGTGCTCTTTGATGGCCACGCGATGTTCCATCGCGCGTTTCATGCCATTCAACATCTATCGGTCTCGCACTCAGGTGAGGCCACGAATGCAGTCTTTGGCGTCTCAGCCTCGCTCTTGAAGGTCCTTAGTGAAAGACGGCCGGCGTACGCGGCCGTAGCGTTTGACGTGTCCGGCCCCACGTTCCGCCATGAGATGTATGACGGCTACAAGGCACAGCGCCCCCATATGCCGGATGAGATGCGCGCCCAGTACGGACGGGTGCGAGAAGCCGTCGAAACGATTGGCCTGTCCATCGTCGAACTGCCGGGCTATGAGGCGGACGACGTGCTTGGGCATTTTTCGCGGCGCGCTACGGAGCAGGGGCTGCGGACAATCATCGTGACGGGAGACCAGGACACGATGCAGTTGGTCTCCCCTACAGTCAGCATCTTGTATCAGCGAGGAGCAAGAAATGAATCCCTCTTTGATCCTGACGCGGTGAAAGAGCGGTACGGGCTTTCGCCGGAGCAGATACCGGACTTGAAGGCGCTGCAGGGGGATCCATCCGATAACATCCCCGGCGTGCAGGGAGTGGGTGCAAAGACGGCAACGACACTCCTTAGCGAGTACGGCACCGTCGGCGAGCTATATGAGCACATTGACAACGTCACGCCGGAGCGCGTACGGCAACGCCTGGTTGACGGGCGCGAGGCCGCAATGCAGGGACTGGAGCTCACGCGGATCGTCACGGAACTTGACCTGCCGGTGACGCTGGATGACCTGCAGTGGACGGAGAACTTTGACCGGTCACGCCTGGTCGCATTCTTCCGTGAAATGGAGTTTACGTCGCTCTTGAATCGGATACCCGATGTTGGCGGTGACACGGCAGTTGTTGAGGAGACCACGCCGGCGCCGGACGTGGACACGACATACCGAACCATCGCGACCGCACAAGAGTTAGAAGACCTGCTTACTGAAATCTCCGATGCCACGCATTTCTCCATCGTCGTGCCGGTCACATCCCAACGTGTGATGGAGGGTGTGCCTGTGGGCATAGGAATCTCCTGGGCCTCCGGGCAGGCGGCATACATCCCCCTGATGCAAGAGGGACTTGGAATACCCATGGCGGCGGGCAGCGATATGCTCCACCGTCTCCGGCGTTTTCTTGCTGAAAACGGGCCGGAGGGAAGTCCGCGGACGCTGGTAACGCATGTCGCGCGTGAGATTTTGCCCCCGCTCCAGAACGGCGGCGTGACGGTGGAGAACGCGATCTGGGACACGTCCGTTGCAGCCCACATGCTCGGCAAGCCGTCCACTGCCCTGCCAATACTCGTCCTGTCTGAATTTGGGCAGGAACTGCCGACCCGGGAAGAGCTGTTGGGACGCGGTGCAAAGGCGGTTCCGTTCCATGCTCTGGACGAGCAGACGGCTTTGCAATACACATGCTCCGCCGCCGACTACACGCTGCGGATGATGGAGTCGTGGGCGCCGATTCTTGAAGAGCAAGGGGCGAGTCCTCTGTTTGAGGGCCTTGAGATGCCGCTCGCGCCGGTTCTGTCACGGATGGAGCGGAACGGCGTCCGCCTGGATGCCGGGCTGTTGGCGACCATGTCTGAAGAGATGCACGCAAACCTCAATCAGATGACGCAGGAAATCTACGACGAGGCCGGCGCGGGGGCCGGTATGGACGAGCCCCTTGTCTTCAACCTTAATTCTCCGAAACAGCTGGGCGAGGTGCTGTTCGAAAAGCTGGGGCTGCCCGCGCGTCGACGCACGCAGACGGGTTACTCAACCGACGCTGCCGTCCTGGAGGGTCTGGTCAAGAGCGGGGAACAGCACAGCCACATCGTTCAGCGCATCCTTGAATACCGTGAATTGTCCAAGTTGGTATCAACGTATGTGGACTCGCTGCCGAAGGACGTGTACACGGGCACGGGACGTATTCACACGAGCTTCAATCAAACAGGCTCCGCGACGGGTCGTATCGCGTCGCAGGACCCGAATCTGCAGAACATCCCCGTGCGCACGGAATCAGGACGCCGGATCCGTGAGGCATTCATCGCGAGCGACGGGTCGCAGTTGGTGTCGGCGGATTATTCGCAGGTGGAACTGCGCGTGCTGGCACACCTGTCGGATGACGGGGGACTCAAGGATGCGTTTCACGCCGGAGAGGACATTCACTCGTCAACAGCCTCAACCGTAATGGGACTTCGTCCTGAGGACGTGACGTCAGAGCATCGGCGAATCGCGAAAGCCGTCAATTTCGGCATCGTCTATGGAATGGGCGGGTTCGGGCTGTCAACACGCCTTGAGATAGAACGCAAGGAGGCGGACGCGTTCATCGAGGCATATTTCGAGCGGTTCCCCAAGGTGCGAAAGTACATGGACGACACCATCGCCGGGGCGCGTGAGAACGGCTACGTGCAAACGTTGCTGGGGCGGCGACGGTACCTGCCGGAGATCAAGGCATCCAACCAGCAGGCACGCGCGGCGGCGGAGCGGATGGCCATCAACATGCCGGTACAGGGGACTGCCGCTGAGATCATCAAGCTTGCGATGCTAAGGATGCAGGAGCGGCTTGATGAATCGGAGATGCGGACACTGATGCTGCTGCAGATTCACGATGAGCTGCTGTTCGAAGCCCCGGACGACGAGCAGGAGGCGCTGACGGCCATCGTCGATGAGGTTATGCCTCTGGTTATGCCGGAGCTTGACGTGCCGCTGGTGGTGGACGTGAAGTCGGGGCCGTCCTGGGGGCAGATGTCCTAAGGCGCTCCGTGGTGGCATCGGTACGCAAGGATGCCTTAATCGTGATTTAACCGCGTGTTGTCACCTCTTTAATCCGCCTTGCCTACGCTCAGTTTTGAGAACTTGGTGCATCACACGGCAGGTGAAGAAGGAGGAATGATGCAGTTAGGTAAGACATGGCGTCAGTTGTTATTTGTCGGCGCTCTTGGACTGATTGTCGTGCTTGGGGGCGCGGCATGTGGAGACGACGAGTCGTCAGCGTCCGAATCAGATTCGAATTCGTCCAGTAGTGGGGCGCAGGTTTCGACTCCCCCCACGTCGGGCGGAACAACATCCCAGACGACCACCACGTCGGGCGGGGTAGAGCTTTCGGGAACCATCGAGATTGACGGCTCCAGCACGGTCGCGCCAATTTCCGAGGCGGTGGCCGAGGAGTTCCTGGCGGTGCATCCTGACGTTCGCGTGAACGTCGGCATCTCCGGCACGGGCGGCGGATTCAAGCGCTTCACCGTGGGCGAGACCGAGATTTCCGATGCGTCACGTCCCATCAAGGACAGTGAGGCAGGACAAGCCGTCGCAAACGGCATCAACTTCATCCCGCTGACTGTGGCGCTGGACGGGTTGGCTGTCATGGTCAGCACGCAGAACGATTTCGTGACGTGCCTCACCGTTGAGGAGCTGCACGAGATCTGGAAGCCGGGCAGCACTGTTGATTCATGGGATGACGTGCGCTCAAGTTTCCCAAGTGACGACCTCAACCTGTACGGCCCGGACACGGAATCCGGCACGTTCGACTACTTCACAGACGTGGTGAATGGCGACGAGGGTGTGTCCCGCTCTGATTACGTTGCCTCGTCAGATGACAACGTGCTGGTGCGCGGCATTTCCGGGGACCGCAACTCTTTGGGTTACTTCGGATACGCCTACTACGCCGAGAACGCCGGCCAGTTGAAGCTCGTGGCAATCGACGGCGGCAACGGCTGCGTTGAGCCAAGCGATGCGACAGTGGCGGATGGCAGCTATGCGCCGCTGGCCCGCCCGATCTTTATCTACGTGGACGCGGACAAGCTGGCTGCTCGCCCCGAGTTGCAGGCATTCGTGAACTTCTACCTGGACCAGGCGCCGGTGCTGGTGCCGGAGGTTGGATACACGGCGCTTCCGTCATACGACTTTGAGAAGGCCAAGATTGCGGCGGCGCTCCAGATCATGTCGAACCCGCCTGATCTGATGAACCTCTCAGGAACCATCGAGATTGACGGCTCAAGCACGGTTGCACCGATCTCCGAGGCGGTTGCCGAGGACTTCGGCATTGAGTACAACAACATCCGTGTCAACGTAGGCGTGTCCGGCACGGGCGGCGGATTCAAGCGCTTCACCGTCGGCGAGACGGAGATTTCCGACGCTTCACGCCCGATCAAGGAATCCGAGGCGACGGCCGCCGCGGAGAACGGGATCCCGTGGGTTGAGTTGACCGTTGCGCTGGACGGACTGGCCGTCATGGTCAATACATCCAACGACTTCGTGAATTGTCTGACCATTGCCGAGCTCAATGAGATCTGGAAGCCGGACAGCACCGTCGATTCATGGGACGACGTCCGCGCCGGTTTCCCGGACGAACCGATCAGTCTCTATGGGCCTGACACGGAGTCCGGCACGTTCGACTACTTCACGGACGTTGTGAATGGCGATGAGGGCGTCTCCCGCTCCAACTACGTGGCGTCCTCTGACGACAACGTACTGGTGCGCGGCATCGCTGGTGACCGCAATTCCCTGGGCTACTTCGGGTACGCCTACTACGCGGAGAATGCGAGCCAGCTGAAGCTGGTGGAGATCGACGGCGGCAACGGCTGTGTGGCTCCAAGTGATGAGACGGTCGCGGACGGCAGCTATGCGCCGCTGGCCCGCCCGATCTTCATCTACGTGGACGTCAACAAGCTACGCGCGCGGCCTGAACTCAAGCTGTTTGTCGATTACTACCTCGACAACCTGCCACGGCTCGTGCCGGAGGTCGGCTACACTGCCCTCCCCGACTACGACGAGGAGAAGGGCAAACTGGTCAAGGCATACACCGGGGCCTAGCGCCTCCAAGTATGGAACAGGTCTTTCGGGTGGGATGCTCCTCCCAAGTTCTCCCACCCGAAAGACCATCCTTCATGAGAATCCCGGGAAACTATGGACACTGTGAGGTGAGGAGATGACTGAAGCAAATCGCTCTTCGAATCAGCATCCGGAGATTCTATTCGTTTGTGTTCACAACGCAGGCCGCAGCCAAATGGCGGCGTCACTGCTGAATGTTCTCTCCGATGGAAGGGCCACCGCGATGTCCGCGGGGACAATGCCGGCAGAACACGTGCATCCCGAAGTGGTTGACGTAATGCGGGAGATCGGGCTGGACCTGGGAGACGCGACGCCGCAGGTGGTGACGGAGGAGATGCTGGAAGGCGCCGACAGGGTCATCACCATGGGGTGCAACGTTGATGACGCGTGCCCCGGCGCGATATTTGATGCGGAGGATTGGGGGCTGCCCGATCCGAAGGGACTTCCGGTTGCGGCGGTGCGGGAGATACGCGACACGATACGGGCACGTGTGCTTGTGTTGCTGGATGAGTTGGGGATACCGGTGCCTGAGGAGGCGGCGGTTTTTGGTTTCTTAACCCGCGCTTAATCTGGGTGGGGCATCCTAATGCGCGGGGGCTGTCGGGGCCAACTGGGGAAGGACCACATTCTTGGCTGGAGCGTCATTTAGCGCGCCTCGCGTTTCGCGGGAGGACCTGGAGAAACGCCTGCTGTCCGGCTCACGGGCAGAGCGCGGAACCGAGACGGCAATCCACATGCTTCTTCTCGGCGCAACGGTTATCTCAATCGCCACGACCCTGGGAATCGTCTTTGTACTGGTCAATGAGAGCTTCCGGTTCTTCCAGGAAGTCTCTGTCATCGAATTCCTGACCGGCACGGTATGGACTCCACGGTTCCAGCCATCTCTCTTCGGCGTGCTCCCACTTGTTGCCGGCACCATCCTCGTGGCTGCCATCGCAATCCTGGTGGCGGGACCGGTGGGGCTGTTCACGGCTATCTTCCTGAGCGAGTACGCGCCGGACCGCTTCCGACGCATCGTCAAGCCGATGCTGGAGATTCTGGCGGGCATTCCGACTGTGGTCTACGGCTATTTCGCCCTCACGTTCGTGACGCCCCTGCTGCAGCAGTTCCTCTTCCCGGACATGATTATCTTCAACGCCCTGAGCGCGGGGCTTGTGATGGGGGTAATGATCATCCCGATCGTGTCTTCCCTCACGGAGGACGCGATGCTGGCCGTGCCACGCTCACTCCGCGAGGCGGCCTATGCGCTGGGCGCAACACGGTTTGAGGTGGCAATGCGGGTGGTGACGCCGGCGGCGTTGTCCGGCATCGTGGCCGCAATTATTCTCGGGCTCTCCCGCGCGATAGGAGAGACGATGCTGGTCACGATCGCTGCGGGTGCGACACCACGTCTCACGCTGGACCCGCGGGAGAGCATCCAGACGATGACGGCCTACATCGTGCAGGTTGGTTTCGGCGAGACGCCGCAGGGGACGACGATCTACTACACGATCTTCGCTGTGGCCCTGCTGCTGTTCGTGATGACGCTCGCCATGAACGTTCTTGGCCATTGGGTGGTCCGACGCTGGCGGCAGGCGTACTAAGGGCACATGTCAATGGAATCAACGAACACCAACGGCGTCGGCAGCGTTAGCGCGGAGCAATTTCACCGGAGTCTGCGCGGGCGGCGCTGGCTTGGCAACGCGGCGGTCGTGCTGTTCTTCCTGTCGACGCTCGTAGGACTTGCGACGCTGGCCGCCCTTATTATCGATGTTCTTATTGACGGGCTGCCGTGGATTGACTGGGATTTCCTGTCGACCTATCCATCGCGGCGACCCGCAGACGCCGGATTGCGCTCCGCTTTATTCGGGACGCTGTGGGTTGGCGGGCTGACGGCGCTATTCACTTTCCCCATCGGGACGGCGACAGCGATCTATCTCGAGGAGTACGCGCCGCGCAACAGGCTGACGCAGCTGATTGAAGTGAACATATCCAACCTGGCTGGCGTTCCGTCCATCGTGTACGGGCTGTTGGGTCTGGCCGTCTTTGTGTTCCTTCTGAGCCTGGACCGGGTCATCCTTGCCGGCGCGCTGACACTAACGCTGCTGGTGCTGCCGCTGTTAATCGTGGCGGGACGAGAGGCGATTCGAGCGGTGCCGGACAGCTATCGGCAGGGGTCGTTGGCACTGGGAGCGACGCGTTGGCAGACAGTACGGCACGTGGTACTGCCGTCCGCGCTGCCGGGCATCCTGACGGGCACGATCCTTGCGATGTCCCGCGCGATCGGTGAGGCGGCGCCGCTGCTGGCCATCTCTGGTCTTGTCTTCGTCACCTTCACGCCCGGGCATCCATTCGAGCGATTCACTGTGCTGCCCATCCAGATCTTCAACTGGGTCTCACGTCCGCAGCTGGACTGGCAGCACGTGACGGCCGCGGCAATCATCATCCTGCTGCTCGTTCTGCTGACGATGAATGCGACGGCAATCCTGCTGCGGGACAGGTTCCAGCGGCGGTCCGAAGAATAAGGCAGGCAGGGAGAGAGTTACATATATGGCAACTGCGACAGCGATTTCCGCGCCACCTGCGCTATCAGTGCGCGGGTTGAATCTGTTCTACGGTGGATTTCAGGCGCTGAAGGACGTGAACCTGGACATTCCACCGCGCAAGATCACGGCGTTCATCGGGCCGTCCGGCTGCGGCAAGAGTTCGCTCCTGCGATGCATGAATCGGATGAATGACCTGATCCGCACAGCGCGTGTGGAGGGTGAAGTCCTGTTCCATGGTGACAACGTGTACGCGGAGGATGCGGACCCCACCGAGATTCGGTTCCGCATCGGGATGGTGTTCCAGAAGCCCAACCCGTTCCCGAAGTCGATCTATGACAACGTGGCGTTTGGGCCGCGCATCGCGAGGTTCAAGGGGGATATGGACGCGCTCGTCGAGCGGTGCCTGCGGCAGGCTGCGTTGTGGGACGAGGTAAAGGACAGGCTGAAGGATTCGGCGTACACGTTGTCCGGCGGACAGCAGCAACGCCTCTGCATCGCACGGACGCTGGCGCTTGACCCGGAGGTCATCCTGATGGACGAGCCGTGTTCATCTCTCGATCCGATTGCGACGCTGGCGATTGAGGGCCTGATGCGGGAGCTCGCGCCGAATTACACCATCGTTTTGGTCACGCATAACATGCAGCAGGCGGCGCGCGTGTCCGATTACACGACGTTCCTGACGGTTGATGACCAGCAGACCGGTTACGTCGTTGAGACCGGAGAGACGGGGCAGATATTCTCCACGCCGATGAAACGCGCGACGGAGGACTACATCACAGGACGATTCGGATAAATGACAATGACGAACAATCTGACTAAAAGCCCAGGTAGCGCCGAGCCGCTGCGGGCGCCTATCATGACGACCGTAGCGAACGCGGCTACACAACAGGAAGCAGCGGGCAGTCCGAACAATGCGATGACGGTTCAACAGGCGACGGGTCGGATAGCGGTATCAAAGCGGCCGGTTTCACTGCGCACGGAGAATATGTCGCTTTATTACGGCGAGTTCCGGGCGCTGAAGGACATCTCCGTGGAGATTCCCGAACGCACGGTGACGGCGATTATCGGCGCGTCCGGCTGCGGCAAGAGTTCACTCCTGCGCAGCTTCAACCGCATGAACGATCTGATCCCGGGCGCGCGGATCGAGGGCACTGTCGAGATGAGCGGCGTGCCGATCTATGACCGCCGCGTGGACGTGACTGAACTGCGCCGCGCCGTCGGGATGGTGTTCCAACGGCCAAACCCTCTGCCGATGTCCATCTATGACAACATCACCTACGGACCACGACGCCACGGCATCAAGAAACGCGCGGAGCTGGATGAGATTGTTGAGCGATGCCTGACGCAGGCGGCGCTGTGGGACGAGGTGAAAGACAAGCTGAAGCAACAGGGGAATGAGCTTTCCGGCGGTCAGCAGCAGCGGCTCTGCATCGCGCGAACGCTGGCCGTTGAGCCGGACGTGATTCTCATGGATGAGCCATGCTCCGCGCTGGACCCGGCGTCAACGCTTCGCATCGAGGAACTGATGCAGGAGTTGGGGCATGAGTACACCATTCTTGTTGTGACGCACAACATGCAGCAGGCGGCGCGGGTATCCGAGATGACGGCGTTCATGCACATGGGGGAGGACCGGGCCGGGATGCTGGTGGAATACGATGCTACGTCAGAGATATTCACGAATCCGCGGGAGAAGACGACGGAGGACTATATCACTGGCCGCTTCAGTTAGGTAGACTGTATAACCTGTCAAGACCAACCCGTAATCGGGGGAGGTGACGGACGATGGCAATGGAACCGCACGCGACCCGCACCGACTTTGATCGGCTGCTGCGAGAGCTCCTGGATGACGTTCTCGCCATGGGCTCCATGGTGGACAAGTCCATCGAACGCTCTCTGGAGGCGCTGCTGAATCGGGACTCGAATCTTGCGCAGCAGGTGGTTGCCGAGGATGAGCGCATCGATAAGGCGCGCTTTGACACTGAGGAAAAGGCCATCCGCGTCATCGCAACGCAGCAGCCGATGGCCGGCGACCTGCGCGTCGTCGTGGCCGTGCTGAACATCATTGTCGATCTTGAGCGGATGGCGGACCATGCGGAGGGCAATGCGCGCATCGCGGAGATGATCGGGGCGGACAGCACGGTGCGGCCCCTGGACACGCTGCCGCAGATGGCGGAGAAGTGCCGGGACATGCTCCGGCGGGCATTGACGGCGTTGGTAGAGCGCGATGCCGACGCCGCCCGCAGGATCTGCGAGGAGGACGATGAGGTCGACGCGATGCAGGACTCGTCCTACCACGCCCTGATTCAGACCATGATTGAGAATCCGTCGCTGGTGCAGGAGGCGACGTACCTGGTGTGGGCGACACATAACTTTGAGCGCATCGCGGACCGGACGACGAACATCGCAGAGCGCGTCGTCTTCCTCGTCACCGGCCACATGGAGGAACTGGCCAGCAAGCTGTAGGGGGGCGCGGGCGGTTATACTGGTACTGCTATGAGCACTCAGCGATTCAGCGCGCCTGCGTCTACGATTCCTCAACCACTTGAACTTCGCGACTTGGGTGATGCCAGCCTACGAGTGGTCGAGCCTATCAAGGTGACGTGGGAAATCGTGGACGGTACATACATAGCTGATGCGCCCGAGCTAGAGGAGTACGGAGTAGGCGACACGCTGGAGGAGGCGCTAAGCGACCTTCAGCAGTCCATCGTGGAACTCTTTAGTGATCTTCACGAGGACCGGGACAGGTTGGGGCCCGCGCTTCAAGCAATCTACGATATTCTCATTGGAAAGCTCCGTCAGGTCGATGCCACTGACGGCGCGTGAGTTTGACCAGGTCGTCCGGAAATTCGGCTTTGAGGTTCGGGGCGGAGATCATGTTAAGGCTCGACTCTACGTCGGTGGCCGAGTAGTCGTACGCTCCAAACGCTCCCGCAAAGACAGTGGTGACTTGCCGCACCATCAACGAATCCGCCAGCAGTTAAAGCTTACTGAGCAACAGTTGCGTGACGCTGTCAATTGCCCTCTGGATAGGGACGGGTATATGGAGATTCTGCGGGGGCGCGGGATCATCAAGTAAGAGCCGGCCACATGGAGGAACTGGCGAGCAAGCTGTGAGGGGGGGCATCCCCTCAAGATGAAAAGGGGCTGTTAGAATGCCCTCGTGCGTGTTTTAGCTATCTCCCTAGTGGTCATCCTGATCCTGTGTACCGGGGCGCTGGTTGTTGGTTGCTCACGGGGCTCGCAATCTGCTGAGCCTGCCACAACCGTACCGGTCTATACGCCGGTTCCTTCAGCAACTCCAACCGCAACACCAACGCTTACGCCACTTCCCGTGTCACCAACTCCAATAGCAGCGCAAACTCCCCTACCCACGCAATTGCCTCAAAACACTCCAACCCCTATCCCCGGGCCAACTTTCCTTGATCCAAATGAACTCGAACGAGTGTGGAACGGCTACCTCGCCACTAGTGAACAGTGGGCGAGCCAAACTGGTCCGTATCAGGCGCTCATCAAGGATGGGTACTGGGATGCCTTTTTTGCTTACCGCCTTTCTGCCGCCGGGCAATATGACACAATGCCATTCCGAGACTTTCTTGAATACAACGGGGAATCGGTCGGCGGTTATGTGAATTACGGTGAGTACCTCTGGAGGATCTTTAACCGGATGATTGAAGTAGGAGAGTGGATTAGGCCAAACGAATCTCTCTTGGATTATGCAGAACGCCACAACTATAGCCTGCGTTCGATCGACCTTGCCGGCTTCTATTCCAATAACGATGAAGTGGAACTTCTACTCCACATGCGTCTGGAGAGACGGTTATCTCCAGTAATGTGGGAATATATGCACGGGAGTCTGAGGGAAGAAATCGACGCGCTGCTCTATGAGCAACCAGATCTACTCATATCTCAAGAGTTCGCCCGGCGCGATTTTGATTGGTGGGGTTAATAACAACATTGGGCATGCAAATAGATCTGGTACTTCATACAGTCGATTAGGGAGGATATGTAATGCAAGACGAAGCGCGAATTATTGAATTGGAAGGCAGAGTTAATCGTTTGGAGTCAGCCATTAGAGGTGTCAAGAATGAGCTGGCGAGTCTCCAGTTCCGAGGATACGAGAACACGGATTGGCCGGCCTTGCAGAGGCACTTGGACAGTATGCTACGGAGCCTAAAGGTCATAGATGAGGCTCCGGATCAAGCGGATGACCGTCTTCCACAGCGTGGGATATGACAAGCAAGATGGTAGGGGCAGGTTGCAACACGTCCATAAAGAAAGTGGGCTGTTAGACTAAGTGCTTAGATTCCTCAATCCTGTTGCGCTTCACTCGGAATTAATGAGGAGTCCGCCCTATCGACGGCTCTGGATTCCCGCTTTCGCGGGAATGACGGATGGGCTCACGTCATTCGACAGGCTCAGGATGAGCGGATGTGCCCCCCACCTTGCCCTCCCTCACGGTGGGGAGGGGGTTTGGCGGCGCATTTGAGGCTTTAGATTCTTCGACTCCGCTGCGCTCCGCTCAGAATGACAGCGGGCCGTCCTCGCTACTGCACGTCCGGGTCGTAGTCCATGCCGACATGGCCCATGTCGATGAACTTCTGGTACTCCTCGTCTGAGTAGCCCATGACGTTCTTGTAGACGTATTCGTTGTCCTGGCCAAGCAGCACGGCGTGGCGGCGGATCTCATAGGGCGTGTTCTGGAGCTTGAAGCCCGTCGTCGGGTTCTTGTGGGTTCCCGCCTCCGGATGCGTGACCTCCTGGAAGAAGTTGCGCTCCGCGACCTGCGGGTCCGCGTGGACATCGGCCTCGTCCATCACCATGCCGGCGGGCACGCCGGCGGCCTGTAGTCGGTGCATGGTCTCCTTCGCGTCCTGCTCAACCGTCCAACGTGAGATCACCTCATCGAGCGCGCGGCGATTCTGATAGCGGCTGAGGCTGTCAGCGAATCTGGGATCGTCGGCAAGATTCGGCTCTCCCATGATCTGGCAGAGCGTGCGGAACTCCGCGTCCGAGCGGCAGGCGATTGTGAGCCAGCGTTCCTCACCGGCGCAGCGGTAGACGTTGTGCGGGGCGAGGAAAAGATGGCCGTTGCCGAGCTGGGTATAGACGCGGCCGTTCATGGAGTAGTCCATGACGAAATCGCCAAGGAACGGGACAAAGTTCTCGGCGGTGGGCGCCTCGATGAGGATGCCCTTGCCGGTCTTGTTGCGATGGCGCAGACCCATGATGAACGCGAGCGCGCCGCCGACGCCGCCCGCCGCGTCGCTGGGGACGCCGCTGGGGCCGCGGGCAGGGTCCTCGTCCGGGTAGGCGCGCAGGTACGGATGGCCGGCCAGCGCCTCCATGTGGTTGCCCCACGTGCGGTAGTTCTTGTACGGGCCCTCGATGCCGAATGCGGGCATCCGCACCATGATGAGGCGCGGGTTGATGGCGGAGAGGCGCTCCCACGTGATGCCGAACCGCTCCATGGAGATGGCGACGTTGTTCTCCAGGAAACCGTCGGCCTGCGCGACGAGTCTCTCAAGGGCTTCCTGACCTTCGGGAGAGGCGAGATCCATGGTGACGGAGAGCTTGTTGCGGGAATGCGTGTTGAAGATGGCTTGGCGGTTCCAGGGGCGCTCGCCGGGGTCGTCATCGACATAGCCCATGCCGGTGTTGCGGAGACGCACGAATTCAATGGGCGGGCGCGCCATCTGCCCGCGCGTGCTGGTGGCAAAGTGCTTGATGGACTCGATGCGGATGACCTCCGCACCCCAGTCGGCCAGGTGCATGGTGCCGTACGGCCCGGCCCACACCACGGTGATGTCCAAGATGCGGAGACCCTCAAGGGGCAGCTTGCCCGTGCCGGGGACGGGTGAGGCGCTCATATCTCGGCGATTGTTCTCTGTGGCAGTCATTGTTATGCTCCTTTAGCTTTGGCGTCTCTTCACGTTTCAGGGGGCTAGATGACGCCCTCAGAGCGGAGAAGTGAGACCTCCTCGCCCTCGATACCGATCTCCTTGAGGACCTCGGCGGTGTGCTCTCCAAGCAGTGGAGCGCGGCGTCGGGCGGGACGCTCGCCGTCGTCGAAGTGGATTCGGGAGTTGAAGCCGGGGTAGGTGAGCGGGCCGGTGGCGGGGTGGTCGATGGTCTGCCAGAAGCCGCGCGCGTCAAAGTCCTCATCGTTCATGAGGTTCTCAATGGTATTGAGGGGCCCGCCGAGCACACCGTGCTCCATGCAGGCGCGCTGCACCTCCTTGGTGGTGCGCTCCAGCATCCAGGGGATGAGGGTGGCCTCCCACTCTTCGGCGGCCTCCGGGCGGGAGCGGGCGGCGACGGTGTCCCAACCGGGCTGCGTGAGGATGTCCTCCGCGCCAACCATGCGGGCCATGTTGGGGAACTGCGCCGCGCCGGCCGTCGTCATGAACATGCCGTCCAGGCAGGGGTAGACACCGCTGCCGAGGCCAAGGCTGGCGCCCGGAGAGACGCGCATCGGCACCTGGTTGTTGTACTGGTAGCCGAGCAGCTTCTGCATACGGCCATCAATGGATTGCAGCGTGACCTCGAAATAGCTGACGTCGATGTTCTCGCCCTGCCCTCGTAACTCGGCGTTGGTGAGGCCGAGAGCGGTGGCGAGGGCGGCGGCATAGCCGACGTGGAAGCTGGCCATGCGGCCGGCGGTCTTGAGCGGCTCCAACTCGGGATCGCCGGAACCCCACATATTGCCGCCCATCGCATAGAGGGTCAGATCAAGTCCAACCCAGTCCTTGTAGGGGCCGGTCTTGCCGAAGTTGCTGATGGAGGTCATGACGAGTTGGGGGTTGATCTGGCTGAGTTCCTCGTAGCCCAGGCCGGCGTTCGGCATGACGTCGGGCGGGAAGTTCTCGATGAGGATATCCGCCTCCTTGACGAGCTCCTTGATGATCTGCTTGCCCTTCTCGGTCTTGATATCAAGGGTGACGGAGCGCTTGTTGGTGTTGAGGAACAGGAAGAGGCCGCTCTTTTCGAGGTCGGGCTCATCATGGAAAAAGGGGCCGATGCGTCGCGCGGGATCGCCCCCGCCCGGCCTTTCGATCTTGATGACATCTGCGCCGTAGTCGCCGAGGATTCGCGTGGCGTACGGCCCGGCGGTGTAATGGGTCAGATCAATGATGCGGACACCCTCAAGCGGCATGAACATGGTGTAACGGCCCCCCTCCGTTGTTCGTCATCAGGCGCGGGGCATCGTGATGCCCGCCATCCCGATAGATAGATGCCATATTGTGGCACCGCAAAGGTGCGGGGTAAAGGGCGGGGAGTTGTTACGAACCTAGGCGCTGATTAGATACGACAGGTTCAGTGGCGATGAGGCGGCGGAGAGGGGCGAGGTCAGGGAGGTTGAGGATACGTGAGAGGCCGTCATCAAGCGCCTTGCGCGCGGGGTCATCAGCCATTTCAGGCAGGCGCATGAACTCCATCTCCGAAACTTCATCGAATAGCTCTGCGAGGGCGTCAAGCTGTTCTTCCGAGAGGGCGCGGACATCCAGAACAGGGAGGCGCTGAAGGTCAGCTTTCTTGAGTTTGACCCAGCCTGCCCGTGTCGTATTTCGCGTTGCCATTAGACCCAAGATTCCTACAGTGCTGTTGAAGTAGGCACAAAGTGCTCTATCCCGTCGTGAATCGCCATTTCGTATAGGCCACCAGACATTAGAGAGAACACGCTCTGTACAGTACATACCCACCACGCGAGTTGTATTGAGCCAGAGTCTCTCTGCCAAGAGTAGTTGGCCAGCCCGTGGCCACAAAAGGTTGAGAGGTTTCAGCCGTCGTCCTTCACGGGCCGCGACCAATGGGGCCAAGTACCGGTCCGGCTCACAGACAAGTCTGGTTCGTAGATGGGCCTGATGGCCAGACACCATCGGATATGCTGTTACGGCATCGGTATATTCAAATCCGTCGCGAACATCACGCACATCCGGGCCAAGTTGTCCGACCTCATCCAATCTGCACATAGGGAGTTGCGCTGAGTCGCCGCCCGGCATCCAGGCTTCGTTGTTTCTGAGCAGGCGCATCGCACTGCGTGTGAGGTCGGCACGCGCGAACTGGCCACCCGGCCACTTGTCCCGTGCGAAAGAGGCTTGCGGCGCCGATACGACTTCGCCGACGTCCCTACCGTCCAAACGGAGCAATGCCGTTCCTGTTCCATTCAAATCAGCGGGCTGAGCAACTGATATGGCACGCGCCATTCTCTCCGCGTCAAACACGTTGTCAGGATTGCGCCAAAGATTCACGAATTGGGTTGACGATTCTTCAGTCTTATCGTCCTCACCTCGTCGTGTCGCAATCAATAGTGCCTCGGACAGATCCGTGCTATCAGAGAAGTTCCATCGCTGCGGATCATGGGATGTAATCAGCATATCCAAGTGAAAATCTTGCTCAATCAAGGCGCGGGTCTGCGTCCATGATGGGCCGGTAGCCACAGTTGAGGGCAGGACCAGGGCGAGCCGCCCTTCGCCAAGACGCAGTCGACGGGCAGCAGTGGCGACAAAAGCGGGACCAAGCCCCGCGGTTGCAGACGCCAGACGTGAACTCAGACGGCGAGAAAGATCGCTCTGCATAGCGCGGCGTTCGCTTGCAGGTAGGCTGCCAAACAATAGATTTCCTCCGACTGACCGAGTGAAGGGGGGATTCATGATGGCTAGATCCAAGTCCGGTAATCGGGCAGTCTCACCATCTTCGGTACTGCGCCGGCCTTCGCCCGATACTCGCTCAGCCGCGCGTTCACCAACACCCAGGCTCTCAGGGGACAAAGCATGTTGTACAGCCGCCTCTTCCGATGCGAGGAATTCAAGGGAACCAAGGGAAACGCGATCCCCCTCGACTCCGTGAGGCATCACCCAAAGTCGCATACGGTCAAATTGGATTTCAGGGTTCAGCATGGCAAGACTTGTTGCGGCAAAGTGAATAGCAGAAAGCTGGACGTCATAGCCGTGCAGCGCCTGCTCAACCATTGCCTTGTGAAGCTCAGCAATCCTATTGCCTCCGGCTTCCTCATGTTTCCTTTGAGCCTCAGACGCCACGGCCATTAGCAGGGTGCCGGTGCCGCAGGCTATATCAGCGACACTAAGCGAAGCTGGGAATTCATGGTCTTTCCAGTCGACTCTTGGCGGCCAACCATCAAAGACAAGCTGCGCCAGCATAGTGGCAGCAGGGACCGAAGTGTAGTACGCGCCGGTATACTTGGCTTCACTCAAGAGCGTGTGAAAGAGACGGCCAGAGAGGTCATGTCCTTCGAGATTGCGAGTTTCATCGACTGCATCCGCAAGGTATTGCAGTACGGGACGCCAGAGGTCCGTGGGGGCCGTTCTCAAGACACCGAGGACTTGCTCTGCCAACTCAAAAACCGGCACATAGTTGATGGACTCTCGCACTGTACGCCACGAGTTCTCAAGCCCTTGAATTCCGCCCTCTAAGGCCTCTTGTAGGGTCGGCACTTGGCTATTGCGTGGGGAAAGTCGATCTTGAAAGGCCATTGCATTGAATATCACCAAGCAACCGATTCTCAATGCGGCAAGCCGATCTTTTTCGTTGTCCGACTCGGCGATGATTGCCGCAATTCGCTCCCCGATGCGTGCGTGTCTGTCATGAACCATTCCCGATGCTCTCTCAACTGCATACCTGATTGAGCCTGCCGCAGCATCGACTCGGTCGGCTCCTTCGAGGCTAAGTGGTAGAGTCCTTATGTACTTGCCCAGATCCTCTATTGAGCCCGTAAAAGTCGTTCGCGCGTCAACTGCCACTCCGCGAGAACCGTACAGAAACCAGCGCAATTCACTTTCTGACGCCAAATCAGCACGCGCGTCAGCGGTTGATTGCAGACGATCCGGATACAGCACGCCAACCACCGCCAGCAGTTCTGGAAAGCTATCTAATCGACGCGCAAGCTGATCATCCAAATCTCTTGCGGCGGATTCCCACTTGCATTCCACGATAATGCGTTCGCCATCATGCAAGTGAACAGCAATATCCGGTGCAGACTGTCCGCGTCTTCGCTCAGGGCGTGCATCAAGAAGGCTTAAGTCCCGCAG
Source organism: Dehalococcoidia bacterium (assembly GCA_034422835.1). Lineage (GTDB taxonomy): Bacteria > Chloroflexota > Dehalococcoidia > UBA6926 > UBA6926 > VXMO01. The sequence continues at coordinate 53,363 of DAOUJJ010000013.1, read as the reverse complement.
CATGTTCGCGAGGTCAGTATTAAAGACCTCCTCGCGCGTGGTTTCCTGTTCGCTCTGCTGCTGGCCCGACATGACACTTACACTATGGCACAAAACGGGCAAATGTTCGTAGGGCCTGTAGAGACAAGCAGGTATAATCATAGGTGCGGGGAATGTGGTTTATGGATGACGCCGACGAGAGAGATTCTCCCGATATGTCCGGCGATGGGCCGGAACAGGGACGGGCGGCAGACGATGGCGATACTGACAGCATCGCTGAGCCGGTTCATGACGCCCGTCTGGGCCCTCAGAATCGGCAACGCCCAGGGATTGTCGTCATCAGTGTGGCGGTTGTGGTGATGGCGGCGTTCATTGGCCTCCTCGCGTACAGCCTGCTGACGCGCGAGACGATGCCGATGGATACGACGACACGCACCAGCATCGCAGCGCCGTCATTCACTCTTTCTCAGTTGAACGGGGCGGGAGACGTGAGCTTGTCCGACTTCGAGGGCTCGCCAATCGTGGTGAATTTCTGGGCGTCATGGTGCGCTCCGTGCCGCGTTGAGATGCCGCATCTGGTCGAGGCTCACGAGCGGTACAAGGACCAGGGAGTCCGGTTCATCGGCGTTGCGATCCAGGATACGAATGAGGACGCGCTCGCTTTCATCGAGGAGTTCAACGTTCCCGTCGACGATGGCTACGTCATGGTGACCGACCCGGACGGGGAGGCGACCATCGACTACGGCGTGGGCGGGCTGCCGGTGACGTTCTTCATCCAGCAGGACGGCACGGTGCATACGCGATGGGCAGGCGTGGTGAACGGCACGGTCCTCGATGAGAGGATCGCAGAGATACTCGGCTAGCGGCAGAGAGCACACTATGGATCGTCTCATCGGACTCTGGGCGCTGATCTTTGTTCGGCCCATGCTCGTTGTGGGCGTCCTGATGGCGGCCATTGGCGTCTTGTTGGTGCTGTTCGCGGCGGGTTATTTCGCTGTCGGGACGTATTCAGAGGCAAACCTGGATGAATTGAATGTGACGCAGGCCGACAGCGGCCTCACGCAAGAGGACCTGACACGTGGTCTGCCAACGGTACAGCCGACCACAGCTCCGCCATCCACGCCATCCGCTACAGCGACGCGGACAACAACTGCCACGCCTGCCACTTCCACATCACCCGTCAGCACGGAGTCGGCGCTTCCCTCTGAGACCCAGACTCCAGAGACCGATGAGGCAGCAAACGACAGTCTTTATGACGAATTCGGCGTCCTCCGGGATTTCAGTCACTATTTGGCCAAGGCCGACGACGGCGCTCTGCTGCAGCCGATCAAGGAGAATTTCAAGTTGGTCACGGAAGAGGACCTCCTTGAGACGTATGGAGAGCAGCCGAGACCGGCGCACATCCTCATCCCCGCTATCGACCTGGAATCGCATGTTGTCGACCTCACCATCCTGTGGGATGGCGAGACCGCCGAGTGGGAGACGGCCGACCGCGCAGTGGGTTTCCACGTCGGTTCCGCAACACCGGGCGAGATCGGCAATACGGTGATGTCCGGCCACGTGAATTCACCGTTCGCGGGCGAGGGGTCTATATTCGCGCGGCTGGATGAGATTGCACCCCTCCTACGGCGCGGAGAGATTGTAGACATCATGATCATGGCCGGCGGCGACGTGTTCCTCTACCGCGCTACTGACACGACTGTGGTTCTGCCGGAGGACGTGGACGTATTCGATTACTCGGACAGCCCGACGCTGTCGTTGGTGACATGCGCGCCGGCAACAACGTATTCCCATCGGTTCATCGTTAACGCGACACTCGTAGGGGTAGCGCGGCTGTAAAGGCCTTCTCGCGCAGATAGGCGTAAGGGCGGTCGATTCGTATACACTAGCAAGTGCATTGCGGCCGAAGTGGCCGCGGGGCATCCGGCGCATCTGGCGCGCAATTGGGGAGTACTTGGTGGGGGTGTCTTTGTGACAGCATCAGCGTCCGCCCTGTTTGATGAGACGGCGGCACGAGCACGAGCCGAAGGACGGCTCATTTTGACGGAAGAGGAATCCAAGGCCATCTTGCAGGGGCAGGGCATCCGGGTGACTATGCCGACGCCGGCCGCGTCGGCAGATGAGGCCGCATCGGCGGCAGAGAGCATCGGCTTTCCTGTCGTCATGAAGGTGTCCTCACGCGAGATCACGCACAAGAGCGACGTCGGCGGCGTGAAGCTCGGTATCGCAGATGCGGATGCCGCGCGGGCAGCGTACGACGAGATCATGGCGAGCGCCAAAGCGGCGGAGCCGAACGCGTCAATCGACGGCGTGACGGTACAGTCGCAGGCGCCCGGCGGCGGCGTTGAAGTCATCGTGGGGATGACCCGCGATCACCAATTCGGCCCCGTCATCATGTTCGGCCTTGGCGGCATCGCCGTTGAGGTCCTGCAGGATGTGGCGTTTCGGATTGCTCCCCTGACGAAGAGGGATGCGGGCGCCATTGTCCGTGAGATCAAGGGGTATCCCCTGCTGACAGGGCATCGGGCGACTCAAGCCGTCGATCTCGGGGCGCTGGAAGGCGTTATCGGGGCGGTCTCGTCGTTCGTGAGCGAGACATCTGATGTGGCAGAGATGGATCTGAATCCGGTGCTGGCGTATGCGGACGGAACGATCGCCGTTGACGCCCGCATCGTTCTAACAGCGGACTAGTCCCACCGCACAGCAAACGAAGGAGTAGACAGATGGACGCGACACGCAAGGCCAACCTGGACAGGGCATTCAACCCACAGGTGATTGCCGTGGTGGGCGACAAGAAGATCACGGACTACATGTGGCTGAAGAGCGTGCGTGACGCCAAGGCCAAGGTTGTGTCCGTCCAGATCGATGAGAACGAGATCCCGGGCATCCTTGAGATGGGATTTGAGAACTATCCCAGCCTCGCCGACGTGCCGGGGCAGGTTGACTATGTGATCGTCGCGGTGCCGCGCCCCGTCGCGCCCCGCATCGTGAAAGACGCCATCGACGTCGGCGCCGGTGCGGCGGCGCTGTTCACCTCCGGCTTTGCCGAAACGGGCGAGGAGCAGGGCGTCCAGCTGCAGGATGCGCTGACGCAGATGACGCAAGAGGCGAACTTCAACCTCGTAGGCCCAAACTGCATGTGCCTATACCACTCCAAGACGGGCATTCGGAACTCCGCAGACCAGTGGATCGGCGATGGCGGGGACATCGGGTTCATGTCCAATTCCGGCACGCACGCCACGAGCTTTGTGATGCGGGCCCGCATCAACGGCCTCTACCCACTCAAATCCATCAGCATGGGCAACAGCATCGCTGTCGACCAGGGTGATTGGCTTGAGTACCTGGGCGAGGACCCGGAGGTCAAGTCGATCGGCATGTATGTCGAGGGGACGCGGGACGGCCGCAAGTTCTTCGAGGCGCTGCGTGACATCGCGCCGCGCAAGCCCGTCATTATCTGGAAGGGCGGGCAGACACGCGAGGGAGCCCGCGCCGCCGCATCCCACACGGGCCACCTGGCCTCCGATATGGCGCTGTGGGACGCGATGATGCGCCAAACGGGCGCGATCCGTGTCGACACGCAGGACGAGCTGATGGACGCCTTCAAGGCCCTGCACTTCATGAAGCCGTTCACGGGCAGCCGCATGGGCATTGTGGCGCAGACGGGCGGGCAGTCCGTGCTGGTGTCCGACGCGTTCGGGCGGGAGGGCCTGACCGTTCCTGATCTGACGCAGGAGAGCTATGACATCCTGGAGCCCATCGTCACGGTTGTTGGCGGCAGTTACAAGAATCCCCTGGACGTGTCCGGCTCGCTGACGAGCATCGAACGCGGGCGGGAGATGCTTGACGCGCTGGCGGCTGATCCGAATACGGACATCATCGTCATTGAGGCCAGCATCGGCTTCATCTCCCGGCGGCTTGAGCGGCAGGGAAAGACCACGGACGATCTGATCGACATGTTCAAGGAGTTCCAGGAGTCGACCGACAAGCCGTTCGGCGTCATTGCGACGTGGAACCAGGATGAGGCCACGCTGGCGGAGTTCCGGGTGAAGGTGGCGGACCGCGGCATCGCCGTGTTCCCCTCGTTCCAGGACGCCGCCCGCGCCATCCGCCGCCTGCGGGATTACCACGTGACCAAGGCGGAGCTAGCCGCGGGATAGACTCCCCGGGCCTCGCGCTGCGCCCGCCATGCCCGCCGTTACGCTTTCCGTTGATGAGGCGCGGCGGTTTCGTACCGTCTCGCAGGGGTTGGATGGGGCGGTAAGCTCACAAAACAGCGCGGAGCCCGTGCTCGACATCGTGCGGCGCACGGGCGGCATCCAGGCGCAGGACATGAACGCTGCGCCCCTCCAGGTCCGCGTGCGAAGCTCCGGGCTGACATCCGCTGACGTTATACAGGCGCTGTCACATGATCGTTCCATCGTCCGCACGTGGGCCATGCGCGGCACGCTGCACCTCATCCCTTCGGAAGATCATCGGTGGATGACGGCGCTGCTGGGGCCATCGTCGTTTTCCGCCGGGCGCGGCCGCCGCCGTGAACTCGGCCTCGATGAAAAGACACTGGACAGGGCGCACGGGCACGCCGTCGACATCCTGACCGCCGAGGGGCCGCTGACACGGCAGCAGTTGGGGAAGCGGCTGGCTGCCCACGACATCCCCGTTGAGAACCAGGCGCTGCACCACATCGTGCGGTCCGGGGGGTTTTTGGGCATCACCACGCACGGGCCGCTGTTGGACGGCAAGACGGAGACGTTCGCGGCAACGGACTCGTGGCTGGCGGGCATCGAGCGGCCGGAACTCTCGCGGGAGGAGGCGCTCGCGCGGCTGGCGGGCCGGTATATCAGGGCGTTCGGGCCCTCGACGCCGCGCGACTTCGCCGTGTGGTCGGGGCTGCCGCTGCGGGACACCCGGGCGGGATGGGAGTCGATTGAGGGCGAGTTGGTGGAGGTTGATGTTGAGGGGGAGGGGATGTGGGTGGCGGGGGATGCTCTGGATTCCCGTGTCAAGCACGGGAATGACGGACTGGTGCGGCTGTTGGGGTTTTTTGATACGTATTTGCTTGGGTATCGGGGGCGGGGGCTGGCGGTTGCGCCGGAGCATCTGTCTCGAGTGAATGCGGGCGGGGGGATGATCCGGCCCGTGCTGGCTATCGATGGGTTTGCGGTGGCGACGTGGTCGTGGCGGTGGGTGCGGGGTGGACGGGGGCTTGAGATAGTGGTTGATGGGTTTGAGGCCCTTCGACAGGCTCAAGGTGACCGGACGGGCGGCGTTTGGGATGCGGTGCGGGAGGAAGTGGAGGATATTGGGCGGTTCTTGGGGGTGGAGGCCGCTCTGGGGAGTTAGGCCAGCAAATCCGGGTTCTCAAGCACGTGGGTGGCGGCGGTGATGGGGGGCAGTTCTCCGGTTTCCACTTTCCGCAGGATGTCCGCCAACGCCTCCGAGTGCTCCGCCCGCGTCAGCCGCTCCAGCAGCCGCTCCCTCAACGCCGCGTGAAACTCTGAGCGTCTCTGCTCGGCGCGGCGGGCTTCCAGCCGTCCCGTCTCGCGCAGCGTCTCGTGGTGCCGCCCCACCGCGTCCACCAGTTCCGTGATGCCCTTGTTGCGGATCCCCTCGGTCTGCAGCACGGGAATCGTCCACCAGTCCATGTCGCGGCTGCCCAGGTGCACGGTCGTCTCCAGGTCGGCGGCCATGCGTTTCGCGCCGGGGCGGTCGGACTTGTTGACCACGAACACGTCGGCGATCTCCAGCAGCCCGGCCTTCATGGTCTGGATCGCGTCGCCCGCCTCCGGCACCACCACCACCACCACGCTATCGACGGTGTGCATGATGTCCAGCTCCGTCTGCCCCACGCCCGCCGTCTCCACGATGATCACGTCCATGCCCGCCGCGTCCAGCACGCGCATGGCGGAGGGGGCGATGGCGGAGAGGCCGCCGGACGCCCCGCGCGTGGCCATGCTGCGGATGAACACGCCGGGATCCAGGAAGTGGTCTCTCATGCGGACGCGGTCTCCCAGGATTGCGCCGCCGGTGAAGGGGCTTGAGGGATCGACGACGAGGACGCCGACGGTCTGTTGTCGTTTGCGGAGTTCTGCGGTCATGGCCTCAACGAGGGTGCTCTTGCCCGCGCCGGGGGGGCCGGTGATGCCGATGATGTGGGTGCCCCCGCGGTGGGTGGCGATGCGCTGCATGATGGCATCGGCCTGGGGGTCGCCCTTTTCGAGGAGGGTGAGGATGCGTGGGGCGGCGTTGAGGTTGCCTTCAAGGAGGCGGGTGACGAGGTCTTCCAAAGGGGTTAGGTGTTGATGTTGGCGATGCCAATGAAGATGGCGATGAAGCCGCCAACCATGGTGGCCCACAAGAGTCCGAAGCCCATGAACATGAAATTGCGGAGGCTGTCCAAGCTGCGCTCAAGGTTATCCAAACGACGCTCAAGGCTATCAAGGCGTTCGCCGATTTGTTCGACGATGCCTTCCAGGCGGGCGAGGCGCTCGTTGTCTGTGGGTGGGGTTTGGGTTGTCATGGGGACAGTGTAGCAGATGGGTTAAAGGGAGAGGGGCGGCGCTGGTGCGCCGCCCCTCTCTTTTTCAGCTATCCGTTCAGTTTGCTCTGTAGCTTGCCTTGCGGGTTGCTGTCCGGTTTCTGTTTGGGTTAGCCGCCGATGACTCCGTTGCGGGTCGCGAAGAGCAGGTAGCCCTTGCCCTTCTCAACCTTCGCTACACCAGCAGCAATGTTGTCAGCGTCGCAATCGGACGTTGGCGTTGCGCAGGCAGCGTTGCCGTCACCGTCCGGGAAGCCGTCGGTCATCGCGCCGCTGGCGAAGTAGGTCTCGTACTGCGGCGGGGTCGCGTCCGCGTTCCACATCCGGATCATGCCCCATCCGCTGGCCCCGAGCGAACTCAGGTAGCCGTCGACGCTGATCGCCGTCTCGCTGCCCGCGGGGGTGTAGCCGATGCCGTTCCAGCCGCTGGTCACGACGTACTGCGACGGCGTGGTCTCCGGGCTGAACCGCTCGGTCAGGACCTTGATCGGGTCGAAGGTGGTGCTGCGGACGAAGTACGCGCGGCCGGCCACGATCTGCGGCAGGGTGCCTTCCACCCATTCGCCGTTCGCATCCTTGCCAGCGTACTGCCAGCGCTTGGTCTCGTTATCCAGGCTCCACACATCCGTCACCGACGAGCCTTCGAAGACACCAGCGACGCTCGAGTCAACCGGGGTGCCAGGGATGGACACCAAGGACCAGCCCGGTACCACGGCGATCTCTACGGGGGCCGGGGCGGTGATCTTGAACACGTAGCCGAACTTGCCCGTGTTGCCCGCCTCGTCAGCGTAGTCCACGTTCAGGCGGTAGCTGCCAATCGCGAGGTCCGCGAGGGCGATGACGTGCTTGATGCCGTCCGAGCTCTGCGCCGAACCGGCATCCACGTCCAAGGTGCTCTCGACCGTGGGACTGGCTACGAGCTTGTTCTTGGAATCAATCGCATCATCCGCCAGGGTATCAAGGCTCAGGCTGCTGATGTTGACCTTCTTCTTGGTGTCGCCGGTGTACTCACCGGTCTCAGCGGTGAAGAGCAGGTTCAGGAAGACGACTTCGTTCCTCTCGATCTTCTGGGCGAGATCAGCCTTTGCCTTGGTGCCGTCATCAGCGGCCACGCCACCACGGTTGGGCAGGACGCCGTTGTTGGCTTGGGTGTCAAACTCCCACTTGCCGCTTGTGGCCATTGCCTCATTGCCAATTTCGTCACTGCCCTCAACCGTGACCTCGTAGACACCGTCCTGCCTGCCCTCACGGGCAACGAGGTTAAGTCCCTTCCGGTCAGTGGAGAGCGCCCACGTGTTTCCGGTGCCTGCCTTCAGGGTGATGGGGCGAAGAATTCTGCCATTGGAGATGGACGCGGTAGGCCTGCGCTTCAAGTCCTCAGAGGTTTCCACCGTCACGTTGAAGGTGTCGTTGCTCAAGGCTTCCTCAACACTGATCTTGAAGATCGGCGCAAGGCGGTCATCCGGGCGCCTCTCGTGGTCGCTCTTATTCAGGTTTCCTGCGAGGTCGGTCAGGTCGCCGCCATCAATCTCGATGGTTGGGCGGGCATCCGTAGCGAGATCAGCCTCAAGCGTCAGGAACAGGAGGTGCCGCGCATCCTGACCATTGGTTTCTGTCCGGAGGCCCAACTCCCTGACAACATCAGGGGCATCGGCACTTGTCCGAGTCTTGGCATTGAAGTCAAGGTCACCGGCAGTCTCTGACATGTCTGCATCGCCGACGCTGATGACGTTGCTGCCGGTGTTATCGAGCCACTCGATGCTTGAGACGCTGGTGCCGGACACCTGGATGTTCTGTTCCAGCAGGGCATCGCCCTGGATTGCGTCATCGAACACGAGAACAATTCTGTCCCTCTGCTGTTCCACCAAGACGTATGCGCCCTCATCGCCGTTGGCGCGCAGTGCTGTCGCGCTGCTTGAGATGCCCCATCCGGTGATGGCGTCCTCAAGGACGGGATCAATGTTATCGATCACGAACTCGTACGTCTTTGTGACGAAGTTTCGGGCAAGGTCATAAGCCGTAATCTTGACCCGGACCGTCACCGTCTTCGCGTCGGTATCCTCATCACCTTCGGCGGCTTCCGCGGCTTGCGTCACGTCAATCTCAAGATCGTAGCGCTCGCCATCCTGGATGGTGTCATCCACATCGAGAACCGCTTCGTCACCGTTTGCCAAGTTGGAAACAGGATCAGCGTCGCCTTCGCCAAACGTGACTACCTCTTCAACGTAAGCCATGCCGGCTCTGATGGTCTGTTCAGTCGCATCATGGGCGTCCTCCGGGATGCCCGAATCCGGATCCGTCACGCTGAAGAACACCGAGAAGTCATCGTTATCGACGTAGGAGTTGTTTGCAGGATCAAGCGAGCCGATCGTCGGGGCGTTCAGGTCCACCTCAGCAGTATCTGTGCGCGTGCTGCTGGGGTCGGCATCTGCGTAGCTCACGGTGAGGGTATCGCCGTGCTCCGCGCCGACGAGCGAGTTCACCAGCGCGCTGGCATCATCACCCGTAAGATCGGTCGCAGATGAAAGGCCCAGATTTGTAACATGAGCCTTCAGGGCCGCCTCCAACTTGTCCCTCTCGGCGCACTCCTTGCCTTCGGTTGTGCCCTGGCAGAAATCGTAGAACGCCTCATCCCGATCTGCGTCCTTGTCTGTCGCGGCAACGGCTGCAATCAGGTCGTTGATGTTGTTATTGAGATCAGTGGTCGTGTAGGTAAGGACGAATATGTCATCTTCTAGAGTGTCACCATCGGTGGCTGTAGTAGCGTCGGCTCCATGCTTCGTGGCCACTGTGATGACCACCGCACCTGTTTGCGGATCTGGATCTCCAACAGTTACAGCAGTGACTCTTATCTCATCATCAACGTCAGCGTCTGCCTTATCAACCACAGGCGGGTCGGCAGCAGCATCGGGCGTATCATTACGCTCTGGATCCTTGATCGTTACGGTAACATCGTCGTTACGCGTTTCTGTGGTATTAGCCTTGAGAACGTTATCCTTGTTGACGCCCGGAAGCGTGATCTCCGTCATCGCCAACTCGAAATTATCGCTTGCAGAATCAGTCTCCGCTTCGACTGGCAGAACTTCGTCGGCGGCAGGTGTACCGCCTGCGGCAATCACAGTTATTTCCTCGGACTGCGCAGAGTCTGTGGGAGTCGGCGTCCACGTTGCAATCGCTTCCTTGAAGTCATTGCGAATCACGCCAAACATGCCGACGAAAACGCCGGAATCACGTGAGTCGGTCGTGGAGTTTCCGTCAGTGTCCGTCGCAGTCAGCGCTGCGTGATTAACCCCGGCTTTCTGCTTGGCGAGTTCGACAAGATTCTTCTCTCTCACGGTGATCCGAATCGGATCGCCGGACGAACTCCGGACTTGCACCCGGCTCTTGCCTCGAAGTTCCACAGCCGCATCATCGCCATACTTGAGTTCGTTAACACCCGCAGATGCGAACCTGATGCGCAAGGCACCAACCTCAGTGGTGTCCAACTGATCTGCAGCGTCACGTGCCGCAGGGAAAGCGGGAATCGTGTTCAAGTTAAGGAAGGCTTCCTTGCCGTTTCTGCTGGCATCCTGGAACGCGTTTCCGACATTCACGGTTCGCACGGCTTCGAACTGCAGGTCCTCTTGCTCATTATCCGTAGTATCCGGATCGTCTACGACAGGCGGCACGAAGTACCCAATCTCAATCAGAAGGTCGCCAGAGTCGATCTCACCATTCCGGTTCCTATCGCCAATCTCGAGGTCATCGGCGCCGTCAGACTCATTGACGTCAGTGGTGGCCGTATCGTCCGTACGGGCAACAAGATCCCCCATGGCAACAGGGTCAACAGTATCTGTAACCCAATCAGCGACTATGCCGTTCGTGGTGGATGGCGTTGTCGTGCCCGGATCAATGTTGTAGGCGTTACCACCACCATCTGCGGTGCCTGGCCTTGCATCGGTGAAGTAGGCGTAGTAGTCAGTCAAAGCGTTGGAAACGCCGTCATTATCATCGATAACGGCGTAAAGGGTGCCACCGGCATCCTCTAAGCTAGTCTCCATACCGGTCTTGTCGGAGACGTAGTCCGCGGCATTGAGCTTTTCAAAGGCCGAGCCGGTCTTCCCCGTGGGGTTGGCCAGCTGATCCGGGGTAACGATCTTGACCGTGCCAACCGCCGCGCCCGCCCCGAGGGCCGGGATCATGGCGAACGCGAGGATCGCGACCGTCAGGATAACTAGTGCTTTGCGCTTCACAGGAAGCCCCCTTCCGTAACTGTGATGTGGACCTTTGCGTCCCGTCTTTCCAAGTGTAGATGAAATCAAAGATTTATTCACGCTGCCCGTGGGGCTTCGCGACTGCCAGGGTTCTTGTGAGTGCATCTGCTCCTCCCCGTGTGTGGGAGTCAGGGGCGCCTGCCGGAGTGAGGGTTGTTGGATCGGCAGGGTGTGCTGACTTTCCCGCGCTTGCTTGTCCGGTTGGTCTCCATAACTGTGGAGAGCCGCGCGCTCTCCGTTATCCGCTCGCTTTATCCCGACTGCGCTTTGTTACAGCGGGGCTTGCCGCGAGTGTGCATGCAATACGCGGAAAGCCCCACGCCTGCATCTAGGCGTAGTCACTGACCGTGAGTTTAGGGGAGATTTGCAAGTGTTGTCAATAGTCGTTTGGCTTGGATCAGGTAGGGAATATCGAATCGGGTTTAGGACTGGGTTTGATGAGGCGGCGGGGGCGCGGGGGGCATATGTAGGGGTTAAAGGAGAGGGGGGTGGATATGGGGGGTTAATCAAGGAGTTGGATGGCGCCGAAGGTGATTGATGCGGCGATGGCGGCGGAGCCAAGTCCGGCAAAAAGCATGGTGCCGATGATCCATTTGGTTATGCGGGTCTCGGCGTGGGCGATGTCCGTCTTGACTTCGTACTTCATGGCGTTCATCTCTTGGCGGAGGCCATCGAGTCGTACATCGAGGTGGGATTCGGTGATTGCCTGGCTTGCCATGGGTCCTCCTGTTGGGGACGTTTCGCGGTGGTGTCCAGTTTACCAGGGGGGGGGTTACGGGGTGGCGGTTTGGGGGAGGTTGACTTCGATTTCGATCATTTCTGCGATGGGGGGAGACCAGCCCTCTTCTTCGTCGGTGGGGTCATCGGGGTATTCGGCGGCGTATTCGGCGTCGGTTTTGGCCTCATATTCGAGGGCCTCTTCGACGGTGGTTATCGTGGGCCATGGGATGGGTTCATCGCGCTCAGCGCAGTCTTCGACGTAGGCCTTGATGCCGTTGCGAAGCCGATTGCGCATATCTTCGATGTCGTCACCGGCGGTGAACATGTTGAGAATGTCCGGGGTGTAGCCGTCCCAGTTGTTGGATCCCTCGACCATGATGATGGCGTATGTGAGTTTCATGAGTATCGCTCCCTGAGTCCTGCCTGCCTCATGATATATGCCCAACGCTTTCGGCGGATGTCTTCGCCGGGACGTCCGTCAACGGTCACCTTGCCGCGTTTGACGGCATGGCGGTAGTGGTCATGCCCGCCGGTGCTGTACGAATAATACCAGCCGTCCTGCTGGATGAGGCGAATGGCGTCTCTGTATTTCCTGGCCACGTGTGGGGGTTAGATTTCGCGGGAGAGGGTGGCTATGAATTCGGCGTTGGTCTTGGTTTTGCTGATGCGATCGAGGATGCGCTCTGTGGCGTCGGATGCGTCCAGGTTGGAGTTGGAGAGCATGGCCATCATGCGCCTGAGCGTGACGATGCCGCGGTAGGTCTTGTTGTCGTAGAGCCGCTCGTCACGGCGGGTGCCGGACTTGAGGACGTCTATGGCGGGGTAGATGCGGCGCTCGGCGAGTTTGCGGTCCAGGTGGACTTCCATGTTGCCGGTGCCCTTGAACTCTTCGTAGATGACATCATCAAGCCGCGATCCGGTGTCAACCAGGCAAGTGGCGACGATGGTGAGGGTGCCGGATTCCTCGGTGTTGCGGGCTGCGCCGAAGAAGTGCTTGGGGGGATACAGCGCGACGGGGTCCATGCCGCCGGAGAGGGTGCGTCCGCTGGATGGGGCGGCGATGTTGTAGGCGCGGGCGAGGCGGGTGATGGAATCGAGAAGGATGACGACATCCTGCCCGGCCTCGACGAGCCGCTTGGCGCGCGCGAGAACGAGCTCCGCGACGCGGGTGTGCTCTTCAACGGGCTCGTCAAAGGTGGATGCCATGACCTCCGCTCCTTTAACGGTGCGCTCCCAATCGGTGACCTCCTCGGGCCGCTCGCCGATGAGAGCGGCCATGATGTGTGTTGAGGGGTATTGGGAGGCGATGGCGTCCGCGATCTGGTGGAGGAGGATGGTCTTGCCGGCCTTGGGGGGGGAGACGATCAACGCGCGCTGCCCAAAGCCGATGGGGGCGATGAGATTGAGGAGGCGGGCGGCGACGGCCTTCTGATTCGTCTCAAGATCGTAGAGTCGATCGGGGAAGAGGGCGGTGAGCTGGTCAAAGACGGGGCGGCGGCGGGAGATCTCGGGTTCCTGGCCGGTGACGGTGTCAACGCGGAGGAGGCCGTAGTATTTCTCGCCGCTCTTGGGAGAGCGGACGAGGCCGGTGACCCAATCGCCGGTGCGGAGGCTGAAGCGGCGGATCTGCGACTGGGCGACGTACACATCGTTGATGTTGTGGCGGAGTGTGCGGTGGCGGATGAAACCGTAGCCGTCGTTGGTGATCTCAAGGATGCCGCTGGCGGAGATTGTGCCGCCGCGCTCACCGAGCTGCTGGATGGCGCGATGGACCATCTCGTCACGGCGGAGGGCTGCGCCGGGGGGCATGTTGAGGAACTCCGCAAGGCGGGCGGCCTCGTCACGATCAAGGGCCTCAAGCTGTGGGATGGTGACGTGGTGAAGGGGCTCCGGCAGATCAACGACGCGGGGTTCACGCGGTTGGGAGTCAGAATCGGCGCCGTCAGCGGCAGCGTTGGCGGGCGGGCGGGGGCGCTGTGGGCGGTCGCCGCGGTCCGGGCGTTCGCGCCGCTGCCGCCCTGCACCGTTGGCGGGGCGTTGGCGAGGGGCGCGGCGGGGTGGGCCGACCGGCGCTTCGTCTTCGATGTCATCGATGATTTCAGTGGTGGTGTTGGTGGCGGGTGGTAGGCCGGCGGTGATGGAGGGGGTACCCGATGGATTCCGGCTTTCGCCGGAATAAGGGGATTCCTCAGTGGGGGCGGATGCGCCGTTTTCGGTGGGGGTTTCGACGAGGGCTGCGCCGTTGTCGGCCACGGCCTCCTCGGCAGTAGTTTCCTCAGGAGGGGTTTCGGTTGCAGCGGATGCCGTTGTGCGTCGGGTGCGAGGGGGGCGGGCGATGCCGCGCCGGGTGACGGGGCGCTGCGGCTCGTCGGTGTTGGGGGTGTCTGTGGTGTCCACGATGTCTCCTTTGCTGCGGGCGATGAGAGGATGCCCGTGCGTTTGTCTGTGTGTGTTTGCTTTTTCTCTATTTAAGGAAAGGACTGTTTGTTTGTCAGGCGGATGTACGGGAGGCTGCGGTGTTGGGGGTGGGGTCAAATCGTTGGGCGGGATGCGCGAGTCCGTCCTGGGCGACGATGAGCGGCGGTTGTTCGCCCTCACGGAGGATGCTGGCGGCGACGGAGACGAACTCACGGAAGAGGGGGTGGGCGTTGGTGGGGCGCGACCTGAACTCGGGGTGGAATTGCGTGCCAAGCATGAAGGGATGGTCGCGGATCTCAGAGATCTCAACGAGATCGAGCTCACGATATGCGCCACTGACGATGAGGCCGGCCTCATTAAAGGAGGAGCGGTAGGCGTTGTTGAATTCAAAGCGGTGGCGGTGGCGCTCAACGATGGTCTCGGGGTTGCCGTATGCGCGTGCGGCGTTGGTGCCGGGGGTGAGGTGGCAGAGATATGAGCCGAGACGCATGGTGCCGCCCTTGGCGCGTACGCGCTCCTGGTCTTCCATGATGTGGATGACGGGGTGGCGGGTTGCGACGTCAAACTCGGTGGAGTTTGCGCCAGCGAGGCCGGCGACGTTTCGCGCGAATTCAATGACCATGATCTGCATGCCGAGACAGAGGCCAAGATACGGGACGCGCTGTTCACGGGCGTAGGAGGCGGCGCGAATCATGCCCTCGATGCCGCGCTCGCCAAAGCCGCCGGGGACGACGATGCCGTGCGCGCGTTCCAGCTGCGCCTCCCAGCCGTCCTCCTCCAGCCCCTCGGCGGAGATCCAGTCGATGTCTATGTCGACGCCGATCTCAAGGCCGGAGTGTGTGAGGGCCTCTTTAACAGAAAGGTAGGCGTCACGCAGTTCGACGTACTTGCCGACGATGGCGACGGTGAGGGGGGGCTTGGGCTCTTCAAAGCGATGCACGAGACCACGCCAGTCATCGAGCTGCGGCTCTTTCTCGGCATACTCCGCGAGCTGCATCCTATTAAGGAGGTAGCCGCCGAGGCCGCGCTCTTCAAGGAGGAGGGGGACGCGATAGATGGTGTCCACGGTGGAGAGGGGAATCACCGCCTGCGGCTCAACGTCGCAGAACAGGGCGATCTTCTCGATTGTGTCCTGATCGGCCTCAACCTCGCTGCGGGCGATGATGACGTCAGGTGCGATGCCGGCGCTGCGGCCAAGCTCACGAACGGAGTGCTGCGTGGGCTTGGTCTTGAGTTCTCCGGTGGCGTGGAGATAAGGGAGATAGGTGACGTGGACGAAGATGGCATCGGCGCGTCCCACCTCGTTGCGAACCTGGCGGATGGCCTCAAGGAACGGCTGGCCCTCAATGTCGCCAACGGTGCCGCCGACTTCGATGATGATGACCTCCGCCTTGGTCTCGTCCGCGATCTGTCGCATGCGGTTCTTGATGGAGTTGGTGACGTGCGGAACGACCTGGATGGTGCCGCCGAGAAAGTCGCCGCGCCGCTCCCGGGAGAGGACGGAGGAGTAGACCTGGCCGGCGGTGACGCTGGATGAGCGTGTCATTTCCGTATCGACGAATCTCTCATAGTGGCCGAGGTCAAGATCAGTCTCTGCGCCGTCACGCGTGACGAAGACCTCGCCGTGCTGATAGGGGGACATGGTGCCGGGGTCGACGTTCAGATACGGATCGAGCTTCTGAACTGCGACCCTGATGCCGCGGCTTGTGAAGAGCCGACCGATGGCGGCGGCGGTGATGCCCTTCCCGATGGAACTAACGACGCCGCCGGTCACAAAGACGTACTTTGCCATGCAACCTCAAATGGCCTGCCCCGCCGGAAAATCTCGGGGGGCGATTCACGCCTGCTTCATTCCCCAACGATCACTCGACGCGCTCGCGCGCATCCATATGCAATGCAAAACGCGCTGCCACGTCTCTTGTCATAGGGAATTGTCTCCAACCAACCGGGGCGGTCACATGCCGATACCGACCCCGATAACGGATTCAACTATGCGCCCGATTCCCCTTCCTGTCAATACGGGTTGGGTTGCGGTTCGGGTTCAGCCCAGGAAGTGCCGGAGTTCTCCCGCTTCCGCGATGTATTGCGACACGCGCCCTGTGGCGCCTTGCTCAAGGCTCGCCCAGACCGCCGTGGTGAGTCCCTCGTGAATGCGGTCGATCTCTTCCGTGAAGCGCACCAGCAGTCGTCGATAGTTGTCGCCGAGCAGTTGGTTGACGCGTGTCTCGTTCGCGTAGCGGAGCGCCGTGGCGAGGTCTTCCGTAAAGCTCGGGTATATCTCTCGCAGGTAGGCGAAATCGTCCTGGTCAAGGGCGGCGAGTCCGAGCAATTCCGGCGGAACGCCTATCGAATAGAGGGCGGTGGTAAAGGCGATAGCGCGGGGCAGCGTCACGTCGTCTGAGCCGGAGAGCGAGCGGCCGTAGCCGAATAGTCCCACGTGCAGTTTGCGCTCTCGCCTCCGCGGTGAGAGGGCGGAGACTGCGGCGATTGTGGGGGCAAGGTTCCTCACCTGCCTTTGGTATTCCGCAGCGGCCTTATCGAGGATGGCGATGGCGCGTTCTTCATCAATAGGGTGCGCGGGCGTTTGCTCGTGGGCCTGGATTTCGGCGATGCCCGACGTCACGTCATCCCGGGGGTAGTCAAATTTGAATGCAGACTGCACGGTGAGCGTGTGGACGCTGGGGTATTCACGGAAGGCCCGCGCCGTGTTGGTGGGTTTCAAGTGTCCACGGAACGGCACGGAGCCGGCGCCAATGATTGGGTACATCGGAATGCCGGTCTCCTGCGCGAGCCGGTCAACGCGGTAGAGAGCGGCCTTGAGCAGGATTTCCGCGCCGACCATACCGTAGTTCAGGGCAGGGTCGCTGCGGGCCAGGAAGACACGCTGGTAGGGTTCCTCCCGCTCCTGCAGGTACTCCCGGACGATGTCATCGACGTGGAGCATCTGATCGCGCTCCTCCACGAGCGGGATAACGCGAATGCGCTTCGGGAGGAATTCGCCTATCCAATCACGAACGGATACGTCATCCAGGAGAGCGCGTGATTCCTGTCCGACGATGAAGTTCTCGTAGTACGCCACAATGCGAGAGAGTTCGTTGGCGGACGAGGTGAAGGGAAGAATGATCTCCTGTATGGGCGGCTCCGGGTCACCGCCATAGAACTCACGGGCCACGTCGAAGGCGGTGGGGATGCTCTGCAGCGCCTCCACCATCAGTTTCCGCATCTCAACCTCGATGGCGGGGTTGGGGACGCGCAGGGTGATGACGGTGTCGCGTCCCAACCGGCGCTCCTCGCGGAAGAAGTCGGAGTAGTTGCTCAGCAGTTTCTGGACGACGTGGGTATCAGTGTCCTTGCCTTCCGAGTCCCACATCTGCTCATCGCAGCCGAGTCCGAAGGCGTCGACGGCTTCGATGATTTCGCCGTCGCCCTTGATGACTCCGTCAACGGCATAGGCGGGCGCCGCAGCGTTGTCCGGGTGCTGGGTGCTCATCACTTTGGGAATAAGAGGCACTGTCAAACTCCAGTAGCCAAGTTTGGTTTCATCATAAAGGCTGCGCCCGCGACGCGCTTGCCTGCCTTGCCTGCGGGGTGTCCCTACCACCGTTGGGGCCACGGGAAGCAGATCAATCACGGTATCGGCGCCGTTGTGGCCTAAGAACGGTCTAATGGCTTGAACGAGGTAATTACCAAACGATATTCATCATCAATCATGTCCGCTGAGCGGTCTACACCAATGTACACGGGATAACGCAACCGAGGATGGTATGCTACGGAAATATACGCGGCTGGCGGATCACGATGCAAATAGTATCCAATTTCATCAAACAATTCGTGGATAGTCTGAAAGGGCCAGGGTACATCGGTTACCACTTCGCCGGTGTTGAGATTCGTCATTGACTCAATGGCTCCCACTCTGACCGTTATCCTGAAGGGCGTTCTTGGTGCTGGACAATTGCACGAAGCCTCAGCCTCAAAGGTATAGTCGTACGGGCCGTCGCGCTCCCAAGCGTGCTTGGAGTGGGCAAGCTGCGACCTTTCGGCCTCAAGGTTATAAGGCAGGGTTGGTTCCGGGGTAGGTATCACAGTAGGTGTGGATATATCTCCGTCATCACAGGCTGCGAGAAGCGAGAAGAAGGACAACGCCAGCAGGGTTGCGCCCAGCAAAGCAACTCTTCTTATCCACATCGTATCCGTCACCTGCCCTGATACAGGGCGTATATGGCCATCACGTCGAAGAGGTTGGGCAAGGCTCTCATGGGCACCAGTGTAGAGAGTCCGTGCGGACGCGCAACCCTCGAATAACAAGAGTTGCCTGGCGAACCGGAGTCTTTAGATTCCTCGGCTGCGCTCAGAATGACAGGAATGGCGTTACGGGGTTGGGCTGCACAATACGATTCAGATTCCCGCCTGCGCGGGAATGACGGGAGAGGGGCGGGAATGACGGAGGGTGCCCTTCGACAGGCTCAGGGTGAGCGGGGGGGGGCTAGTCGAAGGTGGTTAGGGCTGAGACGGTTTCGGGGGTGAGGCGGCGGACGACTTCTGTGACCAGGCGGACGGCGTTGGAGAAATCGTCGCGGTGGATGACGCTGTTGTGGCTGTGAAGGTATCGGGTGGGGACGGCGATGTTGATGGAGGGGGCGCCGGACCCGGCTTTCTGCATCTCCGCGCCGTCCTGTCCGTAGCCACTGAGGACGTTGAATTGCAGCGGTATCTCGAGTTCGGCGGCTGCATCGACAAAGAAATCGCGGAGACGGAGGTTGGGGATCATGGAGCTGTCATGGAGGAAGACCGTCGGGCCTTTGCCAAGTTCTTCCTGTGCCTCGTCTTTGGTGATGCCGGGGTAGTCGCCCGCGACGCCGGATTCAAGGTTGATGCCGATGTCCGGCATGACGTGAAAGCTGCTTGTGTGCGCGCCGCGCAGGCCGACTTCTTCCTGGACGGTGGCGACGAGGTAGACGGTGGCGGGGAGTGGCTCTGTGGATTCACGCAGGGCGCGTGCAATCTCAATGAGTCCGGCTACCCCTGCCCTGTCGTCCCACGCCTTGCCGATGTAGAGCTCGCCGCCGGCCATCTCCTGGAAGCGGCTGTCGGGCGCGACGGGGTCGCCGGGGCGGATGGCGAGACGCTGCTCGGCGTCCTCCTTGTCCCTGGCGCCCACGTCAATGAATATGCTTTCTTTCTTGAAGACCTGGTTTCGGGCGTCCGGCTGCATAACATGGGGAGTCTTGATGCCGGTGAGGCCGGGGATGGGGCCGTTGCGGGTCATGACGACCCACCGCTGGTTTATTAAGGCCTGATCCAGCCAGCCGCCGAGGGTCTGGATGGTGAGGAAACCCTCCGCAGTGATCTGGCGCACCATGAGGCCGACTTCATCCATGTGGGCGGCGAGCATGACGCGCGGCACATCATCGGCTTCGTCACCGATGCGCGCGATGAGGGAACCGATGCCGTCGGTTTCGAGCGCGTCGGTCAATGGCTCAAGTTCGCGGCGCATGATGGCGCGGACGGGGGCCTCGTAGCCCGTCGGCCCGAAGGCGTTGGACAGCTCCGCAAGGAGTTGGCGTTGGCGGGAGTAGGTTGTCTGATCAGTTGTCATGCCTGGCTCATATCTTCCGCAAGGAACTCCAGAATGGCGCGGGCCATGTCAAGATCACCCCCGTACCACTCTGCCCATTGCTCCACGGTGGCCCCGCTAGCGAGGTTTGAAATAAGGCTTTCCACAGGCATTCGCGAGTTGCGGAACGTCAACGCACCACTGTACCTGCCTTGAACCCGCTCCACCTGCGGGCACTGTGACCAGTCCGTTGTCATAGAGCCTAACTTGTCCATCTCGGCCCTGCCTTTCTCGAATCGCCTCTTTCACGCTTGGCGCGTCAACCGTCATTATAGATAGGAGTAGCTCAAGGAGATATGAAGTCGCATGTCACACCAGGAACACGAAGCAGAATCACTCGCGGACGGAAGCGCGCTTGAGGAGCGCTACGCAGGCGAGAACGACACGCTCATCCGGATGCGGCATTCCGCGGCGCACATGATGGCGGAGGCCGTGCTGTCCATGTTCCCCGAGGCGAAGCTGGGCATCGGGCCGCCCATCGAGGACGGTTTCTACTACGACTTCCTGCTGCCGCGCACGCTATCCACGGACGATCTGCCGGAGATCGAGGCGCGGATGCGGGAGAGCGCCAAGTCTGCTGCGCCGTTCGTCGCGAGTGAGATGCCGCGCGACGAGGGACTTGCGCGGTTCGCGGATCAGCCTTTCAAGGTGGAGATCATCGAGAGCCTGACGGACGACACGGTTTCCATCTACAGTCATCGCGAGTTCACGGATCTGTGCCAGGGGCCGCACGCGGAGTCGACGGACAAGACGGGGGCGTTCACGCTGACGCGGGTGGCCGGAGCGTATTGGCGCGGCGATGAGAGCAATCCGCAGCTGCAGCGCATCTACGGGGCGCTGTTCGAAACACAAGAGGAGCTTGACGCGCACCTGGAGCGGTTGGCGGAGGCGGAGCGGCGGGACCACCGCCGGCTAGGGCGCGAGCTTGACCTGTTCTTCTTCGACCCGATCGCGCCAGCCAGCCCGTTCTTCCTGCCAAAGGGCGCGACGGTCTACAACCTGATGGTCGATTTCATCCGGGAGTTGTACGACAAGTACGGCTACCAAGAGGTCATCACGCCGCAGATATTCTTGACGGACCTCTGGAAACAGTCGGGGCATTACGACAACTACCTGGAGAATATGTACCTGACGCAGTCGGATGAGATCGAGTACGGGGTCAAGCCGATGAACTGCCCCGGCCACTGCATCGTGTACCAATCCCAGCTGCACTCATACCGCGCGCTGCCGTTGCGTATGGCGGACTTTGGGCGGCTGCATCGCAATGAACGCTCCGGCGTCACACACGGGTTGACGCGCGTACGGAGCTTCTCGCAGGACGACGCCCACATCTTCTGCCGACTCGACCAAATACAGGACGAATTCTCGTCGCTGATCCGCATGATGCGGGACGTGTACCAGGCATTCGGTCTGAACGAGCCGCGTTATACGCTGTCGCTGCGACCGGAGAAACGCGTGGGGAGCGATGAGGTCTGGGATCAGGCTGAGCAGGCGCTTCGCGAGGCGCTAACGCTTGCCGACGTCGACTTTGAGGAGATACCCAATGAGGGCGCGTTCTACGGGCCGAAAATCGACCTGTTCTCGCAGGACGCGCTGCGGCGGGAGTGGCAGTTGAGCACGTTCCAGCTGGACTTCAATCTGCCGGAGCGGTTCGACCTTGAATACGTGACGGAGGACAACACGCGCGAGCGGCCAGTGCTGATCCATCGCGCGATCCTCGGCTCGCTGGAGCGGTTTTTGGGTGTGCTGTTGGAGCACAACGCGGGGGCGTTCCCGGTGTGGCTCGCGCCGGTGCAGGCGACGCTTATCCCTATTGCAGACCGGCATATCCCTTACGCGCAGCAGGTGCAGGAGCAGCTGCACGCCGTCGGGCTGCGCGTTGAGATTGATGACCGCAATGAGCGTATGAACGCGAAGATCCGTGAGGCGCAGACCAGGCACGTGCCCTACATGCTGGTCGTTGGCGACCGCGAGGCGGAGTCGGGTGCGGTGGCTGTGCGTCGCCGTGAGAACAGCGAGAATCTGGGCGCGATGCCCGTTGGGGAGTTCATGGAGCGGGTGCTGGAGGAGATGGCGGGGAGGGGGTCAGACAATGTCAATGGAAGCTAGAAATCGGCGACTTCCCGACTGGCTAGGGCGCGTTCGAACTGGACAACTAACGCTCCCAAGGTTTCAAAGGCTGGAAAGTTGGGGACATGGCGATGTCGAAACACTCCTAGACACCATCCTGCGTGGTCGGCCAATCGGTGCCGCCCTGGTACTTGCTATAGGAGATAAACAGCCGTTTATAAGCCGCACTATAGCGGGGGCTCCTCCCCAAACAGAACGCACAACTGAGAACCTGCTGGACGGCCAACAACGATTGACAGCGATATGGAAGGCACTCAACGACGGTTACGCGAATCGAACCTATTTCGCTGTGCTACGTCCTGATGCGGACGATCCATCGTTAGTTAGAAGTTATGGCAGGTGGCACAGAGGGGGCCAGAGGTACCCTCTGTGGGCCGATCAGCCTCAGGAACAGCGGAGACGAGGACTAGTACCAATACGTATTCTTAGTCCGGCAGTTGATTCTACCGAAATTGGCACTTGGTGCGACCTAGCTACGGGTTCTGTCGAAGAAAGTCGCTCCCTAGAACGAGAATTGGCAATACACCGAAACGCCCTTAGGGAGGCGAATCTACCCTACCTAGAATTGCCAGTGGGCACGCCTCCTGGAGAAGCAATTGATGTGTTCATCAAGATGAATACAACTTCTGTCCGCCTATCTGCATTTGATATTGTCGTAGCCCAAATGGAGGCGGCAACAGGACAATCCCTACACGAACTTGAAGGGTCTCTGCGTTCAGCCGTTCCAGAGGCCGAGCGATATGTCAATATCTCGGATCTTGTTCTCCGAGTTGCTGCTCTCAGAGAAAACCGGCCCCCCACGGAAGCCTCCTTTTTACAGTTGGACATGCGGCGGCTTTCCAGAGAATGGGAATCGATTGAAAGAGGTGTCGGGGGCGCGATCAGGTTTCTGAGTGAGGAACACATTTACGACCGTGATCGTCTGCCTACGGTAGCTGTGGTGCCGATAATCGCCTCAATCTGGAGTCAGATGCCACAATCCCTAGATGCTCACGGCGAAGCGCGTTTGCTATTGCGTCAATACTTGTGGCGCTCCTTCTTTACAGACAGATACGACCGCGCGGCCGCTACTGCTGCACTCCAAGATCATCGTGGTCTAAAGGCCAGGCTTGTAGATGGAGAATCTGATGCCTTGATTCCGATACTGGACAACGACAGATTCCCGATTGCCGAGATTGAGGAACTGGAACGGGCTCCATGGCCACGACTCCGCAGTACCTTGGCTCGGGCGATACTGGCTGTCTCTATACGAGCTGGAGGCAGAGATTTTGCCGATGACTCGCCAGCCACTCCTGATTCGCTTGCTAGAAGGGAATACCATCATCTATTCCCGGAAGCCCTACTTGACAATGTGGGTTTGATCGATGAGGGCGATATCAGTCTCGCTCTGAATTGTGCCCTAATCACATGGAACACCAACCGGAGAATTTCCGCCAAAGAGCCGTTGGCCTATCTGCGGGAGCGTGCCGAACGTGCACCTCTTGGTGAGGATCAAATTCGTAGCCGATTAGAAACACACATCATACCGTTCGACAGTCTAAGCGTTGGGGGGTATTCAGAAATAGCTGATGAAGAGGCACGGGGTGCGAAGATCAAATCCGACTATGAATCATTCATACACGCTCGCGCCGAAGCAATCCATAGGGAGGCAATCAAGCTCTGTAGCGGCGAAGAGTAAAGCTCGTTGGAATTATTGGAGTTACAAATGAGCCGCTCCTGCAGTTGATTTGCTGGTGGACAATTTAGATTCCTCGGCTGCGCTCGGAATGACATGGGTGGGGCGCTTACCCCTCACCCTGACTCTCCCCCCCCACCGGGGAAGGGAGTTCTGGATTCCCGCTTTCGTGGGAATGACGGGCGGAGCCCTTCGACAAGCTCAGGGTGAGCGGTTAGGCGGGGCGTACGTCCGTCTGCTCGAAGTCTGCGCCTTTGTAGAGGAGGGGTTCGCGGGTCATTTGGGAGAGGGCGTAGGCGAGGCAGTCGCCGAGGTTGAGGGCGGCGGGGTGGTTGCCTTTGCCGAATTCTCGCCAAGCGCGGCGGGCAACGGTGACCTGTTCAGGCGTCACCGGGACGATTTCGATGGATTCGCGCTGAAGGAATGCATCGAATTCTGTGCCGCCTGCCGGGCCCAGCCGACTTTCCAACACGATGGCGGATTCAAGAACATTGAACGCAGACATACGGAGACCGTCCACACGGAATAGCGCTTCTTCAAAATAGGGGCCATCAGTCTCTCTCAGCAGGATGGCGCAGACTGCAGATGAATCGACGATCACTTCGGTTCGCCGTGCTCGCCATAGAGAGAGTCGAGAAGCTCCTGTGAGGATGAGGTGGGGCGCAGATGCGGCGCAAGCCGGCGGTGCATGTCGGCAGTCTTCTTGCGTCGTTCCTCTTTCCAGCGAAGCCAACCTTCCAGGGATCGGTCAAATTCCGTAAGCCGCTCCCGTTCCCGCTTGAGGCGCTCACGCAGGGCGATGGTGATTGCCTGCGTCTTGTTCTCCTTGGTCAGCGTGGCGAGTTCTTCGGCGAGTCGGCAGGTCTCTTCGTTCTTGATGTTCAGGCTCATTGGGTACCTCAGGGTAGACGGTTCGTTTGGTGTCTACCCTTTGGACTATAACGACGGGGGAATGGTTGGGCAATGGGGCCCTTCGACAGGCTCAGGGTGAATGGGGGGTGTCTCATCCTTGACCCGCCAACGTGTGACGCCTATCGTACTCGCAGATTGGGGGAGGGTGTTCTGGATTCCCGTGTCAAGCACGAGAATGACGAATGCGCCTAATCGGTGGGGAGTGTGGCTATGACTAATGGTGGGGCGGATACGGCGCTTGGGCATTTGCGGGTTGTTGAGATTGGGGAGATTCCCGCGGCGTATTGCGCGGGGTACCTTGCCGGGCTCGGCGCGGACGTTATCAAGGTGGAGCCGCCGGGGGGCGATCCGAATCGGATGCACGCGCCGTTCGCGGGCGACATCGCGGATGTCGAGCGCAGCATTCCTTTTCTCAACGCCAATCTGAATCGTCGCAGCATCGTTCTTGACGTTGAGGACTCCGGCGGCCGGGAGACCCTTGAGAAGCTCATCGAGCGGGCGGATATCTTTGTCGAATGCACTCCCCCGGGGCAGTTGGCCTCACTTGGTATTGATGATGCGCGTCTTGAGGAGTTGAACTCCGGCCTTGTGACGGTTTCGCTCACGCCGTTCGGGCAGACGGGACCGCACAGCGCGTTCACAGCGAATGAGGCGGTGATTTCGGCCATGTCCGGCGTGATGATGAGCCAGGGCGACGACGAGCGCGCGCCCGTCGTGCTGCCGTGCCAGATCGGGGCGCAGCTTGCGGCAGTTCATGGCGCGTACCTGGCGATCAACGCCGTACGGCATCGGCGGGCGACAGGGCTCGGCCAGCGCATCGACCTCTCATTGCAAGAGGCGCTGACGTTCGCGACGGTCGGGACGATTGCGCGCTACAGCCAGCGGAGCGAGATCGTGTTGCGCCAGGGGCCGCGCGGCGGCCCCGCGAATATCTATCGGACGAAGGATGACAAGTACGTCCAGATCGCGATCTTCATGACCGGGCATTGGCGCGTTCTGTCCCGACAGTGGATGGAGGACGCGGTGCTGTCCGGCGATGACTGGGACTCGTCCCAGTACCGGACGGACAATGAGGACCTGGCGCAGATCCTCATACAGTCGTTCGTTGAGCAGTTCGACCGCGATGAGTTCGTGGAGGAAGCGCAGCGGCTGGGGCTGGCCTGCTGTCCCGTCAACACGTTCGAGGATTTTGTAACGGACGACCATATGCGGTCGCGGGGCTGGTTCCAGAAGGTGACGCATCCTGTCGTGGGCGAGTATGAAACGCCGGGACAGCCGTTCATCATGTCAGCCACGCCGTGGAACCAGACGCGCCCTGCCCCGCTGCTGGACCAGCATCGCGATGAGGTGCTGGCCGAGATTGATTCGGTTGCGCCGCGGCGTGACACGTACCCTGCGCCGACGAACGGCAAAGCGCCCGACGACGCGCTGTTGGACGGCATTCGCGTGGCAGACATCACGCGGGCATTCGCGGGACCGATCGGGACGATGTTCCTCGGCTTCTATGGCGCGGAGGTCATCAAGGTGGAGTCCGAAAGCCTTGAGGCCAACCGTGAGCCGACGCGCCCGCTGTTCCCCGATATGAACCGCAATAAGCTGAGCTGCACCCTCGATTTGCGTTCCGATGGCGGCAAGGACCTTTTCCGCCAACTGGTCAAGGACAGCGATGTTGTCGTCGATAACTTCAGCGCGACGGTCATGAAGCGGCTCGGTCTTGGCTACGACGACCTGACGAAGATCAACCCGGGGGTCATCCAGATCGGTATGCCGGGGATGGGTTCCGAGGGGCCACTGAACAACTGGGTGACGTACGGGAACAACCTGCAGGCGGTGACGGGACTGTCCTTGCTGTGGGGGCACCCGGACTCGCCGATGCAGAACCATGCGAAGGGCGTGATACCGGACTACGTGGGCGCCGCATTTGTGGCGCTCTCCACCGCCGCTGCGCTGGAGTACCGCGACGTGACGGGCCGCGGGCAGTTCATCGAAATCGCGCAGGTGGACGGCCAGGGCTCGATGATGGGTCCGGCCATCCTGGACTACACGATTAACGGGAACATCTGGGGCAGCGTCGGCTATAACGAGCCGATAAATGCCCACTACGCGCCGTACGGGGCGTATGCGTGCCTGTACCCGGACACGTGGATCGTCATCGCGTGCGAGACGGACGAGCAATGGCGCGCGCTGGCACAGGCGATGGGAGCGCCGCACTGGGCGGACGATCCCCGATTCGCAGATGCAGCGGGCCGTCGGGCGAATCGGGACGAAATCGACCATGAGATAAGTGAGTGGGCGCAGGCGTTCACCTCGCACCAGCTTCTTAACATGCTGCAGAAGGTCGGGGTGCCGGCGGGCGTGGCGATGAACAGCGAGGACCTGTACCACGATCCGCATTTGCGAGAACGTGGACACATCGTGCAATCGACGCACTCGACATGGGGAACGCTCTCGCACCACGGGCTGCCGGCGATTCCCTCGCTGTCCAAGGCAACCGCGGCCAACCGCGCGCCATGGATCGGCGAGGATAATGAGTATGTGTACAGTTCAGTACTTGGGCTGTCCGAGGAGGAGATTAAGGAGGGCACGGAGAGCGGGGTGCTGAGGTAGGGCGCGGCCCTTCGACAGGCTCAGGGCGAACGGAAGGGATGGAGGGATTGGCGGTTTAGTCATTCTTGACGGGGTAAATAGGCGGATTGTAGAGTACGTGCTTGAGCAATACGGCTGATAGCTACACAGCGAGGGAGTAGACATACCGAGAGATTACCGCGTCAACCAACGCATAACCGTGCCGGAAGTCCTTGTGGTGGCCGACGACGGTGAGCGAGTTGGAGTGATGCAAACGGCAGACGCCATTCAGCTGGCGCAGGATCGGGGCCTTGACCTGGTTGAGGTTGCCCCGGGCGCCCAGCCCCCTGTGTGCCGTATCCTCGATTACGGTCGGTATCGCTACGAGCAGTCCAAGAAGGAGCGGGAGCTCCGCAAGGGACAGCACACGCAGGAACTCGGCGAGGTGCGGCTCCGCCCCAAGATCGGTCAGCATGATATCGACTTCAAGACGAGGACGGTACGCAAGCTGATTGAGGGTGGGGACAAGGTCAAGGTCTCGGTCATCTTCAGAGGCCGGGAGGCGACGCACCCCGAGTTGGCGATCAATCTGCTCAAGAAGGTATCAGAGCAAGTGGAGGACATAGCGGGCATCGACACGGCGCCGCAATTGGAGGGACGGGGCATGAGCATGATCCTGGCCCCTCTGAAGCGCAAGAACGCCGCATCGCCAAAGCAGACAACTGAGACTCCGGCGGCCGAGGAAAAGGTCGAGGAGGCGGCTGCGGCTGCGGGATCACCCGACTAACAGACGAATTAGACCGGTTAGAGGCGCGGGGACAGGAATCACCATGGCAAAGTACAAGCTCAAGACGCACAAGGGCACTCAGAAACGGATCGGCATGACCGGCTCCGGCAAGCTGACAAAGCGCAAGGGGCATCAGAGTCACCTGCGTCGCCGCAAGCCGAAGGACGTCAAGCGCCTGTATGGCGACGAGATGCCGCTGAGTCCGGCGGATCGGCGTCGCGTGCAGCGGCTGCTGCCGTACGGCCCATAGGCCGCATTCTCGTTTTCAGTATCTGTAGAGAGGATCACTGACATGACCCGAATCAAGGGCGGGCCGCGAACGCGCCGCCGCCACAAGGAAGTCATCAACCTGATGAAGGGGCAATGGGGCTCCCGGCACAAGCTGTTTCGCCGGGCGCAAGAGTCCCTGCTGCACTCCTGGCAGTACGCCTACGAGCACAGGCGTGAGCGCAAGGGCGACTTTCGGCGACTGTGGATTACGCGGATCAACGCCGCGGCCCGGCAGAACGACATTACGTACGGGAACCTGATCCACGGCCTCAAGCTGGCGAACGTGGCCGTCGACCGCAAGATGCTGGCCGATCTGGCCGTTCGCGACCCGCAGGCCTTTGCCCGCATCGCGGAGGCAGCTAAAGAGGCGCTGGCGGCGGAGAAGGCTGCGGCGTAAGCCACTCATTTGACACCGGTTCGCAAGGGGCGCGTTGTGGAACGCGCCTCTACGGTTTTTGGGGGCAGTGCACGCCCGCGATTTACCACCCCGGGAACGAGCAGTCCGTACAATTGACGTGTGAGGAAATTTTTTCCGGGACATCCGCCAACGCTATTTGTTGCCATTTTAGCGACAATTGCCGTCATCATCGCCGGCTGCTCAGGGGAAACGCCAACAGCCGCTCCCACTCCTGAACCCTCGTTCACCCCAACGCCGTCTGCCACGGACACGCCTTTGCCCACGGCCACCGCGGTTCCAACGGAGACTCCTGAGCCTGAGGCGCCGCAAGCACCGGATTTCTCACTGCCAACGGGGACGGGCGAGCGGTACACACTGGATGATCTGCTCGCGGGGCGAGAGGCGCTCGTGATTGTCTTCTACCGTAGTTACGGTTGAGGCATCTGCCAGCAGCAACTGGTCGAGTTGCAGAGCTTCTACGTTGAGTTTGAGAGCCGAAACGTCGGTCTGGCGGCGATCAGCACTGACTTACTGGTCGATGCGGAGCGGATGGAGGTGCTGGCCGGGGCGGAATTCCCCGTTTTAGCGGACACGAACGAGGACGTGTCGACGAGCTACGGCGTATTCAACCTGCTGGGGGACGGCGTGGCCGCTCCTGCGACGTTCGTCATCCTCCCGGACGGCGGGGTGGTGTGGGGATACGTCGGCCTGGACATCGGGGACCGCGTGCCGACCCTGGCCATCCTGGAGGTGCTAGACGTGGTGCTGGGTGGTGAGGTGGAGCAGGTGAGGGTTTAGGGGGGGAGTCAGCAGGCGCAGCGGATGTTGGGGTCGTCTGCGGTGGCGCCGGTGCCGTGGGTGGCGTAGCCGTCGCGCCGCCACCAGACCAGGCCGCCGATGAGCTCACGTACCTCGAACCCCAATTCAGCCAGCTTTAGTGCCGTCTTGGTGGAGGCGTTGCAACCGATACCGTCGCAGTAGCAGACGTATGTCCTCGACTTGTCCAAGGATGCGGTGGACTCGGCGTTGATCTCCCGGTGAGGCAGGTTTATCGCGCCGGGGATGTGCTCCTCTCCATACGCGAAGTGGGCGCGGCCGTCTACTACGACGATCGGTTCATCGTTCTGGAGGGACTCGAAGAGGTCTGCCGAGTCCGTCTCGTAGGCGAGCTTGTGTCGGTAGAAGTCCACTTGGTTCATGGTTTTGGTAATCCTCTCAGTGGTTGGGTGAGTCAGTACGGGAATTAGATTGTAGGGCACGTTGGCGGGGGGTGTCACGGGGGTATGCTGTGACGCTGCGCGTCATGCGGTGGATTCCGGCCTTCGCCGGAATGACAGGTGAGCGGCCTTTCGACAGGCTCAGGATGAGCGGTCTAAAAACCTTTCCAGGCGGGGAGGGCGGCGGATTGGCGGAACCAGTCGGTGAGTTGAGCTTCGTCAAAGTCGCCTTCGTAGAGGTCAATCCAGCGGGCGTCCGGGTCCTTGCCGCCGGCGGGAGGCATGGGATCGAGCGAGACGCCGTTCAGGAACGTCACCTTGATGTACTTGGCAAAGACGTGGTAGCTGACGAACCAGCCGTGCTCCTCCGTGCCGTAGAAGGGGGAGTTCCATCGGACGGCCTTGCGAACGTTGGGCACGGCACGGACGATGAGTTCATCGAGGCGTCGGCCAACATCGCTCTTCCACTCCGGCATGGCGGCAATGTAGGCCTGCACAGGGCCGTCGCCGTCGCCCTTGGCGATCTGGGGGTTGCCACCGGAGAGGTAGACGATTCCGTTGGCGGCGGGTTTCAAGGCGGACTCTTTCGCAAGCCTTGTTGCCCTGCGGGAGGGCCTTGTCGACTTATCGACCATTCCCATTCACTCCGGTTCAAGAATCTCAAGATAGACCGTGCCAGCCACGGGAATGAAAGTCAACGGGGCCTGTCTAAGGGTCACTCAAGCCACGTGACCAGTTCTGAGTGCGGCGTGCGCTGCGTGGCGGGTTCTTCAGCGGCCTTGCCGATGAATACGACACCCACCATCATCCAGTCTTCGTTCGCGCCCAGGATGTCGGCCAGGCCCGGGAGCTTGGTGAGGCGTCCCGTGCTCCATCCAAGGCTGAGCCCTTCGGCAACGGCGGCGAGGGCCATGTTATGGACGGCAATGCAGGATGCGGCGTAGTTTTCGAGGGTGATCTCCTCGATCAGTCCCTTAACGCTGTAGACGTACACCATGGCGGGAGCGGTCATTACCCTGTCCCGTAGATCATCTGCCGAGCGCTGTTTCTGTTCAGGGTTGGGGTTGCTCACGCCGTCATATGCCGATTGCCACGCAACATCGGCAATCCTGGACCTCATCTCGCTGTCTTTCTGGACTGCGAAGAACCGTGTTGGCTCAGTCAGGCGGTGATTGGGCGCCCAGACAGCCGCGGAGAAGAGGCGCTCCAGTGTCTCGCGGGGAACGGCGTCGGATGTGAACTCTTTCACGTGCCGCCGGCGATAGATTGCCTCATAGACGCTGACCGGAGTGGCGGGAAACTCCACTCCATCACTGTTCAGTTTCATTCTTGTGCTCATGCTTCAGCTTACGGCATCAGGTCGGGGGATATCTCGTATCGCGTGCCCACGCGGTTGGCGGCTGCAACAGATATTACGTGTTGACGTAAAATAGTGCGACTTTAACCGGGAGTTTACTCATTGCGCCGATTTCCTGTACACTGCGACGAATCTCAAATTGGGGGGGTAAACCCAAGCAGTACCGGGGGCGGCCCGGATTCAGCACATGCAGATGTGCCATCGCGCTTGAACTTTAAGCCGCACACATACGGGCGGCGGGTGGCGACGGAGGCCATTCTGCGTGTCGACCCCGCTCCTGCCTGAACGGACGAACACCGTGGGGGGTGTGCCATATCGATATTCAGTCCGCAGCTGACAATGCTGCCGATCTTGCTCAAGCAGCCGACGAACTCGACCTAGAGGTCGACACGAGGCTTGTCTGCGAAAACCTCTGGAAGGTCTTTGGAGACGGAGCCGAGGAGCTTGCCGAGTCCATTGAGCCCGGCCAGTCCAGGGAAGATGTCCTGGCAGAGACCGGGGCTGTGGTGGCCGTTAGAGATGTCTCTTTCGATGTCCATGAAGGCGAGACATTCGTCATCATGGGCCTTTCCGGCAGCGGCAAGTCCACGCTTGTCCGCTGTTTGAGCAGACTCATCGAACCGACCCGCGGACATGTCCACGTCGACGGTGAGGACTTGCTTGCGATGAGCAAGCAGCAGCTGCGGGACGTGCGGCGTCACAAGATGGGCATGGTCTTCCAGCACTTCGGCAACTTCCCTCACAAGCGAGTCCTTGAAAACGTTGTCTATGGTCTGCAAGTCCAGGGCATCGATAAGGCCACGCAGCTCAATCGCGCAGAGGAAGTGATTGACCTGGTGGGCTTGTCAGGATGGGAGCAGCGGTACCCGCATGAGCTAAGCGGGGGGATGCAGCAACGCATTGGGCTGGCGCGCGCCCTGGCCGTAGACCCTGAGATCCTTCTTTTCGACGAGCCGTTCAGCGCTCTCGATCCCCTCATCCGCCGGGATATGCAGGATCAGTTGATCGATCTCCAGCGACTGGTCAAGAAGACGATGGTCTTCATCACCCACGATTTCATGGAGGCCCTCAAAGTGGGAGACCGGGTGGCCATCATGAAGGATGGAGAGTTCGTCCAGGTGGGCACACCAGAAGAACTGGTCTCCAACCCCATTGACGACTACGTGCGGGACTTCACGCGAGACGTGCCGCGCTCAAAGGTCCTCACCGCCCGTTCCGTAATGACCGAACCCTCGGTTTACGTGACTGCGGATGAGCCGTTGGCCGACCTGATTCACACGATGACCTCACAAGAATGCGAATGCGCAGTGGTGGTTGACAATGACGGCCGCTTCATTGGAACCGTGCACATGGATGATGTGCCAAGAAATGGCATGGCAGGGCACACCAGCGTGGCATCCACGATGCAAGACTCCTGCCCCGTTACGGAAGCGGACACACGTCTTGAACGGCTCATTTCCCTCGTCCTTGACAATGACGCCCCCATCGCAGTCCTGGACGACGGCCGATGCATCGGCACCATAACGCGCACTGAGGCTATGGCCGCCCTGGTAAGCGGCGAAGGTGCAGTGTGATCCGCTCGGAGACTCTGCAGCTTCGCTATATCCGCGAGTCCCGATTCAAGTGGGTCTTGTGGGCCGCACTCGGTGCGGCCACCTATCTCCTCGCCTACACGCTGGCAACGAACAACGCAAATACCGACTTTGGTAACTGGCCTGAGAGCTGGGAACTACCCGTCCAAGGGGCCATCGACACGGCTTTTGATTGGGTCGGCGACAGTTTCGCCTGGTTCTTCAATCCTATCTCCAGCGTGCTTGACGCGGGCATTGCCGGACTCGACGCCGTTTTACTCTGGCTCCCATGGCCGCTTGTCGTGGCGGGGGTTTCACTTCTGGGGTTCAGGCTTGGCGGCAAATGGTTGGGAGTGTTCAGCGGTCTGGCCGCGTTGTTCACAGGTCTGATTGGGTTCTGGGACTCCGCAATGGTCACGCTGAGCATGGTGGGGGTTTCCGTGCTCATCGCCGTCGGGATTGGGGTGCCCATTGGTATACTCGCCGCCTTCAGCAATCGATTCGAATCACTTGTCCGCCCACTTCTCGACACGATGCAGGTTCTGCCCGCCTTCGTGTACCTCATCCCGGCGCTGGTCCTGTTTGGCGTGGCCGGCGCGCAGGGCGTTTTCCTGACTGTGGTGTACTCCATTGCGCCCGTCATCAGACTGACCAACCTGGGCATCCGCCATGTTCCACAGGCAGTTGTCGAAACAGCCCAATCTCATGGATCAACACCCGCCCAGACGTTATTTCACGTTCAGATTCCATTGGCCAAGGGCTCAATCATGATGGGCGTCAACCAAACCATCATGATGGCGGTCGCCATGGTGATCATTACTGCGCTGGTCGGCGTGGAGGGACTCGGCCGGGATGTCTGGCTGTCATTGAGAGAGGTGGACGCCGGGGATGGGCTGCAGAGCGGCATAGCAATCGTTCTCCTGGCCATCATCCTGGACAGGTTCAGTTACGCCCTTGCGCGGTCCGGTCCCCAAAGCGCCACTCCGAATTCCTCCGGCGATTCCTCTACAGACGGATCAAATACCCAGACACTCCGAAGAATGCCAGGGAAAAACATACTGACGATCACGATCCTGGGCCTTTTGGCCCTGCTTGGCGCGTTCATTGCGCCACTGAGAGACTTCCCCGAAGAGCTCACCTTCTCACTCACAGATCAGATCAACATGGTGGTTGATTGGATGGCTGTACACATTCACTTTGCCACCAGCTGGAGCCGTGACGTCCTGTTCCGCGAGATCGGTTTCGCGCCGGTTAATACGTTCTTGCTTTGGCTTCCATGGCCTGCACTGATGGTAATCGCGGCGGTCGCCGCTTACTTCGCCGCAGGATGGCGTGTGGCCCTGCTCGCCGTCTTGGGGCTTGTGTTTGCGGGCATCGGCGGGCTTTGGGACATGACCGTTGAGACACTGAGCCAGGTGCTAACGGCGGGAGTGTTCACTGTAGTCGTGGGGGTCATACTTGGCGCCATCGCGTCCCAGAGCAGGACGTTCGAGTCGATCCTGCGCCCCATTATGGACACGATGCAGACCATGCCGATCTTCGTGTATCTGATACCCGTGATCATGCTCTGGGGCATTGGCCCGCTGGTCGGCATCATCGCCACATCGGTCTATGCGCTTCCTCCGGTGATTCGGATGACCAGTCTTGGAATCAAGGGGGTGCCGGCCCAGGCAATCGAGACAGCGATGTCTCATGGATCAACAGCGCTCCAGACGATGCTCCAGGTCAAGATACCGTTGGCCATGCCGACAATCATGATGGGCGTCAACCAGACCATCATCATGGTGCTGGCAATGGTGATCATCGCCGGATTGGTAGGCGGCGGCGGTCTGGGACAAATAGTCTTCATCACCTCCATTCGGCTGGAGATGGGCGAAGGTCTGATTGCAGGCATGACCATTGTCTTCATGGCGATGGTTCTTGATCGAATGACCCAAGGAAAGCAGCGGGCTGCGATGACAGCCGGAGCATTGAGATAGGGCTAATCAGGATAAAAGCCCACAAACCCGGTAAGGAGGATTGTGTATGTGACCAACCGGAACAAGGCAACCGACCATGGTTGTCTGTCGCGCCACTAACAGACAGGGGAGAAATAATGAAGAGACTGAGAAAGGCCTGGGTTGCCATCCCGTTGGCACTGCTGTTGACCGTCGCCCTCGCGGCAGGTCTGGCATGTGAACAGGCCGACGATGCAGAGACGGATGAAATGGAAGAGATGGGGACCCTCTATCTCGTCGACCAGGATTGGAACGGTCAGCTTGTCGTGACAGCTGTGGCGCAGATCCTGTTGGAGCAAGAGATGGGCCATACGGTCGCGACCAAGTTCGCGCCCGCCGATTCGGCGCCCCTCTTCCTTGGGCTCGAAAATGGCGACTTCCACTTTGTGTGCTGCAACTGGCCGTCATACAGCGCTGATCTTCTTACCGAATACGTCGACGCTGACGAGGCCACGGTGGACCGCATGGGGCCGGTCGGCATTAGTGGCACAGGTGGCTGGTATGTGCCGTCCTACGTCATCAACGGAGACTCTGAGCGTGGCATCGAGGCCGTTGCCCCCGACCTCCAAACCGTTAACGACATGAATCAGTACAAGTCTGTCTTTGCAACGAGTGACACGGGAACGAGCGGGAGACTCCTTGAGTTCACTCCGGCGTGGGATACGAGACCCGAGGAGCGTCTTGAAGCATTTGGCGTCGACTTCCAGGTGGTATTCGCCGGGTCTGAGGGCGCGGCGCTTGCCGAGCTGGACGCCGCATTCCAGCGAGGCGACCCAGTCATGACGTACCTTTGGGAACCCCACTGGGCACACGCCAAGTACAACCTCATCCAGATTGAGATGCCGGAATGGACCACAGACTGCTATCCGGACGGCGAGAGGTATGACTGCGGCTACCCAACGGATCCCGTTGCCAAGCTGATTTGGCCCGGCCTTCAAGATGAGTTCCCGGAGGCGTACGAGTTCCTCGTCAACTTCCGGATGACCAACGCACAACAGAACGAGATTGTGCTCAACCTGACTGAGAACGACCTCCCGGTGCGCGCCGCCGCGCAGGAGTGGGTTGATGCCAATGAGTCGGTCTGGAGGGCCTGGATTCCCTAAAGGAATCTCACAGCGCCTACCGGTTTGATACCGGAACGTTGGCTGTAAAGACGGTGTGAAGACTGGGGAGTGGCGGAACCGCCACTCCCCAGTCTTGTTGTTTTGCAGCGGTGGGATATGGGCCTAACGGGATGATACTGCGAACGTTTCGGTTTGAGGTGGCGTTGTGAGAGGCAGAAATGAGTGTGAACAGTTGGACACTTGCGAGCATCCGGGCAAATGCCGATCTTGTAAGGGTGCCTGTGCTCGGCAACTTACTAGGAGCTAGGCCGCTCCCCTCCGCTCGAATTTGTTTGTTTGCATTTCCCTTAACGCCGTCAACTAGTCTTGCTTGTCCGCCATCTCTACAAACATTGCGAGAGCATTTGCCAGGCGCATTTGGCGAGGAGTGCGGCAGCGTACCCTCAAGAGTTCAGGACTGGCTACGACGACAGCTAGGCACTGTGCCCGGCTAGTTGCAACGTTCAGCCGATTAAGGCTGTAGAGGAATTCCATGCCTCGGGGTGCCTCATCTATGGAACTCGTTGCCATGGAGTAAATTGAGATCGGGGCCTCTTGCCCTTGAAATTTGTCGACAGTCCCGATTCGGAAATTGGGCAGTTCCTTGCTTAGAGCCCGAACCTGATCGTTGTATGGCGTAATCAATAGCACGCCATCGCTATCAAGGCGATGAGTCGCTGCATTCGCATCTCGGTACGCTGCATTTGATTCCAGCAACTGACGGAGCAATTGAGATATTTGCGACACCTCTTCAATGGACTCGCTTGATTGCGCTGTATGGGTCACCGGGATGAATCTTAAGCCGGTTCCATTCAGTGGAGGTTTACCCTTCAGTTCAAGCAGTTCGCGCCCATCGTGAGAATGTAGACGACCTTCGTAAAACACTTCGGACGTATAGGCTGTGATTTGTGGGTGAAGCCGCCAAGTTCCATCTAGGAATAGGCCGAGGTCGTCGGGCATCACCTGAGCCCCGTCGAGCACATGCGCTAGGGCTGACCCCTCCGCTCCCGGTGGGTGAGTTCCCTGTAAAGGCTGATCGAGCTGCTGCGGATCGCCGAGCAATACAACGTTCTTTGCGCTAGGAGATGCTGCAAGCACATCGGCTAGCGACATTTGCCCAGCTTCGTCGACGAATAGGATATCGATGGAGTCTGCCATATCTTGTCTCGACCAGAGCCAAGAAGTTCCACCAACGACATTTGCTTCACCGTTAGCAAGTGCATTTCGTGCATCATCATTGTTTCTGAGATGAATAGCGCCACTGAATGTTGGAGCATCGGTCGAGCGTTGTCCGATTCTTGTGGCGAGAGACCGGGATTTGGCTTCCTTAGCAACCTTCGTGAGCAACTCGCCAATGACCTTGTGGCTATTGGCTGTAACGCCTATGCGCTGACCATCTTCTAGGAGATCGACGATCATTGTTGCTCCCACCGTGCTCTTGCCAGAACCCGGTGGGCCTTGGATCGCGAGGTAACTCCTATTCAATTCCTTGACTAGCCGTCGTGCTGCGTCCTGAGCGTCCTCGGTGTCTTTGCGCAGGCGCTCTCCTTCAACATGCCTCGCAAAACGAGGAGGCCTTCTGGCCAATAAATCGCGGGCGACCTGGAATCTTCCTGATGCACTCATGTCGTTTGTTAGCACCCAGTTGGCTATACTGAGCAAACTCTCTGGCTTAGGTCTAGGATTGACATACTCGAACGGAACTAATGAAGTTGGTGTTGGGGCAGGCTGTGACTTGGCTCGTTTGATATCAATGGTGCCATGCTCATCGTCCAGGCTTACAACTTCACCAACAGTTTTTTCAATCTCAGGGTCAAGTGGCCTGATCCCGATCCGGATGTCATGTTCCTGCGGCTGAAAACTGAAGCGATAAATGTTTGACCGGGAATTTGGCGCGGGGTCTGACCAAGATTTATCGAAGGTTAACTCGCCTAAACAGTCTGGTTCCTCTCGACGTTCAGCATCAGTCAGCTCCTTGACAACATAAAAGTACCTCCACCAGAGAGATCTGTCCTCACGTCGGTGCCAATTGAGCAGTTGAGCTAACAACCATCGCCCTCTTTGGACATCCGTCATGGAGTCGGTCGATTCAGGCAAGTCATCAATCAGTGCAGATACTACTCGACTAACTTCATTTTGAGTTTCACTATCCTCCCTCTCTTCTGGTTGAATTACGCTTGGTCTAGGAAGGGCGTGCCCCAATTCGTTGGCCAATTCGATACGCTGACCTTCAAGCCACTTTCTCAAGTAGACGATCGAAAGACAGTCATCACGGTTATAGCTCTCGATGTCCGCAAGTAGTTCTGTTCGCTGTTCTCCATCACCGAGTTCAAGCCACGTTTCGAACTCAACAATGCTTGTCCCAGCATCCCGGAGATCAATCTCTCGCCTGAAATTGTAAAGTGGTTCTAAGTGCTTGAGAGAGTAACTCTCAACGGAGGCACGAATTCCTTGCCGTACGGCGCGATACAGGTCGACGAAGACTCCTCCGCGCAGTAGCTGGTCAATCTCGTTCTCGCGAGTTCCGTAACGACCGGCGAGCCTCTTCATGGCGGTCGGTTCGTAAGGTGCGTAATGATAGATGTGCAGCTTTGGGTCTGCCTCAAGACGGTCCATGAAGAAGTCGACAAGAGTCTCAAACGCCCTTCGCTCACCTTGCTGGGTTACCGTTTCATCTTCGATCGCCCAAAATGAGTGGAATTCCGGATGGTCAAATGAATCTTTCTCGATTACCTCCATAACTCCGAATAGGTAATCGATCCCATCCACATCTTTGGAACTGAAGAATGGGTCACCCTCAATGTCGAAGAAAAGGTCACCAGTGGATGGCTCAGGGAGCATCAGTAGTCCGTGATTCGAGATCAATGCCCCATCGCGATCCCGCGGTGGTTCAATGTGCTCCGATATGGTCATACCATCCCGTTCACCTCGAACTTGGATCTTAGCCTGAAGATGTAGCCTACCTAGTACCTCTTCACCCATACCATCTAATCGCTGAGGCAGGTCTTCTGCGAGTCCCGTGCGGGTATTCACTCCAGCACCGCGAAGTAGACGGCGCTGTCGAGATGACAGATTTGCAACGAGGGTTAGGTCGTCTTCCTGACGCCATTTAGCCTGACATTGAGAACTCCACCGACACATAGCGCAGTGCTCCACTGGCTCAGGAGTGGTCTGCAATGGATTGGCTAGCGGCAGATCGAGGCTAGACTCAAAATCTCTCCGCACAAGCCTATAGTAGGCGGCATAGTTGGCCACCCGGAAGGAAACCTTCTCCTGCTGTGCCCCACCGAGAGCCAAGTGCATTTCAACTGGCGTCACACCTTGAACCGCGCCTAGCATCTCGGAATACATGCAGAGCTGAAGTACGGCTGATGCCTTTGCGTGCCTTGCGAGCTTCGTATCCCAGACTTCGTAGCTCCATGGTCCCAAGTCGCTAGGTCGTTCAACACGCCTCAGGAAATCCGCATAACCTAAACGCCGGCCATCAAAGAGCACAGCCTGATATATCGTGTCTACACCACTACGCATCGCACCAAGGGTGTCGTCACAACCTTTCAGCAGGCGCTTTCCACTCGGGAGAGTCTCATCCAAGCTAACTTCTAAGATTTGGACGGGCTCAGCGTGTAGCGACTCCAAAAAGAGTTTCTCGTGGCGCTCTCCTCGTTCGGCAATGCGATCGAGTATGGGGTCGATCTGGTTAGGCTTGGTGAGAGCACCTAGTGCTGCGGACCGCTCCAGATTTGAAAGATGTCCACATTCAAGAAATGCGACAAGATCCGTCGCGGAGTAGACCAGGTTGCCTTCAACTATCTGCATGGCTTGGCTCCTAGGTTTGGCCTGAGTTCGTTGTAGGGGTACGCAGGAATCCGATGGTAGCCGCTATATGTGTTCACGCATTCCTCTTCAGCTTTAATTCTCCTACCGTGCCTCTGCCCCGGCCCGTGTAGTAGTTGCCCTCAAGCCGGTCGCCGGCCAGCCGGAGCGTACATGTGCCCCGATGCATTTGCATGGTGTCAGCCGCCCTTCCATGGGGTTCGTTCAAGTATGTATACGTCAGTTCGGGGCTGTCCGTGTCCCGGGCCGCTACGGCCGCCATTGTGCTGCGCGAAATCGACTCACCGGCTTGGAGAGTAATCAATATCGACGCCCACCTTTGCCTGATGTTCACCTTGATGTCTCTGTTCGTGCCCTCCCCGCCGAAAGAGGAATCGATTTCACCCGTCCATGCGCCGTTCAAGTCAGGCACCGATAGCAGGCCGAGTCGGCGTAGGAACCTCCACCGCCAAACATGACGGTCGAATACCCAGTAGAGCATCGTGTAGAGGCCCGCAACAGAGGGAGCGCTGAACCACCATGGCGGGTCAACATCCGTGAAGTTCAAGCTCCAATCCAACAGCCACACCAGCGTCACACTGAGGATCGCCAGCCCCGCGTATATCCGTCCACGCCCCTCAAGGTCGTATGAGTGCATCAAGGCCCGCTTATCCCCAATTGTTCCACAGGGTCACGAGGGCGCTTCCGAGAGCTTTGGCATCCGCCAGAGACCATTGTTCGGGCGTGGGACCGAAGAGAGGCATTTGGCCGTTCTGGCACATGAGTCCGCCCAGATCGTTCTGAACTATCCAGTTGACGATGTCGCAATACGTGTCCTGAAATCCGGTCTTGAAGGCAGAATCCGGCGCGTTGTACACGAGGCACTCAATGAAGTATGACGGCGCAAGTTCTTCGCTGATCCGTCCGTCCGTGACGAGCCGATTCCTCGCATTCTTGAACATCCGAACCGTCCGCTTGAAGCGGTCACTGGTACTCCTGCTTTTATCCGCACCATTCCGGTAATACAGTTTCGGGTAGTTGACGATCCATCGCTTGTCCCTTAAGGCGTAGAGGGCCACGCCTTCAATGTACTGGTACGCGTTGACGTACTTACGGTGGTCATTGCACACGACAACATCCGCAGCCAGTCTCGGTGGGTCTTTCTTCAACTTAATGCACTTGTTGCCTTGGGCGACCATATCGTCGCCGAATTCTGAGCTGAGAGTCTTCAGGGCTTCGCGTCTGAATGCGTTCCACTCGTGTTGGGCAGGAACAAACGAATCCTCTACCCTGCGTCGATCCCAATCAGTGAGTGAGGTCGTGTCATAGTTGAAGGTAGACGTCATCTCTAAGACGATGTCCACATCGCTGTCGCCGCGAATGTTCGTATCGTTTCGGTATGACCCCTGCAAATAGAAGTCATATGTCATTCCGGCAGGCCATCCGTGTGCGGCGAGCACCCTCCGAATCCGCTCGTGCGTGTTCTTCGCTGAATCCTGGGCTCCATGGTGGGACCACCCGCTCAACTGAGACTCTGGTATGGACATAACATCTCCTTCCGTTTTCCCACTGTCATCCCCCGCGCTCCCCGATTCGATGTTACTCTGTGGGTACCGATAAGTCAAGTATAATCATGAGTGTTGTGTTTTATGCATAACACGGCTACTATGCACATATGCAACAACTATACGCGGTCGCGGATGTTCTTCAAGGTCTGGCGCGCACCCGGTTGGAGCCCTCGCGCGCAGAGTACGACTGGGCATTGAGTATGGTCGAGAGCGGTGACATCCGGGATGATGGCTGGTTTACTGCTGAGGGCCTGCGAGAAGTCAGCGTCCCCTCTCGTTTGCTCGTAGAGCGACACACACTCCGACCTTATGACGTCTTGCTTACCGCGCGCACCAGTGAGTTAAAGGTTGCCCTGGTCCCTCCGTCTATCACACGCGTCGTGGCAGGAATCACAATCCTGGTTGTTCGGCCGGATGAGCCGGAGCTAGGATTCGGCCATTGGATCTGGTACTACCTGACCTCTGCGCCTGGCCGCGAGCAGCTGACCCGCCGCTTCACCGTTAATGCCACAACCACATCCCTTTCCGCCCGCAGCGTATCGGAGATCGAAATCCCCATCCCATCGCGGCGGCAGCTTGACGATGTGGCGCGTTTCGTTGAGGCGTCTGAGACTGCCTACACCGAGGCAATTGCCGCCGCGCGCATCCGCCGTGAAACTCTCAGAGACGCCATAATCAATGACATCATGTACCGCAGTGACGAAAGCGCATAGGAACGCAGGAGGACTAGATACATGCCACTCACCCGGCAAGAGCTTGAGTCGAAGCTATGGCAGGCCGCAGACATCCTTCGCGGCCAGATCGACGCCGCCGACTACAAGAACTACATCTTCTCCATGCTCTTCCTCAAGCGGCTTTCCGACCGTTTCGGTGAAGAGATTGAGAGTTCCGTCGCCCGTGGCGTTTCCCGCGAGACCGCCATAACGGACCCCGATGAGCATGAGTTCTTCGTCCCTCAGTCCGCCAACTGGGCCGCCATCGCCGGAGCGTCGTCTATGAACCTGGGTGAGGCCATCAATATCGCCAGCTACCAGATCGAAGCTGCAAATGGCGGGCGTCTGGACGGTGTCCTCTCACCCACAAACTGGAACGACGAATCCAAGCTCGGCAGTCCCGCGAACCGTGAGGGCATCATACGCCGCCTCCTCAACCATTTCTCCGATCTCGATCTGCGGGACGCCAATTTGAGAGAAGACAGTGACGGCGGCGGCAACGTCCTGGGTGACGCGTACGAGTACCTCATCAACCGCTTCGCTGACGACGCCGGCAAGAAGGGCGGCGAGTTCTACACGCCCCGCCCCGTTGTCCAACTCATCGTTGAGCTGCTGCGCCCTACCGAGGGCATGCGTATCTGCGACCCAACCTCCGGCTCAGGCGGAATGCTCATCTACGCAGCGCAATATGTCGCCAGGCACGGCGGCGACATCCGCAACCTCGCGCTGCATGGGCAGGAGCGGAATCTGGGCACACTCGGCCTCGGCAAACTCAACCTTCTGCTTCACGGCCTTCGCGCCGCGCGACTTGAGCCCGGCGACGTCATCGCGGAGCCCGGCCTTGTCGACAACGCAGGCCGCCTCCTCGCCTATGACCGCGTCATCGCTAATCCGCCGTTTAGCCTCAAGAATTGGGGGCACGACTTCGCGCCGAATGACCCGCACCACCGTTTTGACAAGTACGGCGCCATCCCACCGCGCACACGTGGCGACCTTGCCTTCCTGCTGCACATGCTGTCCGTCACCAATGGCGAGGGTATGGTGGGCGTCGTCATGCCGCACGGCGTCCTGTTCCGGGGCGGCGCGGAGGGCAAGATCCGCCAGGGCATCATCGAGGCGGACCTGTTCGAGGCCGTCATCGGCCTCGCGCCCAACCTCTTCTTCGGCGCAAGCATCCCCGTCGCCATCTGCGTGCTCAACAAGAACAAGCCCGCCAATCGACGCGGCAAAGTGCTCTTCATCGACGCGGCACAAGAGGGCTACTTCCGGCAAGGCAAGGCGCAGAATTTCCTTGACCCTGAACATATCCAGAAGATCGCGGAGGCATACGCTGCCTTTGAGGACGTTGATCGATTCGCGCACGTCGCGGACATGGAGGAGATTGCGTCCAACGACTTCAACTTGAACATCAGCCGCTACGTGGATACGACGGAGCCGATAGAGGTGATGAGCGTGGATGACGCGCTTACGGAACTGGCAGAGGCGGAGAAGAAGCGCGATGAGGCCGTCGCCACAATGGACGGGCTGCTGGCCGAGCTGGGCTACAAGCGGTAGTGAGGCATCATGCCCAAAGTGAGAGACGTGATTCGTCAGGTGGAGCAAGATGGGTGGAGATTGGCACGGACGCGTGGAAGCCATAGAGTCTACAAACATCCGCGCAAATCCGGCATCGTCGTCATTGCTGGAAATCCTGGGGTTGACATGCCCCCGGGAACATATAATGAAGTGCTCAAGCAGGCCGGACTAAAGTAAGGAGCCCTCAGCATGGGATACGCGGTCATCATTGAAAAGGGGCCGAACAGTTACGGCGCGCATGTGCCGGACCTGCCGGGGTGTGTCGCCGCCGCTGAGACGAGGGAGGAAGTGCGCTCCCTGATTCTTGAAGCAATCACCCTGTATGTCGAGGCGCTCAAGGAAGAGGGGTTGCCGGTACCACCGCCCCAATCCTATGAATTGGTGGAGGTGTAGAGATTCCTGATGAAGTATTCACAGCTTTCGTGGCGTGGTCGTTGGGTGCCATGAATATAGAGGTGACTGACCGCAAACTTATGGAGTTTGAGCGCTCCCGGCGCGAAAACAAGGACAAGTAGCGCACCATCCGGCTCAAGGAACCGCATGGTACACCGCGAAAGGAGTAAGGATAATGGCGAAAGAAGTTGGAATCATCATTGGCTTATTGCTACTCGTAGTCGGCGTCATTTTGCTTGCCATTGGGGCATCAGGCACTACCTCTTACATTCAAT
Organism: Dehalococcoidia bacterium; assembly: GCA_034422835.1. Lineage (GTDB taxonomy): Bacteria > Chloroflexota > Dehalococcoidia > UBA6926 > UBA6926 > VXMO01. Next base: position 9,526 of record DAOUJJ010000013.1, on the reverse strand, counting down.
TGGGAATTGGCGCTTTCCTGGCCGTGGTGGGAGCCCTTTCGATCCTATTGGCAGTGAAAGGTTAGGTCAGTACATACTGTCATTTTGAGCGCCGCGAAGAATCCCGCCGCCATCAGCCTCATCACGTCGTCTCCAACACCCCCAACACCACGCACTAACAGAATCGCGCAATTTCACCGAACGGAGGCCCATAGATGGCAGGCATTGTAGTCGGACTCGGTCTCTTTCTCGTGGGGCTGTTGATAGCCGGAATCGCCGCGTCGGGTACTTTCTCTACTGTGCCCTTTGGAGTTGGCGTCGTAATGGCAGTCGTCGGAGCGATAGTACTCGTGGTGGCCGTCAAGAGGTAACGCTAAGGGTTCGCTGCCATGAACTCACTCGAAATATCTGTTGCTCTCGCTGTCGGGGTAGGAGCTTCTCTAATTGCTGGGGCTATCGGCTGGTTCTTTCGGAGACAGTTGCTTGCATCGATTTCTTCGTTGGATATGTCGACTGGAGCGATCCTAGCTTGGCTGATGGCATTCATCATGCTAGGGGTCATAATCGTGTTCCCACTAATGGGATTTGAAATACCAGGAGCATTGACTGGGATATTCGCTTTCATGATAGGTATGCTCTTGGTCAGCACGGTTTCCAGCAAGAGAAACAAATAGAGCGGGCAATGTCGACTGGCAACGAAAGGGTCCCCGACGGATGGCGCATGATGCGCTTGGGTGACGTGGCGGCAATACGAAACGGGGGCGCGTTCCCTTCGAGGCACTTTTCGCCCAATCAAGGGCTTCCTTTGATCCGTAACCGTGACCTTTACTCGTCTGAAACTGAGATTCGATATCTCGGGGAATACGACGACAAGTACCTGGTGCACCAAGGCGACTTACTCGTGAGAATGGATGGTGAGTTTCAGGCAACAAGATGGAAAGGGGGCAGGGCACTCCTCAACCAGAGAGTTGCGTGTCTGGTCCCCTCCAAACGCGACATAGATCTTGGTTTTTTGGATTTCATCATTCAGGGACCCTTGTTCCTGCTCCAACACGAGACTACTGGCACAACAGTCAAACATTTGTCTTCAGGTCAACTAGAATCCCTCCTCATCCCCCTCCCGCCGTTGGAGGAGCAGCGCGGGATTGCTGCCGTGCTGGACTCCATCGACGAGGCCATTGAGCGGGAAGAGGCCGTCGTGGCCGCGACGGAGCGCTTGCACGATGCGATGCTGCATAAACTCCTCACTCGAGGCATCCCCGGCCGACACTCGGAGTGGCAGGAGGTCCCCGGCCTCGGCAGAATCCCCGCCAGCTGGCAGGTGAAAAAGCTGGGGGACGCTGGCCGTTGGCTGTCAGGGGGAACACCGTCAAAAGCTCGTCCCGACTACTGGAATGGCGAATTGCCCTGGGTAAGCCCGAAAGATATGAAGAGCAGGTTGATCAGCGACACAGTTGACCATGTAAGTATGGAAGGAGCGCATGCTGGCTCTCGCATTGCCGGAGAAGGCGCAATCCTTGTAGTAGTACGCGGAATGATACTGGCTCACTCTTTCCCTGTTGCTGTGTTAGATGTTGCGGCCGCCTTCAATCAGGACATTCGGGCGCTTGAATGCGCCGACAACTTCAACTCGAAGTATGTCTTGGCTGCCCTACACGCTCAGAAGTCTCGCCTACAGAATCTGCCCACGCCATCGACACACGGGACGTTGCGTGTTACGTCGGAAGATTTGTTTTCTGTCTCAATCCCTCTCCCACCCCTGTCAGAGCAGGAGCAGATAGCCGATGTAGTAGACGGCATCGAATCGTCGATAAAGGAAAGTAGGGCTCAGACGGAAGTGCTACGATCGCTCAAGGCGTCAGCGGCGGAGGCGCTGCTGACTGGAAAGGTACGCGTGCGGGGGAAGTAGGCGGGGGAGAGACTCTAACGATGGCAAGAAGGAAAGCCTATTACCACGTCCAAGTAATCCCAAAATCCGACCCGGACAAAATTGAAGTCGTACTTGACCTCAGCCTTGAAGATCTCCAGCGGCAATTCATCGTGCCTTATGGTCAAGGTAGGGCAATTGTTATCAACGGAAAGACGGTTCCTCTGGACGAGCTTGACCGTATTCGGATCAATGAGACCAATGGGGATTCCAGGCAGGTTGCATCCGATCTCGAGGGATATGAACTGGAGATGGGGTATATCCACCCATCCGACGAGGTGAGCTATTCGTCTCTGACTCTTGCTCGGCAGGGCGAAGACGTAACGAATAAGTACATCACCGCGGCGCCTGCGCAAGCACCAGAGGCGCAGGAGCAGCCACGAGACGAAATTCGGCCAGCAGTCAACGTGCAGGAAGTCTTCGTTGTACACGGGCGAAATGCCAAAGCTCGTGATGCAATGTTCACGTTCCTTCGATCCATAGGCCTTAAGCCTCTCGAATGGAACGTCGCACGTGAAGACACAGGTAAGCCATTGCCATACATAGGAGACATCCTAAAGGCCGCCTTTTCCCGTGCTCACGCCGTCGTCGTGCTACTCACCCCTGACGACGAGGTGAGGCTCAAAAAAGAGTTTCAGTTGATTAGCGATCCGCCTCACGAGACACAGTTGACGGGTCAAGCCCGCCCAAACGTGCTGTTTGAAGCTGGCATGGCCATGGGTAGCAATGAGAATCGTGTCGTGCTTGTGGAACTGGGCAACCTAAGACCCTTCACCGATATTGCCGGTCTCCATATCGTGCGCATGGATAATTCATCCCCACGTCGCCAAGAGCTCGCACAAAGACTCCGAACTGCCGGCTGCCCTATAAATCTGGATGGCGAAGACTGGCACACGGCGGGAGAATTCGACTTGGCAGTTGCCGAAGAACCCTCAGTGGCTGCGCAGGTAGAAGGGGCAACAGACGGTGCCGCCGCTCGAACGGAACTCTCAGATGATGCCAAGGACCTGCTACTTGCCGCAGCAAACAAAGATGACAGAATGTTTGTTGTTCTCAGAGGCGGAGATGGGATAGCGATCAGAGCGGGCAGTACAACCTTCGTCGATACGGACAACCAAGCGGAGATTGCCAAGTGGGAGGCAGAGATCAACAGTCTCTTGGTCGCTGGTCTGATTCAACGATACGCTGGCGGTGGGGAAGCATTTGAAGTGACACATCACGGGTACTTGGTGGCGTTCAGCCTGGGTAAGCAATTGGACTAGCGGATAGGGAACCATGACCACCCCCGCCTCCCTCAACGAATACAACGCCGCCGAGTTGCCGGCGCGGGAGTTGCTGGAGAAGCTTAGTTGGAGGTGCGGCGATTGAGCGCCCACTCAGGCGAGTATGATTGTCGCAGGGTAAGAGTCAATCGAGGCGAAAAATGCGAGTATCCGGGCGAGGACAGATAACGATTCCCAAGAAGCTCCGTGAGCGTCTGGGCCTAAACCATAACGTTGAGGTCGAGATGCAGGCGACCGGGGACGGCCTCCTCATCAGGAAAAGGAACCCCGGACAAGAAGGCGAAGGTAACGAGGGATCGCGTTTTCCGTGGGACGAAACAGAAGAGGAACGCGCCGCCCGTGGTCGCAGAATGGTAGAGCGCATGAAAGAGCGCAAGAGGCAGGGATTGACCGGCGTTGACCTCGTCGCCGGCATCGGAGACGACCTGGATTTTGATATTGACGAGTACATCGAGGAGATCCGCGGACGGTGATCACGTCGCTCGATACCAACGTGGTACTCGATATCTACTTGACGCGCTCACCGTTCCATTCACAGTCTCTGGAGCGGGTGCGTGATGCACACGACGCGGGGCAACTGGTTGCCTGCCACGTCGTTTATGCGGAGATCGTCCCCCAATTCCCGAATCAGAACGTGCTGGAGTCGTTCCTGAGCAACCTCGGAATTATGGTTTCGCCAATCTCCAACGCCATTTCATGGGAAGCCGGCCGTCGGTTTCAACGATACCGCGAGGCAGGCGGCGCTCGGCAGCGCATTCTCCCCGATTTCCTCATTGGCGCTCATGCCCTGGTAGAAGCGGATGCACTTCTCACGAGAGACCGTGGCTTCTTTGCGACGTACTTCCCTGAGTTGAGGGCTTTTTCAGCCCAATGACCATCTCCCCCGCCTCCCTAAACGAATACAATGCGGCCGAGTTGCCGGCACGGGAGTTGCTGGAGAAGCTCGGCTGGGAGTACGTGCCGCGTGAGACGCTTGCCGGGAAGCGCAACAATGAGCGGGAGGTGCTGCTCAAGGACCGGCTACGCCGCGCACTGCTCCGCCTCAACCCCGGGCTGACCGAGAACGAGGCTGACCGCGCCATATTCAACCTCGAGAACATCGATGCCACCGGCATCGCCCGTAATGAGCGCGTCCATGAGTATTTGACCTATGGGATGCCCCTCAACGTGCCTGGCACGGGCAACCGGCCCACTCGAATCGTGCGGTTCTTTGACTTCGACAACCCCGCCACCGGCCTGAACGAATTCGTCGTCACCACACAGTTCCGTGTCCGGCGAGGCACTGATCGAGGCTCGGACGATGACGATTCTCGCGTCATCAAGCCTGACCTCGCGCTCTTTGTGAACGGCATCCCACTTGTCGTGATGGAGGCAAAGTCGCCCACCCTCGGCACAGAATGGCTCTACAAGGCCGTGCGGCAACTGCGCCGATACCAGGAGGCAGGGCCTGAGTGGCACGGGACGGGCGCGCCGGAGCTCTTCTACTACAACCTCTTTTGCGTGGCGCATTGCGGAGCGGCAGCCAGGTTCGCCGCGCCCGGGGCGCCGGAAAACGCCTATTTTGAATGGAAATCCGTCCTGCCCTACTCCGACGATGAGGCGCGTCGACAACTTGGCGAAGAGCCGCAGGGGCAGACGCAACTAATAATCGGGCTTCTCTCACCAACAACCCTTCTGGACATCCTGCGTGACTACGTTGTTTTTGAGGCGGAGCGCGGCCGAACCATCAAGAAGCTGCCGCGCTACCAGCAATATCGAGCCGTGCGGGCGGCGGTTGATCGGATGCTTAGGAACGAGAAGCCGGAGGAGCGCGGTGGCGTGGTCTGGCACACGCAGGGCTCCGGCAAGTCGTTGACCATGCTGTGGCTGGCGACGAAGTTGCGCCGCGAGCCTCGCCTGCGAAACCCCACCATTCTCGTTGTCACGGACCGCACGCAACTAGACCGGCAGATTACCTCAACATTTGAGCGCAGTGGCTTCCCCGCGCCGGAACAGGCCGACTCAAGCCGCGATTTGCGCCGCCTTCTGACTACCGGCCAGAGCCGAACGATCATGACCACCATCCAGAAGTTCGAGGAGGTACTGGGGGAAGGCTCCGAGCACGACATTCTCAATGCCTCCCCGGACATCATTGTCATGGTAGATGAGGCCCACCGCACGCAATACGGCATCCTTGCAGCGCGCATGTCGAAGGCTTTGCCTAACGCCTCCCTTGTCGGATTCACCGGCACACCGATTGACCATGGTTTCCGCCGCAGCACGATGCGTCGGTTCGGCTCGCTGATCGATTCATACACCATCCCGCAGTCCGTGGCAGACGGCGCGACTGTTCCGATTCACTATGAGGCGCGCCTGCCGGATCTTTCAATCGAGGGCGCGGAGACTCTGGACAGGCTCTACGACGCGATGTTCGGTAAGGAGCCGGCGGTGGTGCAGGCCGAACTGCGCCGCCGCTATGCCAATAAACAAACGGTTACCCAGGCGGAGCAGCGTATCCAGATGATCGCCCTCGATATCAGGGATCACTTTGACAACAAGGTGCGCCCCAACGGCTTCAAGGCGCAGGTCGTCGCTCCCAGCCGGGCCGCTGCTATGCGCTACTATCAACACCTCAAGAGCTTCGGCATCAGTGCCTACCCGATCATTACCACAAACAACAATGACGGCCCCGAATTTAGGGACGCGCGGGAACTCAATCAGGCAGCCATAACGAGCGCGTTCGTTGATCCTGAAAGCGAGCCTGAGATCCTCGTCGTTGTGGATATGTTGTTGACAGGGTTCGATGCTCCCCCTGAGCAAGTTCTCTACCTTGACCGCTCCCTCAAAGAACACAGCCTCTTGCAGGCCATCGCGCGGGTGAATCGTCGATTCACTCATGTCGTTGACGGAGTACCGACTGAGAAAACGCATGGGCTCATCGTCGACTACTACGGTGTCTCGGCCAATTTGGAGGATGCTCTGGCCACCTTTGACTGGCCGGACGTGCAGGAGGCGATGACCGAGACGGAAGAGGACCCTGCGCCAGTGATTGAGTCAGTCGCCGTGCAGGCGGAATCACACTTCAAGGGACGCAACCTGAGTAACGTGTGGGACTGCGTGGCCGTGTTTGCGCCAGACGTGGACACGGACGGCGACTACAAGGCGGATGTGTATGAACGGTTCAACATGGACTACCGTCAGTTCTCCCGCCTGTTGGATCGCTTCATGCCAGATCCCCGCGCCTTGCCCTATGTGGACCGGCTGGCTCGATTGACGGAGATTCGCTCCTATGCCCGTGCGCAATTTCTGCGAGAGGACGCGAATGTGGATTGGACCGAGATCGGTGCAAAGGTCAAGAAGCTCGTTGATGAGCGAATAGATGCAGACGTGCGTCATTTGATGACGCCGGTTTCCACCTTGGACGGCGACTTCGAGCAGAAGATCGCCGGCCTACCGCATGACCCTGCCAGAGCCTCGATCATGGAACATGCCATCCGCGCCCACATTCACGAAAAGCTGGCCGAGAATCCAGTCTTCTTTGAACGACTGTCCGACAAACTTTCTCGCATCATTGCCGAGATGCGAAAGGGTGTTATTGATTCTGCGGAGGCGTGCAGGCAGATGGCGGCACTACGTCAGGAAGCGCGGAGTGAAGCCGAAATCGCCCAAGAACATGGTCTCACACCAACATCATTCGCCATCTACGAGCTCTTGGAAGGCAAATCACAAGGGTCCAGTGAGGACAATGGCCTGCGCGAGGAGCAGGCATCCTATCGGACCTCATTCGACGAGTCAACAAAGCGCACGGCGATCAAGGTCGCGGAAGTGATCGAGTCGCATATGAAGGTTGTGGACTGGCAGTCTAACCAGGAAGTTCATCGCGAAATGCGAAGAGACATCAAGGATGAACTCCGCAATTCGCCTGATTACAGCGGAATTGATTTAGATGACCTAGCAAGGCGTCTCGTGGAAATGGCTATGAACAGGAATGCCCGATGACCGAAAGGAACCGCGTCCGGTTCGGCAACACGGACATCGATTTCACCGTGCGTCGCAGCCCACGACGCCACAAGACAATTCAGATCAGTGTTGTCGGAGGCGGAGTAATCGTTGCCGCGCCGATGAAGACATCGGCAGATGAACTCCAGGAGATAGTCCGCAAGCGTGCGCCGTGGATTATGCGTCACGCATCGGAGGAGGCCAATCGTCCCGCCCCAAAGCAATTCGTTAGCGGCGAGACCTTACCTTATCTCGGACGTAACGTTGTTATGGTCATTGAATCGACGGACGACTCTAAGGCGACTGTCCGATTCGACCATTGGCGGTTTCGCATCGCGGTGCCTGCAACCATAGAGAAAGACCGTCGATTGGAAGCCATACGCGAAGCCACGATTCGATGGTATAGGGCTAGAGCTGCTGAGCGGCTGACAGATTTGGTGCAAAGCTGGTGGCCCCGGCTAGGAAAAGAGAACCCGTCAGAGATTCTCATTCGAGATCAACGGCAGCGCTGGGGGAGTTGCGCCCCGGACGGCACGCTGCGCTTCAACTGGCGGGTGATGATGTTGAAGCCGGTGCTTATTGAGTATGTGGTTGTCCATGAGCTCGCGCATTTGACACGTCAAGATCATTCTCAACACTTTTGGGCCTTAGTCACGGCACATCTGCCCGATGCCCAACACCGACGCAGGCAGTTAAGGGAGGCTGGGCGTATTCTGCCTCTCTGAATCAGGCTTTCTCACAGCAACTCACCCAAACTCGGACTCCCGGCGGCGTCTTCGCTCCACGCCTCCAACTTATAGCGCGCTGGCGCAGATATTGCTCTCCCATATCCACCCTATAGGTATATCTGTGCTTCCGACCTGGAGAACTAGCGTACTGTAGCACATGTGCTCTATGCTTGACGTGTCTGCCGTAAAGCCTCAAGACAAGTTACTCAAGGAGACAGGGTAATGATGACTCAGAACGACGATGCGTATGTGCTCGAATGGCTGGAACAGGCCCACAGTGACGCTCAGTCCGCCATCTCCCTCGCCAAGTCCGGTCAACGCCCACAGGCACTAGTTCATGTGCAACAGTCCATAGAGAAAGCTGTCAAGGGAATTCTACTTTCCAGCGGAGTCCCATATGCCGAGGTCAAGAAACTTGGGCACGACAACGTGGATTCGTTTTTCGAGCTGAGCAAGCGTATCAGCAAGCGCGACCTGGTCGCGAACCTACTACAGAAACTGGTTGACCAGACGGCATTGCAAGAGCTTGAGTATGTCCAAGCACTTGCTCGCGGCAAGAAGCGGCGCAATAATCGGAAGCGCTCAGAAGAGGAGACTAAGTTTGCCGGAAAAGTTCCTCCTTCCCTTGATTTCGCGGCAATCACCGACGAAGATTCTGCACGCCTTCGTGCAGAGATTGCCACATTGCCCCCTAAGATTGTCGAAGGACTAGTAGGCATGCTTCAGAAGACCTCCGACGCCATGCATTCGGCAACCACTATACCTTTCAAACTGCCCTCTCCCCCTCCAGACGGCGATTTACTAAGGTGGCTATATAACCAGATACGACAGCAGATCTTTATTCGGTTGCCCAAACATTCTATTCGAGCACTTTCACCGGAAGAGATTGAAGTGGTGAAAGGATGCATTAGCCTGATTGGTGAATCGCGACTTCGCGAGGCCCTTGCCCAACCATCGGAATGGCGAATTGGACTGCACTTTGAGTGGGTAATGGCTTACCTGACCCTTTACGTAGTCGGATTTATTGCGTGGCCCCATGCCGTATCGGCAAGATATCCTGCTCCGCCTGAGTCTCGCACGGACGCAATGCAGGCTGCGGTTGAGGATCAGCTGGGGACTCAGCACTATACAGATGAGATTGGAGCCCTAAAGCATGTGGGCATGCTGGCTAGGCAGGCAGAAGTGGCTACAAATGCGCTTATCAAGTGCCATTCTAAGGGAATCAGGCTTTATCCAGATGCTGACCCTGCAGAGAAGCCTGAGTGACTTAGCCAATCTAAGCTTATGGGCCATATCGGCCAATGAATATGCCGTGTGCGGCAATTGTCGCAACTGGCGGTTTGTAAGGTAGCCGCCTAGCTACGACCGAGGTGAATCTAACCCGCGAGTCGAGTCTCCCGAACCGTGATAGACAATTGTCCTGCTCATCTGCCCATAGTCCGCCTTGGCTCGCGTTTATCGGCGAGCGGTTGCTCCGATGATCACACCGAAACGACTGCCACTTACCACAAAACGTTCGTTCTGACAATGTCCTGTAGGCCATTACGTACGGCCTTTCTGATTCGGAGAATCGTTTGGGGGAACTCGATTCCGCCCAAACCAACAGCCATCAGAAAGGCCCAGCGCTTTGC
>DAOUJJ010000012.1:0-40284 GCA_034422835.1 Dehalococcoidia bacterium | reverse complement strand
AGCCCACCGTCACTGATCGCTCCGCGGCCGCGTGCGACCCGTCGTGGTTTCCTGGCCGGGAAACCGAAGGTTTTGGCACCGATGCGCCCCATGTGGTGAGCGCCCTCCTTTTTGCGCTCCCGGGGATAGGTGACGGCTCAGCTGCTAGCGTGTCGAGCCGCCGGGGTATGGCGTGTTGTGGGGGACTTTAGGACAGGTGTTTTATTCGTGGCAAATGGTGGTGTCACATTTGGGGGGGCGCCCTTCGACAGGCTCAGGGCGAACGGGGTACCGCCAATTGCCCTGTCATTCTGAGCGGAGCGCAGCGTAGTCGAAGAATCTAAAGACGTATTTGACCTGGCAGGCGAGATTTTAGATTCCTCGGCTGCCCTCGGAATGACAATGACGATAGAGGGGCTAGTACCCCTTGAATTCTGAGGGGCGTTTTTCGATGAAGGAGCGGACACCCTCGTCGTAGTCGTGGGTTTCCCGCGTGTGCTGGTGCGCGGCGTCGATGTATTTCCAGTGCTGTTCGTAGCCCTTCGTGTGGATCTCACGCACCATGTGCTTGACCAGTTGCTGCGTGACGGCGGGGCCCTGCGCCATCTTGCGGCCCAGCTCCTGCGCGGCGGGCATCAACTCATCCGGCTCATAGACGCGATTGACGAGGCCGAAACGATGCGCGTCCTCGGCGCTGAGCGCCTCACCGGCAAGCAGCATCTCCATCGCGATGCCGTGCGGGAGGAGATACGGGGCCCAATACGCGCCGCCATCGAGGGGAACCAGGCTGCGCCGCACGTAGACCTCGATGAAGCGGGCGTTCGTGCTGGCAAATCGGATATCGCAGGCGAGGGCGAGGTCGCAGCCCGCGCCGGCCGCGACGCCGTTGACGGCGGCGATGGTGGGCTTGTCCAGTTCCCAGACCTGCATGTGGATGCGGCGTCCGTTGAGCGTTTCGTTCTTCAGGCGCTCTTCGGCGGACATGGTGGGCACGTTCCAGCCGCCACGCTGGCGATCGCCCTTCTCTTTCATGAAATGGGGCATGGGGCGGTCGCCGCCCGCGCCCGCCATGGGGCCAACGTCGCCGCCGGCGGAGAAGGACCTGCCCGCGCCGGTAAAGATGACGACGCGGTCGTCAGGATTGGCGGCGATGAGGTCCAGCTCGACGGTCATCTCCTCCATGAGCGGGATCAGCCAAGGATTCAGCGCCTCTGGCACGTTGAAGGTGATTGTCACGACGCCCAGATCGTCGCGCTCGACCGTGATGTATTGATGCTCCACTCCCATACCCCCTGTTTCGCTTGTCCACCTGCGCTGATTGTACGCCTTGTGGGGGTGGCCCTTCGACAGCCTCAGGGTGAACGGGGAGGGGGCTATGAGAGGCCGGTGAGGATGAGGCGGATTCCGACGATGCCGAGGCCGATGGCGAGGATGCGGACGATCCACGGCGCGGAAATCTTGCGCGAGACACGCGCGCCGACCTGCGCGCCCACGATAGCTCCGATGCCGAGCAGGACGATCGGCAGGATTTTCTCCAGCAGGGGCGATTCGGCGATGTGGACGGCAATGGCGGCGGGGCTTGTGATCAGGATGACAAACTGGGAGGTGGCGGTCGCGAAATGGGCGGGGAAGACGAATGCCTGCACGATGATGGGGACCATCGCGATGCCGCCCCCGACTCCGAGCAGGCCGCCCATCGTGCCCGTCGCGAGGCCGACGATGCCAAGCATGATGGTGCGCTTGCGGGTGAGCGGGATGCGCGCCTCTTCTGCCTCTTCAAGAGTGCGCGCCGCGCCGTGTCCACGGATGGGTCGGATCAACAGGTAGGTCATGAGGATGAGGGCGGCGACGCCGAACACGGTCTGAAACGCGCCGCGCTCAAGCTGCTCAACGATGTACGCGCCGATGGCCATGCCAAACAGGCCGGTGACGGCCATGACGGCGGCCCACCGGTACTCGATGCGCTTCTGGCGGACGTAGGCGACGGTGGAGGAGAGGGAGGTCATCAGCACCATCGATTGCGACATGCCGGTGATGATGCCGGGGGTCTCATCGGGCAGGACGATGAGCAGGATAGGAACGGCGATGAATCCACCGCCCGCGCCGATGAGCGCGCCAACGGTTCCGGCAACAAAGCCGAGGAATGGCATGAGCGCAAGGAGGATTTCGTCCATGCTGTAACTATGGCATGTTGCCGCTTGCCACGCCTTACGCCACTCCCACACAATCGACGGACAGTTTGACGTTTACTCAATGCGCTATCGGGGGAAATACTCATGCGGCTTGAGGGGAAGACGGTTCTGGTTTCGGGGGCGGGGCCGGGGATGGGGCGAGCCACTGCCCTGCTGTGCGCGCAGGAGGGAGCGACAGTCGTCCTCGTGGCGCGTCGGCAAGAGCACCTGGATGAGACGCTGGGCGTGATTCGGCGCCTGGGGACGCCTGCGGCGGAGGCTGCCGTCGCGATCACCGGAGACGTTGCCGATGCCGCGGACGCGGAACGAATCGTGCTTGCGACGCGAGATGCGGGCGGCGGGCGAGTTGACGTGCTCTACAGCGGCGGGGGCGGGTTCTTCGATCCATCCGTGACGTTGAGCGAGGTTGAGCCGAGCTTCTGGCGGGAGGCCATAGGCAACACGATGGAGGGGCCGTCAAATCTTGCGCGGGCCGCGCAGCCGGTGATGAAACGACAGGGCGGCGGGTCGATCATCTTCATCACGGCGAGCGAAAGCGTTCAGCGCGGCTCCAATGTTGCGTACGGCGCGGCAAAGGCGGGGGTTATCGGGCTGGCGCGCAACCTGGCGCGGGAGCTGTGGCAGGACAATATCCGGGTGAACGTGGTCGCGCCGGGGTTGATTCGCCAACGGTTGGGGGCGGATGCGGACGGAATCGGCGTGCCGGAGCAGGCGCTGTCGCGGCGGGGGCACGTGTCGGACGTTGCGCACGCGGCGCTGTATTTTGCCTCGGATGAGTCGGCGTGGGTGACGGGACAGGTGCTTTCCGTTGACGGCGGCGTGGACGCGGGTGGGCGGGGGCTGTGGGACCTGGAGCGGTAGGCAAGTGCGTTACGGCATGGATGAGGGGAGTGCAGAAATCTGCTACGCCAACGGGTCACGAGTTGCGAGTTCCGGGAACAGGCTGAAGTCGCGATCACGCGTGAGCAGGACATCCACGCTGTTCGCCATACAGATGGCGGCTATCCGCGCATCATGAACGACGCCTCCCCTGACACGGGGGCGTTGGACAAAGCGTCCAAGGATTTCCAGAAACCCATCGGTTTCACCCAACAGGCGCAGGGATGGGGAGGCGGTCCACGCAGATAGCTGCTGCCACGCCTGCTCAGGAGTTGACGCGCTTTCTCTCCAGATTCGTGGGTTTGTAACAACTCCCAGGAATTCATAGATGCACGGCCACGGAATGGCCCAAGCATCTTCGGACTCCGCCAGGGACTGGATCAGCGCGCGAGCATCCTGGTATTCAGGAGTGCTCCGGCGATGGGCGTAGACAAGGAGATTCGAATCGACCGCTATCACTCGGGTTCTGTTTCTCCGCGTTCGTAGATGATGTCCCGAAGTTCCGCCCACGTGTACTTCTTGAGCGGATTTTCCCCATTGGGATCTCCGACACTCATGTCCGGCAGGCGGTATGTATTCTTGATTGGCTCTTTTGCGAGGACTTCGCGCAACCCTTCCTCAACGACTGAGCGCAGCGTTCGTCCGGTTTTCTTTGCGCGCTGCTTTGCGCGGCGCAAGAGCTCATCGTGGATTTCAATGGTCGTCTTCATCGACCCATATTACCCATACTGTAATACCCATACAAGCCATATCCTACGTTGGCGTTCACAGGGCGCGGCTTAAGGCTTTCGCGGCGGGGCGGCAAATGCCATAATGCGGCATCCATTGGGGAGGATGGGTGGCGAGTCCATGACAAGCCAACAGGACACTGAGCGGCGGGGGGCCGCCGTCTTGCCGTTGACCGGCCTGCGGGTCATCGATCTAACGTGGCACGCCGCAGGGCCGTTCGGAACGCGGCGTCTCGCGGATTGGGGCGCGGACGTCATCAAGATCGAACGGCCTGGGGTCGGCGATCCGGCGCGGGATATGCCGCCGTTTTACAAGGACGAACCCGGCCTTGAGCGCAGCGGGTTGTTCATGTACACCAACCTCGGCAAGCGCTCGATGACGCTCAATCTCAAGTCGGAGCGCGGGCGGGAGATCGTTCTCGATCTCGTGAAGGACGCGGACGTGCTGGTTGAGAGCTTCAGTCCGCGCGTGATGCCGTCGCTCGGACTCGACTATGAGACCCTGCGCGGCGTCAATCCGCGCATCCTGATGACATCTATCAGCAACTATGGGCAGACGGGCCCGTACCGTGACTGGAAAGCGACGGACATCACGAGCTACGCAATGGGCGGGGCGATGATCAATACCGGCCACCCGGAGCGGGAACCCCTGCACTTCGCCGGTCGCGTGGCGGCGTACCAGGTTGGCGCGATGGCGGCGGCGGCAACCTCAATGCACCTGCTGGGCGTCGAGGCGACCGGGGAGGGCGATCACCTGGACGTGGGCGCGTTTCCCGTGTGGATGGGAGCCATCGACCGGCGTCAGAGCTATTTGATGGGCTACCAATACGGCGGCGGGAACTCGACGCGTCCGTGGCCCGCAGGGGCAATCGGCTCCGGGACGTGGATCTGCCAGGACGGATATTTCATGACAACAGCGGGGCCGGCGATGTTCCCGCGCATGATGCAGATGGTGGGCATGGGCGACCTGCTCTCGACGCCGGAGTGGTCAACGCCGATGGCGCGTTCCGCGCCGGAGAGGCTCGACGAGTCGTTGGCGGTCATCGTGCCATGGATGCTGGAGCGCACCAAGAAGGAAATCCGCGCCGAGTGCCAGCAGTACGGCGTGCTCGGCGGCCCGATCAATTCATTTGAAGACCTTTATACCGATGACCATCTCAAGCACCGGGAATTCTTCCAGGAGATCGATCATCCGACAACCGGGCCGATTGCCTACCCGGGCTATCACGTAAAGCTGCACTTTGTTGACGGCAGCGGAATGCCCGCCCGGAAACGCGCTCCCCTGCTGGGCGAGCACACGGATGAGATTCTGCGCGACGTGTTGGGGCGCGACGAGGCGGAGATTGCCAGTCTGCGCGAGGAGGGGGTGGTGTAGGTATGGTCAGCACCGGATCACGTCGGCTGCCCCTGGAGGGTGTGCGGATACTGGATATCACCGTCGTCTGGGCGGGGCCGTACGGCACGCAGCTGCTGGCGGATTGGGGCGCGGAGATCATTCGCATCGAGTCCATCAAGCACTTCCCGCCAACAACCCGCGGCATGATGCCCTACCCGGACAGGAATATGCCGAGTTTGGGAGGCGGGTCGGCGCAGTTCCCGGATAACGAGCCCGGCGAAAGGCCATGGAATCGATGGGCATCGTTCAACGCCCACGCCCGCAACAAGCGGAGCATGACCGTGGACCTGCGGCGTCCCGAGGGGCAGGAAATCTTCGACCGTCTGCTGCGGATGTCCGATGGGGTCATGGAGAATAACGTGCCCATCAGCATGGAGCGCGTGAACGTCACGTGGGAGCGCGTTCACAAAGTGAATCCGCGCGCCATCATGATCCGCCAACCCGCGTTCGGCATCGACGGCCCCTACAAGAACTACCGCACGTTCGGCAGCCACATGGCGGCGGTCGTCGGACACTATTCGTTCATGGGATACCGCGGCGAGAGTCCTGATATGACGGGCAATACGCTGACAGCGGACGCGGCGGGCGGCGCGGCAGGGGCGTTGGCGTTCTCCGCGGGGCTGCGCTACCGCGACAAGACGGGCGAGGGACTATTCATCGAGCTATCAACCGCTGAAAACTTCATGACGTACCTGGGCGACCAATTCATGGACTACTCCATGAACGGTCGTAACGCGGAGCATCAGGGCAATCGCGATCCGATGTACGCCCCGCAGGGTGTCTATCCGTGCTTGGGAGACGACCGCTGGATCGCCATCAGCGTGCAGTCGGATCAAGCATGGCAGGCATTGACCGGAACCGTGATGCTGCGCCCTGATTTGGCGTCTGACAACCGCTTCGCGACGCTCGCAGGCCGACAGCAGCACCACGACGAATTAGACGCGGAACTGATGACGTGGACCGTGACGCAGGACGCCATCGAGGCGATGAACGTGCTGCAGGCGAACGGCATCGCGGCGGGAACGGTGATGGCGGAGACGGATGCGTTCGCCGACCCGCACCTTCAAGAACGCGCTTACTGGGAGGAGTTGACGGCCGAGGAGGTCGGGACCCACCTGTATACGGGGACGCTGTGGACGGCGAAGAACACGCCGCGACGTCACCGGTGGGGGCCGCCGCGGATGGGAGAGGACAACGAATACGTGTACAAGGAGCTGCTCGGATTCTCGGATGCCGAGTACGCGGAGTATGAGAAAGCCGGTCATATCGGAATGGATTACGACCTTGATCCGGCCGACTAGGCCGTACAGGGTGATTCGAATTTTGGGAGCGCGCTGATGACACTGGAACCAACCACAATCATGCCTCTGGACGACGTGCGCGTCATCGATCTGACGCACATGACGTCCGGCCCATTCGGCACGCGCATCCTCGGCGACTACGGCGCGGATGTCATCAAGATCGAGCGGCCCGAGACCGGCGACCCCACGCGTTCCCTGCCGCCGTTCTACAAGGACGAGCCGGGGCTTGAGCGCAGCGGCCTGTTCATGTTCCTGAATACCAACAAGCGCTCCATCACGCTCGATCTCAAGTCGGAACGCGGACGGGAGATTGTCAAAGAACTCGTCAAGGGCGCGCAGATCGTGGTTGAGAGTTTTTCACCCGGAACGATGGAGGCGCTTGGGCTGGGCTATGAGGAACTCAAGAAGATCAACCCCAAGCTGGTCATGACGTCCATCTCCAACTACGGGCAAGACGGGCCGTATCGGGACTACATCGGCATCGAGCTGAACCTGTATTCGATGGGCGGCAGCATGATCAGCTCCGGCGACGTTGACAACGAGCCGCTCAAGACGGCGGGGCGCATGGTCAGCTACCACGCAGGGTATGCCGCCGCGCTGGCGTCCGCATTGGGATTGTTCCAGGTCGAGTTCCGTGACGCGGAGGGCGACTACATGGACGTGAGCGTCTTCGAGACGGCCATGCACTCCATCGATATGCGGCTTGGCCGCCTGATGGGCTATCAATACACTGGGCATCTTGGGACGCGGCCGGGGCGCGCGGTGGCGGTGGGCGGCGGCGTGCATCCGTGCTCAGACGGCTATTTCCTGATGACGGGCGGGCCGCGGTTCATCCCCAACATCATCCGGATGATCGGGATGGAAGAGCTTCTTGAGACGCCGGAATGGGGAACGCCGGAGGGCCGCGCGGACCCGGACCGTATCGACGAGTTTTTGGCGCACATCATCCCGTGGACGCTGGACCGGACCAAGGAAGAGGTGCGCGCGGCGTGCGAGGAGTTCGCGGTGCTGGGCGGGCCCCTCAACACAATCGAAGATCTTGTTAACAATCCGCAGTTCGTCGCCCGCAACTATTTCCAGGAGATCGACCACCCGACAACGGGGCCGATCAAGTACCCGGGCTATCACAACAGGATGCACCGCGAGGGCGCAGAGATGCCGAAACGACGGCGCGCGCCCCTACTCGGTGAGCACACTGACGAGGTTTTGAGCGAGCTTGGGTTGAGCGTTGAGGACATCGCCGGGCTGCGGTCAGACGGGGTTGTTTAGGAACGGAGCGAACGACCATGACAGCGGATAACTCAAGTGTGAATAGTCTCGGGTCGCCGAATCCGGGGAATCCGACGCAGCCGGACCCGGACCTGCCGCTGGCGGGACTGCGGATCATCGACTTCACGGTGGTGTTCGCCGGTCCGTATGGGACGATGCAGTTGGCGGACTGGGGCGCGGAGGTCATACGGGTGGAGTCGACGACGCATTTCGCGTCCACCACACGTGGGATGCTGGCGCGTCCGGCCCTGGCCACCGTGCAGGCACAGACGGGTATGGGCATGGGGATGCCGGACAGCGTGCCGGGAGAGCGCCCGTGGAATCGCAGCGCCGTTTTCAACGCGCATGGCCGCAACAAGCTGTCGATGACCGTGAATCTTCGAACTGAGGAGGGGCAGGAGGCGCTGGAGCGGCTGGTTGCCGTTTCGGACGGGCTTGTTGAGAACAACCTGCCGCAGAGCATGGAGCGGCAGGGCATCACATGGGAGCGGCTCTCGAAGATCAACCCGAAGCTGATCATGATCCGGATGCCGGCGTTCGGGCTGGACGGGCCGTACAAGGGCTATCGCACGTGGGGCAACCACATGGAAGCCATCTCAGGGCATCCGCTGATTCGGACGTATCCCGACCTGTCGCCGGAGTATGCGCCGGCGGGCGTGCCGTCGGACGCGGCGAGCGGCATCGGCGCGACGCTCGCGTTCCTGATGGGCAAGCGTTACCTCAAGCGCACCGGCAAGGGGCTGCTCATCGAGGCGCCGACAGCGGAGAATTTCGTGCCGCTGCTGGGCGATTTCATCATGGACTACAGCATGAACGGGCGCGTGTGGACGCAGATGGGCAACACCCACTTCTATCTCGCGCCGCACAACGTGTATCGAACGCAGGGCGAGGACCAGTGGGTGACGATCGCTTGCCAGAACGAGGATCAGTGGCAGGCTCTGTGCGAGAGGATGCATCACCCGGAGCTTGTGGATGATCCGCGCTTCAAGGACAACGAGTCCCGCTACGAGAATCGGGCGGAGCTGGACGCCATCATCGGCGAGTGGACGGCTGACAAGCATGCCTCATGGGTCATGGATCAGCTGCAGATGGTTGGGGTGCCGTCCGGCGCAGTGATGAACGAACGCGACGCGATCGAGGACCGGCACCTGGAATACCGGGGCTTCTTCAAACATATGACACATCCGGAGGCCGGGACGCACAAGACGCCGATGACGCCGTTCAAGTCGATGAACAATCCCGGGGTGGGGCCGCGCAGACACTCCCCTCGGCTGGGTGAGGACAACGAGTACGTCTACAAGTCTGTGTTGGGCTATTCAGACGAGGAGTACGCGGAGTTCAACAAGAAGGGCCACATCGGCATGGACTACGATCCGTCCATTCCGTGACGGGTGCCCCTCACACCCCTAGCAGTAGGTTCCTCAACTCGGTTACCGAATCCGCTACGTGGTCCGGCTGTGCCTGTTGCAGTTCTTCATCGTCGCCGAAGCCGTAGGTGACAGCGATTGAGGCTATGTTGTTGGCCTTTGCGCCGAGGATGTCCAGGGCGTGGTCGCCGACCATGACGATGCGGGGCGCGCCATCCAAATAGGCAGACACAGGCAACGAGACGGTCAGGGCGTCGAGGGCGGCGGCGATGAGTTCCGGCTTGCGGAGCATCGTGCCCTCACGGTCGCTGCCGATGACGGCCTCAAGGAAAGGCATGAAATCGGCGTTCAGGGCGATTTCACGTGCGAAGATGTCGTCCTTTGTGGTCGCGATGGTCATGCGGACGCCGCTGGCTCGCAGCAGCCATAGCATCTCGGGCACGCCCTCGTAGACCGCAAAGCCCTTGATGCCCTCAACGGCGAAATAGTCCTTGTAGACCGCGACGGCACGCTCTGCGTCCGCCTCGCTCATGTCACAGACCGACTGGAATGAGTCGATCAGCGGCGGGCCGATGAATTGGGAGAGCAGTTCCTGGTCAACGGCGGGGACTCCCATCTCCTTGAGCGTATGGACGATGGAGGAGTGGATGCCGATGCGGGAATCAATCAGGGTGCCGTCGAGATCGAAGATGACAACGTCATAGTTGGCGGTGGCGTGATTGGATGTGGTCATTGCGGCAAGTTGGTCAGGTTGGGTTTCACTTTCGGAACGAGGAACCCATCAGGCCGCCGAGAAGCGACATGCCGAATATGTAGATCGCCGCAAACAGGGCAACAAGCAGGAGCACTCCGATGCCGAAGTCTCTCTCTTCGTCGCCGACGTTGGCCGCGACCGTGAGGCCGATGGCGGTGAAGGCCGTGATCGTAACTGTAAGCACAGCCGTCATCATCCCCGCCATACCCACGATGCTTGCGATGGACGGCCTGCGCCCCGGCAACTGCATCCCACCCACGAATCCCCCGATGGCAGGGCTGAGCGGCCCGGTGATGAAGTGGATGATCGGCGGGAGGAAGCAGAGGAGCGCGACGCCGACCCCGATAAAGGCTGCGCGTGACATGTTCCTTTGATTGTAGCTGGCATCATATCGGCCTTGTCTCACGCCGCCACCGAACCCTAGACTGAAAACGACATGGACATGACCCAATTCGCGGAACTCTTTCCCGTCCCCCGCCCCCTCATCGGGATGGTGCATCTTGCGCCCCTGCCCGGCTCACCCCGGTGGGCGGGCAATATCGATGACGTCATCAAGCGGGCGATGGACGACGCCCGCATCCTGGCCGAGGAGGGGATTGACGGCATCATCGTGGAGAATTTCGGTGATTCGCCGTACGCCCCGGGGCGCGTCCACCCCGCCACGATTTCGGCTATGACCATCGGCGTCTTGGCCGTTCACGGCGTGGTGCGCGAGGTTGACCAGGAATCGCGCATCCGGGTGGGCATCAACGTGCTACGGGCCGACGTGCTCTCCGCGCTTTCGATTGCGGCGTCGACGGGCGCGGCATTCGTTCGCACCAACGTCCTGACGGGCGCCCTGGTGACTGACCAGGGAATCATCGAGGGAACGGCGTACGAGGCGCTGCGTGAACGCCGGCTGCTTGGCATCGGCACGCCGATCTTTGCGGATGTGATGAGCAAGCACGCCTACCCCGTCGGCGCGGGCGTGGTCATGGAGTTGGAAGCGAGATCGACGGCGTACCGCGGGCTGGCAGACGCGTTGATCGTGACGGGCGATGAGACCGGAGCGGCCACGTCTGCGGATGATCTGCGACGGGCTCGCACGGCGGTGCCGGACAGGCCGATCCTGATCGGCAGCGGGCTAGACGCGGGGAATGCCGGCGAGCTGCTGCCGCTCTCGGACGGGGCGATCCTCGGAACTGCGCTCAAGGTGGACGGCGTGACAGAGGCGCCCGTTGACCGTGACAGGGTGCGGGAGATCGTCGGGCTGGCGCGTACGCTGCAGTAACCGAGCCTTAGTCCATTCCGCGCCAAGCAGCGCGTCTATACTGTTTATGACGGCGCGGGAAGCGCCGTTCATGCAGGCATTTGCGATGACTACTCAATCAAACGGCAATTCACCGCTGGGGAATCCGGCTATCATCGGCCCGCTTGAGACCCTCGAAAGCAGGTTCGAGGAACTCGAGGCCGAGATGGCCCAGCCGGACGTGGCGGCCGACTACAAGAAACTCGAGGGCTTGTCGCGCCAACGGGCCTCGATCGAGCCCACGGTGCAGGCGTTTCATCGGTACAGGAAGGTCCTCGACGATCTGCAACAGGCGCGCGAGGTGCTGGCGTCCGGCGATAAGGACATGGCCGAACTTGCCGCTGCCGAGGCTGAGGAACTGGCGGCGACGGCGCAGGACCTTGAACATGAACTTCGCCTCGCCCTCACGCCAAAAGATCCGCTGGATGACCGCGACATCATCATGGAGATTCGGGCGGGGACGGGCGGCGATGAGGCGGCGCTGTTCGCCGGAGACCTCTTCCGCATGTACACACGCTATGCGCAGTCGCGCGGGTGGTCGATGGACCTGATGAACACGAACGAGACGGCCGGCGGCGGTCTCAAGGAAGTCACCTTTGGGGTGCAGGGCGCGTCTGCATACGCCCACCTCAAACATGAGTCAGGGGTGCATCGCGTACAGCGTGTGCCGGAAACGGAATCGCAGGGGCGTCTGCACACGTCAGCAGCGACGGTGGCGGTGTTGCCGGTCGCGGAAGAGGTGGACGTCGAGTTGGATATGACCGACGTGCGGGTGGACGTGTTCCATGCGGGCGGCGCGGGCGGCCAAAACGTGAATAAGGTGGCGACGGCCATCCGGCTGACGCACGCGCCGACGGGCATCGTCGTCACGTGCCAGGATGAGCGATCGCAGCTTCAGAACCGCACCAAGGCCATAGCAATATTGCGTGCGCGTCTGCTTGAAATCGAGACACGCAAGCAGGAAGAAGAGCTAGCCGCAACACGCCGCTCTCAAGTCGGTACCGGCGATCGTTCCGAGAGGATTCGCACGTACAACTTCCCGCAGAATCGTGTAACGGACCATCGGATCGGGCTGACGCTGCACACGCTGGACAGGTTGACGGACGGCGAACTCGACCCGCTTCTTGACGCTCTTCGCGAGGCGGAGCAGGAACGGCTGCTCGCAGAATCCGTCTCTTGAGTCCAACTCCCGCCCGTGTTCTGCTCACGGAGGCTCGCGCCCAATTGCAGGCGGCAGGCGTCGATTCTGCGGCGCTTGAGGCACGGCTGCTGCTGGCCCACGCATTGAATGCGGCCCCGGAATCGCTGCTTGCCAAGCCGGAGCAGACGGTCTCAGAAGACCAAGAGGCGCGCTTTCGTGAGGCGCTCGGACGGCGGCTTAACCGTGAGCCGCTCTTCTATATCACCGGCGAGCGCGAGTTCTATGGACTGCCTTTCTACGTGGACGCGCGGGCGCTCATTCCGCGGCCGGAGACCGAACTCCTCGTTGAAGAGGGTATCGCGACAGTCGCGGGTATGGGAGAGGCACATGAAAACGGCGCGGGGCTGCTGATCGCCGATATCGGCACCGGTTCCGGCTGCATCGTCGTGGCAACGGCGACGGTGCTCACGGGGACGCGATTCATCGCGACGGATATTTCTGCTGAGGCGGTGGAGGTGGCGCATGCCAACGCGGAGCGGCACGGCGTGTCGGATCGGATCACGTTCGGGGTTGGCGACCTGCTTGAGCCGCTGCCGGAGCCGGTGGATATCATCATCGCCAACCCGCCGTATATTCCGGCGGAGAACCTTGTTGAACTGCAGGCGGAGATACGGGACCACGAGCCGCGCGTGGCAGTGGACGGCGGCGACGGCGGCATGACGATCGCCGAAAGGCTTGTTCGCAGCGCTCCCGGCTATCTGAAACTCGGGGGGCTGCTGCTGATGGAGGTCGGGTACGGGCAAGCGCCGCTGATGGTGGATGTTGCCAAAGAGGTTTTCCCGCCAGGCACGGAGGTGGATATGGCGCTCGACCTGGCCGGGATACCACGCGTGGTGCGGGTTCAGTTGTCCAGGTGACCCTCCCGTTCATCCTTCGACAGGCTCAGGACGAACGGAGGAGACTTGTAGCCCCTCATTGACCAATCGGCTACACTTATTTCCCCACCGCGCGGGACAATTGCGCGGAACACACTCTCGAACAGGAAGTGACTACGGAAATGACACTGACGGAAGCAACTATCTCCGGCGTGCGGGCTCAATTCAATACGGTGCTGAACGATCTGCGGCAGGCGCTGGACGGGCTGGATGGCGAGGCGCTGAATTGGCGTCCGGTCGGCGATGAGAGCAGTTCGATCTACATGCTCGTTTCGCACATGATGGGAATGGCGGGCGGGATGTGCGCCGTCGCGCGGGGCGAAGAGCCGCAACGTGACCGCGCGGCTGAATTCGCCGCAGCCGGAACACGGTCGGCGGACCTTCTCAAGCTGATCGACGATACGCAGGCGAAGGTTGAGCAGGCCCTTTCAACGACGACGGAGGAGATGCTGGCCAGCAGCCGCACCTTTATCGGCAATGAGTCGACGGGGGCGGGGATGCTGGCGGTGATGGTCCGGCACCTGGGGGAGCACCTTGGGCACGTGGCCCTCACACGCCAGCTCTGGGAGCAGCTGGAGGCCGCGAGCGGGTAGGCACGCTTTGATGCAGTGATGCGCAAGTGTTATGCTGTGCATCATGCGAACGACAATCTCTTTGAACGATCAACTCGCCCGACAGGTGCGCCGCGCCGCCGAGGAGCGCGGTGTAAGCGTCAGTTCCTTTATCGCCCAGACGTTGGATGATGCCCTGAAACACCGGGAGACTCCCGCTCCGCCGGCATTCCGACTGGTCACGGTGGGGGGTGTACGGCCTCGCCCCGGCGTGGACCTGGATCGGCCACGGGCGCTGGAAACCAAAGCTGATGAGGATTGGTGGACGGAAAAGGGTCGGTAGTCCGGATGCTGCTGCCGGATGTCAATGTCCTGATCTATGCCCACATTGAGGACTCCACCGTCGATCATGTGGAGTATGCAAACTGGCTAACCAGGCTGGCGACAGGGCCGGAGCCGTTCGCGCTCTCCGCGCTTGTCCTGGCGGGCTTCATTCGGGTGGTCACGAATCCTCGCATCTTCGATCCCCCGTCGACCCTTGATCACTCCTTTGCATTCGTGGCATCGCTTTTGGAGCGGCCGACCGCGCGTCTGATTGGACCAGGCCCGGATCACCTGAGTATCTTTGAGAGCCTCTGTCGCGAATCCGGGGCAAACGGCAAACTGGTCGCCGACGCGCAGCACGCTGCTGTTGCAATTGAGCATGGCTGCACGATCGTTTCAACAGACGCCGATTTTGGGCGGTTTCCGCGGTTGCGTTGGCAGCACCCGCTGCGGCGGTAGATTCCTCGACTGCGCTCGGAATGACAGTCCCGATGGGTTCCGGCGTTCGCCGGAATGAGGGGATGTGTGTTAGGTGGTCTGGTTGGTGCAATGGGATTCAGATTCCCGCTTTCGCTGGAATGAGGGGAGGGCGGTTAGATTTGGCGGAGGCGGGGGGTTGTCATCGTGAGGAGGATGACGAAGATCACCAGCATGAAGCCGTTGAAGACGATGGCGAATTGCGGGCTCGTGAAATCGGCGAGCGCGCCGACCTCCAGGTGGCCGACGGGGCCTGCGCCCACGCCCATGACCCAGATACCCATTGCCCTGCCCCGTTGATCGCTGCCGACGGCGAGTTGGAGGGCGGCCTGCTGCAACAGGTCGAATATCGCGGCCATCGTTCCCGCCACACCGAGGAAGAACAGCGCGGTGACCAGCCACGGCTGGCCGGCGAATGCGGCCAGGCTGAGGCCGAACAGGGCGCTCGCAACAAGCAGCGTCTTGCCCTTGGCGAGACGGTCTCCGATTGCCGCCATCGCAACCATCCCCACGACCGAGCCGACGGCGCGGGCGGCGACCATGATGCCTAATCCCTGTGGCCCAATTTCCAGGATGTCGCGGGCGAAGATGGGGATCATGACGATGTGGGAGAAGGCGAATATCTCCGTCGCGACGGACAATATCAGCAAGGCGCGGACGGATCGGTTTCGTCCGACGAGGCCAAGGGCCTCGGTAAAGGACTGCCGGACTGAGGGTTGTTCCGGTGTGCCGAATCCCGGACGGGAGTCCGTGCGGGTAAAGATCAGGATGGATAGCGCTGTCGCGTAACCCGCCGCCATCACAAGGAACGTGCCGCCGATACCAAGAACGGCGAGAAGCACCCCGCCCAGGAGTCCGCCAAATACTCCCATGAGGCGCTGGGCGGTCTGGTTGAGGGCCAGGCCGTTAACGACGTAACGACTGCCCACGATGTCATGGACATACGCCTGCAGCGTCGGCATGAGAAAGGCGTTGACGGTTCCGTAGAGGAATGCGCCGACGATGGCGATGGGGATGCTGAGCATCCCGTTCAGTTCCAGCGCGCCAAGGATGACGCTGAGCACGATGTTGCAGGTGACGATGACGCGGAGGAGGATGCGCCGTTCGAGCCGGTCCGCAAGAGTACCGGCAACGAGGCCGAAGAGGAGGAATGGCGCTAGCCTGGCCGCCTCAGCCGCTCCTACCCAGAACGCGGAGTCCGAGATGTCAAGCACCAGCCAGCCGAGGGTGAGCTGCTGCATCCAGAAGCCCATGGACATCGCCATCGTGGCGGCCCACAGGATGCGGAAATCGCGGAATTGGAGTGTTCCGAGCGGCCCCGCAAGCAGGGGGTGTGCAGAAGACCGTGGAGGCCCGTCAGTCGGATCTGCCATGGCGCACGTTAAGCGCCTGCAGTAGTGGTTTCGTTGGCGCCGTCGTATACGGCTCCCGAGCCAACTTCCGTGCCGTCCGGCACAACGGCGTCTTGGGCAATGATCGCGCCTCGAACGGTCGCGCCTGCGCCGATGCGCGCCCCGGCAAGGACGACGCTGTCTTCCACAAGCGCTGAGTCGCCGATAACGACGCCATCGCCAAGCACAGCGGGGCCGATGACGCGGGAATTGGCGCCGACAGATACGCCGTTGCCCCAGTTGACAAGGCCATCGACGTGGGCGGACTCATGGATCGCAGGGGCGGTTGCGGGTTCGGCGAGCGGGCGACGCGTTGGAGCGGCTCCCGTGACGACATCACGGTTGAGCTGCAGAAAACTCTCCGGCGTGCCCATGTCCATGAAATAGCCGTCCCAGGGGAACGTGCCGATCTCTACACCGGCCATGAGAGCGACGGGGAACAGGTCTTTTTCAAACATGGAGAAGCCGTCACCGATGAAGTTGAACATCTCCGGCTCCAGCGCATAGACGCCGCTGTTGACGGTATGGGCGGGGAAACGGGGGCCGGGCGGCTTTTCGATGAAGCGGTT
The DNA here is from genome assembly GCA_034422835.1 of Dehalococcoidia bacterium. Lineage (GTDB taxonomy): Bacteria > Chloroflexota > Dehalococcoidia > UBA6926 > UBA6926 > VXMO01. Next base: position 23,743 of record DAOUJJ010000012.1, on the reverse strand, counting down.
GACGTATCCGATGCCGTCGATGACGACGACGCCGTAGCGCGAGGGGTCATCGACGGTGTGGACGGCGAGCGTGGCGTACTCCCGACGCTCCACGTGCTGCTCCACCATGGCGGCGATGTCAATCTCCGTCACACAGTCGCCGTTGAGAACGAGAAAGGTCTCCTTGAGTTCCGGCAGGAGAGCGCGGACTGCGCCGGAGGTGCCCAGCGGTCTGTCCTCAACAACGTAGTCGATCATCAGGCCGTAGGCGCTGCCGTCGCCGAAGCTTTCAATCAGCGGTTCGGCGCGGTATCCGAGCGCCATGATGACACGCGTGACGCCCGCCGCCCTGAGGTGATCAAGCATGTACTCAAAGAAGGGACGGTTGGCGACGGGGAGAACGGGCTTGGGCAGGTCATTGGTGAGGGGGCGCAGGCGCGTTCCCTCGCCGCCCGCAAGAACGACTGCGGTGAGGCCGCTTAGCATGGGCTGTGCGCCCCGGGCAAGCTAGCCGTCCTGCTCTGCAGGTTCCGGTAGCCCGGCCTCAGCACGGAGCGCCGCGGCCTTATCCGTGCGCTCCCAGGGGACTTCTATGTGACTTCCGTCAGAGCGATTGATGTGGTTCCGCCCGAAGTGGCCATATGCCGCAACACGGCGATAGCGGGGCCGCCGACCGGCATCTGCGCTCATGAGGTCCAGCTGCGTGATGATTGCACCCGGAGTCATATCGAAGTTCTTACGAACCAGTTCTTCAATCCTGTCATTAGGGATTGTTCCCGTGCCAAATGTCTCAATCGACACGGATGCCGGTTCTCGCCGCCCAATGACGTAAGCGAGTTGAACCTCGCAACGCTCGGCAAGTCCGGCTGCGACAACGTTCTTGGCAACGTAGCGCGCATAGTACGCGCCGGAGCGGTCGACTTTCGTTGGGTCCTTGCCGGAGAAAGCGCCGCCGCCGTGCTTGTAGCCCGCGCCGTAGGTGTCAACGAGTATCTTGCGGCCGGTCAACCCCGCGTCCGCCATGGGGCCGCCAATCACGAAACGACCGGAGGAGTTGATGTGGAACTTCGTGTCCCTGTCCATCAGGTTGTGCGGCACGACTTCCCGGATGACCAGTTCATTGAGGTCTCGGTGGAGCGTGTCATTGCTGACTTCCGGGTCATGCTGGGCGGCCAGCGTGATGCTGTCGATGCGGCGAACCTTGCCGTCCTCGTATTCAACCGTGACCTGGGATTTTCCATCAGGCCTGAGGTAAGGCAGCGCGCCATTCTTGCGGACGTCGGCCAGCTTCTCTGCGAGTCGATGCGACAGGTAGATAGGCAGGGGCATGAAGACGTTGTCAGTTCCCAGGGCGTCTTCGGTTTCACGGCAGGCGTAGCCCACCATTGACCCCTGATCGCCCGCTCCGAGGTTCGCAATGGCGTCTTCAGCCCCCTCGCCGCGAATCTCCTCGGCTTCGTCTACGCCACTCTTGATATCCGGCGACTGCTCGTTGATCGAAACGATCACCCCGCAGGTATTCGCGTCGAATCCGTAGTCAGAATCGGTATAGCCGACTTCCCTGACGGTATTCCGCACGATGGCCTGGATATCAACGTACGAACTGGTTGTAATCTCCCCGGTTACGAAAACCAGGCCCCTGGTGACGAGGGTTTCACACGCGACGCGAGCGGTGGGATCATCCGCAAAGATGGCGTCAAGGACCGCGTCGGAGATCTGGTCACACAGTTTGTCCGGGTGACCTTCTGTAACGGATTCGCTCGTCTGCAGGAACCTCATCTATCGTTTTCCTCCCTACTAACTACTCTGACTGTTCTCGTTCGGCTCGTCTGTCAGCGGAATAAGCCCATATTCCCGCTGCTGCCTGGGTGTGAGGAGAAGGAGAGTGGCATCCGCGGTGGCGATCTTCTCGTCCTCGAGGGTTGTGACGCGGGCTTCTATGGTAAGCATGCGCCGTGTGTCTTTCACAAGGGTTGCGGTCACGCGCAGCGGCATATCCATCGGCGCAGGGCGGCTGTAGCGGATGTTGAGCCGCGCCGTGGCAGCGTGTTGGCCGCGAGCATAGGCAACATAGGCAGCTGACTCATCCAGCAGCGTGGCGACGATACCGCCATGCAGGACGTTCGGCCAGCCTTGATGACGCTCCTGTGGAACGTACAGGGCGGTGACGACGCCATCATCAAGCGCCTCAAACTCCAGGTTGAGGCCGGAATCATTCGCGGCGCCGCACGCAAAGCAGTGCCCGTATCGCTCCTGCTCCTCAGGGGACGCAGTCGCCCGGATCGACACCGCTCCGGTCCTGCCCGCTGCGCCGGCCGGAGCTGTCATCGGTTGGTTCAGGTGCCCATCTCCCAGCTGCCGAGGTATTTTGTCTGCTCTTCGGTTGGCGTGTCGATGTTGATGCCGACGGAGCGCAGCTTGAGCCTTGCGACTTCTGCATCCAGTTCCCGCGGCAAGGTGTGAACATCATTCGACAGGTCGCTGGCGTCATTGGCGGATAGATACTCGGCGGCAAGCGCCTGATCAGCGAAAGAGAGATCCATCACGGCGGACGGGTGCCCTTCCGCCGCAGCCAAATTGATAAGTCGACCTTCAGCAAGGAGATTCACCGTGCGGCCATCTTTCATGGCGTAGGCGACAACGTTCCGCCTAAGTTCACGAGAGCCGTTGCTGGCCTCTTCCAGCGCCGGTATGTCGATCTCGACGTTGAAATGGCCTGAGTTGGTCAGCACAACGCCGTCTTTGAGCAAAGGGATATGGCTGCGGCCGATGGCATGGATGTCCCCCGTGACGGTGATGATGACATCGGCCTGTGGCACGGCCTCCGCCGTTGTCATCACGCGGTTGCCGTCCATCAGGGCTTCCAGGGCGCGGATGGGGTCAATCTCGCTGACAATGACCTGCGCGCCCATGCCCCGGGCCCGCATGGCGACGCCCCGCCCGCACCAACCGTATCCGGCAACAAGGACGGTCTTGCCGGCCCACAGGATATTCGTGGCGCGCGTGATGCCGTCCAGTGTGCTCTGGCCGGTGCCGTAGCGATTGTCGAACAGGTGCTTGGTGTCTGCGTCATTGACGGCCACGACGGGATACATGAGTTTGCCCTGCTGGGCGAGGCTGCGGAGGCGGATGACGCCGGTTGTCGTCTCTTCGCTGCCGCCCCGGAGCCCTTCGATAAGGTCCTGCCGCTCACCGTGAATGGTCGCCACAAGGTCTGCGCCGTCGTCCATCGTGATGGTGGGGTTGCCGTCAAGGGCCTGGTTGATGTGCTTGTAGTACGTCTCCGTGTCCTCGCCGTGGATAGCGAAAACGGAGATGCCGTGATTTGCCACGAGGGCTGCCGCAACATCGTCCTGCGTGGAAAGCGGGTTAGAGGCGCACAGGCGCACCTCCGCGCCGCCCTCCTTGAGGGCGAGCATGAGGTTGGCCGTTTCGGACGTGACGTGCAGGCAGGCGGCTATGCGCTGCCCTTCGAGTGGTCGCTCCTCGCGGAAACGCTCCTGAATCAGTTTGACGACGGGCATCTCACGCGCGGCCCATTCGATGCGGCGCTGGCCCTCATCGGCGAGGGACAGGTTGGCTATGTCATGTGCGGTATCCGTAACGGTCATCGTCAGCACATTCTCCTATTGATTGATGGCGGCGGTGGGAGTGTCCATTGTAGCCGCTTTTCGAGAGACGGCAGGTCAGGCAAAAATGCAGGTTCCCGCCCAGATCATCTCAGCAAATCCATCTCGGAAATAACAGGGAGTTGGGTCACGAGGCTGCTACATTGACAATCTCGTATTCCGTGGAGGCGGGGACGGGCACACCTCGATCATGAATGCTTGCCAAATAGCCATCAATGGCTTCTCGTATGTTGGCTAGCGCCTCCTCCCGGGTTCGGCCTTGTGAATGGCAACCTGGGAGAGTTGGGCAGCTGGCTACGACAAATCCATCTTCATCATTTTCAAAAACAACCAGCAGTTTCGGCATTGCTAGACACCTGACCGTTCTTATGTTGCGGTAGTCGTCACTATTCTATCGTGTCGGCATCCAGGTGGGAGACGAGGGTTTCAATGACAGCTTCGGATGATCCGGAGGTATCCAGGTGGATGACAGAACCGGCGGAAAGTTCCGCCGGCGGCTGGAATGAGTCGCGCTGGGCCGCGTAGATTTCCCAGCGGCCGTCCGTGGGGACGCCGCCTGCCTCGACACGAGCATCAAGACGCCGGCGCGTTTCCTCTTCAGAGAGTTCACAGATAGCTAGGAGGAGAGGGACGCCTGTGGTGTTTGAAAGATCTTTGAAGCGTTGGCGCTGCTGCGGGGTGGAGAAAGAGGCATCAACGACAACCGAGCGGCCCTGCGAGAGGGCCTCGGCGGCGAGACGAGCGGTCTCATTGTAGGTTCGTTCAGTCATTTCAGGTGAGTAGATTTCTGTATTCCATTCAACGAAGTGGCGCTCGTCCTCCGGCACGCCTGCGAGCTGCTTGCGGACAACGTCGCTTGAGAGGTAGGCATGGCCGCGCTCCCGCGCGAGTCCCTCTGCCAGCGTGCTCTTGCCGGTCCCCATGAGTCCGCCGATGAGGACGATGTTGGGGCCAATCATCGTGCGGGCGTATTGCTCCGCAAGGCGGAAATAGGCCTCTGCGCGTTCCTTGACTTCTGCGGCCTCCTGGTCGCTGAGGTCGGGTTGATCCAGCCGAAAGCCCTCAACCTTGCCACGGACGTAGGCGCGGTAGCACTGGTAGAAGGGCAGGAGTTCAGGCATTCCGGGATCGTCAGCCCGTTCCAGGTATCCATCAACAAAGGCGCGGGCAAGGTTCGGGTGGCCGCGGGTTTCGAGGTCCATGGCCATGAACCCGACGTCCCACGCCACATCGCCATAGCGAAAGCGTTCGTTGAAATCGATGCAATCGAGGACATGGATGCGCCCGTTGGCCTCGATGCAGATCTGCTGAACGTGGAGGTCTCCGTGGGTGTCACGGACGAATCCGTTCTGTGAACGGGAGTGGAAGAGTGTTTCACGCCGCTCCATAAAACGGCGGGCGTACTTGCAGATGGCGTCGTACGTTTCCCGGGAAATTGTGCGGCCGATGTACGCCTCCGTCTGCTCAAAGTTCTCCTCAACATTGAAGCGGACGCCTTCGAGATCACCTGCGGCGGCTATCTTATCGCTTGTCTGCGCGGTTGCATGGACATTGGCGACGGTGCGGCCGAGTTCTGCCATCATCTCCGGCGTGACCTCGCCGCGCTCCAGCCGCGCGTTCAGCATCATGTCTTCCGGCAGGCGCACCATCTGGACGAGGTATTCAACGGCTGCGGGGTTCTCCTCCGCGACGATGCGATACCCGCCCCGCCCATTCGGTATAACGGCGCGAACCTCACGGTAGATGTCCGGGGCGGCGCGCTGGTTGAGAAAGAGTTCCTGGTAGCAGGAGTAGCGGCGCTTTTGCAGTGTGGTGAAGTCCAGGAAGCCGTAGTCGACGGCTTTCTTCATCTTGTAGGCGCGGTTGCCGGCGAGGAAGACGACGGCTGAGTGGGTTTCGCGGACTTCAACGGTGTCTACGCCGTCGCGTGGGGGATAGGTTGCAGGTGAACTGAGGGCGTCAATGACAGGACGCTGGGCTTCGTACGGGTCAGTAGTCACCGGACAATGCAGGCTCAGTCTTGCGCGGTGGGGTGCCCAGCCTTTTTCCACGCGTCAAAGCCACCCTCCATGCTGTAGAGAGGACCGGGGACGCCGACGGATGCGGCAAGTTCCGAGGCCAGCGCAGAGCGGACGCCGGCGGCGCAGTAGAAGACGATGGGTTGGTCCTTGGGCAGGTCATCGACGGCGCTCATGTTGATGATGTCGTTTACGGAGATGCGGGTTGCGCCCTGAATGTAACCCTCGTCCCATTCCTCCTGCTCGCGGACATCGATCAGTGCGACGCCGCCGCCGTCGATAAGCTCTCTTGCCCTGTCGATGTCAACTCGCTCAAAGGGCTCTGCCGCGGATGTCATCGTTGCCTGTCTCCCTTTTGCCAGAAGGATTCGTCGTCCCTACAGACTATAGGGATTTTTGACACGCGGTGATAGGGGGAGGCATCAAAAAGTCGTATCCGCGGCAGGCAATACCTGCCGCGGATACGTCCCCCACCCATCTTTATCTTCGTCAGATGGCAGCCTCGCCGGTTTCACCGGTGCGGACACGGATGACATCCTCCACGGGAGTGACAAAGATCTTGCCATCTCCAACCTCGCCGTCACCGGGGCTGCGCGCGCCACGGATGATGGCATTGATCACGTCATCTTTCATGCCGTCTTCGATGACGGCCCGGACAATGGTCCTCGGCCGTTCATGACGCCGGGTCATCTGCCCCGCGCGGCCGACGAACACTTCAACTCCACCCTGTCGCCCCGTTCCGGTGACGTTGGCATAGTAGAACTTGCGGCAGCCGACGGCCTCCAACTCTCCTACCACGTCTTCAATTGTTTCAGGCCTGATTATCGCCTCTATACTCAGCATCGTCGTCTCCTATTCCCTTCTGCGCGTCCCGGCGGTTCAGGATCGCCGGGACGCGGGATTACTCCCCGCTCGTGCGCTGCTCCTGATTCTAGTCATTCCTGGTGGCAGGTCTAGTCTGCGCCGTCTGCAACGTATGCGCGCTCACCATGCGCGGCCAGGTCAAGACCCTCATCTTCGGCAGGCTCCGGCTCCCTGAGTCCGAGCCCGGGGATCAGGTCCAGCACCTTGAGGATGACGAAGGTGGCGACGCCGGAGTAGGCGAGTGTGGCGACAACACCAACCACCTGCACTCCCATCTGTTCCGGGTTGCCCTCAAGCAGTCCTGCCGTACCGCCAATGGCCTCGACAGCGAAGACTCCCGTGCCAAGCGCGCCCCAGATTCCCGCAACGCCGTGCACGCCGAAGACGTCAAGCGCATCGTCGAAGCCCATTCGCGGCCTGTAGAGGACGAAGAAGTACGGGATGATCCCGGCGCCAATGCCAAGGACAAGCGCGCCCATGACATTGACGAATCCCGCGGCCGGGGTGATGGCAACCAACCCTGCAACCGCGCCCGTGGCAATGCCGACGGTGCTCATGCGTTTCGTCTGGATGTAGGACAGGATGCCCCACGTCAGCGCCGCGGCAGCAGCAGCCGTATTGGTGACGAGCAGCGCGTTTGCGTCCTGCCCATTGGCCGCGAGCCCGGAGCCGGCGTTAAAGCCGAACCAGCCGAACCAGAGGATGCCTGCGCCCAGAACGACGTAGGGAACGTTGTGCGGCTCAAGAGCCGGCCTGCGCCTGCGTCCCACAAGGACGGCGGCGACGAGGGCCGCAACACCCGCATTGATGTGAACAACGGTGCCGCCCGCGAAGTCAAGCGCGCCCATGTCAAAGAGCCAGCCGCCCTCGGCCCAGACCCAGTGGCAGATGGGGGCGTAGACGAGGGTCAACCACAGGACAAGGAAGATGATGTACGTGGTGAACTTGAACCTCTCTACGATCGCGCCCGTGATAAGGGCGGGTGTGATGATGGCGAACATCATCTGGAATGCAACGAAGAGGAGATCAGGTATGTTTCCTCCGTCGTTGATGCCGATGCCGGAGAGGCCAATGTAGGAGAGATCGCCTACAAATGCGTTAAGGTCGCCGCCGTCCCCGAATGCCAGGCTGTATCCCCAGAGCACCCAGACAAGGCTGGCCACGGCCATCGACACAAAGCTCAGTGAAATCGTGCTGATGGCGTTTCGGCCACGCACCAGTCCGCCATAGAAGAAAGCGAGGCCCGGTGTCATGAACAGCACCAGCGCCGTTGACATCAACATCCAGGCAGTATCGCCGCTATTGAACTCACCCATCCTGTCCTCCTTCCAGAACACCCAACGACGCGGCTTTGGCCGCGTATCACCATCAATCCTGTATTCGTTCTGTGACACTCCAGTTACACGGGGGTTACAATCGTGTTACGCGGCATAGACAGCCGCGCAGCATACATGAGCACCAACGATCCGATAACACTTCGGCCTGAGGGTCGCCTGCTCACCGCAGTCCTCAATCGCCCTCCCGACAACTTCATCGACCAAGCTTTGGCTTCCTCACTTAAGGAGTTGTGCGCGACGCTGCGCGAGGACAGTCCGTTCGACGCGCTGATCATCACCGGAGACGGTCAGGAAGCGGGCGGGAATGAAGCGGGCGGGGTTGCTTTCTCGCGGGGCACAGACCAGCATCTCCTGTCTGAATCCGCGGAGGCTACGTCAGGAAACGCCGCTCAAGCGCTGTTTGAGAGCTATCGATGCGCGAGCGCCATTGCCTCTCTCCCGTTTCCCGTTATCGCCGCCATTAATGGAGACGCTTACGACCAGGGGCTTGAGCTGGCGCTGGCGGCGGATATCCGCGTGGCGGCGGAGACTGCTCAGTTCCGGATGGGTCAGCCGCTGCAGGGACTCATTCCCTGGGACGGCGGCACGCAGCGCTTGCCGCGCGTTGTCGGGCCTGCCCATGCCACAGACCTTCTGTTGACCGGCCGAACCATAGGGGCCGGAGAGGCTCTGGACATGGGGCTGGTCAATCGGGTTGCGCCGCCTGCCGACGTTTTCGGCACCGCGCAGGAGATAGCAGGTCACATACTTGCCGGCGGCCCGATTGCGGCGCGTTATGCGAAGGAGGCTATCCTGGCGGGCTCTGAGATGACGCTTGACCAGGGCATCCTGCTGGAAACCGACCTGACAATGATCCTGCAGACGACGAAGGACCGCGAGGAAGGGATCCGGTCTTTCCTTGAGCGGCGGGACCCGGAGTTCACGGGGGAGTAGGCCGACGAGATATTTGTACTGATAAAGAGAGTAGTATTGTAACTGAGAGAGCATGGAGACCAACAAAGAGAGAATCGTACGCAGGCTGAGACGCGAAGGGTGGATTCTGGTTCGACATGGTGGCAATCACGACATCTATATGAATGAGCGCACGGGCGAGTCAGTGCCGATTCCCAGGCATAGAACTCTCACTTCTGGCCTTGCCAGACGGATAATTCGGCTGAACGGATGGACAGAATGGCTGTAGCAACAAGTCTCAGGTATCCCGCAATCATCGATGGTGAACTGGGGGGGTATGGCGTGGTTATTCCGGACATTCCCGGGGTTTGCGGCGCGATGGGCGACACAGTCGATGAGGCGCTAGCAAACGCTGCCGAGGTATTGCAAATCTTTGTCGAATTGATGGAGGAGCGCAAAGAAGTCGTTCCACCACCCAGCGATCCGGCTGACCTCAAGCTTGAGCCCGGAGAGATGGTTGCATACGTGCCTCTCAGGGTGCCTGCTCCAACAGCCTGACCAGGAAGCCTACCTCCCGGAATTCACGGCTCATACTCACGTCTCTTTGACGTGGTTGAGCGCGACCGTCACAATCGTTCTTGTCATAAGGTGAAAGGTGGGGTGTGTCATGACGCAGGGCGAGATGGATCGGCCCGAGGATGAGTCGTCTGAGGAGCAACAGCCTCAGCCGGAGGAGAGTCAGCAAGCAGACTACGTTCCCGGCTCAGCCGCTGATCCGCAGATGGAACAGGGTTCAACGGGCATGGACGGCGCAGCGTATTACGGGCCAGTAAGCAGCCCGGAGGAGCGCAACTGGGCCATGCTCGTTCACCTCAGCGCCCTGATTGGCATTATCTTTCCGTTTGCAAACATCATTGCGCCGTTAGTCGTGTGGCTGCTGTTTCGGGCGCGTTCAGACATGGTCGACTACCATGGCAGGCGGGCGCTGAACTTTCAGATCAGCATGACCATTTGGATTGTGATTGCCGCGCTTTTCACAATCATTCTTATCGGTATTCCGTTCCTGATTGGTTTGGGCCTCATCTCAATCATTTGGGCAATCGTGGCCGCTGTACGCGCCAGTCGCGGTGATCCGCCCGGTTATATCTTGTCCATCGGTTTCCTGAAGTAGGGAGTCTGTCAAATGCAGAACGAATCTGGTACGCCAGAGCGGCCTGCCGGGCCGGTCTATGGCGATGTTTGGCACCGCGAAGAACGGAACTGGTCAATGCTGGTTCACCTTTCGGCGCTGAGTTCGCTCGTAACGTCCGGGTTTGGCGGGATCCTGGGGCCACTCATTGTGTGGCTTATCTTTCGTGGAAAGTCGGACATGGTGAACTTCCACGGGAAGAAAGCACTCAATTTCAATATCAGTTTCTTCATCTACTTCATCGTCCTGCTCATTGTGATGATTCCGTTCTTCGTCATCGGGACTATCGCCGACATAGAGCAGGAAATCGTCGCGGGATTCTGGGAAACGCTTGCGCTGTTGGGCGTTTCGTTGTTCCTGATGGTCATTCTGGGCATCGTTTGGATCATCTGGACGATTGTGGCCGCTGTCCGCGCCAGCCGGGGCGACCCGCCGGGCTATATCCTCGCCATTCCGTTCCTGCGGTGAGTCGTGACTCAGTCAGATGCCCCGGCGGCGCTGTGCGAGGTGGATGACTCCGGTCTCGCACACATCACACTCAACCGGCCTGAGCAACTGAATGCCTTCAATGTTCAGATGCGGGATGACTTGTTCGCGATTTTGACGGAGCTTCACGCGAATCCCGATCTGGATGCGGTGCTCATTACGGGGGCCGGAGAAAGGGCCTTCTGCTCCGGCGCGGACCTGACGGAGTTCGGCAGCGCGCCGTCGAGAGTGATTGCCCGGGAGGCGCGTTATCTGCGCGACGTGTGGTCGTTGCTGCGTTCCCTGCCCGTGCCAACAGTGGCGGCGATGCACGGATTCTCCATCGGATCGGGGCTGGAGATGGCATTGTGCTGCGATTTTCGGATCGCCGCTGACAACACGCGATTCCGCCTGCCGGAGGTGGCATTGGGGATGATTCCCTTCGCGACGGGGAGTCAGTCATTGCCGCGAGTCATCGGCAGGTCGCAGGCGCTGGACCTTCTGCTGACGAGCCGATGGTTTGACGCGGACGAGGCGCTCCGAATGGGAGCAATCCACCGGGTTGTGCCCACGGAGCGCCTGGCCGAAGAAGCAGATGTTTTGCTGGCGGAGACACGCCGGCTGCCCGGGGAAACGCGCGCGGCGACGAAAGCAGCATTGCGGCGCGGGGCAGACGTAAGCCTCAGGGATGGGCTGAGGATAGAGGCAGCGCTGGCGGCGGCTCTTTAGATTGCTGCTCGCACGGCGCGGGCTTTGGATTCACCTTAGACTGGTTGCATGTCCTGCTTACATATCAGTGGGCAGAAAGGTTTTTTGTGTGAAGAATAGAAGCCTGGCAGCCGGTGTTATAGGGATTGTCTTTGCCGCACTCATTCTGCTTTTTGCTGCGGCGTGTGAAGGGGAGCCGACTCCAATGCCAACGCCCGAGCCGACGGCGACGCCGACACACACGCCAACCCCTGTCCCAATCGATATCAATGAACTCGTGTTCACCGATGCGACAACGGTCGGCAACCTGCTTGCCGCGTTCTCGCCTGACGAGGTCGATTGCATTCGAAGCACCCAGGGCGCCGAGGCCGTTGACGCAATGCGCGACGTTCCGCTTCAGTCACTTCCGGGAGGGATGTCGGATTTCCCGATTCACTGCCTCTCCGTTGAGAACAGCGTTGGGCTTGCCGTCGCGTTCCTGTCATCCGAGGCCGGTGGCTTCAGCGCGGAGACCCGCCGTTGCATCACCGACATTGGGACTGAGAATCCGGGCATTCTGGGCATAGGCCCGTCACCGGAGAATCCGGGAGCCCTGTTTGCAGGCGCAATTCAGATGCAATTGTGCCTGACCGATGAAGAAGCTGCGGCATTCGCCGCCATGCAGGGATTTGAACTACCGTCGCCGTCAGAACTGCAATGCCTTGAGGAGCAGCTTGGCGGCGAGGAAGCCTTCCTGGCCATGCTGACCGACGAAGAAACATCCGAAGAGGCGTTGTTCAACCTGCTTATGGCGGCTCCGACATGCGTGGCCGGCCAACCGATGGCAACGCCAACCGGCGGCTGAGGCAACATCCGGGTTCTGCATCACAGTCAAAACTGGTGACATTGGAGCGGCGCTCTGCTAGTATCTGCTAGCTACACTCGCCCATGTGGTGGGGCAAATCGGGAGGGGGTTGCGCCGATCACGGTATTGCGCCGCGATGCCGCCTTTCTCAACCGAAAAATGAAAGCGGGAGGGGATTTCACGGATGAATACTGCGGAGTTTCTGACAATCGCAAACATGGTCTCGCCGGATAAAGAGGCCATCGTTTTTGAAGACAGGCGATTCACCTATGCTGAACTTGATCAGCGCGTAAACCAGTTGGCGAACCGGCTGGCGTCATGGGGCGTCACGCAGGGCGACCGCGTGGGCATCATGCAGGTCAACTGCAACGAGGTCATCGAGACCTACTTTGCCAGCGCCAAGATCGGCGCGATCTTCGTGCCGTTGAGCTTCCGTGGCCGCGCCGAAGAGATCCGACACATGGTCAACGCATCCGAGTCAAAGGTTGTCATCGCAGGCTCACGTTACCTGGGCATGGTGGATGAGCTTCGGCCCTCGCTGAACACGGTGGAACACTACGTTTCGCTTGAGGGAACGGGTGATGGCTGGGAGGCGTACGAGGACGTGATCGCGGATCAGTCAACCGAGTTTGACGTGGCCGTCGTTGATGACGAGGACACAACAATCCTGATGTTTACGGCAGGCACGACCGGCCTGCCCAAGGGTGTGATGCTCACCTTCGGCAGCGTTAGCAGCTACAGCCTGAACAACGTCTCGCAACTCGATCCTGACGAGATCGAGAAGAACATCCTGACCGTTCCGCTGTACCACGTAGCGGGGATGCAGGCCGTGATCTCCGCGGTCTGGGGCTTCCGCACGCTGGTGATTCAGCGGCAGTTCGAGGCGGAGTCGTGGATGAAGCTGGTGCAGGACGAGCAGGTGTCACGCGCCATGATGGTGCCCACGATGCTCAAGATGCTGCTCGACCATGAGGCGCGCCCCAACTACGACCTCTCCAGCCTCGCGGTACTGACCTATGGCGCAGCGCCGATGCCCAAGGAGGTCATCAAGCGCGCCATCATGGAGATGGAGGACACGCAGTTCATCAATGCGTTCGGGCAGACCGAGGCTTCGGCGACGATTACGGCGCTGATGCCGGAGGACCACAACGTGAAGGGGCTGTCTGAAGAAGAGCGCGAGAAGAAGTTCGAGCGCCTGAGCTCCATCGGCAAGCCGCTGCCCGGCGTCGATATCCGCATCGTGGATGAGGACGGCAACGACGTGCCAACGAACGAGCAGGGCGAGATTATCGCCAGCGGGCCACAGCTCATGAAAGGCTACTGGCAGCAGGACGACGTGACGGCAGAGACCATCAAGAACGGTTGGCTGTTCACGGGCGACCTCGGCTACCAGGACGATGAGGGCTACATCTTCCTGACGGGCCGCGCCAAGGACTTCATCAAGCGCGCCGGCGAGATGATTTCACCGGAAGAGGTTGAGCAGACGCTGATGTCCCATCCCGCGGTGGATGAGGCGGCAATCATCGGCATCCCGGACGATCAATGGGGCGAGCGCGTGCGCGCCGTCGTCGTGCTCAAGTCCGGTCAGGCGGCAACGCAGGACGAGTTGATCGAGTACTCACGCCAGCGGCTGGCCAGTTTCAAGAGGCCGGAGCACGTGGTGTTCTCGACGGAGCCGCTGCCGCGCAATCCGCTTGGCAAGGTATTGAAGCGGGACTTGAAGCAGATGTACACGGAGCCGATTACGGATCCGGCATGAGTTTCCGCATCTGACAGGAAAGGAGGGCGCGGGGGCGCTGCAGCGCCCCCGCGCCCTCTCTCTTTGCCACTCCCCAGGAGGCAGCATGGCCGCAGGAACCGAACGGGTGCGTTTCGAACCTGATGAGAACCCGCCCCTACTGATGACCGTGGGGGCCGGGGTACAGGGCGCGATGATTATCGTTGGCGCCATTGTCCTCGGAGTCGTCATCGTGATGCGCGTCGGGGAGCAGTCACAGTCGTATATTTCCTGGGCGGTTTTCGCGGCGCTGTTGGTCAGCGGGTCCACGACAATCCTCCAGGCAGTCCGGCTATGGCGCTTCGGCTCCGGTCACATTCTGATCATGGGGACATCCGGGGCGTTCCTTGCAGCGTGCGTTGCTGCGCTCGCCAACGGCGGACCGGCTTTGATGGCCACGCTGATTGTGGCTTCGTCAATCATGCAATTCCTCATCGGGATGAATCTGTCCCTGACGAGGCGGATATTCATCCCCGTCGTCGCCGGGACGGTCATCATGCTCATCGCCGCGACAGTCATGCCCATCGCATTCGGGCTGCTTGACGCTGTGGAACCCGATCAGCCCGTTGAGGGGGCCATGGTGGCCGCCGGCGTGACGCTGGCGATCACCGTCGGGCTCGTTCTTCGAGCGCCTCCCTCGCTGCGGCTGTGGTCGCCGGTAATCGGCATTGCGGCTGGGACGGCAACGGCGGCAGCATTCGGTCTCTATGACACGAGCATCATCACGGAGGCCGCCTGGTTTGGGGCGCCGTTGCAGGAGTGGCCGGGGCTGTCACTGGATATCGGCACGCAGTTCTGGGCGCTGCTGCCTGCCTTCGCTATGGTCACAGCCGTTGGAGCAATAGAAACGTTGGGTGACGGCGTGGCGATTCAACAGGTATCACGCAGAAACCCTCCCGCGCCGGACTTCCGCGTGGCGCAGGGCGCAATCAACGCAGACGGCGTGGGGAATCTTCTCTCCGGACTCGCCGGAACAGTGCCGAACACGACGTATTCCAGCAGCGTCGCGATGGTGGAGATCACGGGCGTGGCAGCGCGGCGCGTGGGCGTGGTGATAGGTATTACGTTCATCCTGTTCGCCTTTTTCCCAAAGGTGTCCGCAATCTTGGTGGCGATACCGCTGCCGGTGGCCGGCGCATACCTGACTGTGCTCATCGGCCTGCTGTTTGTGCAGGGGATGAAGATTGTCATCAATGATGGGGTAGACCACCGGAAGGCGGCCATCATCGGTTTGGCGTTCTGGGCAGGTGTGGGCTTTACAAACGGACAGATATTCGGCGAATCAATGGGGGACGGGTTCGCAAGCCTGTTGCTGGAGAACGGAATGACAGGCGGAGCAATAGTGGCGCTCATCATGGTGCTGTTCCTTGAGTTGACGTCACAACGACGAAAGCGACTTCGCCTGGACAGCGGAACGGCGGGATTCTCACAGTTGCGGGGCTTCCTGGAGGAGTTTGCGGGCAAATCCAAGTGGTCGGACGATTCCATGCACCGCTTGACCCTGGTGGGCGAGGAAACGCTTTCCGGGCTTCTTGCGGAAAATGGCTCAGAGCCTGACGCAGACAAACGAACGATGGTGTCTATCAGAGGCGTGGGCACATCAGCCGAACTCGAATTCGTGTGCGGGCCGGCAGAGGGCAATCTTGAGGACCGGCTCGCCCTGCTCGGGGAAACACAGGAGATTACGGACGAGAATGAACTATCCTATCGCCTCTTGCGGCACTATGCCGCTTCCGTCCGCCACAGCAAGTACTACGGGGTCGACATCGTGACGGTTCACGTGGAACAGCGGGCCGACTAATCAAGAGCGAGGGAGCAGCAGGGAGACCTGTTGGGTGGCGGGCTGGTTGGTGGGGGTGACGGATAGCCGCTCGTGGGGGGTCAGGGAGCGGATGCCCAGTTCCCGCAGGAACGGCTCAAGTGACGGGACGTTGACGGTCTCAACCGGCGGCGGGGCGGCTTCCTCAGCGTCACCCTCCCCATCGTCAGTTTCGTCCTGCGTAGGCGCAGCCGCGGCGGCTTCCGCAACCGAACGCTCGACTTCGCCCTGCCAGAGCATGGGAATGATGATCCTGGGGCCGAGTTGCGTGACAACCTGCGCCGCAAGGTTGGGGGCAAGGGTCTCCTCACCGCCCACCGGCAAAAGGACAACGTTCGCCTCACCGATCTCCGAGACTTCAGCCGTGGTGAGCGCGCGGCTCAGATGGCCGAGGTGGCAGATGTCAACGCCATCGATGGAGACAGCGTATGCCATGCCGCCGAGATTAGAGGCGTCGTTGGTTGAAGCTCTGCTGGTCCGGATGGCGCGAATGAGGATGCCGGAGACTTCGTATTCGCCCGGTCGGCTAATCACACGGGCATCGCCTACGTCGACGGCGGGCTCTGCGCCGTAACCACTCATGAGGATGGCGCGCGCGTTGGCGCGGCGATCAGGAGAAGACGTCGGATCGACGAAGAGGGATGCATCCCTGCCACGCAACTGAAAGCCCGATCCGCCCAGATAGGTTATATCCAACGTGTCACCGATTCCTGCGCTGCGACCTCTCGGTCGATCTTGGGCAACAGCACTCTGATGCCTGTATCACTCTAGCAACGACGCCGATTGGGGGTCAACGAGGGGATGAATCCGCTTGACATGGGTAGCGCGCGTGGGTAGTCTGAACGAGAATTAGCAGTCAAAGCTTGAGACTGCTAAAGGGGGCCTAAAGCGCTTGACGACCATTGAAAGCGCAGGCGGGGGGCCGTGCCCCGTTATTCGGCGGGGCAGAGAATTCGTGGGGGACGAAGAATAGGAATGACGCAGGCATTGGCGGAGCGGCAGTCGGAGTTGCTGCGGCTGTTGGTTGAGCAATATATCGCTACGGCGGCGCCGGTGAGTTCGGGCGGGCTGGTTGAGCAGCATGATCTCGGCATGAGTTCGGCGACGGTCAGGAACACGTTTGCCGAGCTTGAGTCTGAGGGCTACGTGCAGCGCACGCACTCATCCGCTGGAGCAACGCCCACGGGGCGGGCCTATCGGTACTACGTTGAGGTCCTACTGGAGTCATCGGAGGTACCGCCCAACCGGCAGCAGACGATCCGCCACCAGTTTCACCAGGTTGAGTCCGAGGACGTATTCCTGTGGGCGCGCCTGGCGGCGGCGACGCTGGCACGGCTTTCAGAGGCGCTCGCTATCGTGACACCACTGCCGGGCCGAACTGAACACGGGATGGACGAACCGGTGGTGTATGGGATCAGCCAGGTCGTCAATCAGCCGGAACTCATCGACCGCATCGACATGGTGCGCGAGTTGCTGGACGCCGTGGAGAGCGGTCGGCTTGCGCCCGCGCTCCATACGGACGATCTGCCCGCAACCGGGCTTCGGGTCGTCATTGGAAACGAGCATGACGAGCCGTTCCTGCACCCGTATGCGGCAATCATGTCGACTTACGGACCAGCAGAGGTGAGCGGCGAACGTGGGGCCGTTGTGGCGCTGGGACCAACACGGATGGACTACGCGGCGGCTATTCCGGCCGTTCGGTACCTGGGAGAGTTGTTGTCGAACATGACGGAAACGCTCAATGCGGTCTATCAGAACAGGGAGTACGTTTAGGTCATGGTTGACGAGAGGAAAGACGACGCTTCGGAAGTCGCGGAGACGGACGCGGAGGACGGCGGCGATGAGCAGTCCGTTCTCGAATCGCTCCGGGCGCAGCTCGATGAGGCGATAGCGGAGAAGGACAGGTATCACCGGGCGTATTCGGACGCAGTTGATTTCTCGCGCCGCGCCGGAGAGCGGCATTCGGCGGAACTGCAATACGCGGCTGCGCCGGTCCTGACGCAGCTACTTTCGAGCGTGGACGACCTGGAGCGGGCATTCGGCTCAATCCCGGACTCGTTGCTGAGGATGACGTGGGTGGAGGGCATTCTACTCATCTACCGGAAGCTGCAGGGAGCGCTGGAATCAAGCGGGGTTACTGAAATCGAGACGGCGGGCGCGGCCTTTGATCCGAATCTGCATGAGGCCATCTCCCGCGTACCCGGGCCTGAGGGGCGCATCGTGGAGGTGCTCCAAAAGGGGTACATGCTCCATGACCGCGTGCTGAGGCCGGCGCTTGTGCAGGTGGGGGACGGTTCCGCTTCCCGCGAAAGCAACGACGAATCTGACACTGAGGACACAACAACCGACGAGTAACAGCGAACAAGACAGAAACCACATAAGGAGACACGCAAAGAATGGCACGGGCAATCGGAATCGACCTGGGAACGACGAACAGCGTTGTCGCGGTCATGGAGGGCGGCGAGGGAGCGGTGATCCCGACGCCTGAGGGCAATCGACTGACGCCGTCGGTCGTCGCGCTGAACAAGACCGGCGAGCGACTGGTGGGGCTTGTCGCCAAGCGGCAGGCGGTGACGAACCCCGATCAGACGATATTCAGCGTCAAGCGGTTCATCGGCCGCAAGCACAATGAGGCGGACGTACAGCAGGACACCAAGTTGGTGCCCTACCCCGTCGCGGCAGCGCCGAACGGGGACGTGCGCGTCACGATGGGCGACAACCAGTACAGCCCGCAGGAAATCTCGGCGATGATCCTGCAGAAGCTCAAGGCGGACGCGGAAACCTATCTCGGAGAGACCGTCACGGACGCGGTCATCACCGTTCCGGCGTACTTCAACGACAGCCAGCGGCAGGCGACCAAGGACGCGGGCACCATCGCAGGTCTCAACGTTCTGCGCATCATCAATGAGCCCACGGCGTCCTCGCTGGCCTATGGGCTGGACAAGAAGGGCGAGGAGATCATCGCCGTCTTCGACCTCGGCGGCGGGACGTTCGACATATCCATCCTCGAGATCGGAGAGGGGACGTTCCACGTGCGCTCGACGGCGGGCGACACACACCTGGGCGGCGACGATTTCGATAATGCCGTGGTCGACTGGATGATCGATGAGTTCCGCAAGCAGGAGGGCATCGATCTGCGGTCGGACCGGAGCGCCATGCAGCGTCTCCGCGAGGCGGCGGAGCGCGGCAAGCTGGAGCTGTCCACGGTCACACAGACAGAGTTGAATCTGCCGTTCATCACGGCGGATGCGTCCGGCCCGAAGCACCTGGCTATAACGCTGACACGCGCGCAGTTGGAATCTCTGACCGCGGCGCTGGTTGAGCGGACTGCCGGGCCGTGCCGCCAAGCACTGGAAGACGCCGGTTTGTCCGCCGGGCAGGTGAATGAAGTGATTCTTGTCGGCGGACAGACACGGATGCCCGCAATCCAGGAGAAGGTCAAGCAGATTTTCCAGAAGGATCCCAATCGTTCAGTGAACCCTGATGAGGCGGTCGCAGTTGGCGCGGCAATCCAAGCGGGCGTGCTGACGGGCGACGTGCAGGACCTGCTGCTGCTGGACGTGACACCGCTCTCGCTCGGCATCGAGACGCTGGGCGGCGTTGCGACACCAATCATCCCGCGCAACACGACGATCCCGACGTCCAAGAGCCAGACATTCTCAACGGCGGCAGACGGACAGACAAGCGTGGAGATCCACGTTCTGCAGGGCGAGCGCAGCATGGCCAGCGACGACAAGTCGCTCGGTCGGTTCATGCTGGACGGGATTCCGCCTGCGCCGCGCGGAATGCCTCAGATTGAGGTGACGTTCGACATCGATGCCAACGGCATCCTGAACGTGAACGCCAAGGACCAGGCGACGAACCGCGAGCAGAAGATCGTCATCCAGGCCGGGAGCGGCCTCAGCAGCGACGAGATCGAGCAGATGACCAAGGACGCGGAGGCGCACGCGGCGGAAGACGCCCAGCGTCGCGAGGAAGTAGAGATTCGCAACACCGCGGACTCCGCGGCCTATGCAGCGGAACGCCTGCTGGAGGAGCACAAGGAGAACATCACGGATGATGTTCGAGACCGCGTGCAGGCCAAGGTGACGGAGGTGCGGCAGGCGCTTGAGCAGAATGCGCCTGCGGAGCAACTGCGTACACTGACAGAGGAGTTGAGCAGACTCGTGCAGGAAATCGGGCAGTCCATGTACGCGCAACAGGGCGCGGACGCGGGCGGAGCGAACGGCGCGAGCGACGGGGCATCAGCCGACGATTCGGAGACGGTAGAGGGTGAATTCCGCGAGGTGTAGTTATCGGGATTGGTTCGTAACGTGACCTCTGATCTACGAGTCGACCATCCCGCTTTGGGAACATTCCTTGGGCAACTGGGGGGCGTCGCCGTGAGCGTGGCGGACCCCGTGGACCTGATTCGGAGGACGCTCGACCCATTCCGCCACCTGCTGATGGAGAATTTTCTGCCGGACGAGTACCGGGATACCCCGCCCGACGAGGTGAGCCGGTGGATTCTCTTCCGTTCAGCAGACCGCTCCCTGAGCCTGCTGGTTTCCGTGATCCCGCCCAAGCACAAGACACCCATCCACGACCACGGGTCGCGCTGGGGACTGGCGGGCATCTACCAGGGCGCGGCGCGGGAGGTGTCCTATGTTCCGGACGAGGAAAAGGCGGGCGACGGCTCCGTAATCAAGCGCACGACGCGGCGGCGGCTCAAGCCGGGCGACGTTACGGCAATCCTGCCGCCGGAGATGGATATCCACTCGACTGAGGTCACATCATCGATGCCGGCGGTGGTCCTGATGCTGTTGGCGTCCGGGCCTGATGATCCGCAGCGGTACGTCTACGATACGCGGCGCCATACGCGGTCACTGGCGAACGATCATTACGAAGACCACTACTAGGCGCCCTTCGACAGGCTCAGGGTGACAGAAGGGTGGGATCAGGGTGAACGTGGGGCGGGGGCGGGCGTTTCCGGTTCCTCATCTGTAGCAGAATGGGCTGTGGCGTATCCGACGGCGAATTGCGGTGTGGGACGGCGGATGAGCATCGTCAGTGGCACGGCTAAGAAGGCCAGCAGCGCGAACCCAATGAACAGCGGGCGGTATGTCCCCAGTTCCTCAAACACGATGCTCGCGATGAGCGGCGACAAGGCAAACCCTGCCTCAGTTGTCATTGACAGCATGCCCGCCAGAGCGCCGAAGGAGTTGCGGCCAAAGAGATAGCCCTGAAGCGCCATCCGCGCGACGATCGTCCCTCCGAATCCGAAACCCCACAACGCGAGAAAGACGAACAGCGTCCACTCGCGCGCGGCATCCACCTGGGAGAGCATGAGCACGGCCGCCGCCTGCACGCAGAACGCGAGCGCCGTCATGCGCTTCTTGTCATACAGATCAGCGAGGAATCCGAACGTGATTCGACCCAGCATTGTTCCAAGCGGCAGCAACGGCAGGAAGAATGCCGCGGCCTCGCGCTCGATGCCGATGCTGCCCATGTACGGCACCCAATGCACGGTCAGGGTGGCAATCGTAAGGAATGTCAGGCCTGAACAGACCGCCATCAACCAGAAGGCCTGGGTGCGCAGCGCCTGCAAGGCCGTCGTGGTCATCTCGGCGTCGTCCGACATCTCCGCGCCCGGGCTGACCTCCAGCGGCGGGTAGTCGGCGCCATCCGGGTAAAGGCCCATGTTCTCGGGGCGATGTCGAAAGATCAGAAGAGTGACCGGTATTAGACACAGGAACATGACGCCGAGAACGAAAAAGGCGTCCCGCCATCCCAAGCCGTCAAATTCGAATCCGAGGATAATTCCGCCGTCGATCAGCCAGTACAGGGGCGGGGCAAGGAGCCCGGCCAGCGCGAATCCCAGTGAATAGGTGCCCAACGCGCGGCCACGCATTCGCACGAACCAGTTGGCCACTGTGGGCCCGACGGAGAGCCAGATACCCATGGAGCCGAGGTTCAGCAGTGAGAACCACAGGTAGAACATGGGGAGGCTCTGAACGTAGTGGAGCATGATCATGCTCGCGGCGACGATGACCATGCCGCCGCCGATCAGGGGGCGTGGGCCTATCCGGTCAAACAGCCCGCCCAGGAATGGCGAAAATATGCCTATGAGGATGCCCATGATGGGATACGCGATGGTCAACTCGGTCTTGGTCCATCCCATCTCGTCCGTCACCGGGTCCAGGACAAGGGTGAAACCGTAGAAGAGGATGCCGCCCTGCAGGATGTTGAGGATGACGGCGGCGATGACGATCCACCAGCCGTAGAAAATGCGCGGCTTTTTACGCGTTATGTAACCGGTGGGTGGGCGGAGGCCATTGGGGGTCGTCATTTACTAATGGTACGCCTGCCGCTGCCTCCCGTTCGCCCTTCGACAGGCTCAGGGTGAGCGGGGGGCGGTTTCTGTTTCGGTGGGGGCGGGGATTGCGGGGGCGAATCCTCTTGCGGCGAGGCCGGGGCGGCGGATCAGGAGGGTGAGGGGGACGGACATGAAGCAGAGGAAGGCGAAGGCGAGGAAGGCGGGGCGATAGGTGCCCAGGCCCTCGAAGGCGATGCTGGCGAGGAAGGGCGCGAGGGCGAAACCGGCCTCGCTGGTCATGGAGAGCGCTCCCTGCAGAGCGCCGAAGGAGTTGCGTCCAAAGAGGAATCCCTGCAACGCCATCCGCGTGACAACCGTGCCGCCAAAGCCGAAACCCCAGAAGATGAGAAAGACGAGGACGGTCCATCCACGAGACTCGTCAACCCATGCGAGCGTGAAGACGGCACAGGCCTGAACACCGAAAGCAAGGGCCGTCACGCGCCTCTTATCCATCCAGTCGGCCAGGAATCCGAAGGTGAGCCTTCCCATGACGGTGCTCAGGGGCAGCAGGGTCAGGTACAACGCCGCCGTTTCTCGTGAGAATCCTGCGCTGCCGAGATACGGCACCCAGTGGACCTGCAGGGTGGCAATCGTCAGGAAGCCAAACATGGATGCGACGGCGAGCAGCCAGAACGCCCACGTCCTGAGCGCCTGCCACGCGGTGGCATTGATCTCAACGTCTTCGGAAAAGGCGGCGCCGGATGACATGGCAGCCTCGGGCGGCGGCTCGTCCGCGCCGTCCGGGTAGAGGCCCATGTCCTCTGGGCGGTGCCGGATGATGAGCACCGCGATGGGCATCATGACGAGGAAAATCACCCCTGCCACGAGGAACGCGTCCCGCCAGCCGACACCGTCAAAGACGAGCCATCCGTAGTCGACGCCATCGACGAGCCAGAGGAACGGCGGGGCCATGAATCCCGCAAAGGCGAATCCGAGGGAGTAGACGCCCAAAGCGCGGCCACGCATTCGCACGAACCAGTTGGCGACGGCCGGGCCGACGGCCATCCACATGCCGACGGAGCTGGCGTTTGCCAGTGAGAACCACACGTAGAACATGATGAGGCTCTCGATGGAGTGGAGCATGATGAGGCTGATGCCGAGGCCGGACAGGCCAAAGGCGAGGAGGGGCCTGGGGCCAACCTTGTCAAACGACCAGCCAAGGAACGGGGCGAGGACACCGATAAGCAGACCCATGAAGAGATAGGAGGCGGTGACCTGCGTCTTGGTCCAGTCCATTTCTTCGGTGATCGGATCAATGACGAGCGTGAAGCCGTAGAAGAGGATTCCGCCGAAAACGATGTTCAAGAGAACGGCGGCGATGACGATCCACCAACCGTAGAAGATGCGCGGCTTCTTTCGTGTTATGTTTCCGCCCCGCGGAGATGCTCCGTTCAGAAGAGACATTTAACTATGGTACGCCCGCGGCTGCCCCCCGTTCGCCCTTCGACAGGCTCAGGGTGACAGAGGGTGGGCTCAGGGTGAACGGGGGGAGTGTCACCCACCTGTCATTCTGAGCGGAGCGCACCCCCTCTTCTGTCATTCTGAGCGGAGCGCAGCGGAGTCGAAGAATCTAAGGACTCGTCTGGTTTGCCAATGGAGGCTTTGGATTCCTCGACTGCGCTCGGAATGACAAAAGGGGGGCTCGGAATGACAGGGGTGGGCTGAGAGTCACAGAAGGTCACGTAAAATAGGCTTAAAAGTCACGGTGATATCATACCCGTCTGGTAGAGTAACGGGTGAGGCTGCCCAATAGACGGGAGAAGCACCTATGGCTTTCGAGCTCGACCGCGCCCGCTCAGCGATTTCCGCCGCCGCGCCCGTAGCGCGCGTCGCACGCATGTTCGGGGGGGGGGGGGGGGGGACCCCCC
>DAOUJJ010000011.1:0-76923 GCA_034422835.1 Dehalococcoidia bacterium | reverse complement strand
AGCCCACCGTCACTGATCGCTCCGCGGCCGCGTGCGACCCGTCGTGGTTTCCTGGCCGGGAAACCGAAGGTTTTGGCACCGATGCGCCCCATGTGGTGAGCGCCCTCCTTTTTTGCGCTCCCGGGGACAACAGGTGGCGGCTCAACTGCTAGCTGTCGCGCCGCCGGGGGAGGACCTGTTGTGGGGGACTTTAGGACAGGCGTGCGGGGAGGTGCAAATGGTGGTGTCACATTTTTTGGGGGCGCCCTTCGACAGGCTCAGGGCGAACGGGGGGGGAGTGACCTCTGTCATTCTGAGCGCAGCGAAGAATCTAAAGCCTCCATTACCGCCGCGCGCCCCTCCCTCGTCATTCCCGCGAAAGCGGGAATCCAGGACTCGTTGCCCCTGTCAGACAACAGTCATCCCTTGACATGCCGGCAGTAACTGCCGACAATCATTGCCGGAAGAACCTGCGGGAAGGATGATGATTATGGCAGAGAGAAAGAGACTTATGCCAACAGGCGAGTGTTGGTGCGGATGCGGCGCGGAGACCAAGCGAGTCGGTTCGTTCTTTGTGCCGAGCCATGACCGGAGAGCAGAGGCGGCCGTGCTCAGGCTCGAATATGGAGACATTCCGCATTTTCTCGTCGCGCATGGCTATGGCCCGGACGGCAAGAACCCGATGGAGGAGCTGAGAAAGCTCAGGGAGAGAGACGAGAACGTGAGCGATTCGGACATCGGTGACATAGACATGGAGGATGATCGGCTACAGGTCGTGGTGCGCCGGCTGATTGCGGCTGCGGTGAAGGTCCCCGGCTTTCGGGTTGACCGTGAGGGCTATCTGCGGAAAGAACTTGGCCAATACGAGGCTCCAGATGGCGTAGTCATTGGCCTGGCCGTTGCGACCAGCACGGTTGATGCCGGTATCCCGATGGAGACTCTCGACAAGCTGGCGGATGCCACCATCAACAGTCACCTGCGAAAGGCGGCGGGTTTTTCTACTGTGACGGGAATCCCAGGCGGCCTGCTAATGGCGGCTACTATCCCGGCAGACCTTGCGCAGTTCTATTGGCATGCCCTGGTCTGCGCGCAAGAACTGGCCTACCTCTACGGGTGGCGGGATCTCTTTCCTGAAGGTGAATTGGAGTTGGACGAGGAGGCTGAGAATCGCCTGATTCTGCTTCTCGGTGCCCTCCATGGCGTTGAGGCGGCGAATAAGGGATTGGCGCATGTTGCCTCTCAGGCCGCCAAAGGAGCCGCGAAGTATGTGCCCAGAACGGCTTTGGCGCAGTCATGGTACTACCCACTCGTCAAGACTGTGGCGGCGCAGGTCGGGGTACGGGTAACGCGGCAATCATTCGGAAACGCGGTTAGCAAGGCTGTTCCCTTGGTGGGCGCGGCAGTGTCGGGCGGAATGACGGCTGTCACATTTGGCCATATGGCCAAGGAATTCAAGCAGCAGCTGCGAACGATTGCCATTGAGGGTTTGAGCGAATTCGATGATCTGCTTGGCCCAGATGGTGTAGCCGACTAGGTTGTTTGGCACCATACGGGTTCTGGATTCCCGCTTTCGCAGGAATGACGGCTGAAGAGCAGGGAGGATCAAGATGCGTTTCAAAGATATGCGTGCAAACGCGGAGCGATTTGCAAGGAAGAGTTTTGAGGCTGGCCGCGTTAAGGGAGCGAAGGTTTGGGGGACGACGGACGGGGCTGAGAGAGCGGGGACGATAAGTGCTCTAGCAAGTGGTGCTTGGGCGTTGAGTTTCACCCATCTTGGCGGCTTTGGGGTTGTTGCGGGCGGTACTGGGATTGGGGTCGCTGGGCTCGCCGGTGCTACTGTCGCGACAGGTGGTGTTGCTCTTGCTGGATTCGGCGGTGGTTACCTCGTCTACAAAGCCGGTCAATGGGTCATCGAGTCTCGATTTGGTGACGATGGAAGTGGGCAAGACAGCGGAGCAAGCAATCCTGGCGGTAGTCCTTCAGGAGGAGGCCCTTCCGGCCCTGATCCAGCAGGTGCGTCAGTCGGGGCCTTCCCACGCAAGCCTCCCGGAAATATTGGTACTCTCGCGGAGTCTCGTCGTTTTGTCAGGCAGTATGTTTTGGTGGTACGCAGACTTTCTTCTGGATTCCCGCTTTCGTGGGAATGACGGGGGTGGGTTTGGGAATGACGGGGCGGGCAGGGTATTATTGACACGAGTGGGTGGGCATGGGACGATATCTAGCTTTGCGGCAGTAGAATCGCAAGCAACACGTTCGATTGCAAACAGCAAGTTCGGAGGAAGGTCGGATGAGCAAACGGAACACGGGACGGTGGCGCGATAAGGTGGATGGGTCGCGGCTCCACGAAGTCGTGATCGTGGGCGCGGGAGCGGCAGGGCTCGGGTCCGCGGTGGCCCTCAAGGAGTTTGGTGTCGACGACGTCATCATCCTTGATCGCCATGAGGTCGGCGCCTCGTTCCGCCGGTGGCCGCAAGAGATGCGTTTCATCACGCCGTCGTTCACGTCAAACGCGTTTGGGTTGCTCGACCTCAATGCGATTGTCCCCGGCACGTCGCCTGCCTTTACGCTCGACCGCGAACACCCCAGCGGCAAGGCGTACGCGCAGTATCTCGACAACGTTGTTAATCACTTTGAGCTGCAGGTGAAGGCCGGCATCGACGTCTCCTCCGTCACGGTGGAGGAGAATGGGACGTTCACGCTGACGACGAGCGACCGGCCGGTGCGGGCGCGACATCTGATCTGGGCGGCGGGAGAGTTCCAGTACCCGAACCGCAATTCGATCGAGGGCGCCGAATTCTGCTGCCACTCCTCCGATGTCAGCACATGGCAAGAACTCGAGGGTGACAGTTTCACGGTGATCGGCGGGTACGAGAGCGCCGCAGACGCGGCCGTCTCGCTGGTGCAGCTGGAGAAGAACGTGACGGTCCTGGCGCGGACGGCGACGTGGAGGCGAGAAGACCCGGATCCGAGCATCTCCCTCTCTCCGTATTCCCGCGAACGCCTTGAGTGGGCCGATTCCACGGGTGACGTGGAGCTCGTTGAGGATGTTGAAATTACGTGCGTGCGCGAGAACGGTGACACGTGGATTGTGCAGGCCTCGGACGGCCGTGAATGGCCGAGCGAGACACGCCCGATCCTTGCCACCGGCTTCAAGAAGTCGCTCGGCTACATCCAGGACCTGATCGAGTACAACGAGGGCGGCGCTCCCATCGTTACGGAGGAGGCGGACGAATCCACGCTTGTGCCCGGCCTGTTCCTCTCCGGCCCTATAGTCGAGCACCGGGGCGTGAACTTCTGCTTCATCTACAAGTTCCGGCAGCGCTTCGCGGTCATCGCTGACGCGATTGCGCAGCGCCTCGGAATAGACACGACGGAAGCGGTTGAGGATCGCCGAGCGGCGGGGATGTACCTGGACGACCTCTCTTGCTGCGTTGAATCCTGTGCGTGCTGACCGACATCTCATCGATGTCGAAACACTCTCCACCACTCCGCCCGCTCTGGGGAGGCCGGATGAGCCACGGCACGTACTCCTCGACCACGCGATTGCAGGTCCCGTAACCGCGATCCTCCTGCTCGTGCTGCCGGCTCTGCTCGCAGTGATCGGCGCGAACCAGACCGCCGCCTGGCTTGATCCGCTGGTTGTAGCGATCACGACACCCCTGGCCGAAGGTGTAGAGGGTTGGCCGGGACCGCTCGGCGCTGTGCTGTCCGGCGACTACGGACTACTCACGATGGGGCCGCTGCTGTTCGTGTGGGCGGTTCCCACGGTGCTGGTCTACTCGGTGCTGATCAGCGTCTACAAGGTGAGCGGCCTCGCCGACCGCATCGGGACGGCGCTCCACCCCCTGCTGCGGCCAATCGGCCTGCACGGGCGCGACGTGACGCGGGTGCTGATGGGCTTTGGCTGCAATGTCCCCGCGATCGTCGCGACGCGCTCCTGCGCCACCTGCACCCGGCCGACGACCGTCGGCGCGATCTCCTTCGGGTCTGCCTGCTCGTACCAGCTCGGCGCGACGCTGGCGGTTTTTGCCGCCGCCGGCATGGGCAGCCTCGTTGTGCCGTATCTTGCGCTGCTCGTCGGGGCGACACTCGTCTATGCGCGCCTCATCAGTCGGCCTGACGCGCGGTCAGCGCTCAGCGCGCTCATCATGGAACCCCGCGCCATGGTCACCTGGCCGCCCCTCGCGGCGGTCTGGGCGGAGACGCGAGACACCATCTGGATGTTTTTCCGCACGGCGGTGCCGATTTTCTTCGCGATTGCCATGGTGGCCTCGCTTCTCGACTGGTCGGGCGCGCTCGATGCAGCGGGTGGCTTGCTGGGGCCGGCGATGGCCGTGTTCGCACTGCCGGCGGAAGCGGCACTGCCGACCGTGCTCGCCGCTGTCCGCAAGGACGGCATACTGCTGCTGGCCGAGGCCGGCACCGTCGCCTCGTTGAGCGCGACGCAACTGCTGGTGGCAACGTTCCTCGCCGGAACGGTTTTGCCATGCCTGGTCACCGCGATCACGATTGGGCGCGAACTCGGGCTGCGGTTTGCGGGCACGCTTGTCTTGAAGCAGTCCGCCTTCGCAATCACGGTTGCCGCCGTCGTCGGCTGGGCCTCAGCCGCGTTCGTCGGGGGATTCTAACCGGACACTGCAGCGAGCAGGGCCAGAAGGCTTTCGCCAGCCTCCAGGGGAGTGTTTGAGCCGCCAAGAGGGCATTCCGCGGCGAGACCCGGGCCGTGATAGTCGCTGCCGCCGAGGGCGAGCAGTCCATGCTGATCAGCGAGCGCCTTGAGATGGGCGCGGAGGTCATCAGGGTAGAGGCCGTAGTAGACCTCCATGCCCGCAAGGCCCGCCTCCACCCATCCCGGGAGCAGGGATTCCACCTGCGGGGTCTCCTTCGGATGGGCGAGAACCGGCACGCCGCCGTACTGTCGTATCAGCTGAAAGGCCTCTTCCGGGAGCATCTTGCGGCGTCCCGCATAGGCGGGGCCATCATTTCTGAGGTAGAGGTCGAACGCCTCGCGGACGCTGGCGACGTGACCCGCCTCCATGAGCGCCTGCGCGATGTGCGGGCGGCCGATCGCGCCATCACCCGCAATCTCCATGATGCGATCCCATGACACGGGCACGCTGAGGTTTTCGAGTTTCTCAACCATGCGGACGGCGCGGCCCATGCGGTCATCACGGAACGATGCGAGAGTCGCTTGCAACTCCTCGTTCTCAAAATCAAGCAGGTAGCCGAGGACGTGCGCCTCCCCCTCCGGCACGTCTGTTGAGATCTCGATACCGGGGATGAGGGTCAGGTCGGGGTATTGTTCCGCCGCCGCCCGCGCCTCTGCAAGTCCGTCTGTGGAATCGTGGTCGGTTACCGCGAAATACTTGACGCCCGCCGCCGCGGCTTGGTGGACAAGCTCCGCGGGCGTCAGGAGACCGTCTGAGGCGGTCGAGTGCGTGTGAAGATCAGAACTCATTCGGTGTCAGCGCAGTCCACGCGGTGGATGGAGACGGCAAGGCCGGTCGTGTCGTCCGTTTCGATAAGGACGGAATTGAATCGGCTGCGACCGTCTCCAACGTTGAGGCGAACGGGGACGCCGGTCAAAAAGCGCTCCAGCACCGGGCCCGGGTCGCTGCCGATGATGGAGTCGATGGCCCCGCACATGCCGAGGTCAGTGACGAATGCCGTTCCTTTGGGCAGGACGCGGGCGTCCGCAGTGGCGACGTGGGTGTGCGTGCCCACGACGCCGCTCACGCGGCCGTCTACGTACCACGCGAGCGCGCCCTTTTCAGACGTGGCCTCTGCGTGAAAGTCCACGACGATGGCGCGCGGCTTCTCGGTGAGGCCGGCAAGCACGTCGTCCATTGCCGTAAACGGATCGTCGATCTGCACCGGCATGAAGGTTCGCCCCTGCAGGCTGATGACGAGCGCGCCGTTGGCCATGAGCGTTCCGCGTCCCGGGGCGGCTTTCGGGTAGTTGAGGGGGCGCAGCACGGGGGTCTCGTCATCCATGTGCGGCAAAATGTCCTTGTTGTCCCAGATGTGGTTGCCGGAGGAGATGACGTCCACGCCGGCGTCGAGGAGCTCTTTCACCACTTTGGGCGTGATGCCGAAGCCGGCGGCGGAGTTCTCCCCGTTCGCAACGACCAGGTCGATGCTGTGCTCATCGCGCAGGCCGGGCAGGTATTTCCTGACGGCCTGCCGCCCGGGCCGCCCCATGAGATCGCCGATCATCAGGATGCGCATGACGCGATGGCCGGCCCCTAGCGCGCGTATTCGACGGCGCGGGTCTCGCGGATCACCATGACCTTGATCTGGCCCGGGTATTCCATGGAGTCCTGGATCTTCTTGGTCATGTCACGGGCCATGCGCATGGCGGCCACGTCATCCACGCTGTCCGGCTGAACCATGACGCGCACTTCACGCCCTGCCTGGATGGCATAGGCCTTGTCCACGCCGCCAAATCCCAGCGCGATCTGCTCAAGGGTTTCAAGCCGCTTGATGTATTGCTGGGCGCTCTCTCGCCGCGCGCCGGGCCGCGCGCCGCTGATGGCATCCGCAGCGGCCACGAGAAACGCCTCAACGCTCTTCCAACCCTCTTCGCCGTGGTGATCGCCGACGGCGCGCACCACACGCTGGTTGATCTTGTAGCGTTCCAGCAGGTCCGCGCCGACTGCCGCGTGCGGGCCCTCAACTTCATGGGAAAGAGCCTTGCCGATGTCGTGCAGGAAACCGGCGCGGCGGCAGATATCCACGTTGGCGCGCAGTTCTGATGCGAGCGACGCGGCGAGGTGCGCCGTCTCAATGCTGTGCTGGAGCACGTTCTGGCCGTAGCTATAGCGGAACTTCAGGCGGCCCAGGGTCTTGATGAGGTCGGGGTGGAGACCCTGCACGCGGGCATCGTAGCAGGCCTCTTCACCCGCCTTCTTGATGATGTCCTCCATCTCTTCCTGGGCCTTGACGACCAGTTCCTCGATGCGGGCGGGCTGGATGCGCCCGTCCTGCACCAGACGGGAAACAGCCATGCGGGCGACCTCACGCCGGACCGGATCAAATCCTGAGAGTGTGACGACCTCCGGCGTGTCATCCACGATGAGGTTGACGCCGGTGGCGTTCTCAAGGGCGCGGATGTTGCGGCCCTCGCGGCCAATGAGCCGTCCCTTCATTTCATCGTTGGGGAGGGAGACGACGCTGGTTGTGAGTTCAGAGACGACCTCGTTGGCGTAGCGCTGCATCGACTGCGCCATGATCTTGAAGGAGCGCTCCGTGGACTCTTCCAGCACGGCTTCTTCCATCTCGCGCACGCGGCGGGAGGCCTCGATTTCGATTTCGCTCTCCAACTGGCTGAGAAGCAGTTCTCGCCCCTCGTCCATGGTGAGCTGGGAGACGCGTTCGAGTTCCCGCAGGTGTTCGGCGTGCAACTCGTCCACCTGTGTGCGGACGGTGTCGATTTCCGTCTCCTTCTCGTTGAGCTGGCGCTCGCGCTTCTCGAAATTGTCGAGGCGGCGGTCGACCTGCTCCTCCTTGCGTTGGAGGCGTCGCTCTACGCGCTGCACCTCGGTGCGCTGCTCACGCACCTCGCGTTCGGATTCGTCGCGGACGCGGATGGCCTCCTGCTGGGCGCGAAGGATGATTTCCTTGCTCTCGGTCTCGCTCTCCTCGATGCGGCGCTGGACCTCAATGGATGCGCCGCGGAGGTTTCCGGAGGTGATGATGCGCTGCAAGACGAGACCGGCCGCGGTGCCGGCAGTGCCGAGCAGAAGCATAAGAAAGACGAACAGGACAGGATTGATGGTCATGGTTTTTCTCCCCGGGTTCATGGCGGAAGGATGTCCGCCTGTTGTGGCGTGTCTGCGTGAACGATTGGCGGCGCCGCGCGGCGCCGCCAATCCGTGTACTGGCTAGCGATAGAAAAAGAAAAAGGGGCGTGGTTATCCCACAGCCCCTTGTGTCCAGAATTAAG
Source organism: Dehalococcoidia bacterium (assembly GCA_034422835.1). Classification (GTDB taxonomy): domain Bacteria; phylum Chloroflexota; class Dehalococcoidia; order UBA6926; family UBA6926; genus VXMO01. Next base: position 68,999 of record DAOUJJ010000011.1, on the reverse strand, counting down.
TTCGAATATAGAGTCAGGTGACTTCCTCCGTATCGTCGTCGACGGACGCCGGCACGAAGCCGTTGGCTTTGCCGTTCTGGGAGGCGTGATCGCCGCGGATGTCCTGTTCAAGGGCAGTGGCGATTTCCGCGTTGGATTGGAGGAAGGACTTGGCGTTCTCACGTCCCTGTCCGAGGCGTACGTCTCCGTATGAGTAAAAGGCTCCCGTCTTCTTGAGGAAACCGGCTTGGGTGCCGAGATCGATGAGATCGGCCTCGCGGCTGATGCCATATCCAAACATGATGTCAAACTCGGCGACGCGGAAGGGCGGGGCCATCTTGTTCTTGACCACACGCGCGCGCAGGTGCAGACCCACGCTCTCCGTCCCCTGCTTGATGGTTTCCATGCGTCTCAAATCAATCCGAATCGACGAATAGAACTTCAACGCGCGTCCGCCGGGGGTGACCTCGGGGCTGCCAAAGAGGACACCGACCTTCTCACGGATCTGGTTGATAAAGATGACCGCCGTCTTCGAACGATGGGTGGTTCCTGTCAGTTTCCGCAGGGCCTGGGACATCAGGCGGGCCTGCAAGCCCACGTGCGTGTCTCCCATGTTCCCGTCAATTTCAGCCTTGGGCACCAGCGCCGCCACGCTGTCAATGACGATGGCATCCACTGCGGCGCTCCTCACCAACGCCTCTGTGATGTCCAACGCCTGCTCTGCGTTGTCCGGCTGCGAGATCAGCAGGTCGTCCACGTTGATGCCGCAGGCGGCGGCGTACGTGGGATCCATTGCGTGCTCGGCGTCGATATACGCCACCGTGCCGCCCTGCTTCTGCGCGCTGGCGATGACGTGCTGTGCCAGCGTGGACTTGCCGGACGATTCCGCACCGTAGATCTCCGTGATGCGCCCGCGCGGAATGCCGCCGATGCCAAGCGCGAGGTCAAGTGAGAGAGAGCCGGTGGGGATGGCATCCACATCAAAGCGTCCGGCGGCATCGCCGAACCGCATGAGAGAGCCTTTACCGAAGCTGCGCTCGATCAGCGTCAGCGCCTGTTCGAGTGCCTTTTCCTTCTCCGTCACCATCGTGTCCGCGCTTTCTTTGGCTTTGATTGCCGTCGCCATAATACCATTCCTCCCCGTTGCTTCTCAATCTGGCCGAGGCCTAGCGAACGCGCGTTCGTGGAACGCTTGTTCAGTATCGTATCACATCTCCCGCAGAATGCTACCCTTGTCAAACAAGCAATTCTGATGCCGTCGATGACGACGGGGGTTAGGAGGAACCATTACATGGCTGAGTATGAGAACGTGCTTTATGAGCGGCAGGGCAAGGGCGTGGTTATCACGCTGAATCGCCCCGCGCAGATGAATGCTTTCAACCAGGGTCTCCGCGGAGACCTGCACGCCGCGTTCGATGAGGCGGAGCAGGACCCGGACGTTCGCTACATCATCCTGACGGGCGCGGGCCGGGCGTTCAGCGCCGGCGCGGATCTGGCATTGGGCGCGGGCGGCGGCAACTCGGAGACCGTGTGGCCGTACGGGCTACAAGAGGGGCAGTCGGTCGCGTCGTTCCTTGATCAGTGGCGCACGCAGGACAGGACGGGCATCCGCCGCCTGATGCACATGTGGGAGCTGACGACGCCGATCATCGGCGCGATCAACGGCTGGGCGCTGGCGTGGGGCTCCTGGTACGCGCTGACGACGCATATCACCATCGCGTCCGAGAACGCGGTGTTCGGACAGCCGGAGATTCGCCATATCTCCAACACGAACTTCATCTGGACGCTGCTGGCGGGCTACAAGCACGCGCTGCGCTACGGTCTGACGGGCGACCACATCGACGCGCAAGAGGCGCTGCGGATCGGCTTGGTGAACAAGGTTGTGCCGCACGAAGACCTGATGGAGGAATGCACCTACATCGGCGAACGCATCGCGCTGGTCAGCCCGGAGACGGTCAAGATCAACCTGGCCGTCGCGACGCAGGGCCTGAACATGATGGGGTTCCACAGCGCGTGGAATCTGAACGCAGAGCTGTCCGCCCTGGCGCACACGTCCCAACGCGAGGACTTTAAGCGCAAGATGGAGGACGCGGGCAAGGAAGGCGGCCTGCGGGCGTATCTGCAGGAGCGGGACGGGCCGTTCCAGCCGGAGCCGTTCGGGCCGAGGTCTGCGGCGGCGCGGGACTAACCTTTCATCGACTACGACGGAATGCGCCCCCTCCGCTTACGAGCGGAGGGGGCGCAGCTTTTTGGGCACTCACTCGCGGGCGTCAACACGGGGGAGGATGCTATCCCAGCGGAGAATCCCCGTGTCCGAGGTGACGAGTTGATGGCCCCCAAGGGCCGTCGCGACGATGATGCGGTCGGCAGGATCACCGGGCAGGCCGATTAGCGCACCGGCGCGGGCGGCGATTTCACCATCGACGGGGATTTCGACTAGCCCTTGCGCCAAGAGTTCCAGGCGCCAGTTGAGCACGTCCTCCGGGAACTCAAGACGGCCTTTGTCCAGCAGCATCGAGATTTCCCAGAACGTGATTGCCGAAACGGCGAGGTCACGATCTTGCAGGGCCTCTTCAATGGCTTGACGAGCGCCATTACCTAATTTGGAGTCGGCTGTCCAGTGCCAGACTAGCGCCTGCGTGTCCGCCAGAAGCATTAGTGGCCGTCAATGAGGCCTTGTTCGGCTTGCCAGACGACATCCATAGGCTCGTCCAGGTCGCCGAGTATTCGCATCCTGTCGCGTCCCTTGCCATAGAGGGTCTGTCGCTGCTTCTGGTGCGGCGTGAGCTTGGCGACGGGCTTGCCGTTCTTTGTGATGATGATCTCCTCGCCCGTCTCTGCGACTTCATCCATGAGCTTCAGGCACGTGGCCTTGAACTCGGACGCCTTGATGGTGCGGGGAGTGCTTGTCGAAGTTGTCAAGTTGTCCTTCCCTTACTTACCGTCGATAAGGCCTTGTTCAGCCTCCCAGACGACGTCGATGGGAGAGAGGATGTCGCCCATGAAGATTAACTGGTCGCGGTCACGTCCGAAAGGTGGCTTGAATCGCTTCTGGTGCGGCGTGAGCTTGGCGACGGGCTTGCCGTTCTTTGTGATGATGATTTCCTCGCCCGTCTCCGCCACCTCATCCATGAGCTTCAGGCACGTGGCCTTGAACTCGGACGCCTTGATGGTGCGGGGAGCGCCGGGATTTCCTGCCGGTGTTGTCATTTTGTCACCTCTCAGAGGCCAGTCTAACAAGTTATATGACCATAGTCATGACCATGGTCACATTATAGTCCGTCCACGTCCTTGCGCGTTGCTCGCCTTCGCGCAAATCCCGCGTCCCGGCTCTTTCCCATATCTGTCTCCAAGAGAGCAGTTGACACGCTGCAATTTCAGGAGTATACCGTCCGTGTACAGCGGGTCGGGGACCCGAAAGGGACGGCAGAGTTGTCCGGCCTGCGAAGGAGGGCGACATGTTTGGAAGCCTTCATATCGGGGCGGTTCTTTCCCAGGGAGCGTTACCCGTCTTCAATGTACCGGCGGGCTCCACTCGTGAGCCCGGCCCACCTCCCGCAAAGCCGTCACACCACTTTGCCGAAGAGGATCTCGAACGTCCGACGGACGTGTCGGCTTTTGCGCTGTTTGCGGATACGGGAATCGCGAGCGCTCCGCCCGCAGCCCACAACGTGCGCCGGAACTCCGAGCGCGACTTCGTGGATGAGATCGACGAGATTCACGAATTGGGCTTCGCCGAACCCTTCCACGAGGCGCTTGCTTCCACCGAGGAGGAGGCGCTGCCGGTGTGGGTGGAGCCGCCTTCGAAGGAGATCTATACCCTCACCGGGCTTGAGCTGAATTAGGTTTGGTGGCCCCCGCGTGACCCGTGCGGGTCACGCGGGGGGAGGCGGCTCTCAGTCAGCCAACCGAAGAATGGGTTGGACGAAGTGTAGAGTTGTGCCATGACATGGCCGATGCGCCTCTTTAGGGAAGCCTTCGTGATTGGGCTATTCACCTGGAGTCCAAGAATCCTCATTGTCCGGCTGTGCGTTTTCTGTTCTACCGCGGTCGCAAGCCTGTATTTGGCGGCAGCCGTGGCACATTCCGTCTTACCCGGCTCGCCGTATGACCTTAGGGGGTCAGCCGCGATTGCCGCATTTGTCGGAGGCCTCATTGTGGGCGTACTGCTTGGTGGCGGCGCGATTGCCAAGGCGGAGTCTGCCAATGAGAATCGCGGTCGACTTCGACTATTTGGATTGACGGTATTCCTAATAGCCGCCGTGTTGGGTAGCCTGGCCGGGTCGTTGTTCATGGTCTTGCTTCCGCTGGTCTTAGTCCCATCCGCAATCGTGTTGACGATTATCGTCGCTAGCGGACGCCGCGGCGTGACCGCCCCCCAGGCTCAGAATCTGCCTAAGTAGGCGTCACCCTTTGCCTCCGCGTGTTTGCGTGGCCTACGCTTGACGCATGATTCGGGTCGTCAATTGGAACGTGCAGTGGGCGACGCCGCGATCGGCTCGCACCCCCGAGATACTTCGCCGCATTGAGGACCTCGCGCCCGAAGTCGTGTGCCTCACTGAGACACATGACAAACTTCTTTCACGCGATGGCTACTCGATCAACGCGCAGCCTGACTATGGCTATGGCGACAGGGGACCGCGCCGTAAAGTGATGCTTTGGTCGCGGCAGCCGTGGCGAAATATCGACGATCTAGGCCATGAATCGCTGACGCCCGGCAGATTCATCTCTGGCATCACCCAAACGTCGATGGGCGAAATCTTGGTCATGGGCATCTGCATTCCGTGGTTCGGCTCACGCACTGAGGCGAGACGTGGCGTGGAACGCAGGGAGCGGTGGGAGGATCATCAGCAGTACTTGGCTGCACTGACCGAGATTCTTGCCGGGCAAGCATCGCGCCCCAAGATTGTCATGGGTGACTTCAACCAGGTCATAGGGCAGGGCGCCCGCGCTCCCGTCCACCTTCGAGAGGCCCTCAAAGAGGCCTTCTCGCCCAGCATGGTGATTGTGACGGCAGACATTACCTTCGAAGGACGCAGGAACATCGACCATATCGCCCTGGGCACAGATTTGGTTTGCAACTCGGTAGAGCCCATCAGCAACATCCACGATGGCAAGAAGCTCTCGGACCACTACGGGGTCACGGCCACGGTCTCTTCTGTACCATCAAACGCATGATTCGGGTTGTTAGCCGGAATATCGGATGAGAGCGCTCACCGGATGAGCTTGATGAGTAGAGTGGAAAGTAAGGAGATTTGCGGTATTGTAAGGACACAACTGCTAATACGTGGCGAAAAGGGAGCCGACATGTACGAGGCGAAAATCACTGACAAGGGGCAAATCACGTTGCCAAAGGGTCTTCGGGAGGAACTGTCCATTAAGCCTGGCGGCAAGGTGCGGTTCATTGTCGATGGCAACATGGCCATGCTCATCCCGGTCGGCCCGATAAGTGAACTGTTTGGCAACCTCAAATATGATGGTCCGACGAAGACCCTGGAGGATATGGAACAGGCCATTGATGAGGCGATTCAGGAAAGGATTGAAAGGAATATGCCTCGGTGATCAGTATTGACGCCAACGTGTTGCTGCGCTCAATTCTTGGTGACGATGCTGACCAATCTGAAAGAGCCCGGCGTTTGTTGCAAGCCTGACGCCGGAGAGTCCAGGTTTCATTTGTCGAGAAGTTATCCTCGAAACTGTTTGGGTGCTCGAACGCAGCTATCGATTCCCACGGGAACACATAGCTGCCGAGATAATCTTCCTGATCGGTAGGGATAACGTCATCGTGGAGACGGTGGATGACGTGGGCAATGCCATGCGACTCTACCGTGACAGCAATCATGGTTTTTCTGATCTGCTGATCTTTGAAGCGTCACGCAGGATGGGCGCGCTGCCCCTCTACACCTTTGATCGCAGATTCTCCCGCATTGACGGAGTGGCGCTTGTCGGAGAGTGACAGAGTGATTCGTGTTGTTAGCTGGAATATTGCGGGACGGCTTGATCCTTGGCGGGAACTCGCCAAGATGGATGCCGACGTTGCGCTCTTGCAGGAAGCAGGACAGCCTCCGGGAGATGTTCACGGCGTGGGAATCGGCCCGAAAGAGTCGTATGACTCGCGGCACTGGAACTCTGACTGGTGGGAGGGGCGCGGTTGGATAAATCTCTTTGCTAACCCGCCGATGATCGTGAAGATCTCGGATCGCGTGGATGTTGAGTGGTTTACGCAAATTGGCCCTGGATGGACAGGGAATAGTGATGAGATCTCCGTTAGCGGCATCGGCACGATGGCGGCTGCGCGCGTCACAACTAAGGATGGCTCGGTTGAGCCATTCATCGCAGTATCTATGTATGGGCGGTGGTTGGGGCCGCATGCCAGCACGGGTTCCAGGTGGATATACGCCGATGCCTCTGTGCATCGAATCATCTCCGATCTTGCGGCGTTCATCGGCCATGAGAATCCCGGCACACATCGGATTGTGGCCAGCGGTGATCTAAACATCTTCCATGGTTATGGTGACGGCGGTGATCCATATTGGGAGGCGAGATACCGCTCTGTATTTGATCGGATGCGGGCCATCGGGCTGGAGTTCATCGGGCCGCAGGCTCCGAATGGACGACAGGCAGAAAAGCGGCTGCCAGGTGAGCCGGCGGATTCCCGAAACGTCATTACGTACTCGCATAACAACAACCCGGCAGTGACCGACAACAGACAGCTTGACTTCGCCTTTGCCTCTCGTGGGTTCCATGAATCCATCAATGTCCGTGCCCTGAATGAAGTGGACGAGTGGGGATCGAGCGACCACTGCCGGATACTGATTGAGATTGATGGGTAGAGGCGCGAGAGACAACGTCGATGCGGAGGGAGAATGACGATTTCCGATAACGATAGCCTCCTTAGTTACATTGCCGTTCGGCACACCGTCGGGCTGGAGGATGTCGCGACGGACGCACTGAGTTTTATTCTGAACCGCTCTGCCTCGGCACGCGCGGCGCTGTCCGAATTTCTGGGTGATGCCGACGCCCCTCTGTCCATCGCAAAGGCGGAAACACAGTCATTCCTTGTGGCGTCCGGCGCTTACCCGGATATGGCCCTGCACGACTCCGATGACAACTTATTGGCATACGTCGAATCGAAATTCTGGGCGCCCCTGACTCACAATCAGCCAGTTACCTATTGGGAAAACCTGCCGACGGACAAACGGAGCGTGCTGCTATTCCTGGCTCCTCAATACCGTGTCGAGACCCCTGGACTATGGGATGAACTGGTTAGTCGGCTGCGTGAGAAAGGACATGAACTGGGTGCCGCTGACCAGAGCGAGAGCTTAGTCGTGGCGTCTGAATCCAATGGCAAACGCCACCTGATGCTCACAAGTTGGAAGCATTTGCTCCAGAAGTTGGCAGACAGGGTAGGACACGATAACAAAGCACAAGCTATGTTTGAGATTGTGGAATTGCAGGCACTTGCTGTAGCCGCGGTCGAGGGTAGAAGTGACACGCGGGGTGAGGAACTCAAGTTGATGTTGGCGGAAGCTGTTGCCCGACTGAGAGAATCCGGCTGGGCGAATACTGAAGGATTGACCGTAGGGCAGGGATTTGGATACTACGGCAGGTATCTTCGCCTTGCTGGTCTGTACGTTTGGCTTGGCACCGTGGATGAGGTCGCCAAGCAGGTACCTGACAAGCAGTTGTGGTTATCGTTCTATGATGACTCTGGCAGGGTCACGCTAGACGAGGTTCGTGTAAAGATGGCAGGCCGAGCCGAATCTCAGTCGGGGCTCCTCAGTTGGATGAGAGTCAATGTCTCAATCCCGTTGCCGCAGGATGTACCACGCGAAGCTACTCTAAACGCCATCGTCACCGAACTTGAATCCATCGCCAAGATTATTGATCCTAATGGGCCGACGTATCGTAAGCCGTCTGACGTAGTAGTTGAATGACCATCCCAACTGCGGAAGATTGGCTTGCTGTGTTTGAGACCTCGCCCTCTTTGACGGGGGACGAAGGGCTGCGCGAGCATGTCCGGCAGCGGTTTCACGGCAAATACCTGGAGACGATCATGCGGGCGCGCAACGATATGGCGGCAGATCGCGCGTGGGAAGGGTTCTATTTCTGGATGGTCTTTCCGGAGACGAATCGTAAGCCGTTTGAGATTCCACCGGAAGAGGCCAACGCGCTGCTGGAGTCGCTGAAGCCGCTCGTTGCGCGGCTGCGGGAAGGTCTACGCGGGAATGACGGGGGCCCTTCGACAAACTCAGGGTGAACCGGTTGGTGGCGGCCCTTCGACAAGCTCAGAGTGAACGGGAAGGCGTCGGGGGATGACGGGGCCCTTCGGCAAGCTCAGGGTGAACGGGGGCGGTTAGCCAAGCTTGAACGGCAAACCGCGAATCTTTTTGCCGGACGATAGCTGCTTCATCATCTTGCGCATCTCGCCGAACTGATTGAGTAGACGGTTCACGTCCGCGGGCTGTGTGCCGCTGCCCCGCGCGATGCGTTTCCTCCTGCTGCCGCCGATGATCTCCGGCCTCTGCCGTTCCTCCTGCGTCATGGACAGCACGATGGCCTCCACGCGCTTGATTTGCTTCTCGTCGAATGCGTCGGCGGATACCTTGCCCTTGATCTGGTTGAAACCGGGGATCATATCCACCAGGTTCGCCATGCCGCCCATGTTGCGCAGCTGGTTCATCTGCTCCAGGAAATCGTTGAGGTCGAAGCTGGCGGTGCGGAGCTTGCGCTCCATCTCCCGCGCCTTTTCCTCGTCGATGGTCTGCTGCGCCTTTTCGACGAGAGTGACCACATCGCCCATGCCGAGGATGCGGCCTGCCAGCCTGTCCGGGTAGAACGGCTCCAGCGCGTCCATGCGCTCGCCAACGCCGATGAACATGACGGGCAAGCCGGTGACGGACGTGATGGACAAAGCCGCACCGCCGCGCGCGTCGCCGTCCATCTTGGTGAGGACAAGACCTGTCAGCGGCACCTGTCGATGGAACTCCTCCGCGGCGTTGACGGCGTCCTGGCCGGTCATGGCATCGACAACAAGCAGCACCTCGGCGGGGTTGAGCGCCTTGCGCACGTCCGCCAGTTCTTTCATCAGCTCATCATCGACCTGCAGCCGTCCACCGGTGTCAAAGATGTGCCAATGGGCGTTCGCATCGCGGGCGGCGGCAAGGGACGATTTGGCGACGGCGACGGCGTTCGAATTGCCCGGCTCCGCGTGGACAGGCACGTTGATCTGGCTGCCGAGCGCGGTCAGTTGCTCGATGGCGGCGGGACGGCGCACGTCGCCTGCGCCGAGTGAGACGGCCTGCCCCTGCTGCACCAGGTTGGAGGCGAGCTTGGCGGCGGTTGTCGTCTTGCCGGAGCCCTGCAGGCCAACAAGGAGGATGGTGGCGGGGCGGCTGTCGCCCGCATCGAGATTCCGATGCTCCTTGCCGAGAACGTCCGTCAGTTCCTCCTGCACGATCTTGATGATCTGCTGGACGGGCGTGACGGACTGAAGGACCTCCTCACCGACGGCGCGGTCGCGGATGCTCTGTTGGAGTTCGCGTACCACGCGGAGGTTGACGTCGGCCTCAAGGAGGGCGCGTCGGACCTCGCGCAGCGCCTCTTCAACGTCCGCTTCGGTGATGCGGCCGCGGCCTGAAAGTCGATTGAAAACGCCGGTGAGTCGTTCGGTAAGTGCTTCAAACATGGTTCTTTAAGTGTAACGGGTGGGTGGAGGTGGAGCGGGCGATGGGGATCGAACCCACGACATTCTGCTTGGGAAGCAGACACTCTACCACTGAGTTACGCCCGCTCACGTTGCCGCGCCACGCGTGGATGATGCGGCGTAGGACTATGTATGCGCTCACCGCAGGGGAATGTCAAGGCGGGACAGTTGCCCGCCTCGAACTCAGGGCACATGATGGATTAGATATTCGATTGAACGCGGCGCTTGGGGGTTCAGAGCGGTGGATGCGGAAACGTTCAACAGTTTGCTGTCGCGACGGGGCGGCCTGCAGCACCCGTGGAGCAGTGTCACGCCGATGCCGGAGGGAACGATAGGGTTTGGCGCGGGTGTTCCCGACCCCGAGACTTTGCCATTGGAACAACTCGATGAGGCGGCACAAGCCGTTATCGCAGAAGAGGGCATCGCCGCGCTCCAGTATGGCTCGTCGATGGGCGATATCAGTTTGCGGGAACAGATTGCGGAACGGGTTTCGAGGCTGCATGGAGTCGAGACTCCACCGGAGCACGTTGTCATCACGACGGGCGCCTCTCAAGCATTGGACAGTGTCTGTGCCACGTTCATCGACCCCGGCGACGTTGTGATTACGGAGAATCCGACGTTCACGGGCTCGCTGTGGACGTTCCGGGCGCACGGCGCGCGGCTCGTGCCCGTCTCGTCCGGGGCGAACGGACTCGATATCGATGAGCTTGAACAGACTCTCTCAGGCTTGCGGGCGGCGGGCGACCGTCCCAAGCTGATCTATCTCACGCCCGATTATCAAAACCCAACCGGCGTTCAGATGCCGACTATGCTGCGCAGGCGGCTTGTCGAACTTGCCGCGAATGCCGGTTGCCTCATCGTTGAGGACGCGGCGTATGCGGAGGTAGGCATCGACGGCATCGATGCGCCGTCATTGCTGTCGCTCGCGCCGGAGCAGACGGTGCAGGTGGGCACCTTCAGCAAGGTAATCGGCCCGGGGCTGCGAATCGGCTGGCTCACGGGTTCGCCTCCCGCCGTTCAGCACGCGGCGGCCAACCGCACGGACATGGGGACGAGCGTGACTCTCTCCCGGATGCTGGCGCGATTCCTCGCCAATGATCAACTCGATCCGCATCTCAATCGGGTGCGCGAGGTGTACCGGCGCAAACGCACTGCGTTCAGCCTTGCCGTCAAGGAAAATCTTGGGCCGATGGCGCAGTGGACCACCCCCGCGGGAGGGTTTTTCTTCTGGCTTGAGGCGCATAAGGATGTGGACGTGCCGCGGCTGTGGGAACTGGCGCGCGAGGAGCGGGTGTCCTTCGCGCCCGGGTCCCGTTTCTTCGTTGAAGATGAGCCGCCCACGCAGTACATGCGGTTCGCGTTCAGCGAAGTGTCCATCGATAACATCGGCGAGGGACTGCGACGGCTTGGCCGCGCAGTGGAGCGGTTGCAGGACGAGAGCCGGGGCCGGCTGTTCTAGGCAGGGTCTGCCAACCTTCGAGCCGTTGTGATGAAGCCGGTGTGGGCGACCATGCGGTGCGCGGGGCGGAGGGTGTTGGGGCCGGCGTCCCAGGAGCGCAGGGCGATCTCAAACTGTTCGATCAGGTCAAATACCGGGTCGGCCTCCAGGTCTTGCCACAGTCGGTGTAACTGCAACGTCGTTGGCACAAAGGCCAGGAAGATTCCGCCCGGCCGCATCGCCTCCCGCGCATGAGGAATGACTCGCGATGGCTCCGGCAGATCCAGCACGACGCGGTCGATGTCTTCTTCCTTGATGCCGTCCGCGTAGATGTCGGATACGTGGACGGTAAGTCGGTTGGCTGAATCATCGGGCAGAAAGTCGGAGACGTTGCGCTGCGCCAGCGCGGCAAAGTCCTCACGGGTTTCATAGGAATAGACGTGGCCGGATTCGCCGACGGCTTGCAGCAGCGCGATTGTCAGCGCGCCTGAGCCGATGCCCGCCTCGACCACCCTTGCCCCGGGGCGGATATCCGCATGGGTGAGAATCGGGCCGATGTCCTTGGGGTAGATTGGCGTTGCGCCGCGCTTCATCGTGAGGATGTAGTCGGCGAGCGTGGGGCGCAGGGCGAGGTAGACGCCGCCGCGCTGGGACGTTCTGAACTCGCTCCCCTCGGGCCGGCCGATCATGTCGTTGTGGGAGATGATGCCGGCGTGGGAGTGAAACTCGCCGCCCTCTTTGAGCGTGACGAGGTACTTGCGCCGCTTGCGGTCGGTGAGCAGAACGAGGTCACCGGCGCGGAACGCGCCTGCCGCTGTTTGTGGGTTATCGGGTTGGCTAGTCATACAGAATTATGGGCAAAGAAAAAGCCCCGGCAACGACCTATTTTCCACAGAGGGCTGCCCCTCCAGTATCGTCGGCGCTGAAACGTTTCACTTCCGTGTTCGGGATGGGAACGGGTGGGTCCGCTTCGCCAGAGTCACCGGGACATCGACCATAGTACAGCATCATGGGCGTGTGGGGTAGGGCGTTTACCCGTTCGCGGTGAGCCTGTCGAACCGCGTCGGATGTTCACACTTCGACAAGCTCAGTGCGAACGGGGGTTGAGGCTCAGTGGGAACGGGGTGCTTGGGAGTAGAGGTTTGGCGGGGGGATAGCTGTCAATGTATGATTGGCCGAAAGCCAAGCGATGGGGAACAGGGGACGCCGGCGGCTTGGCCATCACCACTGCCGAATGCGTTCCACGAGGGTAGCTCCGATGCCGATTTTCAGATACGGCCGATGGGATAACACGCAGGAGCCTTTCGGCGCCGCGCCGGAAGACTTGATGGAGGCCATCTCAGACGACCTCGCCACCCACGGAGACATCCGCCGCGCCCTGCGCCGCATGATGATGCGCGGCTATGACATGCAGGACGGACGGAACATCGATGGCATTCGCCAGATGACGGAGCGTCTCCGCCAACAGCGTCAGAACTACCTCGACCGTTATGACCTCAACTCCGTTCTTGACGGAATCCGCGAGAAACTGCAAGAGATCCGCGACCTGGAACGGGACACCCTCGAACAGCGGATGCAGGAAGCGCACGATGCGATGCGGGATGCGCCTGATGCCGAGCAGGGCGGCGGCAATGCGCCATCGGAATCACAGGACGGTCAATCTCCTCAACAGGACTCGGATAACATGCAGCCCGGCTCAGGTCGACAGGCGGCGGAGGAAGAGCTTCAACGATTCCTGGAGCAGCTTGAGCGGGAACTCGGTTCTCGCCAGGACCGCGAAAACTCCGACGCGGATTCAGACTCGGGGCAGCAGTCCGGCCAACAGTCCGGCCAACAGTCCGGCGGCCAGCAGGGCGATCAGCAGCAGGGCGCGGGGCAGCGCTCACAGCGCGGGCAGGGCATGGACCGCATGACGGCGCAGGCGCTGGAGAATATGGCCCAGCGCAAGATGGACTTCATGGACGCGCTGCCCAACGATCCCGGCGGGGCCATCAAGGAACTCAGCGACTATGACTTCATGGACGAAGAGGCGCGAGAGAAATTCCAGGAGCTGCTGGATTCACTCCGCCAACAGGCCGCGCAGTCCTACATGCAGAACATGATGCAGCAGATGCAGAACATCACGCCTGAGCAGATGGAAGCGAGCAGGCAGATGATGCGCGACCTGAACGACATGTTGCGCGACTATGCGCAGGGGAATGATCCCAAATTCGATGAATTCATGGACAAGTGGGGCAGCATGTTCGGCGACGACCCGCCCCGTGACATCGACGAACTGCTGGATCGCCTGATGGAGCAGATGTCACAGTTCCAGTCGTTGATGGACAGCCTGCCGGAGGACATGCGGCAACAGCTTCAAGAAACGATGGAGGCGGCGCTCAACGACCCTGAACTGATGCAGGAAATGGCGGAACTCTCATCGCTGATGGAATCCCTGATGCCCATGCAGGAGATGCGGCAGAATTATCCGTTCGCCGGTGATGAGTCGCTGTCGCTGCAGGAAGCCATGCGCCTGATGGACCAGCTTCAGCAGATCGATGATCTTGAGGCGCAACTGCGCGCCGCCGAGCGCCGTGGCGACATCGACGAAATAGACCGAGATCAGGTGGAGGATCTCGTCGGTGAGGACGCCGCGCGTGACCTCGATTGGCTGCGCCAACTCCAGGAGCAACTCGAAAAGGCGGGCTATATCCGCAAGAATGGCGACAAGCTGGAACTGACTCCTCGCGGCATCCGCAAGATCGGTGAAAAGGCACTCAAGGATATATTTAACAGGCTGCGGAGCGCCGGAATCGGCGCGCATGAAATGCGCAAGAACGGCCTCTTCGGCGAGAAGGACGAGGAGTCCACGAAGATCTATGAGTTCGGGGACCACTTTGACGTCCACATGTCGCGGACGGTCAAGAACGCCGTCATGCGGAGCGGCCCCGGCACCCCGCTTACAATTACCCCCGATGATTTCGAGGTCTATCGCGACGAGGCGCTGACGCAGGCGAGCACGGTGATACTGCTGGACCAGAGCCGGTCAATGGCAATCAGCGGCAGCTTTGACGCCGCCAAACGCATGGCGTTGGCCCTGCACACGCTCATCAAGATGCAGTTCCCGCGTGACAACCTGTACGTGGTGGGATTTGCCGACTATGCATGGGAGCTCAAGGGCGATGAACTGGTCAAGGCGACGTGGGGCGGCTATTCCCCCGGCACCAACATGCAGCACGCGCTGATGATCTCACGCCAGCTGCTCAACAAGCACCGCTCAAGCACGCGGCAGGTGATCATGGTCACGGACGGCGAGCCGACGGCCCACCTGGAGGGCGGCGCGCCCTACTTCACGTACCCGCCCAGCCAGCGCACCATCGACATGACGCTGCGCGAGGTCAAACGCTGCACGCAGGAGGGCATCACCATCAATGTCTTCATGCTGGAGATGGCGTACTACCTGGTCAACTTTGTACGGCAGATGACGCGGCTCAATCGTGGGCGCGCGTTCTTCACGCAGCCTGACAAGCTGGGGCAGTACGTGCTCGTCGACTATCTCAACAACAAGCGCAGCGCGCTCGCGTCCTGATGCCCGTTTCCATCGCGCGTACTACGGCATGACCAGCGGCATGGAGTCTGACCTGGGCCGGATTGCCGCCGCGCTGGAAGAGTCCGCCGAACTTGCGAGCACATTCTCGCCGTCCTCCGTGTACGTACAGCATAAGGGGTCGGACGGCCCGGTAACGGAGGCCGACCACGCTCTTGATGAACAGCTGCACAAGGCGCTCGTTCGCCCGGGCGAGGGGTGGCTGTCTGAGGAGACCCATGATGACGGCCATCGCATCGACATGGAACGTGTGTGGGTGGTTGATCCCATCGACGGCACACGAGGCTTTCTCGAAGGGCGTCCCGAGTGGTGCGTGTCGGTCGGGTTGTCTGTGGACGGTGAAATCACTGCCGCGGGGATCCTGAACCCGTGGGCGAATGAGGCTTACCTGGCAGAACGCGGCGGCACGACCACGCTAAACGGCGAAACTGCGCGTGTGAGCGACCACGAGGAATTGACGTCCAACGTCACCGTGCTTGCCTCGCGCACCGAAGTCCGGTGGGGTATGTGGAATCGCTTTCGGGGCGAACCGTTCAAGGTGCGGATGATCGGCTCCATCGCGTACAAGATGGCGCTCGTCGCGGCGGGCAAGGCGGATGCCGTTATCAGCCTTGAACCGAAGAATGAGTGGGACGTTGCCGCAGGCGCGCTGCTTGTAGAGGCGGGGGGCGGCGTGGTGACGGACGCGGATGGACGCCCGATGCAGTTCAATCGACGGGACACGCTGATTGATGGGGTTATCGCGGCGGGACCGAATACCCACGCCGCAATCCTGGAGTTGATGACTCGCCGCCCCACGACATCCACGCATCTCTGGACACCGGGGCAATACTAGGACACGCCCGCACGGGGCGTTAGGCGACTAGAGTCAAGTGGAGCAGGCGCCGGGGGTATGGGCGTGCCCGGCTTGACCGCCCCCAACGCCGGCCATGCCGGGGAAACCAAAGCCGGAATCCGAACTGCCGCTGGTCATGCCAAACAGCGAGATAACCTTGTACGTATCAGTGGAGCCGCAGCCGGGGCATGCAACCTCGCCCGGCTCCGCGTTGATGTTGCGCGTCAGTTTCTCGAAATGACCGTCACAAGCGCGGCACTCGTACTCGAAGAGGGGCATTGTTCAGGCTCGCCGTATCGTCGGAAATGATCCCGTTGCGAACCGGTTCAGGCGATGCAGCGGAACGGGTCGTCCGGCCGCACTCGCTGGGGCTTGGGCATCTCAAACTGGGGAGCGTTGCTCTGCCAGACGCCCGTCACTCCAACGGCGGACATCTTGCGCTCAACCTCTTCACTCTCGCAGACGGGGCAGGTCACGCCGACGGGGGTGTTGTACCCGCGAACGAACTTATCGAAGTCTTTGCCGCAGGTCTTGCATCCGTACTCGAAAATCGGCATTGTCCCGTGCCTCCGTGTAGCGGATTATAGTCGGCGCACGGCAGCGGGGCAAGGTGGGCCGTGCCGTTCGTGGTGAGCTTGTCGAACCATGATGGTTCACCCTTCGACAGGCTCAGGGCGAACGGGCAGGTTCCCGCGGAAAGGCGGGCAGGGGATGGCCTGCAGTGATGCGAAGACTCACCCGCGCGCTGTAGAAGGACACGAGCCTCAGCAATTGGGAAGGGTCTGTAGGTTATCCGAGCAACTCGAATTTGGGTCAGTACGCAAGTACTTCCCTAGAGGGCCGTTGACCACATGAATGTCTGCCCTCTGCCCATATGTATCTCGAACATAGAATGTATGCGTATGAGACTCAATGTAATTGATCGCTTGCCAGACAGCGGCCTGACCCCATCCCCCGCACAACGAAGTTATGGCTCCCGACAGCGTCTTGCCCGTCATAGTTACCCGTAGATCTGCCATCGTTCCCTCCTTAGAGTATCTTTGTGTTATTGCGCACACACACAATAACAATTGTTGCGTGATGACGCAAGTCCTCAGAGCGGATTCCGGACTCGCTATCCTAGAGCAGTGATAGGCCCATACTCTCAAGGCGAATCTGTAACGCGGTCCGAGACACCCCCCAATTTCGAGCGGTTTCAGTGAGATCACAGATTTGTCCGCCGTGATAGGCCTGCATAACCAGGTTGTCAGGCATCAGGATATGAGCCGCAAGCTTGTTGGCGTTCATCTCTCTGACTCGCAGAGTCTCTGTTAGCCCCGGTGATTCGTGATGGTGACAGTGGATATCCTCATCCACTTGGTTCAGTTCAAACGTTAGTTGTTCAGGCGAGTCCGCGTCGTAGATCCAGTGCGCCAACTCGTGGGCAAGCGTGAACCGCTCGGGCCCTATGAACTCTTCGAACATAGCTTGGTGACGTGAATTCAATATTATCTTACGGGCTCGTGGTGCTAGGGCGCCAAGTAAACTCTCGCCCTCGGCTTCCTTTAGTTCCTCCCACGAGATAGTTAGGCCATAAGTCTTTTCAATAATCATCTCAATCGGTATCGGCAACGCAATAGTTGTTCCAGTCGTAGCTGAGTGCTTCAAAAACACTTGTGTTGCGGCCTTTGCGTGATGCTCGTCTGTGCGAGGAAAAGTTCGGCGTGGCATCAGTTGTCAGTGGACCTCCACCTTCTCAGGTATTCAAGCGCTGCTCGGGGGTCAGACGCGAACTCATCTATCAAGTCAGCAGGCAATCTCCCTGCAGCCAAAAGGAACTCATCTACGTTCCACTCAAAGACCTCTGCTACCTTGCGTAGCACTTCATCGCTCGGCCTCTCCCGACCAGCCTCGATTTTGGATATGTAGGGTACTCCGACACCCACCTGGTTGGCGAGTTCACGCTGAGTCATGTCCCGCTGCAAGCGTTCGTGCCTAATTCGTTCACCTATGGGCTCAGCGGCACTCATACCCACTATTTTCCATTAAGTTGCGCAATTGCGCAAACACCCCGTTCCGGCGAGAATGCATGGAGAGTTGCTGGGTTAGGTGGAGGAGAAGGTAATGGGAGTCTATGACAAGGAGGATATTGATCTTCCTATGCCACCGTCGCTTTGGTGGTTTGGCCTTACTTACCGAGAATACAAACTCTATTTGAAGTGGGTATACAAAGATGAGGTGCAGGAGCCCGAGGAGCAGGAAGTTACGCAGGTAGCCCCGCAGCCTCAAGGTACGGGCATCATTGAGAAAATTCGGAGCTGGTTATTTGATCCTCCTCCTGCACCTACACCTACAGAGACGCCCCTTGTGTTGACCGAAACAATTATCGCAAAGAGCAAGCAATTCGAACAGGCTTATAAAGAATACAAGGCTGATCGGGAAGACTTTTTGGGCCGGCTGGGAGAGATTAACCACAGGGATAGACTGGGCTTAGCCAGACAGCGATTTCATGAAGACTTTTGGCTTTCACTCGACTGGCGAGAGTTCGAGACAGAAGTGGGGTTGCTGTATAGCGATCTAGGTTATGACGTAAGCCTTACGTATCCCTATGGGGATGGTGGTATTGATTTGCTCTTAACTATTGATGACATAATCACTGTCGTTCAGTGCAAGGCACATAGCAAACCAATTGACCGAAAAGATGTTGATGATCTTGACGAAGTGCGTCGGATGGAGCGGTTGCCTGTGTACCAACGTTCCAAGGCACGACGGCTTGGGCGTTCTCTTAGAGACTATAACGAAGCGATTCTTGTATCGTCTTCAGGATTCACTGAGGAAGCGATTTGGCTATCAGGAGTGACACGAAGAATGCGCCTAGTATCTTTAGCGGACCTCGTGCATTTGAGCCGGAAGGCTGCTATGAATGTGGAAAGCGGTCGTGCGCCTGGCCGATTTAGTATAGATCCCTCTCCTAGATGCCTTGTATGCGACGGATTTATGATTACTCATGAGGATAGATGGCGATGCTCAAAGATTCGCTGCCGAGGCTGGCGGGCAAAGAGGGATAGAGACTCGTAAAGGCCAGCTTACTGCATTCAGTACTCGCGTGCTTCTCGGGGAAAGGCGGGCAGGGGATGGCCTGCGGTGATGCGAAGACTCACCCGCGCCCCCACCTCGATGGCGTTTGCATGGGAGGCCATGGCGCGGCACACAACCCCGGAATCCAATTCCACGTTGTATCCGTAGAATGCCCCGCTGAAAATCCGCCCAACGACGCGACCGTTTCCAATATCATCCGCGCTGATAGACAGGTCTTCCGGCCTCACCATCAAGTCCACGTCGGCCTCGCCATCAAGCGTCAACCCGCCGGTCACCTCCGCCTCTCCCAGCTCCGTCAACACTCGTGATTCAACTGCCGTCGGCTCTGCCGGGATGAAGTCGGCCTCTCCGAGGAACGCGGCGACGAAGCGGTTGACGGGGCGGTGGAATGCCATGTCCGGCGCTCCGACCTGCTGGATGCGTCCTCGATCCATGACGGCGATGACATCACCCATGGACAATGCCGCCTCCTGATCGTGCGTCACGAAAACCACCGTGATGCCCGCCTCAAGCAGGATTTCACGCACCTCCAGCTGCAAGCGGGCGCTCAGGTTGGGATCAAGATTTGAGAACGGTTCATCCATCAGCAGGATCTTTGGCGCAGGAGCGAGCGCGCGGGCGAGCGCCACCCTCTGCCGCTCGCCGCCGGAGAGTTCATGGGGGCGTCGGTTCTGCATCCCGCTCAACCCGACGAGCGTCAGCAGTTCGTCCATGCGCTCCTCACGGCCGGCGGCGTTCTTTGGCAGTCCGTACAGGATGTTCTTGGCGACAGTCATGTGCGGAAAGAGGGCATAGTCCTGGAAGACGAAACCCACGCTGCGATATTCCGGCTGTACGAAGACGTCTTTCGCCGTGACCGTCTTGCCGTCCACCTCGACAGTCCCCGCGTCAGGGTTTTCAAGACCGGCAATGACGCGCAGCAGCGTGGTCTTGCCGCAGCCGCTTGGGCCGACGAGCGCGAGAATCTGCCCCTCCGTGACCTCAAGGGAAACATCGCGCGCCCCCGCGCCGGAGGGCGCGTACTGCTTCGTCACCCCAACGCAGCGGAGCATGACATTTTCAGACTGTTCGAGGCTTGTCATGCGCGTCGGCTCCTGCCTCGGCCGATGAGGAAAACCATCGGGAGGGCGGAAATGACAACAAGCAGCAGGGCGGGTAGGGCGGCTTGCGCAAAGAACGCCTCTGAACTTGCGGCCCAGACCCTGGTTGCGAGGTTGCCGAAATCGAGTGGACTGAGAAGCAAGGTGGCTGGAAGCTCCTTCATAGCGCTTAGGAATACGAGCGCGCTGCCGGCGAGGATGCCGGGGCGCAGCAGAGGCATTGTAATTGTACTAAACACGTGTAAAGGGCGCTTACCAAGAGTTCTGCCGACTTCCTCGACACGCGGGTTGACCTGGAACAGGGATGAGCGCAGGGGCCCCATCGCCACCGGCACGAACAACACCAGGTACGCGAAGATCAGCATGACGTGCGTCTGGTAGAGGGCGGGGGCCAGTCGAGAACCAAAGAAGACAAGGGCAAGGGCGATCACGAGGCCGGGCAGCGCGAAGCCCATGTGGCTCACACGATCGATCGCGCTGCTAAAGAACCCGGGAAAGCGCACGGCGAGAACAACCACCGGCAGCGCTGCCGCCACGGCGACTATGGCCGCCGCGCCTGAGACCATCGCAGAGTTGATGGCGGGACCCCAGACGGCGCCCAATTCCTCGCCTGCGCTTACGCCGCGAATGAGCCAGAACAGGAGAACGGCCATCGGGATGACCAGCGCAACGAACGTGGTCAGTGAGCAGAACGCAAGGGCAGGGTATTTCCATCTGCCCAGCGGGACCGACGGTTGGTCCGCGCCGCCAAGCTCCGCCTGATGCGTTTCCTCAAGCGCCTGTTCACCATGAACCCTCGTTGCGGCGAGGAATATCACGATGGCAAAGCCGACGAGCACCAATGACAGCGCGGCGGCGGCAGTTCGGTCAACGTAGCTGGTGTATTGGACGTAGATGGCCCAGGTAAAGGTCTCGAACCGGAGCAATGAGACCGCGCCGAAATCACTGATGGTGTAGAGCGCGACCAGCAGGCTGCCGGAGGCGAGAGCGGGCCTCAGCTGTGGCAGGGTGACGCGAAAAAACGTTTCCCACGGCCCCTTGCCCAGCGTGCGTGACGCGTCTTCGAGCGCGCGGCCCGATCCTCTCAGGGCGGCGCGAACCGTCAGCAGCGTGTACGGATACGTCACAAGGATTATGACAATGGCGGCGCCGGGCAATCCATAAAACGACGGTATCTCCTGGATGCCGAACGGTTCTGCGACGATTCGCTGTGCCATGCCGCGCGGCGCAAAAACGGAGATAAACAGGAACGCCATGATGTAGCTGGGAATGACGAGCGGCAGGGCGGTGAGAACGCTCCACATACGGCGCAGAGGCAAGTCTGTCCGTTCGATAAGCCAGCCCAGGGCAAGCGCCAGGACGGCGGACGCGGCTGCGACAATCGCCACGAGCACAAAGCTGCGAAGGATGATGGCCCCAACGCGGGGGCGAACCAGGACGTCTACCAGCGTTTCTGATCCCGCCTCAAACGTCCGAATGCCCAGGTAGATGACGGGCAATAACACGGCCGCCCCGAGGAGTGAAGCGGACAGTGCAAGTGACAGCGGCGGCCGACCCCGGGCGCGCCTGGAGACAGCGCGTTCGTTCCCAAGGTCGACCGCCGTTGTGCTCATCTAGGGAAGCACCCCTGTGTCACGCAGCAGGTCGAGCGTGCCCTCAAGGTCTCCAAGGTCTGCCATGTCCACCTCGGGCGCGTTGATTGCGTCCAGCGGCGTCAGCAGCCGGTTGACGTTAACGCCCTCAACGAGCGGGTACTCGTAGGTCGATCCGGCAAAGTATTGCTGGGCGACGGGCGACAGCATGAACTCAATGAACTTGATTGCGTTCTCGCTATTCGCGGAATCGTCCAGCACTCCCGCTCCGGCCACGAGGATCATCGCGCCGGGCCCGCCGCCGGAGAGGTGGGCGTTGCGCGCCGCAAAGCCCTCGCCCTCTTCAGCCAGGAAGCGGTAGAGGTAGTAGTGATTGACGAATCCAACGTCGATCTCCCCCGCGCCGGCTGCCGCAACCGTTGGCGTGTTCTTGGGGTAGATCTGCGGGTTATTCGCCAGGATTCCCTCCAGCCATGCCCGTGTTTCATCCTCGCCCCAGATGACGCGCATTGCCGTCACCATGGCCTGGAATGAACCGTTGGTGGGCGGCCAGCCGATGCGGCCCTGCCATTTCGGATCCGTAAACCCGCGCAGGTCAGCGGGCAATTCATTCGGTGAAACGGTGCGTGTGTTGTACACGATGACGCGCGCTCGTCCCGACAGTCCTATCCACTTGCCGTCCGGCGAACGGAAGTTGGCGGGAACGAGGCTCAGTACATCGTTTGGCAGTGTCGCAAACATCGACTCCACCGCTGCGAGTCCGCCCGGGTCCTGCGCGAAGAAGATGTCCGCCGGTGTGTTTGCGCCCTCTTCGAGGATTGTGGCGGCGACTTCGGACGTGCTGCCGTACTTGACGCTAACATCGATGCCGGTCGCCTCTGCGAACTGCTCGATGATCGGGCCAACCAGGCTTTCGCTGCGGCCGGAGTAGACCACAAGCTCACCGGGGTCGGCCTCTTCAACAATGACGACAGGTGTCGCGGTTGGACCGGAAGTCGACGTCATTGATTCCGGTGTGTTCGTCGGGGCAGGGCGCGGCGTCGAGGTCGACACCGGTGGGGTCGTGGGCGCGGGGCGGGCCGTGGGATCAGGTTCGCTTTCGCAACCCACCGCCGCAATCAATAGCAGGACTCCAATGAGTCCAATCAGTAACCGAAACATGAGTTACCTCCAATTGAACGAAGAAACGGTTTTCAACGCCAATTGGAGCGTTCGGTAATCGGGGCAGTCGATATGCAGACCGAAATCTCGGTCGGCTGCGTCGATGAGCGTGTCGGATAACGGTCGGGCCATGCACCGCCGTCTCGTGTGATGGTGAGAGTTGTTCCGGGGTGGATGCGTCATGGCAGACACACCTTTTCTCCGGCTTGTACTGCCAAAACGCCGCCTGCCCCAGAGTGCAGGACTCCGGCGTGAGCGGAGCTGTATAGCCGTTCCTTCGCCTGCGTGCGAGCGACGTGAGGGCGGCTATGGTTCTGACACAGGCAGGCGTGACGGCGGGAAGGGTACCAGTCGAGGTCTGATTCTCGGTCTTTACGCTGAGTAGAACCACGCCGCTGCGTGAGTTCTGTGAAGCTGAGGCAGGTTGGATTGTGAGCAAAGAGGAGGCACGCAGTCGCAAACGCGTGCGTGCGCAACTGAGATACGCCAAAGCAACTCGCTCAGGCGTCGTACGAGAAGGGATGCTGTCCGGCGCGGCGGCGAAACGGAGGAGGCTCACAGCCCGCCGCTCCCTCTAGCGCAGATCATGAGCCCTTTTCGCGCTCTTCTCGCGCCTTGGCGGAGCGAGGACCGAACGGCTCAGGCTGGAACGGCTCGTCACGCTTGCGGATGAATGCTCGAAGACCGCCTTCCTGGCGCGCCTCCTCAAGCGGCCGGGTATATTCCTCGCGCTTGGAGATGATGACGGCGGCGGCAAGCTCTGAGTTGTAACGCATGACGTTATGGAGGCCCATCGTTTCAAGGCCGCGCATGGCCACCGCAAGGTTGATCTTCACTGTCTCAGGGCTCACGAGGGCGAGCCGCTCTACCAGTTGAAAAGCCTCTTCCAGCGCGTCGTCCTTAGTGGGGACGACCTTGTTGACGATGCCGATGCGGAGCGCCTCTTGCGCATCGATGTGGTCGCCGGTGAGGGCATACCGCAGGCCGTTCTTGTAGCCGGCGTGGTGGATCCAGATGTAGTTATCGTCAGAGATCATGCGGACTTCAACCTGCCCAAAGACGGCGTCCTCCGCCGCGATGGTGATGTGAGAGGTCAGCGCATACCAGGAGCCGCCACCCATGCACCAGCCGCTGACAACAGCGATGATCGGCGTGTCAATTTCGTCGATGACGCGGGCGATGCGGCCGTGCTCCTTCTTCCAGAAGCGCGTGCGCCAGCGGTCGATCTCCGCAGCCACGTTTGAGCCCTTGGGTAGGCCGTACGGCCATTCGTAGTCTGCGCCGCCGCCCGCGATGTCGAATCCGGCGGAGAAGGCCTGCCCCGCTCCCGTGAGGACGATGGCGCGCACCTCGGGGTCGGCGTCGGCGGCGTCAAGGGCATGGTGAAGCTCAATATCCAACTCATCGGAGATGGCGTTCATCACCTCCGGGCGGTTCAGCGTGATGAGCACGCCGTTGCGCTGCTTCTCATAGAGCAGATTCTGGTAGTCCATGACTAATCCCCCTATCGCCGTCAGACCCCCTGACTCGATTCATATTAATGCAGCTTAATGTCAAAGGCAACACTGGCGGTGTTTGTGTTAACGCCGTCAGCGTGCTCTAGGGCAGACGCGATGGCGGAGAGTGGGGGTTCAGGATAATTCGGCGACGGCTTCTGCCGGGGATATAACGCGAATGGGAGACTGAGCGTAGTCATCCAGATTCCGCGTGACGATCAGACGAGCGCCTGCCGCGATTGCGGCAGCCACCTGCATGGCATCTTCAAAGTCGGACATGGGGAGTGAGAGGGCGTAGCGAATGTCGTCTGTGCCGGTGGGAACGATGTCGATGAAGCTAATCATGTCTTCGATGTATGCCCGAGCAAATCTCTCACGTCCTCCTGCCCGAGCGAAGTAATGGACGTTTGCGACGGCATGCCATGATGTGCATGCTTTCTCGGCCCCTTCCCTCAGGGACTGAAGAAACTGCAACGACGGGACGTAGTGAGAATCGCGTTCCAGGGCAGCGTCCAAAAGCACATCGGAGTCAACGAACAGCAATTGGCCACGGACCTATGTTCACAGCGCCTTGAGTTTGGCTGCGCGTTCCCTGAGGTACTTTCTGTCAGGCGTTCGTTCGCCAAAACCCTCATTACCGATGTCGCCTACTTGCATGAGAGTATCCTCAAATAGCTCCGAGAGAGTCATTCCGGACTCTTGGGCTAAGTTTTGTGCAGCCTCCATGATGTGCGAGTCAATGGAAATTGTGAGTTCTTTTTTCATTCCCGAATCCTCAGTTGGACTCAATGTATCCATATTTGGTCAACAGATACCTCAGCCTGTCGTCTGTCTTGGCCCTCTCCAGGAGCTTTTCGAGGTCAAGCATCCCTCTCATCCTGTCGACAAAGGATGGACGACCTTCGTCGATAACGGATCGCAGGAGTTTCTCCGCAAATTCCGACGTTGTCAAGCCCCGCTTCTCGGCGGCCAATTTGTATAGTGCGACGAAGTCGTCGTCAACTGTGAGCGTAACCCGTGTCTTGGATGTGGTCATTTTACCTGAATGTTCCACTAGTCGAGCGCTTCAAGCAGCAGTATATGCAACCCACAGGGTGTAGACAACGTCGCTGATAGCTCGAGCTAGTCCTCGTCAATGCTCTCTCCCACGTTGCCCCGGCGGGCGACGCCGAGGCGCCAAAGGACAACCATGTTGGTCAGGACGCCGATGACGGCCAGTGTCGCGACGCCCTGTCCGATGATCGCGCCGATCATAATCACCAACAGGCGCAGGTCGCGTGACGCGAGCGCGCCGGGCAGACCCTCAAAGGGTTGGCCGAACGTGGCTTCCGCCCGCGCGCGGCTGTAGCTGATCATCAGTGAACCGATGATGGCGGCCCCGGCGAGAATCGTGGTCGTAGTCTGATCGGCGCCAGCCTGGAATTTGAATGCCCAATAGCCGAGTCCGGCGAGGATGACGGCGTCCGCGTACCGGTCCAGCAGAGCATCGAAGAATCCCCCAAATTGGCTCGCCATGTTCTTGGCGCGCGCCAAGTCGCCATCGACGCCGTCCACGATGGACGACGCCTGAACGAGTACGCCCGCCCATATGTTGAGGTCGTAGTAGAAGAGCGCAGCTGCTCCAACGGCCATCAGGAACGCGATGAGCGAAACCTGGTTCGGCGTGACGGGAGTATGGACGAGCGCCCGCGCGATGGGGCGCGAGAAACGTCGATTCAGGTAGCGGGAGACGAAGCCTTCGTGCATGCGTCGGCGCTACGTGACGTACCCGAGCGCCTCGCGCGCCAGCTTCAGGTCTTCCCACGTGTCCACGTCGAACCAGAACGCGCCGTCAACGTCGTGGGCATGGAGAGCGTTCCCGGAGAGGATCATGCGCGTCACGGCCTGGCTCAGTTCATCGTGGGAACTGTCCTCCACGAGTTTGGCCTGTATGGCCTCAAAGATGGCAGGGGTGAACCGGAACACGCCGCAATCGATGCCGTTCCAGTTCGGCAGGTTCTTGCCGATCGCCACGATGTGGCCGTGATGATCCACGCTGACGCGCGTCCCCTCCTCGACATCGCGGTCGTCAGGGTCAAAGTCCACGGCGAGCGCATTCAGGTCCCACCCGTTCTCCTTCGCGCCGTCGACAAGCCCCATGATGATGTCTGACGAGGGCATGTGATCGGCCATGGAGAGGATGAACGGTTCCGTGCCGACCTCATCTTTCGCGGTCAGGACGGAAACGGCGTTTCCCCGATGGTGCTCCGTATTCATGACATACGTGATGTCGACACCCCGCGTTGAGCCGTCTCCCAGTACATCCTGCAACGCCTGGCCCTCATGGCCGATGACGATGCAGATGTCCGTTATGCCGGACTGTTGAATCCCGTCCAGTGTGTAGTCAATCACCGTCTGCCCGTTGACGGGCAGGAGCGCCTTATGGCGGATACCGTATTGGCTAAAGCGAGAGCCATGTCCCGCTGCCAAAATGACAGCCTTCATGCGAATCTCCTTTGAACGGCGGCGAGGCTCTATTCCCCACTCGAGCCCTTCGCGGCCACGAATCGTCGGCTAACGCCGGATGGGGTAGTCTATCACGTAATGACCAGCAAAATGCAATTTCCCGTCTTTGCCGTCGCCACCGGAAAGAAAGACCCCTTGGGGACACGCCGGTGTGACGGGCGCTTCCCCTAATGCGCTGTTACGAGCGCGGCGCCCTCAACCTTCTTGAGTACCTCGGCTAGCGAGAGATTCTTATCCCGCAGCTGCGCCGGAAGCGCCTTCCAGAACATCGCGCGGTACCTGGGCCAGTCGGCCAGGATCTCCGCGGAGCGCTTACTGCCGGTTGTTTCGGCATGGCGCTCGATGAGCTCCAGCACGTGCCGCTCGTCGTCATCGTCTTCAAGCCTGTCCAGGACCAGCAGTTCCTGGTTGTACAGCGACGGGAAATCACCGTTCTCGTCCAGTACGAACGCCGCTCCGCCGGACATGCCCGCGCCGAAGTTGCGCCCCACCGTTCCGAGCACCACGACGATTCCGCTGGTCATGTACTCACAGCCGTGATCGCCCACGCCCTCCACAACGGCCTGCGTGCCGCTGTTTCGCACTGCGAACCGCTCTCCCGCGCGTCCGGCAACAAAGAAGTACCCGCCCGTGCCGCCGTAGATACAGGTGTTGCCGATGATGGAGTTCTTGTGCGTCTCGAAGTTCGCATCGGCAGGCGGCCTGATGACGAGCTCACCACCCGCCATGCCCTTGCCGACATAGTCATTCGCCTCGCCCGTCAGCGTCATCCGCACGCCCTCATTCAGGAACGCGCCAAAGCTCTGCCCGGCGGAACCGGTGAACGACAGGTCGATCGTGCCGGGGGGCAGTCCCTTCACGCCGTAACGGTGCGCGATGGCTCCCGAGATGCGCGCGCCGACCGTGCGCTGCGCGTTCCTGATGTCATAGGACAGCGAAACGTGATTCCTGCTCTCGATTGCGCCGGTGATTTCCGAGAGGATGCGGTCATCGAGCTTCTCGTCGTTCGGCCTGTCGTTGCGGTCTTGCTCATTGCTGACCGGACGCTGGAATGTGGGGTCGGCAGGGGCGATCAGCTTGAGGGCGTCAACGAACCTAGCGCGCTCGAACTCTTCAATGTCCGGGCGCAGCGTCAGGAACTCCGGGTGGCCGATGATCTCATTCAACGAGCGCACGCCGATGCTTGCAAGGATTTCACGGACCTCCGTTGCGACGAACGTGAAGTAATTCACGACTGTCTCGACGGAGCCGTTGAACTTGGCGATCAAGTCGTCGCGTTGGGTGGCCACCCCGACGGGGCAACTGTTCAGGTGACACTGACGCGCCATTTCACAGCCAAGCGCGAGCAGGGCGACTGTGCCAAAGCCGACTTCATCCGCGCCGAGCATCGTTGCTATGACTACGTCGCGCCCCGTGCGGATTCCGCCGTCCGTGCGCAGCTTGACACGGCCACGCAGGTCATTCATCACCAGGACCTGTTGCGCTTCCGTCAGGCCCAACTCCCACGGCGTGCCGGCGTTCTTGATGGATGACAGCGGGCTCGCGCCCGTGCCGCCCTCATGGCCTGAAATCTGAACCTTGTCCGCGTAGCCCTTGGCGACGCCGGCGGCGATTGTGCCGACGCCTGCCTCCGCCACCAGCTTGACGCTGACCTTGGCGCGGGGATTGACCGTCTTGAGGTCATAGATGAGCTGTGCCAAATCCTCGATGGAGTAGATGTCATGGTGCGGCGGCGGCGAGATCAGCGTGATGCCGGGCTGGGTGTGGCGAATATAGGCGATGTACTCAATAACCTTGTGGCCCGGGAGTTGTCCGCCCTCGCCGGGCTTGGAGCCCTGCGCCATCTTGATCTCAAGTTCTTCGGCCATGGCCAGGTATTCCGGCGTGACGCCGAAACGGCCTGACGCGACCTGCTTGATCTTGGTGTTGGCGTTGTAGCCGCGCGTAAGGCCGCGGAACCGCCGCGGGTCCTCACCGCCCTCTCCTGTGTCAGACGCGCCGCCGATGTGATTCATGGCCATCGCCAGGGTCTCGTGCGCGGGGGGGCTCAACGCGCCGAGCGACATTGCGCCCGTCGTGAAGTGTTTCCAGATCTCTTCGATTGGCTCCACCTCGTCGATGGAAATCGGCTCACGCGTCTTATTGAACGTCAGTACGTCCCGCAGCGAGGAGACCGGCCGATTGTTCAGCGCGTCGCGGTAGGGCACATAGTCCTCGTAGTCGCCGGACCGGACGGCCTTGTGGAGCGTGCGCACGACGATGGGGTTGTTGGCGTGGAACTCTCCGCTCTTGCGATAGCGGATGAATCCGTGGTCTTCCAGCTTGGATTTCGGCGTCAGTTCCGAGTTGAAGGCGCGATCCTGCCGGGCGAGGACGTCCGCCGCCAACTCGCGGAATCCCAGTCCGCCCACCTGCGACGGCGTGCCCGCGAAGCACTTCTCAACGATCTCGTCGCTGAGGCCGATGGCCTCGAAAATCTGGGCGCCATGGTAGGACGTAACTGTCGAGATGCCGATCTTGGACATGATCTTCAGCACGCCCTTGTTGGCCGACGCCTGGTACTTGGCGATGGTGTAGTCCTCGTCCTCCTCCTCGCTGAACTCGCCGCGTTCGAAGAGTTCACGCAGGCTCTCCCAGATGAGGTAGGGGTTGACGGCGCTAGCGCCGTAACCGATGAGAGCCGCGAAATGGTGTACCTCTCTGGCCGCGCCCGTGTCACAGACAAGGCTCGCCTTCATGCGCTTGCCGCGTCGAATGAGGTCATGGTGGACTGCCCCGAGCGCCAGCATCATCGGGATGGGGGCGTGCCGCTCGTCAACGGCCCTGTCTGAGAGAATGATGATCGAATGCCCCGCGTCCACTGCGGACACTGCCTGTTCGCAGAGATCGTCAATCGCCCGCTCCAACGCGTCAGGGCCGTCCTCAACGGCAAAGACTGTCGGCAGGGTGACGGACGAAAGATGCGGTGAATCGACAGCGCGGATGGCGTCCAACTCGTGATCGCGGATGACGGGGCCGGGGATAGCAAGCAGATGCGCCGCCTCCTCCCGCTCCCGCAGCATGCTGTCGCGCGGCCCGAGGTATGTCTCGGCGGACATGACGATGGCCTCGCGGATGGGGTCGATGGCCGGGTTCGTCACCTGGGCGAATCGCTGCTTGAAGTAGTTGAACAGGGAAGGCTGCATCCGGGAGAAGACCGCCAACGGCGTGTCATCGCCCATCGAATACGTGGCGTCCTTGCCCTCCTGCACCATGGGCTTGATGATGATGAGCAGCTCTTCCGCCGTCATGCCAAAGGCCTTTTGGCGGCGCATCAACTCCATCTCATCCTCGATGTGATGCCCCGCGCCGTTCTGCATAGCGCGGATGGGCACGTTCAGCTTGATGTACTGCCGCTCCGCCCACTCGCGGTACGGCTGCTGCACAGCGATTTCGCTCTTGATGTCGCCGTTCTTCATGATTCGGCCGCTGCGCGTGTCAACGGCAATCATGTGCCCGGGGCCGAGCCGCCCCTTTTCGACGATGCGGTCAATAGAGATGTCCGGCAGAACGCCGACCTCTGAGCCCATGACGACGAGGCCGTCATCCGTGATGATGTAGCGGGCAGGGCGCAGGCCGTTGCGATCCAGCGACGCGCCGACTGTTTCACCGTCCGACCACGCCAGCGCGGCGGGGCCGTCCCACGGCTCGGTCAGGGATGCGTGGTAGCGATAGAACCCGCGCAGGTCCTCGTCCATGTGGGGCATGTTCTCCCACGCCTCCGGCGTGAGCATCATCATCGAGTGCAGCAGGCTCCGACCGGACACCTGCAGGAGTTCAAATGCGTGATCCAGCGAGGCGGAATCGGAGACTCCCTGCGCTGTCACCGGCGTTATGGTCCGCAGATCATCCTTCGACCACACATCTGAACTGAGGTCGGCCTCACGCGCCCGCAGCCAATTGCGGTTGCCCTGCAGCGTGTTGATCTCGCCATTGTGGGCCAGGAACCGGAACGGCTGGGAGAGCTGCCAGTTGGGGAACGTGTTTGTGGAATAGCGCTGGTGGAAGACGGCCAGAGCCGACTCGAAATCGGGGTCATCCAGGTCTTTGTAGAAGCCCGACAACTGCGTGGCGACAAGCAGACCCTTGTACACAACTGTCCGTGACGAAAAGGACGGGATGTAGAACTCGTCATCACCCCGCCCGGTCATCTCTGCCTCGACGGCTCGCCGCACCAGGTACAGTGCGCGCTCAAAGGCATCTTTGTCCATGTCAGGTGGACAAGCAATGATCGCCTGCCGGATGTCCGGCAGCGTCGCAAGCGCCTGCTCGCCGAGCACGGACGGATCGTTCGGCACGTCGCGCCACATGAGGAAGCGCAGACCGCGCCGGGACGTTTCTTCCTCGATGGTCTTGGTGGCGTGTTCCGCGCCCTCAGGGTCGGCCGGAGTGAAGAAAACCATGCCGACGGCGAGGTCGTCGCCGGAGACGTCGGAAATGCCTTGTGAGGCCAACTCGCGGAGGAGCAGCTTGCGCGGGAGTTGTGTCAGGATGCCCGCGCCATCGCCCGTGCGGGCGTCCGCGGACACCGCGCCGCGATGCGTGAGGTTGGTGACGGCAGTGATTGCCTGCCTGACGATGTCATGCGACGGGACGCCGGAAACCTGTGCGATAAAGCCGGTTCCGCAAGCATCCTTTTCGTGGATGGGATCGTATAGGGGCGGCGCTTCAGGACGCCGCCATCGACGTGCTTCTATTGAGGCCATAGCCAATTGTACACAAAACCCCCTTCAAACTCACGGGGTATGCGACGAATTTCACAAAGTCTGTAGGTAGCGGTCGATTTCAAAGTCCGTCACGTGCGCGCGGAAGGAATCCCACTCGATCCGCTTGTTGCGGATGAAGCTGTCAAAGATGTGCTTGCCCAGCGCGCCTCGTACAAGGTCGCTCTGCTCTGTCAGCAGGATTGCCTCATGGAGGCTTCGCGGCAGTTCGCCGATGCCCATCTCGGCCCGCTGCGCCTCGGACATGCCAAAGGCATTGTCGTTCAAGGGCTCCGGCGGCTGCAGATTGCGCTCGATGCCGTCAAGGCCGGCGGCGAGCATGACTGAGAAGGCGAGGTACGGGTTGCAGGCGGGATCAGGCGCTCGGTATTCGAGACGCGCAGCCTCCGGGTTGCCGGGCGGCACGCGGGGGATGCGGATGAGGTCCGATCTGTTCCTGTGTGCCCACGTCAAGTACACCGGCGCCTCATAGCCCGGCACGAGCCGTTTGTAGGAATTGATCCACTGGTTGGTGATGGCGGTGAATGCCGGGGCGTGCTCAAGCAGTCCCGCGATGAAATTCAGGGCAATCGGGGATAGGTTATTCGGGTCGTCCTGGGAATAGAAGGCGTTGGCCTCACCCCTGAAGAGTGACTGGTGCGTGTGCATGCCGCTGCCGTTCTCAGTGGTAATGGGTTTCGGCATGAACGTGGCATGGACGCCGTGCTGCCGCGCGATTTCACGCACCACAAGGCGATAGGTCATGCAGTTGTCGGCCATCGTCAGCGCGTCCGTGTACCGCAGGACGATCTCGTCCTGCCCGGGCGCGACCTCATGGTGGCTGTATTCCGCCTCGATCCCCATCTCCTCCAGCGTCAGGATCGTTTCCCTGCGGAGGTCTGACGCCACGTCCAACGGCATCTGATCGAAGTAGCCGCCGTTGTCCAGTGGCGTCGGGTCGTCCGGCGCGCGGAAATAGTAGTACTCAAGCTCCGGGCCGACATAGAACGTGTAGCCGAGTTCCTGCGCGCGCTGCAGGTTGCGGCGGAGGACATAGCGCGGGTCGCCGTCGAAGGGCTCGCCCTCCGGCGTGTAGATGTCCGCGAAGATGCGGGCGACGCCCGGGTGCTCCGGACGCCATGGCAGGATGGCAAAGGTGGAGGGGTCCGGCACGGCAACCATGTCCGACTCGTCAACGCGGGCGAATCCCTCAATGGACGCGCCATCGAAACCGATGCCGTGCTCAAGCGCGACCTCAAGCTGCGCGGGACTCAATGAGAACCCCTTGAGGTTCCCGAGGATGTCCGAGAACCACAACCTGATGAACTTGACGTTGCGCTCCTTGACTGTTCGGAGCACGAATTCTCTAGCCGATTCGTCAGCCTGTATTGCCACCGTTCCCACCGTTTTCCCGTGGCTTCTTGTGGTTGGCCGTTCTGCGTTGTTACGGATTACCGCCCCGAGGGGCGGCGAGCACCTGCGAGACCCGGCCGCTCATCAGCCGAATAGTCCCGCAGGCGCGCCGCTGTGCTTGGGATGTTGCCGTTTAGCCGTCGTAGTACAGGAAGTACTCGTAGGGGTGCGGGCGGAGGCGCATCGGATCCACCTCGTTCTCCCGCTTGTAGGAGATCCAGCCCTCGATGAGGTCCGGCGTGAAGACGCCGCCCTTGAGCAGGTACTCGTTGTCCGCCTCAAGCGCATCCAGGGCTTCAGCAAGGCTGCCGGGGACGTTGGGCAGCGCTGCCGCCTCTTCGCCCTCCATCTCGTAGATGTCGTGGTCCACGGACGGGCCCGGGTCGATCCGGTTCTGGATGCCGTCCAGCCCCGCCATCAGCATCGCGGAGAATGCCAGGTAGGAGTTCGCCAGAGGATCCGGGCAGCGGAACTCAATGCGCTTGGCGGCCGGCGTGTCCATCTCGTACATCGGAATCCGCACTGCCGCGCTCCGATTCCGCTGCGAGTAGACGAGGTTCACGGGCGCCTCATAGCCCGGCACCAGCCGCCGGTACGAGTTCGTCGTCGGCGCGGCAAAGGCCAGGATGGAGGCGGCGTGCTTGAGCAGCCCGCCGATGTAGAAGCGCATGATCTCGCTGGTCTGCGCGTAGCCGTTCGCATCGTAGAAGATGGTGGCGCCGTCCTTCCAGAGGGACTGGTGCGTGTGCATCCCGGTGCCGTTGTCGCCAAAGATGGGCTTCGGCATGAACGTGGCGGTCTTGCCCATCTGTCGCGACTTTTCCTTGACGATGTACTTGTAAATCTGGATGGCGTCGCACTCGGCCACCAGCGGCCCGTAGTGGAGGCCGATCTCGCCCTGTCCCGCGGTGGCCACCTCATGGTGGTGCTTGTCGATGTTCAGGCCGGCGTCCATCATCGAGAGGATGATCTCAGACCGCAAATCCTGCTGCGTATCGACGGGGGGGAGGGGGAAGTAGCCGCCCTTGTTGCGCGGACGATGGGCCAGGTTGGGGCTGTCCAGGAAGCTCTCCATGCCGGAGTTCCAGATGCCCTCGTTGGAGTCGATGAAGAAGTAGCCCTCATTCTGCTGGTAGTCGTAGCGGGCGCTGTCGAAGATGAAGAACTCCGCCTCCGGGCCCCAGAAACTGGTGTCCGCGATGCCGGTGCTCTTGAGATACTCCTCCGCCTTGCGCGCCACGTAGCGCGGGTCGCGTGAATAGGACTGCCCTGTTACGGGGTCGCGGATGTCACAGATCACGGCCAGGGTCGAGACCTGCAACAGCGGGTCCACGTACGCGCCGGCGGGATCGGGCACCACGAGCATGTCGGACTCGTCGATTGTTTGGAATCCGCGAATGCTTGAGCCGTCGAAGCCCGTGCCGTTTCTGAACATGCCTTCGTCCAGCAGGGCTGCGGGGATCGTGAAGTGCTGCGTTGTCCCCAGCAAGTCCGTGAACCGCAGGTCGACCATCTTGATGTCGTTTTCGGCCAGGTAGGAGATTACCTCGCCCGGCGAGGAAAACGTTCCCAGCACCCCGTTGCTCGTCGAGTCTGCCATCAAAAACTCCTTCCGGTGTTGTTCCGCCAATTCATCGGAGGGAGCCTGACGCGTGGTCAGTCCCTGCCCCCACAACCAGAATGCTGACGCGGGCAGGGTGTTGGGTTACGAACGTGTTACAGTCCGCAAAATGCAGGCGGCTGTCTAGCGCGAATCAGGGTTGGCGCGGAGTCGATACCCCACGTTGCGTACCGTTTCAACGAAGGTGTGGGTGGGGTCCTCGATCTTGCTGCGCAAGCGCCGCACGTGGACGTCCACGGTTCGCGTGCCGCCGAAGTAGTCGTAACCCCATACCACGTCCAGCAGCGTGTTGCGCGTGAAAACGTGGCCGGGACGCGAGGCAAGGATGCGCAGCAGCTCGTACTCCTTGAATGTGAGTGTGACCTGCCGAACTCCCACCCAGACTTCATAACGCGCGAGATTGATGCGGAGATCGCCAACGTTTATCTCATCCTCGTTGGCGGAACGGGCGCGATGCCGGGCGTAAAGCAGGGCAAGGCGGGCGATGACTTCCCCAGGGTCGGCAGGAACCAGGACGAAATCATCCAGTCCCAGCGATGCCTCGATTTCGCGGAGCTGCCCGGGGCGCATCAGTCCAAGGACAGGGACGTAAACATCCTTGTGGCAGGCGGAGGCAATCTCACGGACAGATGCGGCTCGCGCAAGGGACCCTGCCATGTCAATGATCAGGATGTCATGCGGGCCCTGTGAGAACTCATCGAGGTCGTCTTCCTCAGTGAGTGGCGTGCAGGTGATGACCTCACGGTCGAATGCGGCCGTCAGGTCGGTAAAGGCCGGCGCCTCCTGGGTGGTCAACAACGCGACATGCATGTTATGTACCTATGGGGACTGATTGAGTATAGCTTGTGCCGCCGATGGTATTCTGGTGAGCACGATGACCTTGACAGTTGAACAGCCCGTTCCGCGCCCACGCCGCCTGCCGGAGTGGTTCAAGGTTCCCGCACCGGGCAGCGAGCGGTATCGCAAGTTGAAGGCGCTTGTCGAAGGCAATTCGCTTCATACGGTCTGCGAGGAGGCGCGCTGCCCCAACATCGGCGACTGCTGGGACCGCGGCACGGCGACGTTCATGATCCTTGGCGATACATGCACGCGCGCCTGTCGTTACTGCGCCGTCAAGACCGGGGACCCGGGCGGCGTGGTCGATGCGCTTGAGCCCTTGCGTGTCGCGCAAGCCGTCCACCGCATGGGCATCACGTATGCCGTTATCACGTCAGTTGACCGTGACGACCTTCCCGACGGCGGCGCGTCCATCTTTGCGCAGACCATCAGCGCAGTGAGGCGCATTGCGTCAGGTGTCGGCGTTGAGGTGCTCATTCCGGATTTCGCGGGGAATTGGGACGCGCTCCGCACAGTGATGGATGCTGCGCCGGATGTCCTCAACCACAACATCGAAAGTGTGCCGTCCGTGTTTCGTGCGGTGAGGCCCCGGGGAAACTATTGGCTGTCGCTGGAGCTGCTGGAGCGGGCCAAGCGCGCAGGCATGCGCACGAAGTCCGGCATCATGGTCGGCTTGGGTGAGACACGCGAGGAACTCCTGTCAACGATGGATGATCTGGTCAGCGTTGGATGCGACATTCTCACCATCGGTCAGTACCTGCGGCCAACACCCTCACATGTGCCGCTGGACAGGTTCTATACGCCTCAAGAGTTCGTTGAGCTACGGGACGAAGGGATGGCGCGCGGCTTCAAGCACGTGGAGTCCGGCCCCCTCGTCCGAAGCTCCTACCACGCGGAGGAACAGGCGGGACGCTAGCTGCCGTCCTCCGGGACATCCGACGGTTCCAATGCCCGTAGGGACATCGTCGCTCCCACCCATGCCACCCCCATCTCAACAATGGCTGCAAAGCCGATGAGCAGCGTGGCCTGCAGGAAGAATAACTGCGGGAAGAGTTGAATCATCCTGTCGTCCGCCGTTCCCCGCCACAGGTCGTTGGAGAAGCTGAGCAGGTGGAATTGCAGGAAGAGGAAATTGAATCCGCCCAGCGCGGCAAATAGACCTATTCCGATGATTGCCACCACCGTCCACACAGCGCTCTGACGGATGCGGCGAAAGACAAGTGCGGCTAATTCCCGCCGTCCGCGCGTCGCGGCGACGATAGCCGCAATCAAAGCGGCAAGCATGATGACGGTCGCCACGGTCTGTACGAAATAGACGCGTTGCAGCAGGTCTCGCACGTCCCGGAAGTGTATGGCCTCCGGTTCGGTGAACAGCGGCTCGCTGATTCCGTTGACGACGATTTCCGTCGTGATCAGGTCCTCATCCGACTCGAAATAGTCGATGAGTCCGGCAGTGCCCTTTATGAGTTCATCGCGTTCGACGCCTGTTCGCTCCGGCGCGTCAAATGCATCGATGGCGTAGGTATAGACGGTCTGACTGTGGAAGGCGATTCGGACGTTTGTCGTGATGAACAGGGCGGGCAGGGCAAGGATTACCAATAAACCGAGCGCCTGGAAGAGTCGTAAAGGTAACACGACCACTATTGACCAGGCCGGGTCACGAAA
This sequence comes from Dehalococcoidia bacterium, assembly GCA_034422835.1. Lineage (GTDB taxonomy): Bacteria > Chloroflexota > Dehalococcoidia > UBA6926 > UBA6926 > VXMO01. The sequence goes on along the minus strand of DAOUJJ010000011.1, from coordinate 32,245 downwards.
CTACACCGGCTGAGTGAAAACTGGCTCCCCATCAGGTTGAGGATGGCGGTGATTGGTGATGGCATTAACGATGCGCTGCTCACTGCTGCGGAGTTCTTGCCGCATTTCCTGGCGAAACAGTGACATCTCGTCTCGCCATTCTTGACGCATCCTCGCCATATCGGCTCGGATCCAGCCAAAAAGACCAAAGGTCAACGCAGCCAAACCGACGCCGACACCGATTACCGACACCATCTCCGGGCTCATGCATACAACCTTTCCATCTGAGTCCACAGTATGCCACAAGAAAAGGGGGGCGGCGCATTGCGCCGCCCCCCTTGCTACCTACTTGTTTTGTTGCAGGAACCTTAGTCGTCAGACCCGATGTCTGCCTCCCCGATATCAGGGAAATCGTCGTCGTCATCGTCGTCGTCCAGGTCAAGGTCAAAGTCGTCCCCGTCGTCGCCAAAGGCTGCCTTGAAGATGCGCTCCAATCCGGCGTCGCTCTCGTCTTCGTCGAAGGCCTCGTCCGGATCGGCAAGAGCCGTCGCCACACCGCCTGCCTCGAGCAGATCGTCATCGATGTCGTCGCCGACACCCAGCCGCGCAGGAATGAGACGCCCGATAATGACGTTTTCCTTGAGGCCGACAAGTCGATCAACCTTGCCAAGCAGCGCCGCCTCGGTAAGGACGCGCGTGGTCTCCTGGAAGGACGCCGCCGCAAGGAAGCTCTCCGTGCTGAGCGATACCTTTGTCACGCCGAGCAGGACGGACACTGCCAGCGACGGCTCGCCGCCCTCTGCAATGACCTTCTCGTTGACGGACTGCCACAGGAACCGGTCGACAAGCTCACCCTGTAGAAACTCGGTGTCACCGGGCTGCTCGATACGCACGCGGCGCAGCATCTGGCGGACGATGATCTCGATGTGCTTGTCGTGGATGACGACGCCCTGAGAGCGGTACACGCGCTGGACCTCATCCACGAGGTAGCGCTGCGCGGCGTCCTTGCCGCGGACGCGCAGGACATCCTGCGGGTTCAGCGGTCCCTCGGCGAGCGCAGTGCCCGCGTCAATGCGCTGGCCGGTTTCAACCAGGATGCGCACGTTTGGCGAAACCTGGTAGGTGCGGTCATCGACGTCACGGTGAACAATGGTCATCGTGTCGCCATGCACCGTCACCTCGCCGTCCATGGCCGCGGTGATCGGAGCCGGGACGGGCGCAGTGGTTTCTGCCGTCTCTTCCTCTGCAGCCTTCTTTCGGCGGCTGCGGGTCTTGGGTTTGGCCGCGGGCCCCGCGAGTTCCGCGCCCGAGTCGACGAAATCGCCGGACTTGACGCGAGCCTCGAAGCCCTCGGGAATCTGGTAGTCCTCTGCAACGGTCTCTTCGTTGACCACGCGGACGCGCCTGCCGTTGGCATCCTCGGTCACTTCGACAACGCCGTCGATCTCGGAGATTGGCGCGACGAGCTTGGGCACGCGCGCCTCGAAGATTTCCTCGACACGCGGCAAGCCGCTCGTGATGTCCACGCCGGCGACGCCGCCCGTGTGGAACGTCCGCATGGTGAGCTGTGTGCCGGGCTCGCCGATGGACTGCGCGGCGATGATGCCGATGGCCTCGCCGGCCTCCACCAACCTTCCCCGCGCCAGTGACCGGCCGTAGCAGAAGCGGCACATGCCATGCGGAGACTGGCAGGTCAGCGGGCTGCGCACGAAGACGCGGTTGATTCCGGCGTCCTGAATCTGCGCTGCCTTATCTTCATCAATTTCCTCGTTGCGATCGACGATGATTTCCCCGGTGTTTGGATCAGCAACCGGAGCGGCGGCCATGCGGCCGAGAATGTGCTCCGAAAGGGAACCCAGCAGGCGATCCATCGTCTCGCCGTCAATCCATACGCCGTCCAGCGTGCCGCAGTCGTCATCGTTGGCGATGACATCCTGGGCCACGTCGATGATGCGGCGTGTGAGGTAGCCGGAGTCAGCCGTCCGCAAAGCCGTGTCAGCGAGCCCCTTGCGCGCGCCGTGCGTTGAGATGAAGTATTCCAGCACACTCAGGCCTTCGCGGAAACTGGAGCGGATCGGCAGCGGCAGAATCTTGCCCTTGGGGTCTGCCATCAGCCCGCGCATCCCGGCCATCTGTTTGATCTGGGCGATGTTGCCCTTCGCGCCGGAGCCGGCCATCAGGTACAGGTTTCCAAACTCGCGGAGGCGGGTCTCGATAACCGTTTCCATCTCCCGGTTAACGCCCTGCCAAATCTCAATGACCCGCTCTTCCAGCTCATCCTCGCTCACGAGGCCGCGCTGGAAGTTGCGCTGAACCACGGACACCTCTTCCTCGGCCTTTTCCAGCATCCCCGCCTTCTCCGGCGGAACGACGACATCGTTCAAGGCGATGGTCAGGCCGGACTCCGTCGCGTAGTGGAAACCGAGCTTCTTGAGAGCATCGAGGATCAGGGCAGTGGAGTCGTTGTCCTCAAAGCGATAGCACTCGGTAACGACTTCCTTGAGCGCCTTCTTGTCTACGATTTCGTTGCGGTAGGTTACCGCGCTTGGCAGCACCTGGTTGAAGAGAATCCGACCGACGCTCGTCGTCAGCGGCTCCAGCGTCCAACCATCCGGCATCTCTTCCTGGAGATTCAGTTCAACGATCTCCGTGCGGCCATCCTCGCTCATTACGAGGCGCGGCAGCAGGTTCAGCCGCGTGTTGCCGTCGGCGCTGACGGCCACGCCCTCGCGTATGCGGATCTCCGCCCGGAGGTCAATCTGTCCGAGGTCATGAGCCAGCTTGGCATCGTCATACGTGATGAAGCCTTGGCCCTCGCCCTGCGCGCCCTGCACCGTCGTCGTCAGGTAATAGATGCCGACGACGATGTCGAGCGTCGGGGCGACAATCGGCTCGCCGGAGCTCGGCAGCAGCATGTTGTGCGTGGAGATCATCAGCTTGCGCGCCTCTTCCACGGCGCGGCGGCCGATCGGCACGTGGACGGCCATCTGGTCCCCGTCAAAGTCGGCGTTGTACGCCGCGCAGACGAGCGGATGAATCTGGATGGCGCTGCCCTCAACAAGCACCGGCTCAAAGGCCTGGATGCCGAGGCGGTGCAGGGTGGGGGCGCGGTTCAGGAACACCGGGCGCTCCGTGATCACCTCTTCCAGGAGGTCCCATACCTCGCCGCGGCGCTTCTGGTCCACCATGCGCTTTGCGCTCTTGATGTTCGGCGCGATGCCGTGCAGCACCAACCGGTGCATCACGAACGGCTTGAACAACTCAAGCGCCATCTGCTTCGGCAGGCCGCACTGGTGCAGCTTCAGGGTGGAGCCGACAACGATGACAGAACGTCCGCTGTAGTCCACGCGCTTGCCAAGCAGGTTCTGGCGGAAACGCCCCTGCTTGCCGCGCAGCATGTCTGAGAGCGACTTGAGCGTATGGTTGTGGCTGCCGGTGATGGCGCGTCCGCGGCGGCCATTGTCGACCAACGCGTCGACGGCTTCCTGGAGCATCCGCTTCTCATTGCGGACGATGATGTCCGGCGCGCCAAGCTCCATGAGCCTCTTGAGGCGGTTGTTGCGGTTGATAACACGGCGGTAAAGGTCATTCAGATCGCTCGTGGCGAAACGCCCGCCGTCCAACTGCACCATGGGGCGCAGGTCCGGCGGCAGCACGGGCAGCACGGTCAGGATCATCCACTCCGGCTTGTTGTCGCTCTTGCGGAATCCCTCGACGACACGCAGGCGCTTGGCCGCTTTCTTGGCCTTCTGCCCGGTGGAGCCGATGGCCTCGGCGTGGAGCGTCTCACGAAGCTCTTCAAGGTCCATCGTGCTGATGATTTCCAGCAGCGACTCCGCGCCCATGCCGGCACGGAACAGGGAGCCGTACTGCTCGTTGCGCTCCTTGAACTCGTTCTCGGTCATGGTCTTGCGGGGCTGCAGCTGCTCCAGGTCGCCTCGGCGGGAGTCCCACGCCTTGCGAGCCTCCTGGATGCGTTCCTGGGCCTCCTTTTGGAGAGTGGCAATTTCCTGCTGGGCGCCGCCCTGCTGTTCCACTGACTCCGTGATGAGTTCCTCAAGCACGGCATCAAGGGAGGCAACGCTCTCCTCGGTGATTTCATCGCCCTTCTCCACCAGCGTGCGCCCATGAACACTGATGGTGTCGCTGGCGTTCTGGCCCACCAACTGGGGCAGGCCGGTGCGCAGGGCATCGACATCAGCCTCGATCATCGCGCGGCGCTCGGCGAGTTCCCGCGTGCTCTGCTCACGGATGGCGGAGACGTTGGCGTCCAGATCGGCGCGGATCTCCTCAAGGAGCTTGTCCTCATGCTCCACGTACTGATCAATGAGGTCCTGCTTGCGTTCCTCATCCACCTCAATGATCACGTACTGGGCGTAGTAAAGGACTCGCTCCAGGTTGCGGGGCGTCATGTCCAGCAGCATGGCGAGCCAACTCGGCGTGCCCTTGGCGAACCAGATATGAGCGACGGGGGCGGCAAGATTGATGTGCCCCATCCGCTCACGCCGCACCTTGGCGCGCGTCACTTCAACGCCGCAGCGGTCGCAAATCACGCCGCGGTAGCGAATACGCTTGTACTTGCCGCAGTAGCACTCGAAATCCTTGGTCGGACCGAAGATGCGCTCATCAAAGAGCCCATCCTTTTCAGGCTTCTGATTGCGGTAGTTGATCGTCTCAGGCTTGGTGACCTCGCCGTAGGACCACGACCGGATCTGGTCCGGGGAGGCGAGGGAGATTCGTATTGCGCTGAAGCTAGGATCCGTCATTCTCTCTCTCCTCCATGTCTCCGTCGCCAAAGTCATCCACGCGCAAGGCCCCGCTGAGGGCCATTTCCAGAGCCGGAACGTCCGGGTCTTGCAGCAGTTCGATTGCGAGGCCCAGGCTCTGTAATTCCATCTGCAGGACGTGGAAGGACTCCGGGATGCCGTGCTCAATCACGTCCTCGCCCTTTACGATGGCCTCATACGTTTGCTGCCGACCTTGCACGTCGTCCGACTTGATCGTGAGCATCTCCTGGAGGTTGTGGGCTGCGCTGTACGCCTCCAACGCCCAGACCTCCATCTCTCCAAACCGCTGGCCGCCGAATTGTGCCTTTCCGCCCAACGGCTGCTGCGTAATCAACGAATACGGGCCCGTCGAGCGGGCGTGAATCTTGTCCTCAACGAGGTGGATCAGCTTGAGCATGTAGATGTAACCGACAGTTACAGGCTGACCGAACGGCTCACCCGTGCGTCCGTCACGCAGAATCACCTTGCCGAAGATCGGCGGATGGTTGCCGCTCTTCCGGAAGTGCTCTTCCGTCTTCGCCACAACGCCGTCTGCATCCAGCTTCTTGTGGGACACTCCCTGCTGGTCCAGCCAGAGCCGCAGGCACACGTCCTTGGCGACGCCGCGGGTGCGGTCGCTGAACACGGGTGCCGGGTCGATGCCCTTCTCCTGCAGCCACTCCTCCGCGATTTCCTGCTCGAACGTCGGCTCTCCATGTTCGCCCGTTGCGCGGACTGCGCCGGACTCATGCGCGATGTAGGCGCGGCCCAAGGCGTCCTCGATGGATCCCGGGTCTGCGCCGTCAAAGACGGGCGTCACAACCTGGAATCCGAGTTCGCGCGCCGCCGAGCCGATGTGCGTCTCAAGGATCTGGCCGAGGTTCATGCGGGAGGGCACTCCGATGGGGTTGAGGATAATCTCAACCGGTGTCCCGTCCGGCAGGTAGGGCATGTCCTCAATGGGCATGATGCGGGAGATGACGCCCTTGTTGCCGTGGCGTCCGGCCATCTTGTCGCCGACGGATATCTTGCGGGTCTGCGCCACCCATACGCGCACCAGCTCATTGACGCCGGCCTGCAGGTCATCCTTCTGCTCGCCCGTCAGGATGCGGACGTCAATGACCTTGCCGTGCTCGCCGTGCGGGACGCGGAGCGAGGAGTCCTTCACCTCACGCGCCTTTTCGCTGAAGATTGCGCGGAGCAGCTTCTCCTCCGGGGAGAGTTCCGTCTCGCCCTTGGGAGTGATCTTGCCGACAAGGATGTCGCCGGCGTTCACCTCCGCGCCGATGCGGATGATGCCCTTTTCGTCGAGGTCGGCGAGGGCCTCTTCACCAACGTTCGGGATGTCGCGCGTGATCTCCTCACGCCCCAGCTTGGTGTCGCGGGCCTCGACCTCGTGCTTCTCGATATGGATGGACGTGAACTTATCCTCGCGCACGACGGATTCGGAGAGGATAATCGCGTCCTCAAAGTTGTAGCCCTCCCAGGACATGAACGCGCACAGCACGTTCTGGCCGAGGGCCAACTCACCCTGCACCGTGGAGGCGCAATCGGCGATCGGATCCCCCACCTTGACCACGTCGCCGGGGGCCACTGAGGGCTTCTGGTTGATGACCGTTCCCTGGTTGGACCGCTCGAACTTGCGGACGCGGTGGGGATAGGTCTTCTTATCGGTGCCCTTGATGATGATTTCCTCGGCAGTCGCCGTCACGACGGTTCCGTCCACGCGGGAGAGCAGTATCTGACCGCTGTCTTTCGCGACGCGGGACTCCATGCCGGTGCCGACGATGGGCACGTCCGGGCGTACGAGCGGCACCGCCTGCCGCTGCATGTTGGATCCCATCAGCGCGCGGTTAGCGTCGTCGTGCTCGAGGAACGGAATCAGGGCGGTGGAGACACTGAAGATCTGCTTGGGAGAGACATCCATGAACTCCACGTCCACGGCGCGGGCCGTATGCGGCTCTCCCTGCCGCCTGACCTCAATCATGTCCGTGACCATCTCACCGACTGCATTCAGTTCCGTGTTGGCCTGCGCGATGTCGTGCCGCTCTTCCTCGTCCGCGTCAAGGTACTCGGACTCATTGAGCACGAACGGGCGCACGGAGATGTCCAGCGGCGCGAGCCGGGCGATCGACTTGGCAAGCTCCGCCGTGACGACAGTACCGGCCTCCGCGACCAGCTTCTTGCGCCGATCCCTCACCTCCTCACGGAGGGTGTGGCCCTCAAGCCACTTCGGCTCCTTGTTCGGGATCTCCTTGAGCACGCGGCGGTACGGCGTCTCGATGAAACCGAAGGGGTTGATCTTGGCGTACGTGGCGAGGGAGCCAAGGAGGCCGATGTTCGGTCCCTCGGGTGTCTCGATGGGGCAGATGCGCCCGTAGTGGGAGTTGTGAACGTCACGCACGTCGAAACCGGCGCGCTCGCGGGACAGTCCACCCGGTCCCAGCGCGGAGAGACGCCGCTTGTGCGTCAACTCGGCGAGCGGGTTGGTCTGATCCATGAACTGTGAGAGCTGGGAGCCGCCAAAGAACTCACGCAGTGAGGCAACGATTGGCCGCACGTTGACGAGATGGCCGGGCGTCGCGCCCTCCGGCTGCACCAGCGTCATGCGCTCCCGCGCCACGCGCTCCATGCGGAGGAGGCCGACGCGGAACTGGTTCTGGATCAACTCGCCGACGGATCGGACGCGTCGGTTGCCCAGATGGTCGATATCGTTGGGCCGAGATGCGCCGTTATGCACGCGGATCATCTGCCTGATGAGCGCGACGATGTCCTCCGGCAGCAGGATGCGCGTTTCCGGGTCAACCTGCGAGCCGAGGCCGCGGTTGAGCTTGTAGCGGCCAACGCGCGCCAGGTCATAACGCCGGGGGTCAAAGAACAGGTGGTGAATGAGCGTCTTGGCGTTGTCCAGCACGGACGGCTCGCCGGGGCGCAGGCGGCGATAGAACTCCAGCAGCGCCTCATCCGTCGTCCGCGCGTGCGGCTCACGCTCAAGCGTCGTCCTGATCAGGCTCGCGTCGCCGGGCAGGTCCACGTCGGAGAACATCGAGAGAATCTCGTCCTCTTCGAAACCGAGGGCGCGAAGCAGCAGCGTGACGGGCATCTTGCGGCGACGGTCCACCTTGACGCTGATGATGCCCCGGTTGGAAATATCGAACTCAAGCCACGCCCCGCGATTGGGAATGAGCTTGGTCATGCACAGCTCGCGCCCGGTGGACGGGTCGCGCTCCAGCGTGAAATACGCGCCGGGCGAACGCACCAACTGGCTGACGACGACTCGCTCCGCGCCGTTGATGATGAACGTGCCCCGGTCAGTCATGAGGGGAACGTCACCCAGGAAGAGGTCTTGCTCCTTGACCTCGCCCGTCTCCTTCACGGTCAACTCAGCCTTGACGTGGAGCGGGGCAGAGTAGTTGAGGTCCTTGTCGCGGCACTCATCTTCGGAATGCTTGGGCACATCAAAGCGGTGCTCGACGAAACGCAGTTGGAATCTGCCGCCAACCGCCTCTGCGCGGGCTTTGCCTTCCCGGACAAGCTCCAGAATTTCACGTGGAGAGCGTCCGGCGCTGAGATCGGCGGGCAGGGTCTCCCGCGCGGCGTCCTGGATGGGACTGATTTCAGAGAGGAGTTCGGCGATTCCGTCGGTCTTAAACCAGTTGAAGGAGTCGACCTGTATTTGGATGAGATTTGGCGGTGCGAGTATTTCATCGACCCGCGAGTAGTTCTTGATTGACTCCCTCATGGCTGCGACCATTCGGCGCTCCTCTCTTCTTACACAAGCAGAAAAAGCCCGTTCGCGGGGTACATTCAATTAGCCCAGCGAACAGGCCTATTCGGTGCGATCTAACGGGTCGACGTCCACCCAAGCACAATCGAATACTATAGCACACGCCCACAAACGTCAAACCGCTACAACGCCATCCACCAGGGAACCGCCAAAACATCGGGTGTCAGCCAATCCAGGGTGTCGCCATCGTGGAGCAGCAGCCCCGCTCTCGCGCTGTCGCCATACTCGCGGCGAAAGCTGCGCAGGGCCGCCGCATCCCGCAGGCTGGGCTTGGTCGTTGATTTCACCTCAATGGGCAGCAGATGGCCATCCGCCTCGATGATGAAATCCACCTCCTCCCCGGCTGTTGTGCGCCAATAGAAGATGTCCGCCCGGCTGTCGCGCGTGTCCCGCCAAGCTAGCAGGTCAATCAAAACCAGATTTTCAAGGTGCGCGCCCCGAGGAACGTCTTCCTGCGCGATGCGCATTGCGAGACCTGTGTCAGCCCAATAGATTTTTGGGGCTTTGATCAGGCGCTTGGTGCGATTGACGGCGTAGGCGGGCACCCGTACAAGGAGATGCGACGTTTCCAAAAGGTTGAGATGGCGGCGCACCGTTGGCTGCGACAACGCCACATCCCGCCCCAGGTCCGTCTGATTGACCAACTGGCCGATGCGGAGGCACGTTGCCCGCATCAGCCGGCGAAAGTCGGGGAGGGCGGCAATCGTCGAGAGGCTCAGCAGGTCCCGCTCAAGGTACGTCTGTGTGTAGCCGTCAAACCAGATTGCTCTTTCTCGCGCGGAGCGCAGGGAGAGAGCGGGTGTGGGAAAGCCGCCTCGCAGCGCAAGCTTTCTCCAGTCCTCTCGGGGCGACTCAGCGGCATTAAGAATGTCCCGCCACTCCTCGTCGGGCACACCAAGCAGCTCCTCCCACAGGCCGGCGCGGCCAAGCCCCATCTGCTCACGCCGTGTCAACGGCAGCAGGGTCAGGTAGCTGGCGCGTCCGGCAAGCGACTCAGACACCTGCCCCATCAAAAGGAGATTCGCCGAGCCGGTCAACAGGAATCGGCCGGGCGTCCGCCGGTTGTCGATGTCCATCTTGACGGCATGGAGCAGATCCGGCGCTCGCTGCACCTCATCAATGGTGATGGGGTCATTTCCGCCAAGGATAGCATCGGGGTCGTTCCGTGCCGCCTCAAAGGTATCCAGATCATCCAGAGTAAAGAACCTCCGCCCTGCCGATATGATGTCGCGCGCCAGTGTGCTTTTGCCAGCCTGCCGCGCGCCGGTCAGAACCACGGCGGGCATCACCCGCAGGCGGTCTTCAAGCGCGGGCATCACGAGACGCGAGACTGTAGGATCATTCATGGCATCTATGATAACCAATCACGGCGTGAATGAAAATCATATGCATCATGAATGATTATCATTCATAGGATGTATTATAATCAGTCAAATACAAATCCAGGACGGCCAGAGACATTCGTAATCAACTGCGGTAGAGAAGCCGTACGAGGCAAATCCTTATACCCGGTCTATCTCATCCAGGCCGGCGAGGAAGTCACGAAAACCGCTGGGCGGCTCACCGGGAATAACGGTCACGACGGACTGGAGCGCCGCCACCAGGTCATCGTCTATCTCAAAAGGCATATTCAGCGCGACCGACCATGCCGCAGCATGCGCCAACGAGGCCGGCACCGCCTGTTCGAGGGGTGAGTCGGCCTTGCGCATGATCAGAACCGGGGTGAGGGCGGGGCCGTCGCGCGATTCAATCAATAGCAGTTGGATGCCCAGGACGACACCTGCGCCACGCGAGGCTGTGTCCTTGAGGTGGTCGAGGACGTTCCTGCCCGGCATCCCGTCGTCCGATAAGAGGCTGCCGAGAACGACGGCTTCCTTCTCCAGCACGTTCAGCGCCAGCCTGTCCTCGCCCTGTACGCTGCGGAGGACGAGGACGTGCTGTTTCGTTTCGGCGTCTTCGGACACCTTTTCGACAAGGTAGTTCATTGCTGCCCCTGCGCCGTCCCAGTATAGGTGCTGAAAGTCTGCCGTAGAATGGCGCCCTGTATACTGCAAAAGCATCTATGGCAGTGGAAAATCACGCAGAGGGCGGGCATTTCAATGGCAGCGGAGCGGCGCGCGGGCAATCCATACAACCTCAGATACGATCCCATCGCGCTTGATCGGAAATGGCAGAAGCGCTGGGAGGCGGACGGGCTATATGAGGCCAACCCCGATGATTCCCGCCCCACGTGGTACGCCCTCACGATGTTCCCGTACACCTCAGGCGACCTGCACGTCGGCCACTGGTATGCGGAGGCCCCCGCGGACGCCCACGCGCGTTATATGCGGATGCGCGGCTACAACGTCCTCCACCCGATGGGTTTCGACGCGTTCGGCCTGCCCGCAGAGAACGCCGCCATCCAGCGGGGCATCCATCCGCAGATATGGACACTGGACAACGTCGATCGGATGCGCAATCAGCTCAAGACCATCGGCGCGGGCTATGACTGGCGGCGGGAGGTCATTACATGCCTGCCCGAGTATTACAAGTGGAACCAGTACTTCTTCCTCAAGATGTTTGAGAAGGGCATCGCCTACCGCGCGATGGCTCCGGTCAACTGGTGCGAGAAAGACCAGACGACGCTCGCGAGAGAGCAGGTCATGGCCGACGGCACGTGCGAACGCTGCGGCACGGTCGTTTACCAGCGGGATTTGGAGCAGTGGTTCTTCCGTATCACGGACTACGCGGAGGAGCTGCTGGACAACTCGAAGATTGATTGGCCCGAGCGCATCAACCTGATGCAGACCAATTGGATCGGGCGCTCAGAAGGCGCTGAGATTTCCTTCGGGCTCGATGTTCCCGGAGTGGACGTTGATGAACTCCGCGTGTTCACAACGCGCCCGGACACCACATATGGCGTCACCTTCATGGTGCTCGCCCCCGAGCATCCGCTTGTTCCGGCGCTTACCACGGACGAGCAGCGCGCCGAGGTAGAGGCATATGTGGCGCAAGCACGGCGGCTGACGGAGATCGAGCGGCTGGCCGTGGACAAGGAAAAGACGGGCGTGCCGCTGGGCACGTATTGCACCAACCGGCTCAATGGCCAGAAGGTCGCTCTGTGGATTGCCGACTATGCGCTCGCCACCTACGGCACGGGGGCGGTGATGGGCGTGCCGGCGCACGATGAGCGCGACTTTGAGTTCGCGACCAAGTATGGAATCCCAATCGAGACGGTTATCGCGCCGGAGGGCTATGACGGCTCGCCGCTGAGCGAGGCGTATATCGATCCCGGCGTCATGGTCAATTCCGGCCCATTCACGGGGATGCCGAATGAGGATGGCAAAGCAGCCGTTGCGAAGCACCTTGAGGAGAACGGGTGGGGTGGGCCGACCGTTTCCTATCGTATGAGAGACTGGCTGGTCTCTCGCCAGCGGTACTGGGGCACGCCGATCCCGATTATCTACTGCGACGACTGCGGCATCGTGCCGGTTCCTGAGGACCAGCTGCCGGTCGTCTTACCCGAGGATGCAGAGTTCCTGCCAACGGGCGAGTCACCGCTCAAGTACCACGATGGATTCCGCCGCACGAAGTGCCCTGAGTGCGACAACGAGGATGCCGAACGCGAGACGGACACCATGGATACCTTCGTCGACTCGGCATGGTACCAGTTCCGTTATACGAGCCCCGATGCCGGCACGGATACGGCATTTGATCCGGAGGAAATGCAGCGATGGGCGCCCGTTGACCTCTATACGGGCGGCGCGGAGCACGCCGTCATGCATCTGCTCTACGCCCGATTCTTCACAAAGGCGCTGCGGGACCTTGGCCTGCTGACCTTCGATGAACCTTTCAAGCGGCTGTTCAACCAGGGCGTCATTCTCGGCGAGGACCACGAAAAGATGTCCAAGAGCCGCGGCAACGTCGTGAACCCGGATGAACAGACGGCGCTGCTTGGCGCGGACGCAGTTCGCGCATATTTGATGTTCGTTGGGCCGTGGGACCAGGGCGGGGCGTGGAGCACGCAGGGCATCCGTGGCATACCGCGATGGTTCAACCGTGTGTGGGAGTTGTGCGAGACCCGATCCCGTGAGGAAGGTGCGCCCGCGCCGAGCGACATTGCCACTGATCTGACCCGTGAAATGCACCGCACGATCCAAAAGGCGACCGAAGACATCGAGGGTTTCCAGTTCAACACGATGATTGCGGCGCTGATGACGTTCACAAATATGCTTTCGCGCATCGAATCTGACAACCCCGAGGCGGCGCGCAGCCCGGAGTGGCGTGAGGCGTATGACACTTTGCTCCTGCTGCTCGCGCCAATCGCGCCGCATCTGACGGAAGAACTGTGGGAGATGACGGGCAAGCCGTATTCGATCCACCAACAGCCATGGCCGGAGTACGATGAGTCGCTGACAAGGTCAGAAGAGATCACACTGATAGTCCAGGTGGACGGCAAACTGCGGGACAGGCTGACGGTTGCCGCCGATATTGCAGAGGACGCCGCGCGAGAGGTCGCGCTGGCCAGCGAAAAGATACAGACGGCGCTGAACGGCGCGGACCCGGCCCGTGTCATCTACGTGCCGGGCCGCCTGCTCAATCTCGTGACACGATAATGGCGGGCAGGACCACCGGTATCATTGTCGCCGCCGGTTCCGGCGAGCGGATGGGCGGCGTGCAAAAGGCTTTCACGCCGTTGCTTGGCCGCGAGATGGTCGCGTACCCGCTGCGCGCGATGGAAGATTCCCACGATGTCGACCACATTGTGCTTGTTGTTGCGTCCGACTCTGTCGAAAAGGCGGCGTCTTTGGTCTCTTCGTTGGGGTTGTGCAAGGTGTCCGCAGTGTGCGCCGGGGGCAATACTCGCCGCGAATCTGTCCTTGCCGGTCTGCAAGCCGCGCCGGATGGCAGTGAAAACACGTTGGTTCATGACGGCGCGCGCCCGTGTATCACGACAGATCTCATTGCAAGAGGCGTGGCGGCTGCGCGTGAACATGGAGCGGGGGTCCCCGCTGTGCCGGTGCAAGACACTATTAAGGAAGCGGGGCAGGACGGACGGATTGCCGCAACGCCGGACAGGTCGCGGTTGTACGCCGCGCAGACCCCGCAGGCCTTTCGCACCGAACTGCTGAAACGCGCCCACGCAGAGGCTCCAGCGGACCTTGTGCTGGATGATGCAAGCCTGGTGGAGGCGCTTGGTGAGCCGGTCCATCTCTTTGAGGGCGACGCAGGCAATATCAAGGTGACGACGCCAACTGACGTGGCGGTTGCCGAAGCGATCCTCCGTCAACAGGGCAATACTGCGCCTGACGAATCAGAGGCGGGTTCATAGTGGCTGCCGTACGCGTTGGGCTCGGATTTGACAGCCATCCGTTGGTGGAGGGCAGGACGCTCATCCTGGGCGGAGTCAAGATTGAGCATGATCGTGGACCGCTTGGCCATTCGGACGGGGACGTGCTGGCGCACGCGCTGACGGATGCGGTGCTGGGCGCGGCGGGGTTGGGTGACATCGGCCAGCATTTCCCCAGCACCGATCCCGCCTACAAGGACGCCGACAGCATGGAGCTGCTGAGGCGGGCGATGGATGAGGTGGAGGGGCGTCAATTGCGGCTGGGAAATGCCGATGCTACGCTCTATGCGGACGCGCCCCGCCTTGGTCCGTATCGGGACGCCATGATTCAATCTCTTGCCATGAAACTTCGAGTCGAGCCCGACAAACTGAACCTGAAATTCAAGACGCTTGAGGGTCTGCCGCTGGGCAGCGCAGAGGGAGCCGCAGTCATCGCCGCCCATGTCATCGTTGCGCTTGAGGCCGGGGCCTGATGCTGCGCCTGACAAGCACACTGACCGGCGAGAAGACCGAGTTCACGCCGCATAATCCACCGGACGTTCTCATGTATGTCTGCGGCGTTACCCCGTACTCCGATTCGCATGTCGGGCACGGTATGAGCTACGTCATCTTTGACGTGGTGAGGCGCTATCTCGCCCATCGCGGCTACAACGTGAAAGTGGTGCAGAACTTCACGGACGTTGACGACAAGATTATCGCGCGGTCCCAGGAGACGGGCGAGACGGCGTCGGATCTTGCGGGCCGCTACATGGACCTCTTTAGAGAGGACATGGCGTTGCTGAACGTGCTGCCTGCGGATGAATACCCTCTGGCGACGGTGGAAGTCCCCTCGATGTTGGAGATGATCTCCGGCCTTATCGACAAGGGATTTGCGTATGCCGCGGGCGGTGACGTCTACTTCCGCGTCAACAAGTTCGATAGCTACGGCAAGCTCTCGCACCGCACGCTGGACGGGATGATGGCGGGGGCGCGCATCGCGCCCAACGAATTAAAGGAATCGCCGCTGGATTTCACGCTCTGGAAGGGCGCGAAAGAGGGCGAGCCGGCATGGGACAGCCCGTGGGGCCCCGGCCGCCCCGGCTGGCATATCGAATGCTCGGCCATGTCCCTGAGCTACCTGGGCGAGAAGATTGATATTCACGGCGGCGGAGCAGACCTGATATTCCCGCACCACGAGAACGAAATCGCACAGACGGAGGCGTTTACCGGAACCGAACCATTCGCCCAGTACTGGCTCCACAACGGCCTACTGCAGATGGGCGAGGAGAAGATGAGCAAGTCGCTCGGCAACCTCGTGTCCATCCGGGATGTTGTTGAGCAGCACGGCGCAGACGCCTTTCGGTTGTTCGTGCTGACATCTCACTACCGGATGCCGCTGACGTGGACGGATGAGGGCGTGGCGGCGTCGGCCCGCGCGGCAGAGCGACTGTCCCGCGCCGCATGGGCAGTCGGCGGCGAAGGCGATGCGCCTGATAAGTCCGCTTTCAAGGGGCGTTTCTACGAGTCCATGGATGATGACTTTAATACCCCGCAGGCGTTGGCGGCGATGTTTGACATGGCGCGGGAGATCAACCGCGCGGCGGGGGATGGCGCTGACGTTTCCGGGGCATGCGCGCTGCTCCGTGAACTGGGCGGCGTGCTGGGTTTGCGGCTGGAGCAGCCCGGCTCCGGCGGCACGGGCGATGTCGCTCCGTTTGTGGAATTGCTAATCGAGACGCGGGCCGGGCTGCGCAAGGAGAAGCAGTTCGCGTTGGCGGACAACCTGCGGGACCGACTCGCCGAGTTGGGGGTTGTGTTGGAAGACACGCCACGGGGAACAGAGTGGCGCTTTGAACGGCGCGACGGGAACTAATTTGTTGGGAGACGAGATTTCTCGTGTGGCTTATCACATTTGATATTGACGGAACGATGGAGTTCGGCGATCCGAACGGCATCCTGACACGCGAGCACGTTGAGTATTTCCGATCCAAGGGCGCAATTGTCGGCAGCGCGTCGGACAGGCCGGAGAGTTCCCAACTCATCATGTGGCGCGGCTATGGCCTTGAACCCGATTTCGTCCTGCTGAAACACAATATGCCGACACTCAAGGCACGGTATCCGGATCTGGCAACATATTGGCACGTTGGCGACCGTCCGCTGGATCAACAGACTGCGCAGCAGGCGGGTTTCACCTTCTTCTGGCCGGACCAGTTTCCGACACCGGAGATGGGTGACGACTTCTTCATCCACGTGAAGCCGGCGGAGGAAGGCGGCTCACTCACAGCGGGGGAGGCGGCGCTGCGACTTGCCGATCATGCGCTAGAGGTGAACGACGCCACGGAATACCACGCCAACCACAACCCGCATGGCGCGAGGCGGCTGCCCTAGCCCGTAAAGCGGGAACTGGCTATCGCCAATACCACAAAGATGACGGCGAGGCCGATTGTGGCTTGAAAGAGGGTCTTCTCAAAGCCGCGCCGGGCGCGGAAAACGGATGCGCCCGCGCCGAACACCCCGCCCAGGTCCTGTGTCCGCACCTGCAACAGGATCGCGCCGATTAGGAGCACGGCCACAAGAAGCTGCAATACGTGGATGATGACATTGATCATTGATTCCGTCCCTGTAGCGAGATCGATTCGCTCCGTCTATTGTGCCTGATTGTCAGACGGCGCGAGCGCCTGCAGCTGCTCAGCCACCAACTGGTTGGCCGTCTGCGGGTTTGCCTGTCCCCGCGTTGCTCGCATTACCTGGCCAACGAGGAATCCCACGGCGTTCTGCTTGCCCTTCTGAAAGTCGGTGACGGCTTTCGGGTTCGCTTCAATCGCCTCTCGAACTGCGGCGGCCAGCGCGTCCTGGTCGTTGATTTGGGTTAGGCCCTTTTCCTTGACAAGCTGCCCGGGGCTCCTGCCCGTATCGAACATCTCCGGGAAGACCTCTTTGGCCATGCGGACGCTGATTGTCCCGTCGTCCATCAGGTCAAGCATTGCGGCCATGGCAGAAGCGGAGACGGGGGAGTCCCCGATGTCCGTGTCTGCCTCGCTAAGCAGGTGTGCCAGGTCCCCGACAATCCAGTTCGCCACCGCCTTTGCCCGCGCCTGCTGAGCAGCCCCCTGCGTCTGCGGTGATGCCTTCAATGCTTGCTCGAAGTAGTCGGCGGTAGAGCGGCTTGCCGTGAGCAGGCCGGCGTCATAAAGGGATAGGGCGAAGTCACTCATAAAGCGTGCGCGGCGCGCATCCGGTAACTCGGGGAGCGACTGTCGCAGCTCGTCGACCCACTCCCTGCTGACAATCAGCGGCGGTAAGTCCGGCTCCGGGAAATAGCGGTAGTCCTGCGCGTATTCCTTTGAACGCTGGGAGAGAGTCGCGCCCGCCTCCTCGGACCAGCCGCGTGTCTCTTGTGGGATTCGCTCTCCGCGTTGAATCAGGTCTGTTTGCCGCTGTACTTCGAACTCCAGCGCGCGAAAGACGGCGCGGAAGGAGTTCATGTTCTTGACCTCAACCTTCCAGTTGGGCAGGGGGTCGCCGGGCTTGCGCATAGAGATATTGGCGTCGCAGCGGAAGCTGCCCTCCTCCATGTTGCCGGTGGAAACGCCGAGGTATTGCAGGATTGAACGGAGCTTTGTCAGGTAGAGGCGTGCCTCCTCCGGCGAGCGCAGGTCAGGCTCGCCGACCACTTCCATGAGTGGTATGCCGGACCGGTTGATGTCCACGAGTGAATACGTCTCGCCGGTCACGTCGACGCGGTGTGTCAGGCGGGCGGTGTCCTCTTCAAGATGTACGCGGGTGATGCCGACCTTGCGCGTTTCGCCGTCCTGAGGCTCGATTTCCAGCCAGCCGTTGTGTGAAAGCGGCATATCGTACTGGGAGATCTGGTATCCCTTCATCAGGTCAGGGTAGGGGTAGTTCTTGCGGTCGAACTTGGTATCCTCGGCAATCTCACAGTTCAGCGCGAGGGCGGTCATGATTGTCGCTGCGACTGCCTGCCGGTTGATGACGGGCAGTGTGCCGGGGAGGCCCATACAGACGGGGCAGACGCGGGTATTCGGTTCGGCGCCCGTGTAGTCCGTGGAGCACCCGCAGAACATCTTGCTCTTCGTGAGCAGCTGCGCGTGCACCTCAAGCCCGATAACAGGCTCAAGGGCAACCTCAGTCGCAACGTCAGCGATAGCAGTCATAATTTATCCATTGTAGCGGAGCATAATTCCGTCGGTGTCGTGCCGTCCTGTAGTCTCACGATATGATTCAGCGTTTATCCGTTTTGCTCGTGGCGCTCACCGTCGTCCTTCTCGCCGCGGCTGCCTGCGCCTCGCCTGAGAGTGGCCCGATGGATACGGATTCCGCGCCAGCCGCCACCCTGGCGCCTACTCAGGATGCCGCTGCACTCCGCGTTACTCGTGTCATCGACGGGGATACGGTGGACGTCTGCTGCCCGGAGGCACGCGTTCGATTGCTCGGCATCGATGCCCCGGAGCGCGGCGAGCCGTTCTTCGATGAGGCGGCTGAGGTGGTGAAGCACTTGACGCTGGGCCAACCTATCCGCCTTGAAAAGTGCGAAGAGGAGGCGGATCGGTATGGCCGCCTCCTACGCCACGTCTTCGCCGGCGCAACCCACGTCAACCGCGAACTCGTCGCTGCCGGCCTTGCCCGCGCCTACGATTTCTCCCTCAATCTCAACCCCTGCTACGAGGATGAACTGCGAGAGGCGGAGAGCGATGCCCGGTGGGAAGGACTCGGCCTGTGGGAGTGACGCTATCTTCCGGCACTGTCCTCTCCCGCTATGCCGATCGTGAACAAGAGGATCTGACTCACGCCGGGACATTTCTCTCGTAGGAGTTGCGACGCCTCGTCGGAATCTTTGCCTAGTGCCCAGTTCCCCGAACGTGTATCGATTGCAACGATTTCTCCGACATGGTCGTCGATAACCAGATGGCGGATGTCTCGCTGATAAATGTGCTCGCCAAGCAAACGTTGCTCTAGCATCATCATGCGCCATCCGTGTCCGAAGACATCCCTAAAACTTCGTGGCATCGCAAGTGTCTCGCTCAGCTAGTCCTTGACGGTTGGCTCCATGAAGAAGCCCGCCACCAGTCCAATGGCTGACAGTGCGAAGACTGCCGCCGGACACATGTTCGTCCCGTTTTTCGTCCTCAGCTCGCGACCCGTGAGCCCTCAGGCTCTGTGGATCGACAGCTCTTGGAGGAGGAGTCCTTTCCTCGGACGGGATTCGATCTTTATTCAACTCCCTGAATTCCAGGTCCGTCAGGTCGAGCTTTTTTCTGTTGCAAACGCGACATGCTAGCTGCGTGTTACGTCTATGGTCCGGGCCGCCTTGCGCTTTTGGAACCATGTGCTCCAGTTCAAGCTGGTCATAGGGGTATTGCCGGCCGCAGTAGTTGCAGACACCGTCATTCTGCCTGTGGAACCAGTAGCGCTTGTCTTTTGCCTTCGGATCGTCTGCGCCGTCATAGTGGTCATACGGGCGGGCGCCGGAGGGTGGTTTCACGGCTATTCTCCGCTGAGACCTCTGGCACATGAGGCACAAGTCATACTCCGGCGGCTTGAAGCTGCCGCACTCAAGGCACTCGGAGATTACTCCCCGTCTCTCTTGTTCCCAATGAGGCCGACACAGGTAGTGCTCATCCGGGATGATCGTGTCGCAGTTCTGCTCGGCGCACCTGTTAGGTTCCAGCGATTCAGTCTGTAAAGCCGCGTAGCACTCGCCGCAATACTTGAACCACGGCGGCTTATTCTTGCCGCACCGAGCGCACTCTCGCGGAAAGCGCTGTGTCATGGGCACTCCTTCGAATGCCGATTTGCTCTCCTTCTACAGGATCGGGCCGTAGTCCAGGAAGAAGGGCGCGAAGACTAGCGCGACAATGGACATGAGCTTGAGCAGGATGTTCAGCGACGGGCCGCTGGTGTCCTTGAACGGATCACCGACCGTGTCGCCGACAACCGTCGCCTCGTGGTGCGGCGTGCCCTTGCCGCCAAATGCGCCCGTTTCAACGAGCTTCTTGGCGTTGTCCCACATGCCGCCCGCGTTGGCCATCGTGATGGCGATCATGAATCCGGCGGCGATGGAGCCGATGAGCAGCCCACCCAGCGCTTCCTTGCCCATGAACACGCCGATCAGGACCGGCGCGACAACGGCCAGCACACCCGGCACAATCATCTCTCTCAGCGCGCCGCGCGTACTGATGTCAACGCAGCGCGCATACTCCGGCTCCGCGGTGCCCTCCATGATGCCCGGAATCTCTCGGAACTGACGCCGCACTTCGTTCACCATCGCGTTCGCGGCACGGCCAACGGCGGCCATCGTGAACGCGGAGAACAGGAACGGCAGCATCGCGCCGATGAACAGTCCCACCAGGGTCTTGGAGTCAAGCAGGCTGATCACAGTGAGGTCAACGGCTTGCGCATAGGCCGCCATGAGCGCCAGCGCAGTCAATGCTGCGGAGCCGATGGCGAAGCCCTTGCCCGTCGCGGCCGTTGTGTTGCCCAGCGAGTCCAGCGCGTCCGTCCGTTCCCGAACCTCGGGATCAAGGCCCGCCTGCTCGGCGATGCCGCCCGCATTGTCCGCGACGGGGCCATAGGCGTCAGTCGCGAGTGTGATTCCGAGCGTGGACAGCATTCCCACGGCGGCAATCGCCACCCCGTAGAACTCGAACAGTTCGTACGAGATCCAGATGGCCGCGCCGACCACCAGCACCGGCACTACCGTGCTCTGCATCGCCGTCGCGAAACCACTGATGATAACTGTTGCTGGGCCCGTCTCGCCGGACTGAGAAACGCCCTTCGTAGGGCTGTATTCATAGGAAGTGTAATACTCTGTGACGACGCCGATAATCACGCCGCCGATGAGGCCGGCAAGCACCGCGCCGAACAGGCGAATCCCGACGTCGCCGGCTGCAACCGTGCTGCCGCCAATCTCAACGTCTGAGAACTCCAGGTAATTGATGACTGCGAAGGTGGCAATCGCCACGATAATAGCTGAAGAAAAGATGCCGATGCGTATCGACCGCAAAAGCTCTTTAAATCTGGCTTGCTCGCCGGAGCGAACCAGGAACGTGCCAATGATGGAACTCGCGATGCCTGCGCCCGCGATGGCCATCGGCAGGATCATGAACGAGGCATCGTAGTCGGCGATTGCGTATGCCGTCGCGGCGATGGCCATCGCCGCGATGATAGAGCCGACGTAGGACTCAAAGAGGTCCGCGCCCATGCCTGCCACGTCGCCGACGTTGTCGCCGACGTTGTCCGCGATGGTGGCGGGGTTGCGGGGGTCATCCTCCGGGATGCCCTGCTCAACCTTGCCCACGAGGTCAGCGCCAACGTCCGCCGCCTTGGTGTAGATGCCGCCGCCCACGCGGGCGAACAGCGCGATGGAGGACGCGCCAAAGCTGAATCCGGCCACCCACTTCATGATCTCCGCGGCATCGATGTCCGGGTAGATGTTGGAATAGACCACATACATGAGGCCGACGCCGAGCAGTCCAAGTCCTACGACGGACATGCCCATAACCGCGCCGCTTGAGAATGCCACGCGCAGCGCCGGGTTGAGGCCATGTATGGCTGCCGCCGCCGTTCGGACGTTGGCCCGCGTTGCGACAAGCATGCCCAAGGCGCCCGTCGCGGCGGAGACAATCGCCCCGAGCACGTATGCGACGGCTGTTCGCGGCTCCACGAGGAGGGCGACGATGATGGTGACGACGATGACGAACGCGGCGAGGTAGGTGTATTCGCGGCGCAGGAAGGCCATTGCGCCCTGCTGAATAGCGACGGCGATGCCTCGCATCGTCTCATTCCCCTGATCCACCCGCATCACACGGAAGATCAGGAAGACTGCAAAGATCAGCGCCAAAAGCCCGGCGCCAAGGGACGCGGCAACGGCAACATCCATGATTACTGGTTAGCCTCCTACCCGTTTCGCAAAAAACGACGGGATTAATCCCGTCTCACAAGTAGGAAAGTAGCATTTGCGCCCCTATTCCGTCAATTGGGAACACCCTTGCCGGTTAGCGTTGAGACGGCCTCCTGCAGCCCGCCCAGCTTCTCGATCGCGCCGTACGCTGTCGCGTCCATCTGCACCGGCGTAATGGACACCTTTTTCTCGCGCAGCGCCCACACATCCGTCCCTTCTTGTATGTCGACGCCTTTGCGAGAGCGCGTCTGCCGCTCCACGCTGATCCAGTAGTAATCGCGCCGCCCATCGTTGCCGTGTGTCACGTCAAAGTTCACCGCGCGCGGGACGAGGTTCGTGATTTCGACGCCTTGCAGTCTTTCCAGGCCCAGGTTCGGCACCGTCACATTAAAGAGGAGGCCCGCGTAGCGCTCCGTATCGGCCAGGATCTGCTCCGCCAGCACGCATGCCACCGCCGCCGCCGTCCGATATCGAAGCCGTTTGCGCAGCGGCATGGAGATGGAGATAGCCGGAATGCCGCGAATATGCGCGTGCAGCGCCGCTCCCACCGTGCCGGAGAGAAACACGTCCGCCCCCAGGTTCGTGCCGTGGTTGATGCCGGAGATGACAAGGTCAGGCTTCTCCTCCGCCATGATGTGGCCGAGCGCGACGATTACCGCGTCGCCGGGCGTCCCGTCCACGGCGTAGTGGCGCACCCCCCGCGTGCGCAGGCGGCGCACCCGCACGGGCCGATGCATGGTGAAACTCGCCCCCATCCCGCTCTGCTCACGGTCCGGCGCGACAACGGTGAGTTCGCCCAGCCCGCGCAGCGCCTTCACCAGCGCGAGGATGCCGGGCGCATGTATCCCATCATCGTTCGTCAAGAGGAGTCGCACGCCGCAATTTTACCCTCTTCGTCATTCCCGTGCGTGACATGGGAACCAAAATCAACCTACCCAGATAGAAACTTAACCTTTCATCCGCATGCCCTTCCTCCTGCGCCAGGCGTCGCCATCTCTCCGCGAAAAGGTATAAGATTCCAGACGGGTGTAAGGGAAACGGGACGCAGGGCATCTATGCCTGTGTTTTGCGGGTAAGGCCGCGGATTGGTCTGTGCTTCAACGTCTTTTGGGGTCAGATCGGCACTATAGTCTGCAATCTCTCCGAGGGGATGTTGTGGGGGGCGTTACGGCAGCCGTCGTTGGGCTGCCGGTTGCGCTCGCGTTCGGCATCGCGGCCGGTCTGGGTCCTGCCGCCGGCATTTACGGCGCTATCTCCGTCGGTTTCTTTGCCGCTGTGTTCGGCGGCACCAGATCCCTGATATCCGGCCCAACAGGCTCGATGACGGTGGCCATGGCGGTCATTGTCGCGGCGCACGCGGACAACATCTCTGAGGCTTTCACTATCGTCATCATGGCCGGACTGATCCAGGTCCTGTTCGGCCTGCTGCGAATCGGACGTTTCGTCACATACACCCCGTACTCCGTCATATCAGGGTTCATGACCGGCGTGGGCGTAATCATCATCGTGGGGCAGTTGGAGCCCTTCTTGGGCGGGCATGTAGGTGTTGGCGGTCTGTTTAGCACGATTGCGGACATTCCGGAACTCATGGGCGAGTTCCAAAGCAGCGCCCTGCTCATCGCTCTCATAACGCTTGCAGCGGCCCTGCTCTGGCCCAGGCGATTCCAGAGGCATTTGCCGCCGACGCTGGTCGCGTTGGCAGTGGGAACCGCCATAAGCCTCATCTGGCTGAAAGACGCCCCATCCGTTGGGGCCGTACCTACCGATATTCCGCTTTTCCAGCTGCCGTACATCGACCTGGGTTTCATCGTGAGGGCCACTGAGCCCGCGTTGGTCATCGCGCTCGTTGGGTCCGTTGACACACTGCTGACTGCGCTTGCCGCGGATTCAATGACTCGCTCGCGAAACGATCCGAGCAGGGAGCTTTTGGCGCAAGGCATCGGCAACGTCATCACCGGGTTCATCAGGGGCCTGCCCGGCGCCGGCGCCACGCCAAACACGGTCGCCAATATCCGCGCGGGCGGGTCCACCCTCGTTTCCGGCGTGCTGGCCGTCGCGATTCTTGCGATTATCGTGATGCAGTTCGGCAACTACGTTGAGTTGATTCCAAGCGCCGTCCTCTCCGGAATCCTGGTAAAGGTGGCGCTCGATACCATTGATTGGCGATTCGTTACCCGCATGTTCCGGGTGCAGCGTGAGCACCTGGTGGTGATGCTGCTCACGTTCGGACTGACGGTGTTCGTCGACCTGGTTGCCGCCGTTGCCGTGGGCATGATCGCCGCGGCTGTGACGAACGCGCGCCAATTCGAGCGACTTGAGCTTGACAGCGTTATCTCCGTCCCCATCCTGGACCAGGTTTTCTTTGGGACACAGGGCAATGAGGAACAGTTCGATGACTTTACGGCCAGGATCGGACTTGTGGCCCTGCGTGGGACCTTTACCATCGCATCCTCCGGCAAACTCATTGACACCATCGGTGAAGACATCCGGGAGCATGAGGTGGTTATCCTGGATTTCTCTGATACGGTCTACATCGACGAAAGCGCAGCCCTGGTGGTTGAGCAGCTGATTGAGACCGCCGCCATCCAGGACACGCACTGCATCGTGATGGGGCTGTCGGGTATGCCGGAACGCAATCTCGATGCTCTTGAGGCTCTCAGGCAAGTCCCCCCGGAGCAAATCGTGGGCACGCGTGATGAGGCGACGACTGTGGCCGCCAGGCTGCTTGCGCAAGAGAACGCCTAGCGCGTCCTCATATCCGCTACCATGAACCCACAACGCGGAACACCGAAAGGAGACACGGAAATGGCACGTTCAATCACGTTGGATGAGGCGAACACGGTCATCGCGGCGGCGGCTGCAAAGGCTGACGAGCAGGGGACGAAGATGGGCATCGCCGTCGTGGACGCGGGAGGGCGGCTGGTCGCCTTTGCGCGGATGGACGGGGCGATCTGGGCGAGCGTCTACGGCTCGCACGGCAAGGCGATCGCATCCGCGGCGTTCGGTCGGCCCAGCGGGTTCTTCCAGGAGAGGGCCGACTGGCCGATCTTCCAGGGCATCAAGGCAGGCGAGGGCGACCACATGATCCTGAGCATAGGCGCGGTGCCGATTGAGAAGGACGGCGAGGTCATCGGCGCAGTCGGCGTCGGCGGCGGCACCGGCGAGCAGGATGAGGAGTGCGCGGTGGCAGGGGCAGCGGCGGTGTAGGGGCGAGTGCAGGGTGATACCCTAATAACTCAAGGTGCGGGGAGGTGAGTGATTATGCCTGACCAGGGTAGCGTAGCGACCTATAGAGCATTGAGCCTTGGCGCGGGAGTCCAAAGCTCCGTGCTTGCGTTGCTCCTATCGCGAGGTGACCAGCGGCTTGTCGATGCAGGCTATGAGAAACCAGATATCGCGGTATTCGCTGATACCGGGTGGGAACCAGACTATGTTTACCAGCATCTGGATTGGCTGGAAACACAGCTTGATTTCGAACTCATTCGGGTG
This sequence comes from Dehalococcoidia bacterium, assembly GCA_034422835.1. GTDB lineage: Bacteria > Chloroflexota > Dehalococcoidia > UBA6926 > UBA6926 > VXMO01. Next base: position 6,995 of record DAOUJJ010000011.1, on the reverse strand, counting down.
AGTGATGGCAATCTCAAAGAAAATTTGAGGCGCGCCAAGACTGTGTCCGGGCATGACTTTGTTGACGTTCCAATGTTCGTTACCAATCCCGATGGCGGGGCGGGCATTCTGCGCCGCCAATGCACGAATCACTATAAAATTCGGCCTATCCACCGAGCGGTTAGAGAACGGGCTGGAGGAAAACGCGGGCGCCCGTTTCCGAAGAACACTCATGCAGAAATGTGGCTCGGAATCTCAACGGATGAGATTTTGCGAATGAAGCCAAGCCGTGAGCCGTGGACGGTGCATAAATGGCCGCTGATTGACATCGGCATGTCGCGTCAGGACTGTCTCGACTGGTTTGAGAGTGAATACCCTGATCGACATCTGCCTAGGTCGGCTTGTGTCATTTGCCCTTATCGATCTGATGCCCACTGGCGCGAAATGTGGGAAATGGAGCCGGATAGCTTTGATGAAGCAGTCAAATTTGATCGCTGGCTCCGCAAGTCTACGCGCAACCCAGTACGTCAAGTTCTGGCAGGGCGTCCCTATCTGCATAGAACCCGGCAGCCGCTCGAAAGCGCGGTAACTGCAATCGCCGCGGGCACACTGGAGGATGACGGTCTCTTTGAGGATGAATGCGAAGGACACTGTGGCGTCTGATACCTCTACGGTAGAGCCTGCCTACGGCCTACATCCCTACCAACGCCAAGTCTACCGTGACATTCTGGCGGCGCTCGAAATGCCTGAGCGTCGCGTTGTGGCGCACTTACCAACCGGCGCCGGTAAGACGCGGATAGCCACTCATGTCGCGTGCCATATGCTCAATGGTCGCGATGAAAAGGATGCCTTGGTCATTTGGCTGGCCTCCACCGAGGAGCTCTGCGAGCAAGCGGCAGAGGCATTGGAAAGAGCTTGGAGACACTTGGGCACCAGAGAAGCGACAGTAAGCCACTACTGGGGCGAACATCAACAAGATCTAGGAGATTTGCCTGGAGGCTTCTTGGTCGCGGGACTTTCGAAATTGTGGGGTGTTGCACGCCGGGATAGTGTGTGGAGCCCACGCTTGGCTAAGAGGGCAGCCGGCGTCGTATTTGATGAGGCGCACCAAGCTGTTGCCCGAACGTATGCATTCTTGACGGAGCAGTTGATTGGCGCTGCAACGCCACTGTTGGGACTAACTGCTACTCCGGGCAGACAGGCCACATTGAGTGATGAGGACTACACTCTTGCGGACATGTTCGCGAAAAGAAAAGTGTCAATTGACCCTCAAGGCCATGACAATGCCGTCACTTATTTGATTGCTAGCGGCTACCTCTCCGAGCCACACTTTGTTACGCGAGAATTTCCTGGTGATGGTGTCCCGATAGAAAGCGCACTAGAAGACGATTATTCCAAAGAAATTCTGGACAAATTGGGGCAGGATGAAGCACGAAACCGCAAGATCGTGGAGTGGGCAAAAGAGGCCATAGCACGACACCGACGTGTAATCGTCTTTTGCCCGTCAGTCGAGAGTGCTCACAAGTGCGAAGACCTATTGCGTGTGATTGGCATTGATGCAAGTGCGATAACAGCGGAGACGCCGCCGGAGAGACGTTCAGAAATAATACGCCGGTATAGAGAGGACTCCGCTCAAGGCAGAATCATCTTGAATTACGGCGTACTTACAGCTGGATTCGATGCCCCTAAGACTACTTGCGTGATTATCGCTAGGCCAACGAAATCCCTGGTTCTGTATTCACAGATGGTAGGAAGGGCCTTGCGCGGGCCAAATGTCGGTGGAACCAGGTGGGCCGAAATACTAACAGTGGTGGACATGAATCTGCCGGGGTTCGGCTCGGTGACAGATGCATTCAAGAACTGGGAGGCGTTGTGGTCAACCAAATGATTGATACTGACGACCTAGATCGAAGATTATTCGATGGCTATTTCACGGTCAGGGCGCTAAGGGATAGCCGATATAACAACTCTGCCTATGCCATAGCTGAGTTGATAGATAACTCGATTGAGGCAGGAGCCGGGCAGGTAGAGTTACTTTGTGCTGAATCGGCTGATTTAGTCCAGCAGAGGAAAAGAGTTGGGCTTGAAGCCTTGGCAGTTGTGGACAACGGTAATGGCATGGACTTTACAACGTTGTTTAACGCCTTGAAATTTGGTCAGACAGCTAAGTACTTCGCACGTAGAGGGATAGGCAAGTACGGCATGGGGCTACCCACCGCGTCGATGTCGCAGTGCAAGAGAGTAGACGTCTGGACTTGGCAGGACGGTATAGATTCTTGTTTGCATAATTATATAGACGCTGACCAGATTGAGGCAGGTGATCATCAAGTACCGATTCCCGACAATGCCACCCCAATACCCGAGAGGTGGTTGCAGGCAGCAGACTCTAAGATTTGGGAAAGCAGATCAGGTACGCTTGTCGTGTGGACTAACCTTGACAAGGTCAAATGGCGGCAGGGTCGCACCGTTATTGAGCATTGCCAAAGAGAAATTGGAAGAATTCACCGGATGTGGTTAGATCAGAGGCTCTGTCGAATCCGTGGCAGTAGCTTTCTGTCTGTTTCTCCGCGCGAGCCGAATTTTGAAACTGCATTCGTTCCTAACGACCCTATGTACCTTATGTTCCCGTCGACTACTCCTGCCCCGTGGAACGAATCCCCCATGTTCATAGAGGAGGACTCCGACGAACATCTTGTTGTTGTAGATGGCACAGAACAGAAAGTGACAGTCAGGTATTCCCTTGTAAAGGCGGATGTATTAGAGCCAGAGCTCTCTGTTGGTAGGAATCCTGGCGCTACCAACTACGGGCGACATGCTGGACGCAACATTGGTGTATCCGTGCTCCGTGAGGGCCGCGAGATTCTCCTCGAAGAGCGGTTTCGACGCTTGGGTGGAGAATCCAACGAACCCCAGAATCGTTGGTGGGGCGTGCAAGTGGAATTCGGCCGCGGACTTGATGAGTTTTTTGGTGTTGATCACAACAAACAAATGGTTGCGAATTTTACTCAAGCTGTTAGAGATCTCAGTGGTACTGAACAAAATCGACAAGCAACCTTGGAAGAGCAAATGCTGGACGATGACGAGATGTATCGTCTAGTTGAATCGATAATGCGGCGGATTAGGTCGATGCGTGCGCGCATTGACACCATGTATGACAACATGAGGAGACCTAAGCCGAAACCAAGTGGCCCTGCCACGCCCGCAGAAGAGGCCGAACAGAATGCGTCAGATGTCCACATTGAGGAAATAGACCAAGGTCGAGAACAGCGGTCTACTACCGATGTGGAACGAGAGACAACTTCCGAGTCAGAGCGAAGGGATATCCTTGCTAAAGCCTTTACGGAGCAAGGACAGTCTGCAGAGGCTGCCGAAAAACTGGCTAACGAGACAATCGAAAAGCGACGCATATTTCATTTTGCGGCAAAGAACTTACGTGGGGACGAGATGTTCGATGTCGAGTCAATCGCCGGAACCCTTCACGTGGGACTCAACATGAATCATGAATTATATCGCCACATTAGCCTTATTGAAGACAAACTGAACAACGCAGATGTCGATGTGTCGGGGGACCCTCTGTGGTCCGCAGCCGTGATCGTTAGATTGCTCTTGCTTGGATGGGCCCAAATGGAGGACTATGCAGCACCTGACGCAAAGCGCCGTGAGGTTCAGCGAGTCGCGAACGATTGGGGCAGGTACGTCAACAGATTCCTAGAGCGACGTCAAGTAGGCGACATTCCGTCGGATGTATAACGTCAGTCGTGAGTTGCTTGCAGCCATCTCGACTGCAGAAACGTTGACTGTGGCAGCGCCCTATATTAAAGCTGATGCGCTCATTCAGTTGTTGACCAATCTCGCGCCTACGGCACAGCTAGTCTGTATCACTCGTTGGAAACCCCAAGATTTGGCGCTTGGGGCATCAGACTTGGAGTGCCGACAAATTGTCCTCGATCAGGGCGGTCAATTTCTGCTGCATCCAACGTTGCATGCCAAATATTATCGATTTGACGAAACCATTCTGATTGGCTCGGCCAACCTAACGCTGTCCGGTATGGGTTGGAGGCCACGCGCAAATACCGAGATTCTTACATCGCCGTCAGACGCGTTTGACCACAGAGCTTTCGAATCGGAACTCTTGGGGCGGGCAAGGCCGGTTTCGGATGCTGAGTATGAATACTGGGCAGCAGTTCCGATTGGGCCAATAGAGCCCAGAGTCGAACGCCAACAAGTTAGGCAACAACTCAATTGGCGACCGGTGACTCGCGAGTTCGAGAATCTCGCCAGAGCCTACTACGGCAGGTTAAGCGCCATACCGTCAAGTGACGAGGCGAGACGCGCCCAAGGCGATATCGCAGCTTTGGGGTTGCAGTCCAATCTATTGCCGGACGCACTACGCAGGCTGGTGACTACTTCTCTCCTGGCTTCTCCCTACGCATCGGATGTCCTGCGCGTTCAGCACATGGACGCGGTGGATGCTGCTCGTGAGTTGGCCACGTCGTACGATTTGCCTCTGCACTTGGCACGCCGTGACATGGAAACCGTCCACAATTGGCTCCGTGAGTTGGCCCCGGAACTGCTACCATCGTCTGAGAATCAGTAGCCAGAAAGGAACCACCACCATCATGACCAACCAACAGCCTGGTGAAGCGCAGGCTCCCACGCTTTCCGTCTATATCAACTTTGAGGACAACTGCCGGGAGGCGTTTGAGGCGTATCGAGCGATCTTTGGGGGCGAGTACTCGAACGTCATGACGTTCGCGGATATGCCGCCCGACGATGACTCCCCGCCGATGCCGGAGGGGTGGGACGACAAGATCATGCACGTCTCGCTGCCCATCGGCAATGGCGTGCTCATGGGGAGCGACATGCCGCCCGGGTTCGGCCCCCCGCTGACCTTCGGCTCCAACTACTCCGTCAGCTATGCCGCGCCGAGCCGTCAAGAGGCGGATCGCGTGTTTGCCGCTCTCGCGGACGGCGGCGAGGTCACCATGGAACTCCAGGACATGTTCTGGGGCGACTACTTCGGCTCCTGCACGGATCGATTCGGCATCAACTGGCAGGTCCACTACGCAGAGGAATAGCCGCCCAACCTGGCCCTTCGACAAGCTCAGGGTGACCGGGGGGCCGCGCTCAGGGTGACCCGGGTGGTGGCGGAATGACACTTGCTGCGGCGCTTAGGCCCTTCGACAAGCTCAGGGTGACCGGGGGGCCGCGCTCAGGGTGACCGGGGTGTGCCAAGGGAATTGGGGCTCAAAAACACACCAACGAATCCGTATACATCCTTGCCAATCTGAGCGGCGCGGTGGTAACGTGTCCGCATAGCGATGGGGCAGGGGGCGTTGCCCCCGTAAGGTGGACGTATGAGTCTTCGTGGTGAAGCAGCGATCATCGGAATCGGCGAGTTGCCCACAACCCGCGCAACGTTCGGTCGTTCAATGGTTGGCCTCATGGGTGACGTGGCCCGCATCGCTATCCATGACGCTCATCTTCGCTTCTCGGATATAGACGGACTTGTTACTGAGGGCGGGGCAGTGTCCCCGGCCTTCGCGTCCGAATACCTCGGCATCAGCCCGCGATTCGCGAGCGGCGCGAGCATGATGGGAGCAAGCGGGGCCACGGGCGTCACACTCGCCTCCATGGCCGTTCAAAACGGCCTCGCCAATTATGTGCTCGTCGTCATCGCCACGGCGCGCAACCCCGCCATCCCACCAGAGACCGGCGGGCCTCCCAGCGCGAGATCGGAGTTTGAAGAGCCGTACGGCATGGCCGCCGGCGCGAATACCGGCTACGGCATGATGTATGTCCGCCACATGGAGGAGTACGGCACCACGGAAGAGCAGATGGCCCAGATGGCCGTCAACGAGCGATTCAACACGCTGGAGAACCCCAACTCCGTTTTCAAGGGGCAGCCCATCACGCATGACGACGTGATGAACTCGCGCTTTATCAATTACCCCATCAAGCTGCTTGAAACCGTGATGCCGTGCGCCGGCGCGGCGGCTGTCGTGGTGACGAGCGCAGAGCTCGCCCGGCACAGCCTGAATCGACCCGTCTATATTCTCGGCGCAGGCGTCGCGACCGATCCGCTCATGGGTTGGATGCGTGACAAACTGACGGAAACGCCCGTCGCCCGGTCCGCCCCCACCGCCATCACCATGTCCGGCTACACGCCGCGCGACATGCAATTCGCCCAATTCTACGATTGATACACCATTCTCCATGCCGTGAGCCTGGAAGATGCGGGACTGATGCCCAAGGGCGAAGTTGGAGCCTTCTTTGAATCGACGGACACCCGCTACAACGGCGAGTTCCCCATCAACACGGACGGCGGCCAGCTCTCCAGCGGCCAGCCGGGTCTCGCCGGCGGATTCCGCCACGTCGTTGAGGGCGCGCGCCAGATTATGGGCAAGGCGGGCGTTCGGCAGATTGCCCGCAACGACCTCGGCCTGGTGAACGGTTGAGGCGGCACCGCGAGCACCATGTGCACGCTGGTTCTCGGTTCCGAGAACGCACTCTAGAGAAAAAGCCGGATGAAGGCCGCCGGGAGTTAGACAGCCATGACGAGCGAATACAGAAGGCCGGTTCCACGGCCGCATTTGAATCCTGAGATTTCCGCGCCCTTCTGGGCCGGAACAAAGCGCCACGAGCTTTGGCTCCAGCACTGCAAGCGGTGCAGCAACTTCATCTTCTACCCCCGTGAGGCATGCCCCACGTGTTGGGGTCATGGCGACGACCTGATCTGGACGAAAGCGAGCGGCAAGGGTCGCATCCACTCATACACAACGGTCTATCAGCCTGCCGTCCCAACCTTTGGTGAGTTCATGCCCCAGGCGCAGGTCCTCATCGAACTGGATGAGGGCGTTCGAATGGTCGGGAACATGGCTGACGTCGAACCTGAGGAGTACCGTGAGAACCCTGCGCTGCTCCCGGTGAATCAGCGTGTTGAGGCCGTCTTCGAAGACGTCACTCCGGAATGGACGCTCATCAAGTGGCGCCGGATCGAAGAGGATCCGGTGCCG
>DAOUJJ010000010.1:0-61874 GCA_034422835.1 Dehalococcoidia bacterium | reverse complement strand
CCCCCCCCCCCCCCCGGTCGTTATGTCATGTTCGAAACTGCTGAAAGGCTTGATGCGATCAGTGGGCTGCAATGCCTCATTCAACACATAGGTGGTGTCTAGGTCCATGCTGGCGATTGCATAATTCTTCTTAGCCAGCCGCCCCATTTCAGGTCGAATCAATAGGTCCCCATCCTCGTCCGGCGTGACCAACGTGACGCGGACATGACGGGTGACGGCAGATTTACTGAGCTTCAGTTTCCAGTAGGCGGTCTGGGCAATGCGCTCACGCAGCGTCACTTTGCACGACATAATGCAAAGAGCTTTGAGGGAGTTTCGATCGTAGACAACAAGATCGGCGTCGGGGAGGTGGAAGCCAAAGGGGCCGTAATCGACCAAGAGGTTGCGCTTAACGCAATCCAGTTCATAGCTCAGGTTTGCGCTTCCTAGAGCGGTGTCGTCGGTGGTCGCGAGATTGAGGCCATTTGTCCGATTCAGGCGCCCAACTTCCTCTTTGACAATGCGTCGTACGAGCTTTTCGAAGTTCTTTCCCTTCCATGATCTCCACGACTGACCATGATCACCATTGCCATTGGTTCTGGAACGCCAGTCAGCTTCATGCATCTTCTTGGCGCGCTCAAGGATTTCGCTGATGTGCTCGTATGGCCGGCCACCGCCAACCCACCCCGAATAAAGGCTCCACAGATCATCGAACCCGAACTTGTCAGACGCATTAGCCGGCATACAACCCGGATACACTCCGGCCTCTGTGTCTGTCAACTCGTTGAACTAAACGAGGGTGAGGGTCAGTATTGTTCCAAAGGCGGTAGCTTTCCCCCCAATCGCCTATACTGTCTGGACGGGATATCACAAGGGAGACTCTGAGGATGGCTACTACGACGACAACCACAACGACTGCGAACGGGGCGGCGAAGAACGGACTCATTGAAGCGCCGCGCACCCTGACACCCCAGCAGGTGCAGCGATTCAGTCGGCACATCATCATGCCGCAGGTCGGCAGCATCGGGCAGCGCAAGCTGATGGACGCGAGCGTGCTGCTCATCGGGGCCGGAGGGCTCGGCTCCCCGCTCGCCATGTACCTGGCCGCCGCCGGTGTCGGCAAGATCGGCATCGTCGATTTCGATGACGTCGACATCACCAACCTGCACCGCCAGCTCCTGCACGGGCACGATGACATCGGCCGCCCCAAGGTCGATTCCGCCGAGGACACCATCCGCGAGATCAACCCGGACGCGGAGATCGTCAAGATCGCCAAGCACATCAACTCTGAGAACGCAATGGAGATCGCGGAGGAGTTTGACATCCTCATCGACGGCACGGACAACTTCCCCACGCGCTACCTCATCAACGACCTCGGCGTGCTCATGGACAAGCCCGTCGTGCACGGCTCCATCTTCATGTTTGACGGCCAGGTGACGACGTTCTTGCCCGGGCAGGGCTGCTACCGTTGCCTGTACCCCGCGCCGCCGCCGCCCGGCATGGTCCCCTCCTGCGCGGAGGCGGGCGTGCTTGGCGTGCTGCCGGGCATCATCGGCTCCCTCATGGCGACGGAGGCCATCAAGCTCATCCTGGGCGTCGGCAAGCCTCTGGTGAACCGGCTGCTCATGGTTGATGCGCTGGACATGGATATGCGGACCGTCAAGATCCGCAAGGACCCGAACTGCCCCGCCTGCGGCGAGAACCCGACGGTCACGGAGCTCATCGACTACGAAGCCTTCTGCGGCATGCCCGCGTTCGAGTAGAGCTTTCTACCGATCGGCCTTCCTGTTTGCATCCCGCATTCCGGCGGGGGGAGTAACTCGTGTTGTCCTCAGCGGCGCGTGACGCGCGCGTTAAACTAAATGGGTGAGGATGACAGCGCGGAGGGATGAAGTGTGACCGATACATCGACGCGGGCGCGTGAGGGAGACGGCGCCGACGACAGTGAGTGGAACCGCGAGAGCGGGGCCGGAGGCTCGCACCCCATTCTGCGGCGTCTGCTGCCTGCGATGACCGCTATCCCGGGATTGAAGGTGGATCGCAGAACATTCTTGGGGAAACAACTGGATCGCTATTACGCCCAGAACAGCATCGAAGTCGGGCGGGCGATCGCGACAACGCCGCTGGCGGCCGACGTGCCCCTGGAAACGCTCGACAGGATGGCCGACGCCATCATCCTGTCGCACATCGTCAAGTCGTCCGGCATTTCCTTCGCGGCAGGGCTGCCGGGAGGATGGTTGATGGCGGCGACGGTCCCCGTGGACCTTGCCCAACTCAATTGGCACGCGGTGGTATGCGCGCAGAAGCTGATGTACCTGTACGGATGGGATGACCTGTTCGAGGACGGCGATCTGCAGCTGAACGAGGAAACGGAGTTCAGGATATGGCTGCTGGTCGGCGCGGTCTTCGGAGTTCGCCAGGCGACTGACAGCCTTAGGGAGATCGCAGAGGCGTCAAAGTCAAACGCCGCCTACCGCATCGCCAGGATTCGACTGACCGCGGCGCCGCTCTATATTCCTCTCAGGTACGCGCTCTTCCGCACAATCGGCGTGCGGCTGACAAAGACCTCATTCGCGAAAGGGATCAGCAAGCTGATTCCTCTTGCCGGCGGCGGCATCTCCGCATCCATTACGGCAGTCTCCCTGCGCAGCATGACCAGGAATCTCAAGGGGCATCTGCGAGAGATCGCAATCTGACTCTCGCTGCAAATCCTGCCCGCCTGCTGTCCGCAACGCGATAAACTAGGCACATGACCGGCAGCATACTGGACACAATCGGCAATACGCCCCTTGTTGAACTGAAACGGCTTCAACCCAAGCCGGGCGTCCGCCTTTTTGCCAAGCTGGAAGGCCAGAACCCGACGGGCAGCGTGAAGGACCGCATCGCCCTGCTCATGGTGGAGAACGCCGAGGCGGACGGAACGCTTGGCGACGGCCGGATCATCCTTGAACCGTCCAGCGGCAACACCGGCGTCTCTCTCGCCATGGTCGCGCGCTACAAGGGCTATGACGTCACCGTCGTCTTGCCGGACAACGTGACCGATGAGCGGCAGGCGTTGATTGAGTCATTCGGCGCGAACGTCGTTTTCAGCGAGGGGCGTCACGGCACCAACGGCGCAATCGAGGTCGCGCAGCAGATGGCTGAAAAGGAGCCGGATAAGTACGTGATGCTGTACCAGTACGGCAACGAGGCGAATCCCCGAGCGCACTACGACGGCACAGGCGAGGAAATCATCCAACAACTGCCCGAAGTGGATACGTTCGTGGCCGGTCTCGGCACGGGCGGGACGTTGACGGGAGTTGGGCGGCGGCTCAAGGAGCACAACCCGGACGCGCGGATCATCGCCGTCGTGCCGCACCCGGAGGAGCGCATCCAAGGGCTGCGGTCGCTGGAGGACGGATTCATCCCGCCGATCCTCGATACGACTGTGCTGGACGGGCAATTCATCATTACGTCGCGTGAATCGTTCGAAAAGACGCGGGAACTGCTGCAAACGGAGAGCATCTTCGCGGGCATCTCATCCGGCGCGGTGCTGGCGTGCGCGCAGCGGCTGGCGGAGCGGATGGACAACGGAAACATCGTCTGCCTGTTCGCTGACGGCGGCTGGAAATACCTCTCAACCGGCCTGTGGACTCGCCCGCTGGATGAGATCGACGCCGAGATGGGGCGCAAGATCTGGTGGTAGAGGACGGCGGCTCGCGTCCAACCGCGCCAAGGGGATTCGGCGGCCATTTCCTGCCATTCGCCGCGGTCACGCTGGTCATCTACATCGCCGACCAGGTCACCAAGCTGCTGATCGTCAATAACCTGCGCCTGTACGAGTCGATCCCCGAGAACGGACTTCTGCGTCTGACCCACGTAACGAACACCGGAAGCGCGTTCGGCCTGCTGCGCGGCCAGACGGAGTTCCTGATCCTGGTCAGCATCATCGGGGTGTTGGGCGTGCTGTTCTATTACCGGGCGAACGGGCGGGAGAGTGCCCTGCTGCGCTATTCCCTCGCTCTCCTGTTGGGTGGAGCGCTGGGAAACCTGACGGACCGGCTCGTGCGGGGCGCGGTCGTGGACTTTATCAGCGTGCAGGTATGGAGCGACTACTATTTTCCGACGTTCAACGTGGCGGACTCCGCCCTGACGGTTGGGCTGTTGGCGCTGGCTTTCTATGTGTTGAGGAATCGTGCAGCGGAGAAGAGGTGGGAGGCGGAGGAGATGCCGGATTCCCGCTTTCGCGGGAAAGACGAATCTCTAACGGAAGAACAGAGGGCTGAGGATGGAGACTCGTCTGACCGTCCCGCCTGAGACATCCGAGAGGCGGCTTGATCGATACCTCGCCTCTGCGCTCGCCATCGATATCTCACGGTCGGCGATTGGTCGACTGATCCATGATGGGCGGGTCAGCGTCAACGGAGATGTGCCGCGCAAGCGTGGGCACGCCATTGAGCCCGGCGACGAAATCACGATTACCGGCGAGATAGAAACCGGAGAAACGGTAGGGCTATCCGCCGAGCATTCACCTCTACCGGTGGTCTACGAGGATGACGGGATTCTCGCAATCGACAAGCCGCCAGGCGTCGCCGTCCATCCCGGACCCGGTCACCCGACAGGAACGATTGTGAACGCGCTGTTGGGGCGCGAGGGACCGCTCTCAACGATTGGAGGCGAGGACAGGCCGGGGATTGTTCATCGGCTGGACAAGGACACGTCCGGCGTGATGCTGATCGCCAAGAACGACGCGGCGCACGCGGCGCTTTCGCGGCAGTTCCAGTCCCGCAGTGTTGAGAAGGTCTACATCGCCCTGCTGCGAGGGCTGCTGGAGCCGCCAACCGGCGTGATCGAGGCCTCGTTGGGACGTGATCCGAGGCATCGACAGCGAATGGCCGTCGTCGTATCGGGACGCCTTGCCACAACCCGGTACCGCGTGCTGGCGTACCTGAAAGGCGGCTACACTCTAGTAGAGGCGAAGCCGCAAACCGGGCGACTGCACCAGATTCGCGTTCATTTCGCATCGCTGCGGCATCCGGTCGCCGGAGATGTCATCTACGCGCGCGGCAGCCGCGATCCGGTGCCGCGCCTCTTCTTACACGCGCTTTCACTGACTTTCGAGCACCCTGCAAGCGGGGAAACTGTTGAGGTTCGATCACCCCTTGCGGATGACCTTTCGGAATGCCTGGCAGAGCTGACGGCGGGAACGTCGGATGCGCGGCTCGTCGATTCGCTGGGTTAGAATAAGACTGCGATGTCAGAGACGCGAACACGCTACGCGCCAAGCCCGACGGGTGATCCGCACGTGGGCAACATCCGGAGCGCGCTGTTCGCGTGGCTCTTTGCGCGCAGCACGGGCGGCGTCTTTGCGGTGCGGATTGAGGACACCGACCAGGAGCGGCGCATCCCCGGCAGCGAGGAGCGCATCCTCGATTCCCTCCGATGGCTCGGCATTGAATGGGATGAAGGGCCGGACATCGGCGGCCCCTACGGGCCGTACGTGCAGTCGCAGCGCCTTGAGGCCTACGGCGCGGCGGCAGAGAAGCTCGTCGAACTGGACGCCGCGTACTATTGCTACTGCACTCCTGAGAGGCTGGACGCCATCCGTGCCGCTCAACAGAAGCGCAACGTGCCCACGGGCTATGACCGCCGCTGCCGCAACCTGAGCGCGGAGGAGCGCAAGCGGGAAGAGGCGGAGAACGGTGAGCACCGCGTCGTGCGCTTCAAGACGCCGCTCAGCGGACGCACAACGTTCACGGACGTCATACGCGGCGACGTTTCGTGGGAGAACCGGCTCATCGACGATTTCGTCATCCTCAAGTCGGACGGGTTCCCGACGTATCATCTCGCCAACGTGGTGGACGACGTGGCCATGGCTATCACGCACGTCATCCGCGGCGATGAGTGGATGTCATCCGCGCCACGCCACGCCATGATCTATGAGGCGTTCGGCTACACACCGCCTGTATTCGCGCATCTTCCGCTGATCCTCGGCTCAGACCGGACAAAGCTGTCCAAGCGGCACGGCTCCGTCTCGCTGCTCGACTACCGCGACGAGGGGTTTTTGCCCGAGGCCATGTTGAATTTCCTGGCGTTGCTGGGCTGGTCGCTCGACGACAAGACCACACAGATGACACGCGAGGAGTTGATCGCCGGTTTCTCGCTGGAGCGCGTCTCGGCCTCACCGGCGATGTTCGACCGCGAGAAGCTGGAATGGCTGAACGGCGTGTACATCCGAGAGATGGCGCCGGATGCTTTCGTGGAGGCGGCGCGGCCGTATCTTGATAATGGTCTGCCGCCCGAGATTCCGCGGCCGCTCGATGATGGACTCGCGCGACAAGCAGCTATGCTCACGCAGGACCGGGCGCGGGTGCTGAGTGAAATGCCGGAGTTATGTGATTTCTTCTTCACGGATGAAGTCTCGTTCCCGCCCGCGCTCCTCTGGGCAGGCATGGGCGACAAGGCGATGAAGCGGATGGCGGACGCGGGCGACGACCTCTGGCGCGTGCCGCTGCCGGAAGATGCACGCGTTGTCCATGAATGGCTGAACGCCGCCGCCAACGCCATTGAGAAAATCGAACCGTGGAACCATGAGTCGATCGAAACACGTTTCAGGGCGCTCGTGGAGGAGCTTGGCACGTCCGGCCGCAAGCTGTTCGGCGCGATCCGTATCGCTACGACGGGGCGGACGGCAGCGCCCCCGCTGTTCGTCACGCTTGAGGCAATCGGGCGGGAACGGTCGGCGGCAAGGACACGCGCGGCAGCGACGGCTCTCCTTGACACGGAATTGGCGCGTTCGTAGCATGAGCAAGCGCGGCCCGGTGGTGTAGTCTGGCTTAACATACTGCCCTGTCACGGCAGAGATCACGGGTTCAAATCCCGTCCGGGTCGCCAGGTTCTTTTTGAATCGAACCGCTCGAGCAAGGACACCGGCAAGGTACAACGGCCCCCGTCGTCAGCATAAGGCAGCGAGAACGCGCACAATCATGGCCAACCCGTATCTTCTTGGCGTTGACGTTGGGGGCACGCAAACACGGGTCGCCATCGCTCGCACTCCGCGCGGCGCAATGCGGCGCACCGCGTTCTCATCCCCCGCCCGTTCCGATCCCAAACTGCTCATCGACGGCATCATTGAGTCCGCCCATGACCTGATCGGCACGACGAACGGCGAGATCGTCGCCGGGGTCGTTGCCTGCGCTGGCATGGTCGACACGGCAACCGGCGTCATCGTGGAATCGCCGAACCTGCCGATGGTGCGCGAGTTCGCGATGGCGGACGCGCTCAAGGAGCGCCTGAACATCCCCATCGAGATCGAGAACGACGCCACCGCCGCCGCCCACGCCGTCCATAAGATGGGCGTGGGGCGCGGCACGACGGAGATGATCTACCTGACCATCAGCACTGGCATCGGCGCCGGCATCGTCTCCGGCGGCAAACTGCTGCGCGGCATCGCCGGGGCGGCGGGCGAGTTGGGACACATGACAATCTCTATGGATCGCGGCATCCGATGCCCGTGTGGGTTGTCGTCGGGCTGCTTTGAGACGATGGCCTCCGGCACGGCTATCGCTCGCATGGCACGGATACGGATCGAGGGCGGCGAGGACTCTGTTCTGGTTGAGCAGATCCGAAAAAAGGGCAGCGAGAGCATCACGGCACGCGACGTATTCGACGCGGCGGAGCAGGATGACGCCCTCGCGCGGGCGGTGGTCGATGAGGCAGGCTACGCGCTCGGCGTCGGGCTTGCCAACATCGTCAACATCTTCAACCCGGAGTTGATCGTGCTGGGCGGCGGGCTGGCGCGCGGGCAGGATGAATACGTGGAGCACGGCATCAGCGTGGCCAGAGAGCGCGCGTTCAAGCTCCAGAACCGCACCGTTCGATTTGAAGTGACGGAACTTGGCGACGACAACGGCTTGCGGGGAGCGCTGCTGCTGGCGCGGGAGTTGGACTCTCGAACACGGCGGGCGGCGAAGCGCAGCGGCTGAGGAAAGGGGACTGGCCTGATGGAGGGGACGGCAAACAAGGGCAGCGCCCTCGACTACGTGAGCATCACCCCAACGGACTACGATGAGTCCCGCGCCTATCCCGTCATCATCCTTGTGCACGGGTTCGGCGCGAGCATGTACGACCTTGCGGGCCTTGCGCCGGCAATCCATCAGACCGGCTATCTGTATCTCTGCCCGAACGGTCCCGTTCCGCTGGACATCGGCGGCGGCCAGATCGGCTACGGGTGGACAACGCCGGGCGGCTTCAATGACCCGGAGGAGGCCGAGAACACAGAAAAGGCCTTTGACGCCTTCATGGAGGAGATGCGAGAGCCGTACAAGCTGGAAGGTGGCAAGACCCTGATCATCGGCTTCTCACAGGGCGGCGGGTTGGCCTATCGCTACGCGCTGCCGCGGCCTGACGTGTTCGCCGGCATCGGCGCGCTGAGCGCGTCCATAAGTGATATGGAGGAACTTGCGGCGCAGCTGCCCGAGGAGCGCACGCAGCCCATCTTTGTTGGGCATGGCAACCAGGACCCCGTCGTGCCGATTGACCGGGGCCGTTCCGCCAACACGCAGTTGGAGGCGTGGGGCTACAGGGACCTTATCTACAACGAATACGATGGCGCGGGACATGAGATTACGCCGACCGAACTACGAGACCTCTCACAGTGGGTCGCGCGCGTCCTGCCACCCGCGGACACGCAGACCCCGGGCGTCTCGCCGGGCGGGATCATCTTGCCGTAAGCCGGCGCGACCCGTTCCGTGGAAAGACACCTGCTCCGATTGGTCAGAGAACTCGCTCCCGATGTGCTTGGAGAGCCTGTTCTCTGGGTTATCTTCTTGCTGGTTATCCTCACATTCGCCATCTGGCTCGTGTACAGAATGATTCACCTGACGAGGAGCTGACCCCTGATGCGCATCGGGCTTATTTCAGATACACACGTGCCGGAGGCCGGGGAGCGGATGCCGGGCGAGGTCTTTGATTTGCTGGCCGGCGTGGACATGGTCATGCACGGCGGCGATATGCACATCATCGACGTGCTGGATTGGCTGGAGGTCATTGCGCCCGTTATCGGCGCGCGGGGGAACGGCGACGGCGATGGCTTTCGACCGCCCTTTCCCGACGATGATCCCCGCGTGAAACACGCGCAGGTCATCGAGGCGGAGGGCGTCAGCGTCGGGTTGATTCACGGGTTTCCGCTGCCGGCAGAGACACCCTGGATCACGACGGAGGCACTGATGGAGCGCAATTTCGGCAGGCCGGTGGACGTGATCGTCTGCGGCGACACCCACATCGCTCACGTGGAGCGAACGGAGTCAGGGGTGCTAATCGTCAACCCCGGCAGCCCCGCCCTGCCGCGCAACATCCGCGAGCCGGGCCACGTCGGCATCCTCACCATCGAAGACGGCCAGGCAACAACGGAGATACTGCCCCTAACGAGTTTGGCGTATTAGGGAACGACATGGCTGATCCGGATTCCAAGTTGGCTGTCTTGAAGTCGCGCTTCGGTTATGACGACTTCCTGCCGTTGCAATCTGAAATTATCGACAATGTCCTTGCGTCTCGGGACGCTCTGGTTCTCATGCCTACCGGCGGCGGCAAGTCTTTGTGTTACCAGTTGCCGGCATTGCTTCTCAGTGGAGCAACCCTCGTTGTCTCGCCGCTGATAGCCCTGATGAAGGACCAGGTGGATGCCCTTGCTGAGACAGGTATCCCGGCCGCTTACATCAACAGTTCCATGCCCCCTTCTGAGGCTCGTCGAGCGGAGACGCAGGTTCAAGCGGGACGGGTCAAGCTGCTTTATGTTGCGCCAGAACGGCTGGCCTCGCGTCGTTTCCGGGATTTCCTGCGCGAACTGGACTTGAGCCTTATTGCGATCGACGAGGCACACTGCATTTCCGAGTGGGGCCATGAATTCCGACCGGATTATCGTAATCTGCGTCAGCTACGAGGGGATTTTCCATCAACGCCGATGATTGCACTAACTGCCACGGCAACTGAGCGGGTCCGCGCCGACATTGTCGACCAGCTTGGAATGCAGGACGGCGGCATGTTCGTTTCCGGATTCAATCGGAGCAACCTCACGTACACCGTTCGGCCAAAGAGTGGCGCGTGGGAAGAACTTATCGCCCTGCTCGAAACTCACAAAGAGCAACCGGCCATCATTTACTGTTTTTCCAGGCAGGAGACAGAGGACCTGGCTGCCGACCTCACCGAAATGGGCTTCGAGGCGCGCCCTTACCACGCGGGCCTTGATAGTGAGACGCGCCGTAGCACACAGGATGATTTCCTGCGGGATCGAGTTCCCATCGTGGTGGCAACAATCGCGTTTGGAATGGGAATCGACAAGCCGGACGTCCGTTTGGTGATCCACTACAGCATGCCCAAATCAGTGGAGGGCTATTACCAGGAGACCGGGCGAGCAGGAAGAGATGGATTACCCGCGGACTGTGTCCTGTTCTATGCGTTTGCGGACAAGGCCAAGCAAGACTATTTCATCAGCCAGATAGCGGATGACATGGAACAGCGCGTCGCCCGCGAGCAGTTGGCGCGAATGGTGGAATTCGCCCAATTACCGACCTGCCGCCGAAAGTACTTGATGCGCTATTTCGGAGAGGAATGGGAGCAGGACAACTGTGGCTCCTGCGACGTTTGCCTAAATCCCCGAGAGGAATTCGATGCGACAGAAATTTCGCAGAAGATTCTGTCAGCGGTGATTCGCACCGGAGAAAAGTTTGGCGCGGCTCATATCATCCGTGTACTTCGAGGCGGGCGTGACAAACGAGTACTGGAGCTGGAACACGACAAGTTAAGTGTCTACGGAATCGCAAGGGATTCCGGCACCTCCGAACTCAGGGAGATAGTCGGACAGTTGGTATCGCGGGGACTACTGACCACCTTTGGCGAGAGGTACCCTGTCCTGGCAATGACTGCTGCGGGACGGGAGTTCCTGCAGGAGAGACAGTCGATTTCCCTGCTCCGCCCACTGGACGGCGGCTCAGCCAGAGCGGTTACCGATCTCAGACAATCCTCCACCGATATGCAGTTTGACGAGCGACTGTTCGAGGAACTGCGTGTACTGCGCCGACGGCTGGCGGACGAGAAGGATGTGCCGGCGTTTGTGGTCTTTAGCGATGTCTCTCTCAAGCAGATGGCGGCGCGTTTTCCACAGAGCGATGATGAGTTCTCGCGCATCAGTGGAGTAGCATCAGCCAAGCTGGAGCAGTACGGGGCCGATTTCATTGCGGTCATACGGGCTTATGTTGAGACTCACGGACGGCCGGTGCTAGAGGAACCTGAAGAGCCAGCAACGCGAACGCGACCTGAGCGACGGCGGGGAGCTACATATCGTGAGACACGCGAGCTTCTGTCTCAGGGTCTGTCAGTCATGGAGATCGCTGAGAAAAGGGGCATTGCGCTCACGACGGTTATCGGCCACATCGAACGCATCGCGGAGCAGGACGATTCGCTGGAGCTGTCCCACCTGATGCCGGACGCCGCTACGATGCAGGAAATCGAGAGGGCATTTGATGTCTGTGGTGACGAGTTTCTGCGACCTGCGTGGGAATTCCTGCAGGGGCAAGTCAGCTACGACCACCTACGATTGGCACGTCTACACCTGCGGCGCGGGCGTACAGTATCTGCGGACTGAATCGGGTCAAGTCGCAATCGAGGTGAGACCCTAGCTTGGGTCAGGCGCGCCGAGGGGCTTCCACTGCGGCAGCATCTGGTCGCCGCGCTCCTCGAAGTATACCTCCACCGGCATATCGATCTCACATTGTTCGATGTCGATGCCCTTGACGTTCCCGTTCATGCGAACATCCTCATCCAGCGTAATGATGGCGTAGATATACGGAACATCCTCATTGAACCCGGGGTGGCCGGGCTGCCGCACGACGATGAAGCTGTAGATGCGCCCCTTGCCGCTGACGGTGACCCACTCAAGATTGTCGGAGAGGCAGATGGGGCAACGCTCGCGCGGGTAGAAGAAGCGGTCGCCACACGTTATGCATCTTTGGACGGTCAGGCGGCCCTCTTTAGTAGCCTCCCAGAACGGCCCTGTGACCTGGTCCGGAAACGGAACCGGCTTGGGTATCGTCTGCCCTTCTGTCATTGCCCCACTCCTTCGAACAGCTCCCGCCACCACTGCAGGGACTCATACGCTTGTGTCGATACCAGCATGTACACGATAGCACTTTTGGGGGTGGGGGTGAATGACGGAGGTGGTACCGTCTAGGTATGGATACTGAGCAATTCGAGGACTTGGTCGGGCAGGCGCTGGATTCGCTGCCGCCGGAGATCGAGGCGGGACTGGATAATCTCGCCATCGTCATCCAGGATTGGCCCTCCCCGGAACAGATGGATGACAACGACATTCGTGACCGATACGGCCTGCTTGGGCTGTACGAGGGCGTTGCTTTGACGGATCGCGGAGAGGGTTACAACATGGTCGCGCCGGATAAGATCACCATCTTCCAGAAGCCGCTTGAGGCGCTGCGACTCACTCCCGAGGAGACCGTCGAGGAGATACGCAAGACGGTGCTCCACGAACTTGCCCACCACCTCGGCTTCTCGGAGGATGACCTGCACAAACTCGGCTATGACTAGCCCCACGTTGACCAAACTGCGGCGGCGCCTGCTGGCGTGGTATCGCAGGCATGGCCGAGACCTGCCGTGGCGCAGGACGAACGATCCCTACCACGCCATGGTGGCGGAGTTCATGTTGCAGCAGACGGGCGTCGGTCGCGTGCTCCCGGTGTACTCAGCATTCCTTGAGAGGTTTCCGACACTACAGTCGCTGGCGAATTCGCCTGTCGCAGACGTAATCCGTGCATGGAGCGGGATGGGCTACAACCGCCGGGCGATCAACCTGCAGCGCGCGGCCCGGACCATCGTTGACGAACACGGCGGCAATGTCCCCCGGAACACCGTGAGCCTTCAAAAACTCCCCGGCATAGGTCGCTACACCGCGTCGGCAATCGCGTGTTTTGCCTTTCGTCGACCCGTCGCCGTGATGGACACCAACATCCGCCGCGTGCTGGGCAGGGTGATAACCGGCCACGGCGATATTGACGCCGACGGGGGGTGGACGTTGGCGGAGACGGCAGTCCCGCGTGACGGAGCGCAGGCATCGGCATGGCACCAAGCTTTGATGGATCTGGGCGCGACTGTCTGCTCAGCACGTCGCCCCAAATGCGGTGAGTGCCCCGTGAACGACCTCTGCGCTGCAAGGCCGCTCTTTGATGGCGCAAACGAGCCGGGAATCCAATACGCACAGCTTTCCAGTACGTTGCCGTCGCTCAAGGTCGCCGAACGCCCTCGGCAATCACAACAAGGCTGGATCGGCACGACTCGCTACTACCGCGGCCGCATCGTTGAAGCCCTGCGCAACCACGCCAACGGCGCGATGCCGCTGGATGAACTGGGGCCGCGTGTGAGGGATGAATACGCCGCCGATGAGCACGGCGCATGGCTGCGGGGACTGCTGACCGCCCTGGAGCGGGATGGGTTGGTGGCGGTGCGAGAGGATTCGGCACGATTGCCGGAGTGAGAGGAGTCCGCAATTGTCATTCTGAACTGAGCGATAGCGGAGTGAAGAATCTGAAGAGTTGATTACCCGACCATCCTTGCCTTTGGAAACAGAGTTCTTGGATTCTTCGCTGCGCTCAGAATGACAGCAGGGATATTCGCCCTTCGCCAGGCTCAGGGCGAACGGAGGGTTTCATACCCGCCGTCAGCAAGCCACACTTGTGTTTGGGATTTCAGATTGAGCCAGGGGTCTCCCATGTGTGCGAGTTCATCTTTGGTCAGTTCCGTGTAGGTCTTGCCTATTTCAGGGAAGAGCCACAGGCCGGCGAGCCAGAAACCCTCAATACGCTTGGTTGATGGCTCATTCTGTATGATGCCTGTCGGGCCCGTCACCTCCCACGTTTGCGCGATGCCGGACGGTGAAGCTATCGCAAGGGCTTCGTTCCATGTAGCTTCTCGATCAGCATCCGATTCCAGGTGCGCCATCAGGGCTAGCAGATGCTCGATGTGTCCCTCGTCTGTGGCATCCTCCCCCGCCGCGCGCCGCGTCAGCAGGCTGTCCCAGTTCGGATCCAGAGCGGGAATATCAATGCCGCCGTCGGAGGCTATTGCCAGACCGCCGCTGGTTTGCGCCCACGCGAGCGCCTTTGCCTTGGCAATCTCAATGTGCGTGCCGCCTATCTCCTCAGGCGGCTCGTGCGGCGGCAGTTCATCGATAGTTATGAAGTCGAACGCCCAGCCCTCAAGGCACTCGCGGAGTCGGTCAATCTTGGCGGGGTTCGTGGATCCCAGCAGGATGCGTGGAGGCGCTGTGGTGGTCACAGATACGTGTAGGAGTAGTCAGGCTCATCCGGCTCGTCCGGCCGTTCACTCCGACTCCTTAAGCTGAGCCAGAGGCCGGCAGTAATAGCCGCGCCCGCCAGCAACGGCGTCCATTCACGGACGCCCAGCGGCAGCCCGCTGTAACGAAGGCCAAACAGCATGAGGGCCGCGCCGATGATCACGGCGCTCAACGTCATCAACCGACGCTCCCAGTTCAGGAAGATGATGCCGTTGACAATCGCGGGTATGAGCGAGCCGACGAATATCTGGAATCGATTCCATCCGCTGAGCGTCAGTACCGCGCCGCCCGGCTCTACGTCACCGGATACCAGGAACCAAAAGACGACACCGATTCCGAAGCCTATTCCCGCGCCGATCACGAAAACGGACGCGCGATAGAAGACTGATCCAAGCACAAGCAGGATCATCCCCGCGCCGCCCGCCGTCGTCAGCAGCGCCGTTCCCTCCAGCGCAAGCAGCTCAGGACCGGCAATAACGACCACTCCGCCGCCGGACACACCCGCAGCGAGCGCAATCACCAGTCGATAGGCGTAGTAACTGAGCAAGCAGAGCGCGAGGCCAAGAGCCGCGAACGGCCATGCGATCCACCACGGCAGGTTTTCCGGCATGTACGTCAGGATCAGTTCGTCAAGGAGTGACGCTCCGGTCGCGACCTCAGGCCCGGCGGCTTCAGGCATGGGCAGCTACGTTGTATCCGCCGCCGCGCCCGCGCGTTGTCGGCGTGGAGAACGAGCGATGCGCTTGCCGGCGGGTTTGTCCGGTTTTTTAGACTTGCCGTTGCGGCGCGGCGCGCGGGCGGGTTTGCGTCCGTTGCCGTTCCGTGCCGCTTCGGTGATGCCAAGCGCCTCTCGCAGAAAGTCGCCGGTGTAGCTGTCACCAGCAAGCGCAATCTCCTCCGGCGTCCCTTCAGCGACCAACTCCCCGCCGCGTTCGCCGGGTCCCGGTCCGAGATCGATGATCCAGTCGGCGTTCTTGATCATGTCCAGATGATGCTCGATAAGAAGCACGGAGTTGCCGCCGTCCACAAGCCGGTGCAGCACCGCGAGCAGCATCTCGGCATCGGAGAAAGACAGTCCTGTAGTCGGCTCATCGAGGATATAAAGCGTCTTGCCCGTCGCCCTCTTGGAGAGCTCGGCGGACAGTTTGACGCGCTGCGCCTCTCCGCCGGAGAGAGTCGTCGCGGGCTGTCCAAGGCGCATGTAGCCCAGTCCGACGTCCTGCATCGTTTTGAATTTGTTGGCGATGCGCGGGATGGACTCAAAGACCTCGACGGCCTGATCGAGCGTCAAGTTCAGGACATCACCGATGCTGTAGCCCTTGAAGGT
The DNA here is from genome assembly GCA_034422835.1 of Dehalococcoidia bacterium. Classification (GTDB taxonomy): domain Bacteria; phylum Chloroflexota; class Dehalococcoidia; order UBA6926; family UBA6926; genus VXMO01. The sequence goes on along the minus strand of DAOUJJ010000010.1, from coordinate 46,230 downwards.
GATCTCCAGTGCTTCGCGGTTGTAACGCGCGCCCTTGCACGTATCACACGGAACGGTCACATCCGGCAGGAACTGCATCTCAATCAGCTGATAGCCCTCGCCCTTGCATTCCTCGCAACGCCCACCCTTCACGTTGAATGAGAAACGGCCGGGCTTATATCCGCGTACGCGGGATTCCGGCAGGCTCGCGAAAAGCTCGCGGATCGGCGTAAACGCTCCGGTGTACGTTGCCGGGTTGGAGCGCGGCGTGCGTCCGATGGGCGACTGATCGATGTTCACGACCTTATCAATGAGATCTAGACCATCCACGCCGTCGGACGCGCCCGGGATATCTTTGGCGTTGTACAGCGTCTGGGCAAGGCGCTTGAACAGCACTTCATACACGAGCGTGGATTTCCCCGAGCCGGAAACGCCCGTCACGCATGTGAGCAGGCCAAGCGGGATACGGATATCAAGATTGCGCAGATTATTGGCGCGCGCGCCGCGGATCAGCAATTCACGGCCATCCTGCGGCTCACGCCGCGCCTCTCTCATAGGAATCTCACGGCGGCCGCTGAGATAAGCGCCTGTTATCGATCTCTCGGCTGCGGCCACGTCATCCAGCGTGCCGGTTACGACAACCTCGCCGCCGTGCTCACCTGCGCCCGGCCCCATGTCGATGATGTGGTCGGACGCGCGCATAACGGCCTCGTCGTGCTCAACGACGATGACGGTGTTGCCAAGGTCGCGCAGCCCCTTCAGCGTCTCAATCAGTCGGGCATTGTCGACGGGATGGAGGCCGATGGACGGCTCATCACAGATATACACGACGCCCATAAGACCGCTGCCGATCTGCGTCGCGAGGCGAATGCGCTGCCCCTCCCCACCCGAGAGAGTTCCAGCAGTCCTGTCCAGGGTCAGGTATTCCAGCCCCACGTTGACCAGGAACTCAAGCCGCGCCGAGATTTCTTTCAGAATCTGCCGCGCGATGGTGGACTCGCGGTTGTTCAGCGGGCCGTTCTCCGTGTCCGCAAGCCGCTGCACCCACTCAAGAGCGCGGTCGATGCTCTGCTCCGTCGCCTCCACGATTGTCTTGTCGTCAACACGGACGGCAAGCGCCTCAGGGCGCAGCCGCTTTCCCCCGCATGCGGCGCAGGGGCGGCGCGCCATGAACCGCTCGATCTCCTGCCGCTGATTATCGGACTCCGTCTCGCGGTGACGGCGTGTCAGGTTGGGAATCACTCCCTCAAACCGCGCGCCATAGCGGACAATGCGGCCGCTGCGGGTTCGATGCCGCACCTGTATCCTCTCCACCGTCGTCCCTGAATCCGGGCCATACAGTACAAAATCAAGCTGGTCCGGAGATAGCTCGCGCACGGGTGCATTCATGTCTGCGCCAACCATGGATGTTGCCGACGCAAGCATGGACGCGTACCAGCCGGCCATCGTGCCCGAGCGCGCCCACGGCAAAACGGCTCCCTCGGACAGCGCGATGTCCTTATTCGGAATCACCAGTTCAGGATCAATAACGAGCTTGTAGCCGATGCCCGTGCATTCCGGGCACGCGCCGTGGGGGCTGTTGAACGAGAATGTGCGCGGCGCTATTTCACCCAGCGAAATGCCGCACGGTACGCACGCGAACTGTTCGCTGTACAGCTCTTCCTCGCCGGAGTCCGCATCAAGAGTCTGCACGACTCCCTGACCAAGCCGTAGCGACGTTTCGACGGAGTCGGTAACGCGGCTGCGAATCTCACCCCGTTCCTCGGGAATAACAAGCCTGTCGACGACAACCTCAATCGTGTGCCACTGCTGCTTGTTAAGCCGAATATCCTCAGAAATGTCATGGATCTCGCCGTTCACACGGACGCGGACGAAGCCGCCGCGCCGCGCCTCATCCAGCAGGCCGTAATGCTCACCCTTCTTGCGGCGCACCAACGGAGCGAGCAACATGATGCGCTTTCCCTGCTCAGAGTTCAGGATGGCATCTACAATCTGTTGGACGGTCTGGCTCTCGATGGGAAGTCCACATTGGTAGCAGAACGGATGGCCGATGCGGGCGTACAGCAGGCGGAGATAGTCATATATCTCCGTGACGGTGCCGACCGTAGAGCGCGGATTATGCGAAACGCCCTTTTGGTCGATGGAGATGGCGGGAGACAGCCCCTCGATATAGTCAACGTCCGGCTTCTCCATGAGGCCGAGGAACTGCCGGGCGTAAGCGGAAAGCGACTCGACATAACGCCTCTGCCCCTCGGCGTAGAGAGTGTCGAACGCGAGTGAACTCTTGCCGGAGCCGGAGACGCCGGTGATGACCACGAGCTTGTCTCGTGGAATGGTCACGTCAATGTTCTTGAGGCTGTGCTCACGCGCGCCCTTGACGTGAATGACTGATGTGGACATGAACCGAATGCGCTCCCTCTTAGCCCCTGCTAGTTAGTGTAGGCGCGGCGGCGGTGAGTCACAAGCGGCGCCTACTCCCTTCCCGTCACCCACTTCCACGCGTCCACGACAACATCCACCGCGACGTAGTTGTCCAGCCACCGCGCGCCGTGCAGCGCGTATTCCTGGAACTCCTTGAGCGCCGTGAGTGGAATCAGCCACAAAATCGAGCGCCGCCACGTCAGTTCATAATTCGGTGCGAATAGCATCGCCCCCGCCACGAAGACAAACCAGAACTCAAAGACGTTCGGGAAGAACAGCAGCACCCACCTATCCCCGACGACCTCAAAGACAAGGACCCCAACGATGCGAAAGGCGAACAGTCCAATCGCAATGACGCGCGGCGGGCCCTCCCACCTGAGGGCTACCCACAGGAACGTTGCCATGTAGACCAGGTCGAGCCACTTATCGAGCGCCTGGTAGTTGCGAACGCCGCCCAGATCGAGCAGGTTCATCATAAACAGGTCCGAGAAATCGATCAGGATGGCGGCGATCGACCCCGCGAATGCCCATCGCAGGACAAGCAGCGCCCCCGCGATACGCGCCGCCGAGATGATGAGTTCTTCGGTGTTCATGCGTTAGGTGGATTCCCGCGTCAAGCACGGGTATGACGATTACGGTATCAGCAGCAGCTTGCCCGTTGTTTGGCGGGATTCGAGGCGGCGATGCGCCTCAGCAGCGTCCTGCAATGGAAATCGCTCTGTGATCCGCAAAGACAGCTTGCCGTCCGCGATCCAGCCCAGCACGTTCCCTGCGCGCCACTCCAGCTCGTCTCGTGTGAGCGTGTAGTTGAACAAAGAGGGCCTCGTCAGGAAAAGCGACTTGGCGTTCAATGCGAGCGGCGCGATCGGCGGCACAACGCCGCTGGATTGGCCGTACATGACCAGGCATCCACGAATCGCAAGGCTGGCCATTGAACCCTCGTATGTCGTCGCGCCGACGGAATCGTAGGCCACCTGGCAGCCCGCGCTGTCCGTGATGCGCATGACGGCCTCGTGGAAATCCTCCTGCGTGTACAGAACCACGTGGTCCGCCCCCGCTTCTCGCGCGAGCTCCGCTTTCTCCTCTGTTGAGACCGTCGTGATGACCGTTGCGCCGCGCATCTTGGCCATCTGGATCAGCAGCAGTCCGACGCCCCCCGCGCCTGCGTGAACCAGCGCCGTATCATCCGGGCCAAGCGGATACGTGGAATGGGACAGATAGTGCGCCGTCATCCCTTGCAGCATCGCCGCCGCGCCCTGCTCCGCTGTGATCCCCTGCGGCAGCACGATGAGTCGATCCGCAGGAACGACAACGCGCTCCGCGTACGAGCGCGACGCGCCGGTGTAGGCGACAACATCACCGACCGACGGCATCGTCACGTCCGTCCCAACCTCAACGACGGTGCCCGCGCCCTCGCCGCCGAGGATCGTCGGCAGGGGCCCCTGCCCATATAGCCCCGTGCGCCCGTACACGTCCATGTAATTGATGCCGGAGGCGGCTAGCTGCACGACGGCCTCGCCCGGCCCCGCCGTGGGCTCTTCTACATCCTCATACTTCAGGACCTCGGGGCCCCCGTATTCGCTGATCTGGACTGCTTTCATTTCAGTGCTCCATTCCTTCCGGAAATCTGTATTCTACGGAGTATGACGGTATCAGGAGTTATCCGACTACTGGCAAGCTTCGCTTTGCTGGCCGGCTTGGCAGTCACGATTGCGGCGTGTGAGGGCGGTTCCCCTGAGCCAACTGCTGCTCCCGTGCAGACCCCACAATTCGCGCCAACACCATTCATCATTTCTGTTTCAACACCCGTTCCGACAAACACGCCTTCTGCTGCCCCAACTGCGACTCCCGCGTTACCATCAGCCGTTGAAATTCTTCGCGAGACAACCGCTGCGATGAAAACTGTCCAATCCGGTCATTTGGAGATGGATACAACCAGCGCATTCGACGGTGAGAGTGGCTTTACCGCAGAAATCCATGTATCAGGAGATTTCCAGCTCCCGGATCGAACTCAGGCAACGATGGCAGTCAAGACCCAGGGCTTTACTGTTGAGCTGGAGTTCATTTCGATAGGAGTTGAGTCGTATATCAAGAACCCGTTGACGGGTGAATGGGAAGCCAACATTGACGCCACTAACTCTCTCCACGACTTCCTGGCGGCCCCGGCATTCAATACCGACTTCCCAGCTGATAGCGCGGCACGGTTTGAGTTGGTGGGAGTGCAGTCTCTCGAAGGCGAAAGAGTCTACCATCTGCGAGCAACAATGTCTGGCCCGGACCTGGTGGAGTTGGTAGAAGGTCAGGGTCTCTTCGACACGGAGGGTGAAGTCTCGTATTGGATCGGCGTCGACGATTACCTGGTTCGTAAGGTTGAAGTTCTCTCTGAGCAAGGGGCCGATGACGCGGACAGCATCACAACCCAAATCGTGATCGTGCTCTCCGACTACAACAGTAACGTGGAGATCGTCGCGCCGGAGGCGGCGAGTTGAACAACGGCCTCGCCCGGCCCCGCGGCGGGATCATCAACATCCGCGTACTCAAGCACCTCCGGCCCGCCATACTCGTTGATCTGGACTGCTTTCATGGGTTATTTGCTCCTTGCGTTCGTTTGGTTCTGGATCACGAGTGCGCATCCGTCCCAGATACTATACGGACGCAACCGGCCTAGCAGAACGGGACCTGGATTTCCAAAAAGTCGTCTGATGCTGCGCTGCCCCAACTGTGTGGTCGGCACCCGCTCAACCCGCTATCGAGGATTAGTACCAATGTCAAGTTGATTAGGTTTGCCAACTCAGCCGGAATCTCTCCACTCAACTGGTTGTTTCGCAGCATCAAGGCGTTCAGATTGGTTAAGTTGCCTAATTCAGCCGGCAGCGTACCACTCAACTCATTATCTGAAAGGCCCAATACTTTCAGGTTGGTTAAGTTGCCCAATTCAGGCGGCATTGCACCCCTCAATTGGTTCTCCGCGAGGTCCAACTTTGTCAGGCCCGTCAAATTGCCCAATTCAGGCGGTATCTCTCCATCCAGTTCATTTTCTGTCAAGGCTAAAACGGTGACGCGCTCCATATCATCCGCAGTCACGCCGTACCACTCGCCAAGAGGGGCATCGGTCAGCCAATTATCATTGTGGATCCAGTTGTCTCCGTCTGTCGCCCTGTACAAAGCTTCCAGCGCGGGCATGTCAACCGGTCTGGGAGTTGCTGTTGGAGTGGGCACGAGCGTTGGCGTGGGAATTGGCGTTCCGGTGGGGGTGGGTGGTGGCGGCACTTGTGTGGCTGTTGGGGCGGCAGTGTGAGTGGGGGCTGGCGCGGCTGTTTCGGTCGGCGCTGGTGTTGGTGAGGGGCCGGGTGTTTCAGTAGGAGTGACCACGGGTGTATGTGTCGGCAGCGGCTCTCCGCACGCGGCGAGGAGGGCTATCACAAAGACGGGCATGGCGATGAGCAGTACACGTAGAGTTCCACGCGCTTTTTCATCAACCATTGGCTCGATTCCCCGGTCCCCATCCATTTCGCCAACCTAATAAGACCGGATGCGCATGTCAAAGATGGACAGACCCCGAAACTCCGGTCAGGCTGAGCGGGCAGTACCCGCCGTCTAGCCGGAGTCGTTAATCGCCCGGTATACCTTCTCTGCCGTGATGGGGAGTTGATGGATGCGCGCGCCTGAGGCAGCAGCGACCGCGTTGGCGATGGCTGGCGATGACAGAACGATGGGGGTGTCGCCAATCCCGCGCACCTGGTAGGGGCCGTGGCCGGTCTCAGACTCCAGCACCACAACGTTCATTCGCGCGCCGTCCTGCTGTGTCTGCAGTTTGTAGTCGGCAAATGAGGGATTGGTGATGCTGCCGTCCTGCTCCACAAGCTCCTCGGACAGCGCGTGGCCGATGCCCTGCACGGATCCGCCCTCGATCTGCCCCACGAATCCCATCGGATTCAGAACGCGCCCCGTCTCATGCGCGGCGGTATAGCGCAGCAGCGTTATCTTGCCCGTCTCCGGGTCGACCCTCACCTCTGCAATGTGAGCGCCAAACGAGATGTAGGGGCTGCTGTCGCCCTCATCCACGCTGACCTGACCGCCCACCGGCTCCCCTGCCCGCGCGGCAATCTCCTCCAGCGGAACGGCGGCGGCGCGGCCCTCGCCGGAGACATTGCCGTCCTCGAACTTGATCGATTCCTCCGTCCAACCGTAGAACTCCGCGGCTAATCGGCGGAGGTTGCGCTTTGCCTCCTGGCTGGCCTCAAACGCGGCGCGGCTTGAGACACGCGCACCTCGCTGACCACCGATGCCCCAGTCGCGCACGCCGGCCTCCGTCGACCACGCCTCAACGGTGACGCGCTCGATGGGCAGGCCGAGTTCCTCGGCAACGATCTGGGCGAGGATGGTGCCCGTGCCAACGCCGGGATCGTAGGTCATGGTGTTGACGACAACGCGGCCATCGGGGTGGATCGTCACGGCGGCCGGTGAATCGAATCCCGTATCACTCTGGCCATGCAGAGCGATGCCGCGCCCAACGTTTGGCAGCGGCGGCCGTGAGTACTCTGCCGCCTCCGCAGCGGCGCGTAGAATCTCCTCGGCTCGCAAAGCCTGGTAGCCCGGCAGACCTGGCCGGGTGACAGGGCTCCACCCTCGGTCCGGGTGCGCCTCACTGGAGGATCGAACGATGTTGCGGAGCCTTAGGTCGTATGGATCAAGGTCCAGCCGGGCGGCCAACTCATCGATGACGGACTCAGAAGCGAAAACGGACTGCATGAGGCCGGGGCCGCGGAAGTAACCGCATGGAACGGTGTTCGTATAGACCTGGTTTGAGATGATGCGGACGTTTTCAACACGGTACGGCTCCACCATGGAGGTCCGCAGGAGGCCGCCGTACGCGGGAACGGGGGCGTAGGCTGCGTAGGCGCCCGTCGCAAAGAACCCCTCCGCGTCCCACGCGATGATCATGCCGTCATTCCGCGCGCCAACCCGCACCCGCACCACAGACGGATGCCGTGGATTCATGGCGGAGAACTCCTCCGCGTAGTCCATGACCCACTTGACGGGTCGTCCCGTCTGCTTGGCGAGGAAATAGCCAACGACCACGCCCGTCGGGTCCATCTTGCCGCCGAACGATCCTCCAAGAGGAACGGGATGGATGATCACGTCTTCTCGCGGGAGGCCCATCACGCGGGCAAGGTGGGGACGGCGTCCTGTTGGCATCTGGCATGACATCCAGATATGGGCGCGCCCTTGCTCGTCAACGTCGACGACGCAGGCGTGCGGCTCAAGATATGCTTGGTGGACGCGAGGAGTGCGGAACTCACGCTCGATGATGACGTCCGCTTCACGGAACGCGGCCTCTATATTGCCCCATTCATGCACCATGCGCCCGTAGTTGTTGCTCAGTTCCTCAAGCTGCTCGACGCCGCGGTAATCGTTGTATTCCGGATGGAGCAGGATGGCGTCAGGTTTGGCGGCCTCCTCGGGGTCAAGCAGGGCCGGAAGTTCCTCATAGGTGACGTCGATGAGGGCGAGGGCAGCGTCTGCGATGTCTGCGTCCTCCGCGACGACGGCAGCGACCTTGTCGCCGATGAATCGCACACGGTCCGCAGACGCCAGGATCGGCTCATCCACATAGAGGTTTCCCGCGCGGATATCAGGAACATCATCGCCGGTGAGCACGCCGTGGACACCGGGCAGCGCGAGGGCGCGAGACGCGTCGATATTTGTTACGCGGGCATGCGGGACGGGTGAGCGCAGATATTTGAGCCAAAGCGCGTTCGGCGGCGCGACATCAAGCGCATAACGAGCGCGACCGGTGACCTTGTCCGGTCCATCGACTGCGCGGACGGATTTGCCGATCACCTTGTATTCGGTCGTCATAGCCCCTCCCGGCCGGACGGCAGATTTGCCGCAGCAGTGTTACGCAACACAAACTGAGTCTAACCCAACAGCACCCCAATCATCGCAGGCGGACGTTCTGCACGGCGATTCCGAGACCCGACGCGCGTGAGAGTGGTCCGTCGGCAGTCAGCAGGGGAATTCCCCGGGCACGGGCAGCTGCAACATACATGGCGTCATAAGCAGTGACGTTGTGGTAGTGCTCCCAAGCCAACGACGCAAGGGAACGGTGAGAGAGCCGTTCAATCGGCCATACGAGCAGAGCCCGAATAGCCAGTTGCGCGCGCTCCTCTTCCAGAAACCCGCTCAATACGCGTCGCCGCAGAGCCGACAGGACTTCCGCGTCAATCAGTTCGGGCGCAACCAACGAATTGCTGTCAAGCGTGCCTGCCACCCCTACGCCGAGGGGAGTCTTCAGAAGATATTCGACCGCTACGGACGCATCAACAACGTAGTCACTCACCGAGATTGAATTCCCGCTCCGCCCATTGCGCTTCGCGCTCAGCGCGCGCTTCTTCAATCAGGGTCGCCGCGCTCACGCCCAGATCCGTCGTGGGCATCTTCTCCCAATGCTCCCGCCACTCCCGGCGTTTCAGCTCGCGTTCCACGGCGGCGAGCACGAACGCGCTCATAGTGGAGTTTTCCTCCCGCGCGTGGCGGCGCAGCCGCTCGTGAAGATCCTCCGGTATGTTTCTCACCTGTAGATTAGCCATGTACTGATAATAGCATGATATCTGCATGAAAATATCATGCTAACTGAATGAAATGCTCTTTTGGTCAGGGAGAGAACAGCGCCGCGCCTTGCGTGGTCATGGGCAAAAGGGGCAACATGAGCGGGCGGCTGTCTCGGCCAATGGTGGAGGACAGGCGCAGGAAATTCAGGAAGAGTAGGTGGGGGTGCTACATGGCTGACTACGAGGGCATGATTGCGGAGATCACGACGATTAAGGGTTACAACAGCGATGAGATCGCGGCGTATTACGCGCGGCCGCTCGGCCCCGGGCCGTTTCCGGGTGTGGTACTGATTCACCACGCGCCGGGCTGGGATGAGTGGTACCGGGAGGCGACCCGCAAGTTCGCCCATCACGGTTATTTGGCAATCTCCCCGAACCTCTACGAGCGCGAAGGGTCCGGCAGCCCGGATGACGTCGCCGCCGCCGTCCGCGCCGCGGGCGGCGTGGCGGACGATCAGGCCGTCGGCGATATCCAGGGCTCGATGCAGTTCCTGCGCTCCCTGCCGCAGACCAACGGCAAGGTCGGCGTGTTCGGCACGTGCTCCGGCGGAAGACAGGCTTATCTGGCAGGCTGCGCGGGCGGTTTCGACGCCGTCGTGAACTGCTGGGGCGGCCGCGTCGTCATGTCCGACGACGAGAAGTCGGAGAAGATGCCCGTCGCGCCAATCGACTACACACCGAACCTGAGCGCTCCGATTCTCGGGCTGTTCGGCAACGACGACATGAATCCGACGCCGGCCCACGTGAACGCGCTGGAAGAGGCCTTGAAGCAACACGGGAAGAACTATGAGTTCCACCGCTACGACGGCGCGGGGCACGGCTTCTTCTACTATGACCGTCCGAACTACCGCATTGAGCAGGCGCTGGACGGGTGGGAGAAGCTGTTCCGCTTCTTCGAGGAGCACCTGGCCGCGTAGAGCAACAGACCAACGCATCCCCTCTCCCGCCGGGAGAGGGTTGGGGTGAGGGCAACCGACATGTGCAGCTGGATAGTTCAGACGGCAGAAGTGAGCGGCAGCGGAAAGTCCGCGGACGGATGGATACCGCTCACCAAGGCGAACGTGTGCTATGACCATCCCGCCCACGCGTTCATGGAGCACAGCGTCAACATCGACTTCGTCAATGAGAAGGGCGGATTGGGAGATCGCATCGCCGTGGAGCTCAGCGCTGAGTCGGCGCGGCAGCTTGTGACTGCGATAATCGCCGCATTGGAAGAGGGGAGCAAGGAGCACGGCGACCTTCTCGCCGAACTCCGCGCTTGAGGAGGCGCCAGGCCTCTCGCCGTTTCCGCGGATTCGTATCATGGATATAGATACCAACGAACAGATCAACAGTCCGTGGACACCGGCGCGAAAGGACAATTGACATGGTGAATGGGAGCGGAGACAGCGGAAAGCAGCTGCAAACGGCCACGCTTGGCGGCGGGTGCTTCTGGTGTCTGGAGGCCGTGTATGAGCTGGTGAACGGCGTGGAAAGCGTCGTCTCCGGCTATGCGGGCGGACACGTGGCGAACCCGAGCTACGAGCGGGTCTGCACCGGAACGACCGGGCACGCCGAGGTCACGCAGGTCACCTTTGACCCCTCAGTCGTCTCGCTCAGCCACCTGCTGGACATCTTCTTCACGATCCATGACCCAACGACGCTCAACCGGCAGGGGTATGACGTGGGGCCGCAGTACCGCTCCATCATCCTGTACCACAATGATGAACAGAAGGCGGAGGCCGAGGCCGCGATCAAGCGCGTGGTGGAGCAGGGACTCTATCGAGACCCGCTCGTGACGCAGGTGGAGCCGCTGGACATCTTCTACCAGGCGGAGGACTACCACCAGGAGTATTTCCGCAGCAACCCGGGCGCGTCCTATTGCCAAGTCATCATCGAGCCCAAGGTGGCGAAGTTCCGGGAGAAGTACCTCGCAGATCTACGGGTGTAGGAGCTCTTGGGAGGAATCAACATGGAAGCCACGAACGACACACAGTATCGCGAGAAGCTGACGGACATGCAGTATCACGTGACGCAGGAAAAGGGGACGGAGCCGCCCTTCACCGGCATCTACTGGAACGAGCATGAGCCGGGCATCTATCGATGCATCTGCTGCGATACGCCGCTGTTCAGCTCCAAGACCAAGTACGACTCCAGCACCGGCTGGCCGAGCTTCTATGAGCCGCTGGAGGGCGCGGTCATCAAGGAAGAGGAGGACCGCTCGTTCGGCATGGTCCGCACGGAGGTGATGTGCGGCGAATGCGGCGCGCACCTCGGGCACCTCTTCCCGGACGGCCCCGCTCCAACCGGACTCCGCTACTGCCTCAATTCCGCCTCGCTCCGGCTCGACTCCGAGTCCGACTAGCGCCGTTCCGCAGGCGATATACTAAACGCGGCAGAATCAACAGGGAGGCGGAACGCGCGAGCATGCCTGCAAGTTTGAAGGTCCCAACCGCGATGCGGCGCATCACTGAAGGCGTTGATCGCATCGACGTGCCGTCCGGCCCGTTGACGGAGGCGCTCGAAGTGCTGGAATCGCGCTTCCCGGGCATCAAGGCGCGTGTGCTGGACGACGTGACGGGGGACATTCACCCGTTCGTCTCCATCTTCCTGAATGACAACGACATCATGTACTTGCGCGGGCTTGAGACGGAGGTAAAGGACGGCGACGAGATCGTCATCGTGCCGGCAATCGCGGGCGGCGCGGCATGATTTACCGACGGCGCAGCCCTGATATGACGCAGACCCTGATGTGGATCGGGGTTGTCCTGATCGTTCTGCTCCTGATCATTGCGGCGTTCGAGGACGGCACGGCTCCCGGCAACGCCGACTAGCCCGTTTCCTGGCTGAACCGTATACGTCAACAGGCCCGAACTCCTTCAAAGTCCGGGCCTGTCGTGCGATCGCACTGCGTTTCGGGCGGTTTACCTGGGCGCTCCTTCTGCTCCACCCGCTCTGCCATTCTGACGGCCGTCATTGTGGTTTCGCGCGGCGGGCATTGTACGGGCGCCACTCACCGCCCTGTTTGCCTCGCTATGTTGGGGTGGCTGATCTGGCGCCGCTCAGCGGCTCAGCCGGTCCTCTCCACAGCGAGGCGCGCGTAAGGGAACTTCCGTGTGACGTATTCCGCGTACAAACGCATCATTCCGTCTTCCCTCCTTTACGCCGGCTCCCGCGGGAGCCGATTTTTTTCGGGGCCGAAACCCCTGTAGACGGCACTCTACGCATGCGGCGATAACGTGTCAACATTGTGCCTTTCTTCACGAATGACAGGGTAGTTTCGCCCTTCGACAGGCTCAGGGCGAACGGAGGGTGGAGGCGCGTTGGATGAGGGCGTCCAGTTGGCGACCGAGGACGTGGATTTCGTGCTTGGTCATGGGGACGCGGCTGTGTTTCGCCACGGAGCGGGCTAGCTCCAAGCCGGTAGGCAGCCTTTTGCCCTGGTTCCTGTCGCGCGGTACCACGATGTTTCTCACGATTTCGATGGTGGCCATGTTCCTGGCTCCGCGCTTCGTTTTGCGGGCGATGGAGCGGAAGTAGTGGAGTCTGCGGGCGCGGCTGCCACGGCTCATTGGGTTTCTCCTTTCGGCGTTTGCTTTGGCGTCTCCTTTCCTGTTGGTTTGGGGGGTCTTGGGGGGTGCATCGGCGCTGCGGGCCTCCAGCCTTTGGTGGAACCGTCGTCGGTTCGGCGCAGTGGGAGCTTCGTTCCATCGCGTCGGCCACCGTTTTAGGCCGCGCTCCGGTCTCCAGATATTCGCGCCAGGAGCTACCTGGCGCCGGACGACCCTCGCTGCGCCGCGATTGCCGCCCGCCCTATTGAGCCCCGTCAGCCCACCGTCACTGGCCGCCCGTGGCCACGAGCAAAACCCGTCGTGGTTTCCTGTCCGGGAAACTAGAGGTCCGTTGCCGCCGATGCACCCCTCGCAGGGAGCGCCCTCCTTTTTTGCGCTCCCGGGGATAGGTGACGGCTTGGGTGTCGACACTGCCCTCGCCGCCGGGGTATGGCTTTGTTGTGAGGTAACTTTAGGACAGGTGTGCGGGGAGGTGCAAATGGTGGTGTCACATGGGGGGGCGCCCTTCGACAGGCTCAGGGTGAACGGGGGGCGTGTCATATATAAGGCACGCCGTGTACGATGGTGCAGCGGAGGGCTTTGCAGCCCGCCTCACCATCAGTGGTTGCTCAATATGGAAAGGACAGGGAGGGCACAGTGGATGCCAAAGTTCGAGAAATAGTGGGGGATCTCGAACAAGTCAAAAGAGAGTTGCAGGCATTCAGCGAGACAGCTGAATTGCTTTCGCAACCTGAAATCTTCGAGCAGTACAAGGGTGAGTGGGTTGCGCTGTACGACAGCCGCGTCTGTGCTCATGCTGCCACGTTAGACGACATATTGAGGCTGGTTGACGAACAAGGATTGCCGCGAAGAAATACCCTGGTTGATTTCATTGACGATGGCACAGTCAACTTGATCCTCCATGTTGAGAGGTAAGTTTGACGCACAGGGGCGTCCGTATGTCGGCGGAGTGCTTGTTATTCCGCGTTTCAATCTTTACTCCGATATACGATTCCTGGTAGATACCGGAGCGGACACAACGACACTATCGCCTCGTGCTGCCCGAATCATGGGGCTCAACTATAGCCAACTGCGCCATCGAAAACAGTCTCTGGGTGTAGGAGGCGAAGTCACAACGTACTCAGAACAGGCTACAGTCATATTCTTCGACGGCCCGCACGACCGGGAGTATGAAATCACGTTGGACATCTTGCCGGACGACGACATACACCGGCCTTTGCCGTCGCTATTGGGGCGCGACATACTGAACCTGTGGACGATGCACTACTCGCCTGTGACAGATGAGCTTGGCTTCGAAACTGATCCGTAAAGAAGCTCGTAAACTATCGCAAATAATTCCTGGGGAGTGAGTTTGGCGCGGGGCCACCACCCCCACCCTGGCCCTCCCCCATCAAGGGGGAGGGGACTCTGGATTCCCGTGTCAAGTACGGGAATGACGAGTGGTGGGCGTTACGGGGTTTGGGTGCGCAATGCGATTCAGATTCCCGCTTTCGCGGGAATGACGGAGGGGGCCCTTCGACGGGCTCAGGGTGAACGGAGTGGGTGTCACCCCCACCCTAACCCTCCCCCATCAAGGGGAGGGGATTCTGGATTCCCGCTTTCGCGGGAATGACGAACGCGGTGGGCGGGGTATGCTGGTAGGACGGTTCCTGATGTTTATACCTGATTCGTAATGGCGCTTGCGTACACACTCGGATTGCGCGCCCTCAGCCTGGTGGGCGTCGTTCTTGTTGTCCTTGTGCTGGTTGTCGTCACACTTGGCGCGACCGGATTCTCCGATCGCATGTTGACGGCCATCGTCTCCGAGGAGATGCGGGGGCAGCGGCAGGCGCTCGCCGAGACAATTCGAGACCCGGAACGCCTTGAAGAGACCTTGCGGGAACGGCGAGTCGACCTTGAGGAGTTCTACGGACTGGACGATCCCTGGTACACGCGCCTGCCCGCGATGGTGGGGCGGGTGCTCACGCTGGACCTTGGCTCGGCACGCAACTTACGCAGTTTCGACGGCTCGTCACGCGTGACAGACATCGTGCTGGAGCGCGTGCCCTACTCGATGATGTTGGTGACGACGTCGCTCGTCATCACAGCAATCATCGGGTTATGGCTCGGAGCAAAGCTGGCAACACGCGTGGGCACGCGGAGCGACCGTCTCGCGTCCTACCTGGCCGCCGCGTCGAACGCCCTGCCCGCGTGGTGGGCGGGCATCCTGCTGATTCTCGTCCTCTCGTTCCAACTGCGGATATTTCCGTCCGGCGGACTGTACAGTTCGCCGCCGCCGGAGGGGGAACTGCTGCGCTTCATGGACCTACTCTGGCACGCGGCGCTGCCCATCCTGACGCTCGTGCTGGTCTCCGTGGGCGCGTGGACGTACGTGGTGCGGACGATGCTGCTGAACACGGCGCAGGAGTTCCACGTGACGGCGGCTCGGGCGCGCGGCCTGCCGGAGGGACAGGTGATGCGGCGTCATATCCTGCGCGTGGCCGCGCCGCCCATCGCAACGAATATCATCCTCGCGCTGACCGGCTCCATCGGCGGCGCGATCCTGACCGAGACGGTCTTCAACTGGCCCGGGATGGGACGGCTCTATTTCGACGCCATCACAACGGCGGATGAGGCCGTCATCGTGGCGCTGACGTTCATGTTCACGCTGATGTACGTGGCGGCGCGGTTCGTGCTTGAAGTGTTGTACGTCGTCCTGGATCCGCGCGTGAGGTATACGGCGCAATGAGGCCGGGCGAGGCGCTGCGCGTCGTTCTCCGATCAGGCTCGGGCAGGCTGGGCATCGGCCTGCTGGGCGTGCTCGTATTCGTGTCCCTGCTGGTGCCGTTCTTCTATCCGCTGGACTTCGGCCTGCGGTTCTGGAACAACCCCATCGCGTGGGCGGACAACCCCAAGGCCGCCCCGCCCGCCTGGACGAACATCGTTGGCGATCAGGCCCCCCGTCACCGCGTCTTCGACGCCGAGACGCCCACGCAAACCGTCGAGACCGGCCCCGCGACAACGCGCCTGTACTCGTTCACGTTCGATCATGATTCTGAGTCGCCGCCCACATTTCTCTCGGTCTCAGTTGGCGAGGTGACATTCTATGACCGGCCTCCCGTGATCTCAATGACGCTTGCGCGGCCTGACGGACGCGCGGCAACCATCCTCCAGGAGGTGGTGCGCGGACAGCGCCCCGACGAGACGGCGCCTATCACGCGATTCGCGGACGAACAGCGCCGCATCTACCTGACGGGAGACACCAACGCGCTGACCGCAGCGACCGACTTCCTCCAGCAGGAGTTCGGACTGCGCCTCAGCGAAGCGGAGATGCAGGGCAACCTGGAGGCGGCGCTGTTCGGCGCGCCCACGAGCAACGATGCCGCCGAGTTCACGCCGTTGACGGGTGAATACACGGCGACGATTCGCGTCATCACCTACGACCCGCGGGATTCCGTTGAGAGCGTGCGATTCGTGGCGGCGGGCGGCGTGTTCGGGTTGATGGGAACGGACACGCAGGGACGCAACCTTGCGACGGGCCTGATGTTCGGATTCCCCGTCGCGCTCATCATCGGGATATCGACCAGCGTGGCGGCCACGATCCTCGGCACGTTCTTTGGCATCCTGAGCGGGTTCTCCGGCGGCAGGACGGACACCATCATCCAGCGGTTGTCCGACGTGATGACGAACATCCCGCTGCTGCCGATCCTCATCTTCCTGATATTCGTGCTCGGCCAGAAACTCTGGCTGGTGATGACGATACTCGTGATATTCGGTTGGCCGGGCCTGACGATCATCCTCCGCTCAATGGTGCTTCAGGTGCGGTCGGGGCAGTTGGTGGAGGCCACGCAGGCGCTTGGCGCGTCGCGGTGGCGCATCATGTTCCGGCACGTGTTCTTCCAGATGGCCCCGTTCATCGTCGCGCAGATGATCTTCTTCACCCCGGCGGCCATCCTCGCCGAGGCGGGGCTGAGCTTCCTGGGACTCGGCGACCCCTCGCTGCCAACGTGGGGGCAGATCCTTGAGCAGGGCTTCCGGACCGGCGCAATCTTCATCGGTTACTGGTGGTGGATACTGCCGCCGGGGATTTTAATCGTCATCACGGCCATGACTTTCGTCCTGCTCGCGTTGGCCATGGAGCCGGTGCTCAATCCGCGCCTACGGGAGACGGCGGCATGAACGCGCGGCAGTCGGGCGGCGCGCCTCTCCTCTCAGTGCGTGATCTGCGCCTGTTCTATGCGGCTGACCGCGGCGACGTGCGGGCGGTGGACGGCGTGTCATTCGACCTTGAAGCAGGAAAGACCCTTGCCATCGTCGGAGAGTCCGGCTCCGGCAAGACGAGCCTCGCGCTCGCCCTGCTGCGCCTGCTGCCGCGCAACACGTCCCGTTTCGAGGGGCAGATAACGCTCAACGACGCGAACTGCATGGCGCTCTCGGACGGCGATTTCCGCGACCGCGTGCGTTGGCGGCAGATTTCTATGGTGTTCCAGGGCGCGACGGAGTCCCTTAACCCCATCTACAAGGTGGGGCACCAGGTTCGAGAAGTGCTAACATCGCGCGGCGGCCAGTCACGCAAGGAGGCGGACGAACGCACGCGCGAGTTGCTGGACATGGTGCGGCTGCCGCCTGAGACGTTCAATCGCTATCCGCATGAACTGAGCGGCGGCATGAAACAGCGCATCGCCGTGGCCTCCGCGCTGGCGCTTGATCCCACGCTGATTCTGTTGGACGAGCCGACTTCCGCGCTTGACGTTGGCGTGCAGGCGCAGATCATGAACCTGTTCAAGCGACTCAAGGCCAATCTGGATATCGCGTCAATCTTCATCAGCCACGACATCGCGTTAGCCAGCGATCTGGCCGACCAGATTGCGGTGATGTACGCGGGGCGGCTGGTGGAGATCGGCCCGTCGGAGGACATCCTCGGCGCGCCGTCCCATCCGTACACGCAGAAGCTGTTGGGGGCCATCCCGCGCCTCCGCTCGGATACTCCGCTGGAGTTCATCCCCGGCGCGCCGCCGGATCTCTCCGATCCACCAACGGGCTGCCGATTCCATCCCCGCTGCCAGTTCGCGATGGACAGGTGCCGTGTCGAAGACCCCGGCGATTTTGCGACGGCAAGCGGTCAGTCTTTGGCGGCGTGCTGGCTGTTGGGCGAGGACGCATCATGACTGTCCAGCCGGAAACGAGCGCCGCCCCCATGCTCGATCTTCGAGACGTGGGCATGCACTTCAAATCGCGCGGGCGTGGTTTCCGCACGACGACCGTGCGGGCGCTGGACGGCGTTTCAATGACGCTGGACCGCGGCGAGACCATCGCTATCGTCGGCGAGTCCGGATGCGGCAAGACCACGCTGGGGCGCGTCTCACTGCGCCTGTTGGAGCCGACGGCGGGGCGCGTACTATTCGACGGAGAGGACATAACGCCTCTCAAGGAGGCCCAGCTTAAGAAATTTCGGCGGCAGGCGCAGGGCATCTTCCAGGACCCGTTCACCAGCCTCGATCCGTACATGACCATCCGCCAGATCGTTGAGGAGCCGCTCGTTATTCATAGCGTGGGGTCGGCCTCCGAACGGCTGGAGCGCGTTGAATGGGCGCTTGACGAGGTGCGGATGCGGCCGGCGTCAGATTTCCTTGACCGTTTCCCCCATCTTCTTTCTGGAGGACAGCGGCAGCGCGTCGGCATCGCGCGGGCATTGACGCTGACACCGGAGTACATCCTTGCCGATGAACCGGTCTCGATGATCGATGCTTCGAGCCGCGCCGAGATCCTGGCGCTGCTGCGCGAGTTGCAGGAACGTCACAGCATCGGCTATCTCTACATCACGCATGACATCGCAACGGCGCGGCACTTCGCGCCGACGGCGGCTGTTATGTATCTGGGCCGTGTCGTTGAACAGGGGCCAACGGCCCAACTCATCAGCAATCCTCTGCACCCGTACACGCAGGGTTTGTTAGACGCCGTGCCGGAGCCTGACCCGACGAATCGGCTCGCGGAGAGACCCGTGCTGCCCGGGGAAGCGCCCAGCCCGGCCAACGTGCCGAGCGGATGCCGTTTCCACCCGCGCTGCCCCGCGTTCATGGCAGGGCTGTGCGACGTGGTTGCACCTCCCTTGGTGCAGGTGGAGCCTGACCGCACCGTGGAGTGCCATTTGTATGGCGAAGAGGGTAAGGCGCGGGGCGGCCAGAATACGGCAGAATCCGTATCTGATGAGGCTGAAATCGTTTGACGCTCTTCGCCGCGCTCGGCATAATTGCGTGGCGTATGATGCAGGAGCGTAGCTCAGTCCGGAAGAGCAACGGTCTCCAAAACCGTCGGTCGGGGGTTCGAATCCCTCCGCTCCTGCCAGCGCTCCCAGCGTGAGAGCCCGCCAGGCGCTCAAATCGTTGTCACAGGGCGAGACACGCCCCCTATAAGGCGGGCCGGTCATGCCGAGGTGGTGGAATTGGTAGACACGCTGTCTTGAGGGGGCAGTGGGCGAAAGCTCGTAGGAGTTCAAATCTCCTCCTCGGCACCACGCTCTGGACAACGGCGCTATGATGGGTACTCTGTCAGTGACGCGGCATTAGCCGGAACCGGGGCGACGTAGCCAAGTGGTTTAAGGCGGGGGACTGCAAATCCCCTATTCGTGGGTTCGAATCCCGCCGTCGCCTCCATGTTTTTTCTTTATTCGTCCAGCGCCTGGATCACGCCGATGATGTTGCCCTCGGGGTCGATGAGGCCGCCCACTTTGATGCCAAATCCCGGCACCTCTTGCGCGGGACCCATGGATTTGCCGCCGAGTTCCTCCGCGCGGGCCGCGTAGGCGTCGGCATCATCCACCTGCATGTAGAGGCGGATGCCGGGGCGGTCGTTCTCATCCTCCGGGTTGTGGTTGTAGATCGCGCCGTCGATGCCCTCGTCGCCGTCCTTCGCGGTGACAAGGCCGTAGGACATTGGATTGTCCGCGTTGATGTCCCATTCAAACAGCGCCCCGTAGAACGCCTGCAAGGTTTGAGCATCCCGGGCTGCGATTTCAAAGTGCGCTATCGGGCGAGGCATTGGATTCTCCTTTTTGATTCGTCAATATGGGCGTGTCTTTGGGAAACGCCCTGCTACTCTTCTCAGCTTAGCGCGGCGTCTTCCAGCCGCAGGAAGCCCTGCGCGTCAAGCGAAAGGCTCCCAACGCGCTCGGACACAAGGATGTAGTCGCTGCCGAAGAAGAGTGGGAACGCGACGGCCTCCTGGATCATCCTGCGTTCAATCTCCCGGTACTGCTCCAGTCTCCCCTCTCCGGCGATCCTGGCCTGCTCCAGCAGGTCGTCGATTGCTGTAGAGCCCGCCTTGCCGTCATTGTTCGGGGACTCGGTATGGAAAAGAACGTCGAGGAAGTTATGGGGATCGGGGTAGTCCGCCAACCAGCCGTAGTCGTAGATGCCGAACCCGGCTTCCACGACCTGGGGCAGTCGGTAGAAGTACGTGGCCCCAATGGATTGATACCGAATACGAACGCCCAGATTCTCCTGCCATTGCTCAAAGATGGCGCGGTCAATTGCAGAGAGATCGCCGCCCCCGGCAACCACGATCACGCGGTCATCCTCATCGAGCTGTCCGAACGCGGTGCCGTCAAAGAGCCGCTTCGCGGCAGCAGGGTCATAGCGAATCTCTGCAATGTTCTCGTCATAGCCGGGGAGGCCGGGCGGCATGAAACCGTGCGCAATCTTCCAGCCTGAAGGGGCGTGCTCCTCAAAGATTGTTTGCCGATCCACCGCCCACAGGAACGCGCGCCGCAGATTCGGGTCACTGAACGGCGCTGTGGTGAACGGCGACTCGGGGTCCGTCCGCGGCCCGGTCACGGTATTGAACGCCAGGTACTGAAGGCTCAGCGCATCTGTCTGAGTGATGTGCTCAACCAGTGGGCTTTCCTCTTCAACGAGGGAATCATAATCTCCCGATCCGATCCGCGTGGTTGCGTCGATGAATCCCTCTTCAACCATCGCCGTCGAGCGCCCCGCGTGGAAGCGGAACACCAGGTGGCCAATCTCATGCTGCGGGCCAAGGTAGCCCTCAAAAGCGGTGAGGTGCGCCGCTCGGGACCGCTCGTAGTGGGCGAGGCGATACGGCCCGGTCCCAATAGCCGTGTAATACCACGGATCGGGCTGATCCTCATCGTCGGCATCATCCGTTGACGACTCTCCATCCCCGTCAGTCTCCTCTTCAACGAGGCGAGGGTCCGGAACCTCCGGCACATTGGATTGCAGCACAACGTAGGCGGATGGGTGCGAAAGCTTGGAGATGAAGTAGCTCTTGGCCTCGTCGATGGTGACGACAAGGGTTGAATCGTCTACGGCCTGAAGGCCGGTGACGGAATCGGCCTCACCGTCGTGATACGCCTTTGCGCCAACGATGTCATCCAGATAGCTTCCCGCGCTACCGCCGACGGGCGGCAGGTTGCGGTTCAAGGCGCGTTCCCACGAGAAGATGAAGTCCTGCGCCGTGACGGGAGTGCCGTCATGGAACTGAGCGTCGTCCTTGATGGTGAACGTGTAGACGGTGCCGTCTCCCGAGACGTCCCACGTGGCGAGGTCAGGCTCCGGAATCAGGTCTGCATCGAGGCGAACGAGGCCGCTGAATATCTGGCGAATGTACTGGGAGGACTGGGCGTCCGTTGACACCCCGGGATCCATGGTCAGCGGCCCTCGGTCGAGGTAAAGGACAAGGGTGTCGTCGGACGGCGCGTCAAAGGGCTGTGGAGCAACGGCGCGGATGCTGGTGGAGATAGAATCCAACAGGTCAAAGTTGCGCTCATAGATGGTGCGGGGCGCCTGCGTCTGGATGCCCATCGCAATCGTTCCCCGGGCCACAAAGGTGATCGAGCCGCGGCGTTCGTTGGTGCCCGTGCCGTAGGCGTAGAACACCTGATGGGCTTCCGTGCCGTCATCCAGGGTGATGTCCGCCTCCGTGATGGTGCGGAATCCGCTCAGCCCCGCGAGAGGAGCAAGCTGCTGTTGAGCAACTTCAGCCGGCTGCGCCTCATCGTCGAAGAAAAGGACGTAGCTTTCAGCCGTCAAATCCTCGGTGCCCGTGTCAAAGAGCGTGACAACGCTCACTGAGCCGCTTTCCGGTCGCGTGGCAGTCCAGTTTTCAGGCACCTCCACCGTGTAGCCGTACAGATCATCCGTATAGGTCTTCAAATCGGATGGAATAAGTGCTTCCGTTTCATCGTCGTCATCCGTTTGAGTTGGTATGGCAGTGGCAGGAGCGCCGGTTGGCTCAGGCGTAGCGATTGCAGTAGGAATCGATAGCGGCGTTGCCGTCGGGGTGGGAGTTGCCGGTTCAACGGTCCCCTGCGGCGTGGTCTCATCGTCCTGGTTGCAACCGGCAAAGAGAAGGACGAGGCCGAGCGCGACGGCGAGCGTGAGGACTACGAAACGCGGCGCAATCCATCGACGAAGGGAATGTGACACTGACTGGTTCCTCCTATCGGAACGACACTTGGAGAGTGAGCAAGCGATGCGGAATTGGCGCTAGTCCTATTATGATACGAGTCGGGTTCCGCGACCAAACTTGCACTCCGGGGCCGACCTTTCACAGACGTTCATAAAGCGCCGGGACAACGCCACGGAGGTTTTAGGCACATGCAGCGGAATCTGACCCGACTACTAGTACTAACGGCTATCTCTGTGATCGTGTTAGCTGTTTCTCCGGCAGGCTTTGCCGGGGCGCAGGAAGCCAAGCCGCAGGTGACAGGCTCTCCGGGCATCCTCACACCCGATTATCCGTACCTTGCGCCGGACGTGCTCGCCTTTCGGGATCAGGCGGCCCGTTACCTGTCCGGGCGCGTTTCACTGATGGCGCAGGGGCTGGACGCGGACTCTGAGAGCATCGCCGGCGAGGGACAGACAGGCCCCGTCGCCTCCGCGCAGGGCGCTCCTGAGTCGCAGGGCGGCGTTCTCGTCCCCTATCGTGACCCCTCGGCGCGTTTCAGCCGCAACATACTCATCCCCACAGATTTCAGCGCGGCCCCGATCCAGACGGAGCCGCATCTGGCCGTCGATCCGGACGACCCCGATCACATCGTGGCAGGGATGATCGACTACAACTTCCCCGGCACCACCATGTACGTGACCTATGACGGCGGCGTGACGTGGGAGGGTCCGGCGGTGATCAAGAGGCCGCGAGAGGAACTCGGCGCGGGCGGTGATCCGGTCCTGGCATTTGACCGGGAGGGTTCCATCTATAACACCTTCATCTCCCTTGACATCGAAGAGTTCACGGTCGGCAACCTGTTGGGATCCGCGGTTGTCTCCAGCATGGCGCTGAGCTCATCCAGCGATGGCGGGTTCACGTGGACGCAAGGCTCTCCTGCCGTCAGGAGCGGAGTAACGTCCGAATTTGAAATCGATACGTTGGGACGCACGCGCGGCACGGTCTCCATCGGCTTCCTGGACAAGCCGTGGCTGGCCGTTGGCCCGAACCCCGATGACCCGGACTCGGACATCATCTACATCTCCTACACCCACTTCAACACGATGTACCGCATCTCCTACACGGATGAGCTGGCGTTTCTGAGCAACCCCGTTCTTCAGACCACCATCGAGGTGGTCAGTTCAGAGGACGGCGGCATCAGCTGGTCTGACCCCGTTGTGGTCAGCCCCACGATCCGCCAGGTCTTCGAGTTCGGCGGCTCGGAGCAGGTGACCATTGAGGAGAATCCCGAGGCTCTGCAATCGCCGGACGCAATCCCCGGCGGACAGGTCATTGAGAGCCTGAAGCGCATCGTGCAGGGGTCCTATGTGGCGACGCATGACGACGGAACCGTTTACGTTTCGTGGATGGACTCCTCTGACGACGGCCCGTTTGAAGGGCTGGCGCAGATGTACGTCGCGAAGTCCGAGGACGGGGGCGACACTTTCGAAGACGGGCGACAGGCCGCGAGCTACCTGGAGTTGGGCTTCTCGCCAAGAAGCAGCTTCTACCGGTTCTGGGGGTCTGCCTTCTCACGGATAGCCGTCGGGCCGAATGAAGAACTGTACGTGACATTTTCCGCCGCGCCGTCCGGCGACCCGTCCGATGACGCGGACGTGATGTTTATCCGGTCCATGGACGAGGGGCGGACGTGGAGCCGCCCACCACTGCGAATCAACGATGACCGCACGTCCGGCATCCAGTTCTTCCCGTCGATTGATGTTTCACCGGACGGCAAGATCCACGTCATGTGGGCGGATACGCGGGACGATCCGGGAATCGACCTTCGCTATCACATCTACTACGCTGTGTCTGAGGACAACGGGGAGTCGTTCAGCATCAACTCCCGCGTCACGGACTCCGCGTCCAACCCCAACTTCGGATTCCCCGGCGGTCAGTTCATTGGTGACTACATGGGAATAGCCGCCACCAACGAGGACGTCTACCTTGTGTGGCCGGACACCCGCCTCGGCGAGTTCCAGGGCACGAACCAGAAGATCGGCTTTGCGCGGATGCGCCAGATGCCCAGCCCCTCCATCTTTCTCTCACCGGCGCGCGGCGCGTCCGCCACAACGGTGACGATCCAGGGGTTCAATTTCCAGGCCGACCAAGACATCTTCATCCTCGTCAGCGGCGTCCTCATATCCACAATCGAGTCCAATGATGAGGGGCGGTTCACGACACAGCTCTTCTTCCCGACCGCCGGCGAGGGGCCGCAGAGCGTCGCCGTTTTCGACGCGTCCGGCAACTCCGCCACCGCATCCTTCTACAATGAGTTCGGCTTCGATAACCTCCAGCAGACCGCCGCGGACATCGCGGACATCAAGAACGCGCTGAGTTCGGACACGTTGGCCACCATCCAGGAGGCGCTGGAGCGCATCGAGTCCGGCGAAACGGACAATAACGGCGCGGCCGGCGGGTGTGGCACGGGCAACGCGACGGCAGACATGGCGTTGGTGGGACTGATTGCCCTGGGCATCATCGGCGCGGTGCAGTTGAACGCGCGCAGACGCCGGCGGGCAAACAACGGGGACGGAGGAGAGATCGATGCGTAACCTCAGGCTCCGTCTCCCACTCATACTCAGCCTTGTCCTAGTAGCTGGCCTCGTGGCCGGGAGCGGCGCGGCGCTCGCCCAGAGCGGTGATGATTACCGTCCGCCGCATGACATGCCCGGCCCGGCCGTGGACACGCTCCACTACCGCTCGTTCAACGTTGACCTCGCGCCGCAGGAGATCCAGCGAGATGAGATGGACATGTACATCTTCAATCTCAAGACGGATGCGGCGCAGGCCCTGCGCGGTGATGACGCCCTCGAGTTGTACGAGGCGCCAGCATCGACGATCTCGCTCATCCTCAACCCGGCGCCCGCGCCGGAGGGACAGCTCAACCCGTTCTCCCTGCCGGAGGTGCGTCGCGCAGTCCAACACCTCGTCAATCGCGAGTTCATCACGCAGGAGATCTACAAGGGACTCGCCCGCCCCATGCAGACGCACGTCAACCCGTTCGACTTTGATTACACGGTCGTTGCGGAGATGCTGGCGCGGCAAGATCTGTCCTATGACCCCGAGCGGGCGCGCGCGGCCATCGCCGACGCGATGACGGCGGCGGGCGCAACGATGGTGGACGACGCGTGGAACTACAACGACGAGCCGATCCGCCTGCGTTTCATCATCCGGGTGGAGGATGAGCGCCGCGAGGTGG
This sequence comes from Dehalococcoidia bacterium, assembly GCA_034422835.1. Lineage (GTDB taxonomy): Bacteria > Chloroflexota > Dehalococcoidia > UBA6926 > UBA6926 > VXMO01. Next base: position 21,040 of record DAOUJJ010000010.1, on the reverse strand, counting down.
GCGACCTGATCCGCGCCGAGTTGGAGCAGGCGGGATTCCTGATCGCCCCCATCTATCACCAGTTCGCCCCGGCCATCCTCACCGTCTACAGCACTGATCCCCAGCTTTTTGAGTGGCACGCCTACACGGAGGGATGGGGGCGCGGCGCGGCGGAACGCTATGACTCCGCCACCATCAACCAGATGACCGCGCCGTGGCTGGGCAACATGCCCGGCTGGCAGGAGACCGGCTTCTGGCAGTACGAGAATGCGCGGATCGATGACCTTGGACAACGCATTTTCCGCGGTGATTTCCAGAATCGCGAGGAGCGTGACGCGCTGTACCAGGAGGTCACGCGTTTGTCCGTCGACGAGTCCGTTCGCGTCTGGCTCGCGACAATCCTGACGACGTTCCCCGCCAACTCGAACATCGAAGGCGTGACGCAGGACGTGGCGGCGGGGCCGAAGCTCCAATGGACGTTCCGAGAGGCGTATGTGCCGGGACAGGACACGCTCACCGTCGGCCATCTGTGGGTGTGGACGGAACGCAGCACGTGGAACCCGGTCTCCGGCTTCGGCGACGTTTACAGCGCCGACGTGTGGCGCAACCTGGCCGATCCGGCGATGACACGCCATCCGTTCACCGGCCTGCCCATCCCCATGCGCGCCGAATACGAAGTAGAAACGGCGGGGCCGGGCGCAAAGATGCCCGTGCCCTCCAACGTTCAGCGTTGGGACGCGGATGCCGGGGAGTGGGCGAGCGTGGGCGACGGCGTGCAGGCCACCTCAAAGGTCACGTTCGACTACAGCAAGTTCTTCCATGCCCCGTGGCATCACGGCCAGCAGATCACGATGGCCGACCTTGTCTATGACATCTACCAGACCTTTGACATGGTCTACGGGCCGGAGAAGTCGCAGGTCGAGTTCGCCCTCGCAACAACCGCCAAGCCCTTGCTTGACACCGTGCGCGGTTTCCGCGTACTGGATGAGAATCGCATCGAGGTCTACGTCGATTACTGGCATTTCGTGGACGATTACATCGCGGAGTACGCGGTGCCCGGCGGCATGACCATGCCGTGGGAGGTGCTGGCCGCGATGGATGACGTGGTGTTCAACCAGCGCCGCGCCGCCTACAGCGATACGTCCGCCCAGCGGTTCGGCGTGCCCTGGCTCAGCCTGGTGCAGGACCGCGACGCCCGCACCGTCGACCGCGCGCTTGGGCAGTTCGAGCGTGACGGCTTCGTGCCCATGGCGGCGCTCACCATCGGCGGGCAGGCCCTCGTGACGGAGCAGGAGGCCGTTGAGCGGTACCGCGCCGCGCAGGCGTGGTTCGATGAGCGCAGCCTCATGGTCATCAGCAACGGGCCGTTCTACCTGGAGCGATTCGATCCGCCCGCGCAGTTCGCCGAACTCAAGGCGTTCCGTGATGAGAACTATCCCTTCAGCCCGGGTGACTGGCACTTCGGCGCGGCAGAGCCCATCAGCATCGAAACCGGAGGCGTGGGCGGCATCGTCATCGGCCAGGAGTTCAGTGTCGGCTCAACGGTGGACGGCCCCGGAGAACTGGGCGTCCGCTACGTGTGGTCAGATCCCGCGACGGGCAACGTCGTCAAGACCGGTGAGGCAGACATCGCGGAAAGCGATCCGCCGCAGGCCTTCGTTCGCCTTTCCGCGGCAGAGACGGCGGCGCTCGTTCCCGGCCTCTACCGCCTCTCCATCACCGCCTACAGCGATCAGCTTTCGACCGTTTCGGAACGCGTCCTGACCGTGGAGGCGTCCGCCACCGGCACAACGACGGGCGGCGGGGATGGCACAACGACCACGACCACAAACGGCGAGGATGAAGACGCCTCCGGCGGCGGCTGCTTCGCCGGCGCGCCCTCCGCAGACCTGCTCCTCATCGGCGGCCTTTTGCTTGGTTTGGTGGGCGCAAGGCGGAAATGGCGGGAGGCGGGGGAATGATCCAGTGATAGAGGCACTCTACATCAACGGTATCTTTGAGAGCGTGCTGGAAGAGATACTCTCGTCCCAGAATGAGCACCCTGGTGAGCCTCATTTTCTGCAACCCTACTATTACCAAGCATATCGGCCACTAAAGGACTCACCACCATCGCCTGAAAATCCAATAATCCTTTACGCCTCAATATCGAAAGACCTGAAGCACGTTTCACACATGGCGGAGATCATTGGCTGGGAAGATAAGACAGCTATGTCTTCGGAAAGGAAAGCAACGGTAGACAAGCTCATTAGAGATTTGCAACCTGAGGAAAAAGGTTTCAATGAAGGCGGCCGTACCGCAACCGACAAGCCGAGTGTAAACCTATTGACGATAAGGAATCTGGAGAAACAAGAACCTCAATTCAGCATCACGGAACTCATCAAGGACCGCGATGGCACTCCATTGAAACCACGGATGCAACCGGGCGGATTCTCTTACATACGTCGGAGGGTTGAGCCCCGATTCGTGACTGAATTAGATGTAGATGATGCAGCCAAGATTGCAACTACGGCTGGTCAATTCGACCCGTACAACATCGAAGACGCTCGGCAGAAAGTCGCAGCATCCATTGCCCGTCGTCGCGGACAGCCCGAGTTCCGTCGCAAATTGTTGGTGGCCTACCAAGGACGTTGTGCTATCACCGGTTTCGATGCAAAACAGGCTCTTGAGGCGGCTCACATACATCCCTACCGCGGTGAACAGACAAATCACTTGCAGAATGGCCTTCTGCTACGGGCAGACATTCATTCTCTATTTGATCTGGGTTTGGTTGGTGTTGACCCAAGCACCAGGGAAGTGATCGTGAGGGCAGAGTTACAGAACACTCAATATGCCCAACTTGCTGGCAAGAAAGTGCATATACCCGAAGATCCCGACGACCGCCCAAGCTCGGAATTGTTGCAGATGCATTTGCAGCATGCGAGAGACAACAGCTGGTGACGCCCGCTAGAGCTTTAGATTCCTCGGCTGCGCTCGGAATGACAGCAGAGCGGTGGTGGGCGCTATCGTAAACCGGCTCAAGTTCTTGCTGATGCCGTAGGCTGCGGCTGGTACCGCTTGACGTGTATCTGATCTTCACCCTTGCGCGCTTGCGCCAGGTCATAGGAGGTCTGCCGGCGGAGCCAGAAGTCTGCGTCTGACCATCCGGCCTTCTCAAGACGTATGGCCATGTCGGGCGAAATCGCGGCATGGCCGTTCAATACCCGCGAAAGCGTGTGCCGAGCGACGCCCAGAACCTCCGCCGCCTCAGTGACGCTCAGGCCAAGAGGATCCAAACAGTTCTCTCTGATGCTGCGGCCAGGATGAGGTGGGTTCTTCATAGCCATGGTTCTTCCCTCTCGCTAGTGATAGTCGACCAAATCAACGTCGTACGCATCCCCATCTTCAAATCGGAAGGTGAGCCGCCAGTTGCCCGTAATCGAGATGCTCCACACACCTCTCTGATTGCCCCGGAGAGGATGCAGCCTGTACCCCGGTAGATCGAGGTCGCTCGGCTTGCTGGCGGCATCAAGGTCAGCCAAGGCGAGAGTGATCCGGTCCAGCTGGTCGGCACTTACCCTGCTGGGATCGTCCCGTTCATAGAGCCGCCTAAGCCCCCGATGGCGAAACGACCGTATCATAATGGAATTATACCGTGTACCGGTACAGATACCAATATTCCCCACCTTGCTCCACAATGGATTCCCGCTTTCGCGGGAATGACGGAGTAGAGGCGGGAATGACGGAGGGCCCTTCGACTGGCTCAGGGCGAACGGGGGGAGGGTGGCCGCTCTTATTCGGTCAGAAGCGTGTTTATCTCGCCTCGCAGTGTGGGCAGGTTTGTGCGGAGCACGTCCCAAACAAGCCGATTGTCCACATCTGCGTATCCGTGAATCAGTATGTTGCGCAGGGCGATGATCCGCTCATGGTAAGAGATTCTGTCAGCGATGGCCTGATTGATTCGTGCCAGCCCGCCCACGGCCTCCCCGATGATCTCAAATTGGCGTTCGACGGCGGATCGGAGCATGGGGTCGCCCTCATAGTCCGCAAGCGATTTGCCGGAGGTGAACTTCAGCAGCAGTTCGCAAGCGTGTTGCACATCCTCCAGGTATTTTCTGGCTTCAGGCGGCATAGAGTGGTGTCCTGGTTTGGCGCACGGACTCGAGGAAAAATCGGTTCTTTATGGCAGATTCCACGACGAGGTCCACCGGCTTGCTGAAAAGCTGCTCCAGTTCCTCCAGCAGGCCGAAGTACGAATCCGCATACCGCTCGATTGCCTCCGGCGTGAACTCAACGAGAAAGTCCAGGTCGCGGGCATCGCCATCATCCTGCGCGGCGGCGGAGCCGAACAGGTAGAGGCTCTGCACGCCATAGCGATCACACAGTCGGCGAACCTCGTCAGCGCACTCTTCAACGGCAGCAATCATTACGTCCTCACAGTCAACAGTCTACGGGCCCGCCCGCCTGGGGACTCGCCCACGCCATTATAGTGGGGCGCAAATGTCATTCTGAGCACAGCGAAGAATCTCCTCCCCACCTAACGGGATAACTAGCCATAAAGCGGTAAACTATATCGATAATGACTGGCGCGAATTCCGCTATAGACGATGATGCCTCTGCGGATGCCCCGGCGCTGACGACCGACGTCGCCGCGGAGAATAGTCTCGCGCGCGTCGGGTTCGACGAGCTTGAGGAGCGCCTGAAGGCGCATCGGCTCCCGGCGGAACGCATCGATGCCATCCGTGAGGCGTTTGATACGGCTGAGCGCGCCCACGAGGGTCAGTTCCGCAAGTCCGGCGACCCGTATATCTGCCACCCCCTTGAGACCGCGCTCATCCTGACGGACATCGAAATGCTGGACGCGCCCACTCTGCAGGCGGCGCTCCTGCATGACGTCGTCGAAGACTCGCCCATGACGCTCAATGAGATGCGAGAGGGTTTCGGCGCGGAGATCGCCGAACTCGTGGACGGCGTCACGAAGCTGTCCCGCCTCGCGGCACAGCCGCAGCAGGGCGCGGGCGGCGAGGCGGCCGCCCTGCCGTCACATGCCAGCGTGTACCAGGCCGAGAGCCTCCGCAAGATGCTGCTCGCCATGGCGCAGGACGTCCGCGTCGTTCTCGTCAAGCTGGCCGACCGCCTCCACAACATGCGGACGCTGGATCCACTCGCGCCGGATCGGCGTCACCGCATCGCCCTGGAAACGCGGGATATCTACGCTCCGCTCGCCCATCGGCTCGGCATCGACAGCATCGAGTCGGAACTCAATGACCTTGCGTTTTTCCACCTGGAACCCGCGCGGTATCGGCGGGTTTCCTACCTCGTGGCCGCGCGGTTGACGGAGCGCGAGACGGGAGTTCGCAACGCGCTCACGGCATTGACGGAGACCCTGGCTGAGCAGGGCTACAAGGACGTTGAGATTTCCGGCAGGACCAAGAGCATCTACAGCATCGCCCAGAAGATGGAGCGCTACCGCGAGATCGGGCGGGACTTCGAGGACATCAATGACCTGCAGGCCGTCCGCGTGGTTGTGAAGGACGTGCAGGACTGCTACGGCGTGCTTGGCATCATCCACGGCATGTGGCGGCCCCTGCCCGGCCAATTTGACGACTACATCGCCAACCCGCGGGAAACGGGCTATCAATCACTGCACACAACGGTCGTCACGCCGGACGGCAACACGTTGGAGGTGCAGATCCGCACGGCGGATATGCACCAGATGGCGGAATACGGCATCGCGGCGCACTGGCGCTACAAGGAGGGCGCGGCGGGCGGCGAGTTCGATGAGCGCATCGCGTGGCTGCGGCAGCTGCTGGACTGGCAGCGGGACGTTATCGGCGCGCAGGAGTTCGTCGACCAGTTGAAGCACGAGATTCTTGTCGACCAGGTCTATGTGTACACCCCAAGGGGCGAGATTCGCGAGCTGCCGGCCGGCTCCACTCCCATCGACTTCGCGTTCCGCATCCACACGGACGTCGGCTATGGAACAGCAGGCGCAAAGGTCAACGGCCGCATGGTCTCGTTGAGCTACACACTCAAGAACGGCGACACGGTTGAAATCATCCCGTCCAAGAACGCAAAGGGACCGAGCCTCGACTGGCTAAACCCCGATCTCGGCTACGTGCGCACCGAGTTGGCGCGGTCCAAGATCCGCCACTGGTTCCGCGTCCAGGAGCGTTCAGAGAGCGCGGCGCGTGGCCGGCAGATGCTGGATCGTGAGACGCGTCGGCTCGGCGTACAGCTTGATCCGCAGCACCTGGCGACGCTCTTCGGGTACCAAACGGCGGATGAGTTCATCCTGGCGCTCGGAACCGGGCAGGTTGGCGTCAACCAGATTGCCAAACGCATCGCGCCCCAGAGGGAAGAGCCTGACACGATTCAAATCCGACCGTCCAGCGGAGAGCTCGCCGTGAACGTGCCCGGGCTAGGTCCCACGCGGGCCCGCTCCGCGCCCTGCTGCCGCCCGATGCCGGGCGAGGAAATCGTCGGGTTCATCACCCGCAATCGCGGCCTTTCCGTCCACCGGCGCAACTGCACCAACATGATCAACGAGGACGAGCCGGAGCGGTTGATGGACGTGACCTGGCCGGACTTCGAGCAGAAATACCCGTCCGGCGTCGTTATTTCGTCACAGGACCGTGTGGGGCTTTTGCGGGATATTACGACGCTGGTCTCGGCAGATCACATCAACATCACGGGGGTGCGAGATAGACACAATACGGACGGCACAGTTACGATAACTCTCACGGTTGAAGCAAGCGGCCTTCCGGAAATCAGCCGGATGATATCCCGTTTGGAGGATCTGCCGGGCGTCTTCAACGTGTACAGGACATCAACACACACCGCTCGCGGGCGCGGCGCCGGACAGAAGAACGCAAAGGCGGCCCGCTCGAGCGGCACGGCAGAAGAGCAGTCAACAGACAAGAAGTAAGAGCAAGGGATACAGAGGAGCAGCAGGACGTGGCGAAGGGAATCTCAGCGGCGAAGGCGCATCGACGGTCGCTCAGGAAGCGCGATGTCAATCGCCATCGGAATCGAACAATCAGGACGCTGATCAGGCGCGCGCGTGAGGCGATTGAGGACGGAGCGCAGGATGCGCCGGACACCGTGCGCCGCGCCATGGTCGCCCTGGATCGCTCGAAGGGCAAGACGCTGCACAGCAGGAACGCAGATCGGCGCAAGAGCCGCCTCGCCCGCCTCCTGAACAGGGCGCAGGCTGCCTGATTTTCCCCGCGCGGATGCCCGAAATGTCGACATACACTGATGGGACTCCCCGGTTATGTGAGCAGAATCACGTGCCGGGGTGGCGGAATGGCAGACGCGGCGGACTTAAAATCCGCTTCCCCAAAAAGGAGTGTGGGTTCGAGTCCCTCCCCCGGCACCACCTAAACGACTATCAGACAGAACACTAAGGTCTTCTCAAACAAGCAGATGTCCAGCGACAAGATACGCATCCTCCACACATCAGACGTGCATATCGGCGCGTTCACGGAGCGGTGGTCGCCGCAGCCGCGCAAGTGCCTGCACGCGTTCAAGATCGTGGTGGATCGCGCGCTTGAGGAGAAGGTGGACGCCGTCCTCATCGCGGGTGATTTCTTCGACCACAACCGCATCCGGGCGGACGTGGCCGACTATGTGATGGAGCAGTTGGAACGGCTGCCGATGCCGACGGTCATCCTGCCGGGCAATCATGATCCGCTGGAACAGAACTCCGTCTATTGGCGCATGGACCTCGAGGGCCGCACGCCCAACGTCTACCTGATCAAGGACCCCGAGGGCGAGACGGTGACGTACCCGGAGCTTGGCCTCGCCGTGTGGGGCATACCGCACATCAGCTATGACGACGTGGACCTCTGTCCCCTCAAGGAGCCGCCGCCGCGCGGGCCGGAGCCGTGGCAGATCGCCATCGGACACGGCCACTACGTCCGTGATGCGGCGGACGCGGGGCGTTCATACCCCATCTTCCCGGAGGAGATTGCGAACTGCGATCGCGACTACGTGGCGCTCGGCCACTGGGACGCCCACATGGACATCAGCGAGGGCGGCGTGGTCGCCTTCTACCCCGGTTCTCCCACGTGGGTGGGCCTGTCCTCCATCGTTGAGTTCTCAGACCCGGACGGCGCGCGCTCCGTCACCGTCACATCTTTCCCCGTCTCCCCCTAACCTACCTTCGTCATTCCCGCGAAAGCGGGAATCCAGAACCCATTGAGCAGCCCATCACCGCTTTAGATTCTTCGCTGCGCTCAGAATGACAGCGCAATCGCCATTCCCATGTGACACCACCGTTTGCGCCGTGCGTCGCATACGCGCTACAACCCCATTGGACAAGCAATCACACAACCGAATGGGGGGAACTGTCATGACGACGACGAATGACCACGAGACGAACACCACCGCCGAAGAGCACGAACAGGCCTCAGCCGTTGAGGATACGGACAGCGGTGAGGTCAGCGATGAGACGCCGGCAACCGAGCAGCCAACCATCGAGACGATGCAGGCGGAGTTGGCTGCGCGGGATGAGCGGGTTTCAGCACTGGAAGAGCAGGTAATCACGCTGGAGCGCGAACTCTCAACGACGGTCTCACGCTATCGTCTCGCGCTGCTGGATACAGCGCCCGAAGTGCCGGGCGACCTGGTGAGCGGCGCAACGGCGGAGGAGCTGGAGTCCTCGCTGTCAAAGGCAAAGGGAGTTGTCGAGCAGGTGCGAACACGTCTGCTGGAGGGAATGGAGTCCGCGAGTCAGGACACAGAACAGCCCGGCCCGGGCATCCCCGCCGGAGCCCCTCCCCGCACCCTCAACGACACCTCAGCGGACCTCAGCGCAAGAGAGAAGATAACGCTGGGTTTGGAGCGGATATAGGGGGAGCCGAGAGCGTCTACGACTCTACCAAAAGGTCATTCACATGTATCTGGAGCGCCTGGGCTATAGCAGTCAGCGTCTTGAATCTGGGAGCTTGCCCGCCGTTCTCCAGCCTTGCTAGGGTTACCCGACCAATCGCTGCCTTCTGCGAGAGTTGATCCTGGGTCAACCCGCGTGACTCCCTGTGCTGCCGTATGCGGTCGCCGAGGGTCTTGCGGCCTGCCGCCGCAATGGCCTCGATTGTTGGGCGATATGTCTGATCGCAGTAGTGGCGAGCGAAGTCCCAGGGAATCTCGATGCTCTGGCCGTCCGCCAGTGTCACAATCATCTCGTACGCGTTCGGCAATTCGAGTCCTATTGGCGCGGATCGAGCCGCAATCTCCGGCACGTCGGTGTAGGGAATCAACCCGCTTGCACCGTCGGCAAACGTGCATTCGATCCCGGAATCAGCCAGAGCGCCCGCCGTCATCATCCGCTCAGCATTCCTGACAAGAACAGTGGTCATGCTTGTCCTCCATGAATGGCATCCCACGTTTCGAGTATCCGTGCAGCGTGTCTCCGGTAAGCCTCCATGATGTCGCTACGCGTTCCGGGCGGCGGGTTGTCCATGAAGGCGCCGCCGAGTAATTCTATGCGGCAGGCGCTTTCGTTCCCCACCCAGACATGGGCGTGCGGGGGCTCAAACCCGTTCTCTCTCGTATTCACGACGAATCGAAATTGACCCTCTATCACCACCGTTGGCATCAGCCGGCCCGACCTAACTCAACGCCCTGAATCGCCTAAACACCTTACCATTGTATCATTAGACGATACATTCAATAGAAACGGTCACCCTGGGCTTGGAGAGGATATAGGGCAGTTCATAGACGCTAGAGATGGCGGCTCCGGCTAGCTGCTGTAGAATTGGGGCATGGGCGCCTTCGAAGTACGAATGACCGTTTCCGACCCCTCCGGCGAGAACCCGCGAGAGGTCGACGCTCTGGTGGACACCGGATCGCGGCGCACCATGCTGCCCGGTGATTTGCTGCGCGAGATGCAAACGCCCGTTAAATGGCGGCGGCAATTCGAGATGGCGGATGGTCGCGTCGTTGAGATGGACGTGGGAGAGGCGCGCGTTGCCATCAACGGCCTCGACACCGCAACTCAGGTCATCTTCGGCCCGGACGGCTGCCAGCCGCTGCTCGGCGCGATAACCATGCAAGAACTGGACCTGATTGTCGATGTCCCCAACGAGCGCCTAAGACACGACACCGGGCCATTTCATTTGTAAGCAACTCACCGCAGTCAACCAACGGGAGCGACGCTTCGTGCAACGATAGAACAGCGCTTGAAAGATGGCCTCTACAATGGGGGCTCAAGCCTATACTCTTATGGAACTTCACATATAAATGCATGCGACAGGCAGCAGAGGAGACAGGAGATGACCGAGATCGCTCCTAGCAGAGAGACGGAGCGTGGTATTGTCTACGTTCTGAGTAACGATGCATTTCAGGATTACATCAAGATTGGTTCCACCAAAGGCGACAGCACTGCGGATGTTCTGAGTCGAATGCGCGAGTTGGACAACACGAGTGTTCCTCTCGCCTTCACATGCGAGTACGCCGTTGTCGTTGATGATTACCGTATTGTTGAGAGGAAGCTCCACGCGGCATTTGCAGACAAGCGCGCCCGTCAGAATAGGGAATTCTTTGCTGACCTCAATGTCGATCAGATTCGCGCAGTGCTCGAATTGGTAAAGCCTGTCGATGTGACGCCCTCCGATGAGCAGGCTGAGCATGAGGCACAGATCTATTCCAAGGGTGCCGAGCGCCAGAAGACGCAGCGTCGAGCAGCGTTCGCATGGGATATGGTGGGGCTGGCTGATGGAGATACTGTTGTGCTACTGGGAGCACGGGACGTCGAGGTGGCGCATGGCACAGTCGTGGGCAGCACACGGGCAAGCGTCTTAGTCGATGGTGAGGAGCGAAGCTTAAGCGAGTCGGCTGACTCTTTGTTGCAGAATGCTAACCGCATTGGCTTTTCCGGTGCCGGTACTCTCTCTTGGACCTTCACTGATCCGATCCACGGACGGGAAAGTCTTGCCCAACGCCGGGATAGGATAGAGAATGAGCGGCCGCCACAACAGTCCGCTAGCCTACAACCAGATGAGGAAGATTCCGAAGAGTCAATACAGTAGCCACAAGAGACGCTAACTTCCTACAGGTCAAAAACACTACCGGGGGCGGCCACCTTGTGGCCGTCCCCGGCTTCTATTTCGAGCGGGGTGTTGTCCCCCTACCGCAGGTTGCCCTGTAGCTGCTCGATGGTCTCCTCGGCCTGGTTGACCATGTCCATCAGGATCGTCCGCGCCGGCTTGCGCTCCTTGAGCATCCCGCCGATCTGGCCGGACGGGTTGCCGATCAGATCGAGCCTGCCCGCCTTGCGAGCGGCTCGCGTGAACGGCTCCTGGATCAGGCCCTGCAGCGGCATCGGCAGCGCCTCCAACCCGGAGGCCGCCCACTTCAGCTTCACGGCGTTCTGATACGCCCGCTGCTGCTTGCCGGATGAGAACTTGCTCGTCGTGAACTCATCGGAACGCGCGCCGAGAATCTGGTCCTTGTGCGCGTCGGGGATATTGTTCTCCTCCGCCACGAGGAACGCCGTGCCGACCCAGCAGCCCTGCGCGCCGAGTGCCAGCGCCGCGGCGACGTGACGGCCGGTGCCGATGCCGCCCGCTGCAAGCACCGGCCGAGGCGAAACCTCGTCCACCACTTGCGGAACCAGCACGAACGTAGAGATGTTGCCCGTGTGGCCGCCCGCCTCCGTGCCCTGCGCGGTGATGATGTCCACGTCCGCGGCCACCTGCCGCTGTGCGTGGCGCACCGCGCCGGTCATGCCGATCAGCTTCATTCCCTGCGCGTGGGCCTGCTGCGCGAACCACTCCGGCGGCTCGCCTGTCGCCGCCGCGAACAGCGGCACCTTGTTGTCGAGAACGATCTCGAACTTCTTGCGCAGCAGTTCTGTGGACATCGGCTCGGATTCTGAGACCTCCTCAGCCTCAAAGCCGAATTCCTCGATAAGCTCCTGCACAAGCGCGACATGCTGCGGATACTGCGGCGCAACCTGCGCGTACAGCTCACGATTGCTCGTTGCAGTCACCTCGGCCCGCGTTGCCGGGACAAGGAAGTCCACGCCGTACGGCTTGTCGCCCACGAGAGACTTCAGGCGTCGGATGCCTTCATCCATCTCATCCAGGTTGCGGAAGTTGTCACCGAGCACGCCGAGCGCGCCCGCGTTCGTGATCGCGGCGACCATCTCGACGGGCGTCGGCGCAAGGTCCTGGCTGCCGCCCACGGCCATGCCGGCCAGCAGTATCGGGTACTCCATGCCCAGCGTGTCGCAGAGCGGTGTGTGTAACCTGTTTGCCATTGTGTCCTCCCTATCCCTTTCTTACCTCAGTTTCGTTGTTGTTTCCGTTTGATCGTCTTTTTAGCGCAGATTGTTCTGCATCCGCTCGATGGTCTCCTCTGCCTCGTTCACCATGTCGAGAAGAATCTCACGTGCGGGTCGGCGCGCCTTGAGCATTCCGCCAACCTGCCCGGCGCTCGCCGCGTCGATGTCCAGGCGGCCGGCCGCGCGGGCGCCTGCGTACAGCGGCTCCATCAGGATTCCCTGCAGCGGCATCGGAAGAGGCTCGATCCCGGATGCGGCCCACGCCTCCTTCACAGGAGTCTTGTAGCTGCGGGACTGCTTGCCGGTATTGAACTTGGTCAGCGTGAAATCTTCAGATCGACCGCCGACAATCTGCTCCTGGTGTTCCACCGGAATGGCGTTCTCCTCCGCCACCAGGAATGCCGAGCCAACCCAGACGCCCTGTGCGCCGAGGGCCATCGCGGCGGCGATGTGCCGACCGGAGCCCACGCCGCCCGCAGCGAGCACGGGGGTGGGGTCCATGGTGTCTGTAACCTGTGGGACGAGCGGGAACGTCGCGATGTTGCCCGTGTGGCCGCCCGCCTCGGTTCCCTGCGCGATCACGAAGTCGACGCCCGCCGCCTTCTGTCGTTGAGCGTGTCGAACCGCGCCGACAACGCCGCCCACCTTCATGCCGTGCGCCCGTGCCACGTCCATGATCATGGCGGGGTCGCCCAAACCGGCGACGAAGATCGGCACGTTGTGGTCGGCAACAACTTCAAATTGACGACGAAGGAGATCCGGAGACATTGCCTCCGCGTCATCATCCGTGAGCGCCACATCCGGCAGGTTGTGCTCCTGTATCAATTCCTTGACGAAGCCGACGTGCTGCGGATGGTCACGTTCCAGCCGCTCCCGCACCATCGCCTTTGTATCCTGCGCACCCATCTCCGCCATCGTGGCGGGCAACAGGAGGTCGATGCCCAATGGGCCGCTGGAAAGCTGCTTGAATTCCTTGATACAGCGATCGATCGTGTCCGGCTTGCGGCTCCCGCACCCCATCACGCCCAGGCCGCCTGCCTCCGTGACAGCAGCCGCGAGCCGCGGCGGGCTGGGCATCCGGTCATCCATGCCAAGCGACATGCCGGCAAGCAGAATCGGGTACTTGATCCCAAGCATATCCGTCAACGGTGACTTCAACCGATCCATGATCTCATCCCCTCTCCCCAGATCATCTCACCGTGCGCAGCCGCATCTTGACGCGCCGCGCATGTCACCAAACCCACATAAAAGGTGACGGCTTATGGTAAACCCGCCATGACCGCGCCGCAAGCTTTCACGAAGTTCGCACAATTCTTCAACGACTCGATTGGTTGAGTCGCTGCGTTCCGGCTTGCACGCCAAAAAGTCACGGGGGCGGCCGGTGGGCCGCCCCCGAGACGCTCATCCTCCGTGGAGGAAAGTGATTTTCCTGCTAGGTGGCGCTGGGGCGCTGGTGGCGGCCGATGTAGCCGACAACCACCATCTGCCGCTCCTCATCCCACGCAAAGGCGACGCGAATCTGCCCCGGCGTGCGCCCGGTGCCCCGGCCGATATGCTCGTCCAGAGCGTACTTGTTCCCATCATCGGTGGTCTGGTAATCGGAGCGGTACTTGCCGGGCGCAGTGTCAAGCTGGAACGGGCGGTATCGCCAGCCGCACCTGGTGAACAGCGAAACATCCAGGTTGCCCACGGGCTTTTCGCCTGTCCTGGAATTGTGGTACGTCGTGGCCAGCCACTCCAGGGCGCTGTACACCTGGTTCGGCTGATCGAAATACAACTTGTGGTCCGAGTTGTTGTTCAGCGCGAGCCTCAACTCGTTCGGCCAGCGGTTCTCGACGAACTCCAGAACGGAAGCCACGTCACCGAAGTCAGGCGGGGCGGCGAGCGTCTCCTGCTCCTCAGCGTATTTGCGGACGGCCACTTCCGCCTCATCTTGAAGATCGGTACGTCCCTGCTTGAGCGCCTGGTAACCCTTCTGCGCCGCTTCGGCAGCGGTATTCAACTCTGTGATCTGCTGATGGGCGGCGTCCTGCGCGACCTTCAGGTCGGCATTCTCCCTCTGCAGCGCCTCCACCAACTCACGCAGATATTGTCTCTCCACGTCATTCGTGACATCGGCAATCCCGGCCGCCTCCGTCTCGGAATCATCCTCTACGGGTGTGTCATTCACCGGAACAATCTCTTCGATGACGGGGCTCGGCGTCGGCATAACCGCTGCCTCTTCCAGGGCAGCGAGCGCCTCTACAATCTTCTCCTGGAGTTCGGCGCGTTCCGCCGCGCGGCGTGCCTCCTCGCTGTAGGTTGCGCCCCGCTCCCGAACCGTCTCGTACCTTTCAAGCATCCCGGCGAGGGTCTCGATGGCCGTGCCGACGGACTCCGCATCGTCCCATGGGCCCGTCGCGTTCTGCAGCTTCTCATCCACGCTCCATTCGAAGAACGAAAGGAGTTCGGCGTGGGCGTCTACAACTTCAGCGATGCGGCCGCCGGGACCGTTCGCCTCTTCCATTTCCCTGGTCTTGTTGGCTTTGAGCTCAGCGATCTCTTCCATGAGCCGGCTTAGCGGCCCGTCCCACTCCGGATAGCTCGCCGGCAGGGAGCGCAGTTCAGCGAAAAAGTTGTCGAAAATGCGCTGCGTGTCCGTCGTCGAATCGGCCAGCTCTTCCTCCTGTTGCTGCGTTCCCCCGTCTTGTTCCGTTTCCTCGTCCTGCACGATGGAACGCTCGCTCGTCATTACCGTGATCATCAGATTCACGTCGTCAGACGAATACTGAGGATGCGCCGATGCAAGGCTAGCCGATAGATTCTCACCGGGTTCGCCGTGTATGGAGCCATCGCTTCCGGCTGCATTGTTGACGGTTGTTTCGACGATCGCGCGCAATTCCGCCCGCGACTCGCGCCACACGTTCAGCACGGACTGTGCGATTGCATCGACAACGAGAGCCGCGTTTTGAACGGGTTGAATCAGCATGATCGCCGGGGCGTCCGGCACGTTCGATTCACGGAAACCGCGAACGGAGACATTCCCGATCAGAGCGTTGTTGAGAGCGACACGCGCCTCTTCTGAGACACGCGCCCTGTTGGCGAGGGCCCACCGCACCACGTTCTTCTGGTGCTCCTCGCCCAAAGACTGAAAGATTTCTGTGTGACCCGCAACACCGGTTTCGCCGGTTTCCGGGCGCAACGCGACAACCATACTTGTGGCCTCCTACATCCCGCTTTCCCACGCGCTTCCCGCCGTCACCCTGACGACCATTTAATGATAAAACAGCGGCGCAACAGCTTGCCGGTCACAGTCGGAGTCTTTTGTCTTTCAGGCTAGGATGGAATCAAGGAATCCAACGCACCGAAAGGATCGATCCAATGCCCACCTTCGGCGACCTCGAACAAGCCCTCCCAAGCCTTTATGAATACAGGTTCTTCATAGCAATCGGCGCAATACTGATTGGCGCCGCTTTCGCATATCTCGTCGTGAAGAAAGAATGGCACCGCTACGCGTGGGAGCATCGTGTGCCATTCGCGATTGGAGGCGCTCCAATCGTCCTGATAGGGCTATTCCTTACCTGGTCCCTGGCGTCACCGCTCTTTATCAACGTCACCGTCGAGGAGGAGTTCCCCTTTGCCGCAGAAGCAGTTGTGCCCGAGGGCATGGAACGCGAGGACATCGAGATGGTAATGGAGGGCATGGCGATGGTGGATGACCCCGTGATGGTGGAGGACATGCCGTCCGGTTCATCGATGACCGCGTCGTCCATGGTGATGGCGGGCACGCCCGTGACAGCCGTTGAGAGCGAGATGATGGCCGATATGGTGCGGGGATTGGCGATGGGAGCAGCCGCAACGGACGAGGACACCATGGGGCAGGCAGCGGACATGATGGCTCCCGCGATGGCTGCCGTTGTGGAGCAGCAGGGTGCGCCCGTGGCTCTAAAGGTTGGCAGTTTCCGTGATGCGGACAGCTTCCACAGGGGCAGCGGCGACGCGACCATCTATTCAGCCGCCGGGGGCGGTCTGCTCCTGCGGCTTGAAGACCTGAACGTGACGAACGGCCCGGCCCTGCACGTCATCCTCTCTGAGCATCCGGATCCCATGCGACCCTCTGAAATGAAGCAGGGGAACTACGTGGATCTCGGCCCGCTCAAAGGGAATCGCGGCGACCAGAATTACACGATTCCCGCCGGTGTGGACGTTTCTGTGATGGGCAGCGTCGTCATCTACTGCAAGCCGTTCTCCGTCATATTCAGCGTGGCCTCATTGAACGACGCATAACCACAAAGCCCGTCCGGCATTCACTCCCTCTCTTGCATCACCGCTAGTCGGCGATGCACATTAAAGGCGTCCTGTTCGTTGTGCCTGGAATCCCTGTGGAGGAATGCCTACATGACGGAACGACTCGCACGAATCAGTGCCCACAGACCCCTGGTCACCATTGTTGTCTGGATACTAATCGCAGTGATCGGTATCGGTCTCAGCGCGCAGCTCCTGTCGAGCGCATTGACCACGGAATTGAAGCTGGGCGGCGGATTCGAATCCCAACGGGCGGAGAAACTGCTTGAGGACCGGATGCGTGGACCGAAACCGATCACGGAGATGGTCATCGTCCAGTCCGAAAGCCGGACCGTTGATGATTCCGCATTCCAGTCGCGCGTCACATCACTAACCGGACAGGTCCAGGCGTTGGGCGATGACGTGGTTGACGAGGTTCTAAACTACTACGCGCTAAGCCAACAGAGTCCCCTGGAGGCCGCTGTCCTTGTGTCTCAGGACCGCCGCACCACACTGGTTCCGGTCATCATGAGCGGCGACCTGCAGGAGGCGCAAGGCAACGTTCACTATCTTCTTGACCTTGCGAAAGAGGAGAACGGCAAGGACGGATTCCGTGTCCTGACCGTCGGCGACGCCAGCATCTCTTTCGAACTCAACGAACTGTCCGAGCGGGATCTGCAGCAGGGTGAACGCGTCGGCATTCCGGTCGCGCTGATTATCCTCGTGCTGCTCTTCGGCGCCGTTGTTGCCGCGCTCGTCCCGATTAGTCTTTCACTTATCTGTGTCGTCACCGCGCTGGGACTTGCGGCGATTATCGGACAGTTCTACGAACTGGTCTTCTTTGTCCAGTTGATGATTATCATGATTGGCTTGGCGGTGGGCATCGACTACTCCCTGATCATCATTTCACGGTTCCGGGAAGAGTTGGCGAGAGGGCTGTCCACTTTTGACGCGACGGTAAGGGCGGGCGAGACGGCGGGCCGAACCGTGTTGTTCAGCGGCGCCACGGTGGTTGTCGCGCTTTGCGGCATGTTCATCGTCCCGTTCGGGTTCTTCCAGTCGCTCGCCATCGGCGCAATCCTCGTCGTCATCATTGCCGTGGCAGCCAGCCTGACTCTCCTCCCGGCGGTCCTTGCCCTCATGGGGCATCGGATCAACCTGTTGTCCATACCAAGATTCGGGCGGTCTCAGCCCGAAGCAAGGCAGAACCACGAGGGCGGCTTCTGGGATCGGATCACCCACATCGTCATGCGCAATCCCGTGCTGAGCATCGTGCTTGTCGGCGCTCCGATGGTCGTTGCCACGTACTTCTATTTCGACATCGAGACGGGCCAGAACGGCGTGGACGTCTTTCCCGAAGAGGCGGAGACCCGAGAGGCCTTCTTTGTCATGGAGGAGGAGTTTTCATTCGGCCTGGTCAATCCGACGGAAGTCGTTATCGACGGCGACCTGTCTGATCCGAACGTCATAGGCGCAGTGCAGCAGCTCCAGGCCGCGCTGCTGGCCGACCCCCAATTCCCATTGCCGACCCTGCTTGAGCCGAACCCCGCCAATGACCTTGGCCTATTGCGAGTTGTCATTCCGGGCGAGCCTGCGAGTCATTCCGCCGTCGATGCGGTGAACACCATCAGGGATACGCACATTCCGGCTGCATTTGACGGCGTGGACGCGGAGGTGCTTGTTGGCGGCAATTCCGCCGTCTCGGCTGAGGTGTTTGACGTTGTCGACCACTATACGCCCATCGTGTTCGCGTTCGTGCTGGGCGTGAGTTTCCTGATCCTGATGCTGGTGTTCCGCTCGATCGTGATTCCCATCAAGGCAGTCTTTATGAACCTGTTGTCCGTCGGCACGGCATACGGCCTGCTCGTCCTAGTCTTCCAGAAGGGCTACGGCAGGGACTTGCTGGGATTCCAGGAAGCGCCGGTCATCGACATATGGATTCCCCTGTTCCTGTTTTCCATCCTGTTCGGCCTCTCGATGGACTACCACGTCTTCTTGCTGAGCCGTATCCGGGAACGGTTCGATCAGACGGGCGACAACCGTGAGGCGGTGGCATTCGGACTGCGGGAGACGGCCGGCCTGATCACGGGCGCGGCTCTCATCATGGTTGCCGTTTTCGGCGCGTTCGCCTCCGGCCAGACGATCATCAATCAGCAGGTTGGATTCGGTCTTTCAGTCGCGATCCTGCTTGACGCAACGCTGGTGCGATCCGTTCTCGTGCCTGCCACGATGGAGATGCTGGGAGCCCGCAACTGGTATCTGCCCGGCTGGCTGAGTTGGCTGCCGGACATTCGTGTGGAGGCCGAGGAGGCCCACGCCTGATTGGCTGAGCAGAGGGAATTACTGGAAAGGAAAGGCGGCGCTCCCTTGAAGGGAGCGCCGCCTGCTTTTCCCTAGAACCCGACGACTATCCGGTCGGGGCGGGCCCGAGGACGCGATAGCCCTGGTTTTCTTCGGTTCGCTCGGCAACCGGGAGAATCTCGATCACGACGTTGGAGAGGCCGACGACCTCGCCACGGTCGTCAAATGAGTAGTTATTGCCAATGGTGCCGCTCCATGTGACGTCATAGAGGCAATCCCGGAACGCGTCCGCGTCCTGATCGTCCTCTGTCTCCTTGAGGCATTCCGCGGTGATGTACACGCTGTCATAGGCAGAGCCCAGGTACCAGGGGAGCGTCACGTAGTTGTACCTGGCCCGGAAGGCCTGGAGAACGCTACGGCCCATGTCATTGGCCGGGTCCAGGTCTGCGATCACGGCCTTGAGGCCCGTTGCCGCCTCGCCGGCAACATCAAGCGAGGTCGACCCGATGGTGACCACTTCACTGTAGATTGGGCCTTCATAGCCGATCTCCCGCGCCTGCTTGAGAATTGAGCCTGCGCTGGCTTCGCCCTGCGCCGCCACCAGCAGCCCGCCCGGATTCAGGCCGCGCAAGACGGTGAGCTGCGCTCTGAAGTCCAGCGTCTCCGTCTGATAGCGTTCGAAGCCGACGACCTCTCCGCCCAACTCTTCGAATCGCTCGGACACTCCACGCCGCACACCTTCGGCGTAGTCAGTTTGCTCGGAGATGGTGACCAGCGTTCGGATGCCGTCTGCCCACAGCAGGTTGCCCGTCTCAATGCCCAGTTTTTCGTCACTGATGGCCGTGCGGAAGATATAGTCGCCCGCGTCTGCGATATCCGGGTTGGTTGCCGATGAGGAGAAGAGAACAACGCCGTCTTCTTCGGCCAGCGGCGCGGCGCCCAGCATGGCCCCGCTGCACGACGTGCCGAGAATGATCTTGATGTCATCCACGTCCGTCAGCTTGTTGTAGGCGGTGATTGCGTCCTGGGCGTTGCACTTGGAGTCCTCAGCAATCAACTCAAGCGGCGTGCCATTGATGCCGCCGGCCTCATTGATCTCCTCCAGCGCCAACTGCATGGCCCGGTGGGAGAGGTTCCCGTACGTTTCGCCGGGGCCGGTGAGGGACGCCATAACGCCGATGCGGTAGGTCTCCGGTTCATCTTCTCCGTTACACCCCGCCGCAGCCCCGATAATCAGCATGCAGGACACGACGAGCAACACGACTACAAGAATTGGGTGCTTCATCTCTACCTCCCTTGCCGACGATTCTCACGGCACGGAAACATAGCTCGAGAAAGGGCGGCACGGTCAGCCGCAGCCTCTCCTTACTTCCCCTGATGGGGCGGCCATTAAAGTCTACACCCTAAGCATGCTCAACCGAATCAGCCTGAGTCTCATCTTGGGGCGTCGCACCCTCGTGACCCTGAGAAAACACCCGGTGAACGGTGGATGGCGAGCGGACGGGTTCTGGATTCCCGCTTTCGCGGGAATGACGGGGGCGGGGGTTGTCCTTAGAGGCCGCCCACTCCGTGCCGGACCTGGATGTGGCCCTGCGCGGTCTCGCCGTTCTCGTCGGTGGCGATGTAGGTGACGGCGTACGACGATCCTTGCCACGGCGTACCCCCGATGGTGCGGGTGGCGGCGTTGAAGGTGATGGGGGTCCCGTCGGCCAGCGGCGCACCCGTGTCGTTGTTGATCAGGCTGTATGTGATGGTGCCCGTGCCGCCGGACGCCGCCGGGAGGACGTTGTTCCGCCATCCGCTGCCGGGGACCCAGGCGACGGTCCTGGCGGCGAAGAACTTCTGCGCCTCCGCGTCGAAGGTCACCGGCCGGTTGGCCGCCGCGACCGTGACCGTGAAGGTCAGGGAGGCGGAGGCGGTGCCCAGCGCCTCGCGGTCCTCCTGGTCCTCGTCCTCCTCCAGCGCGGCGTAGAAGGTGACGGCGGCGGTGTAGGTGACGGTGACCGCGCCGGTGGTGGCCTCGGTGGGGACGCCGCGGATGACGCGGTCCGTGCCCATGGAGAGGCCGTCGGGCAGGTCCTCCAGGGTGTAGGCCACCTTGTACTGCCCCTCGCCCGCGTCGACGCCGAACTCGACGTCGACCTCCGGCAGGCGGGGCAGCCCCTGGTCGTGGGCGCTGGTGTAGGACTCGTTCACGTCGACGCCGACCTGGTAGGTCTTGTCGGCGATGGT
>DAOUJJ010000009.1:0-66334 GCA_034422835.1 Dehalococcoidia bacterium | reverse complement strand
GGCCGACGAGGAGACCCTGGTCATGTTCGCCTCCCAGGCGGCGCTGGTCATCGCCAACGCTCGGACCCACCGGGAGGAGCGGCGGGCCAAGGCCGATCTGGAGACACTGATCGACACCTCCCCGGTGGGAGTTGTGGTTCTCGACGCCCTGACGGGAGCCCTTAAGTCGTTCAATCGGGAGGCACGGAGGATCGTCGACAGCCTCCGCAACCCCGACCAGACGCCGGAGCAGTTGCTGGATGGGATCACTTGCGTGCGCGCCGACGGACGTGAGTTGTCCCTGCGGGAGTATCCTCTGGCCGAGCTTCTGAGCACGGTAGAGACGCTGCGGGCGGAGGAGATCGTCCTGTCGGTACCCGACGGGCGCAGCGTCACAGTGCTGCTCAATGCGACGCCCATCCTCTCTGACGGGGGCACCGTGGAGTCAGTGGTCGTCACCATGCAGGACATGGCCGACGTGGAGGAGCTGGAACGGCTGCGGGCCGAGTTCCTGGCGATGGTGAGCCACGAGCTCAGAGCCCCGCTCACCTCCATCAAGGGATCAACCGCCACGGTGCTGGAGTCGCCCACAGACCTGGACCCCGCCGTGGTGCGCCAGTTCTTCCACCTCATCGGGGAGCAGGCCGACCACATGCACGGCTTGGTCTCCGACCTCCTGGACGTGGCCCGCATCGAGACGGGCACGCTGGCGGTGGTTCCCGAACCGGCGGAGGCGGCCACGCTGGTGGATCGGGCCAGAAGCGCCTTCACGAGCATCGGGGGCAGGAACAGTCTGGCCATCGACGTCGAGCCCGGCCTCCCCTTGGTGATGGCGGATCGGCGGCGCATCATCCAGGTGCTGAGCAACCTGCTCACCAACGCCGCCCGCCACTCCTCCGAATCGTCGCTTATCAGGCTGAACGCCGTCCGCGACGGGGTGCATGTGGCCATCTCGGTGGCCGACGAGGGGCGGGGCATTCCGGCGGAGAACCTCCCCCACCTGTTCCGCAAGTTCTCCCGGGTGCAGCCCGAGGAGCAGGGAGGGGACACGGGGCTGGGCCTGGCCATTTGCAAGGGGATAGTGGAGGCCCACGGGGGACGCATCTGGGCCGAGAGCGACGGGCCGGGCCTGGGCGCACGCTTCACCTTCACCCTGCCCACGGTGGTACAGACCGGCGGCGGAGCAAGGGGTTCCCGCCCATCGTCCCAAGCGCGCTCCTCACGGCGCAGGAGCAGAGAGACGGTAGAGCCGGTGCGGGTGCTGGCGGTGGACGACGACCCCAGAGACCTGCGCTACGTCCAGGACGCCCTCATCGCGGCGGGCTACGCCCCAGTGGTGACCGGGGACCCGGGGGAGACCCTCCGCCTCGTGACACAGGAGCGGCCGTCTCTCGTGCTGCTGGACCTGATGCTTCCGGGAGCGGACGGCATCGAGCTGATGAAAGAGATTCGGGGTGTGGCGGACGTGCCCGTCATATTCCTCTCCGCCTACGGCCGGGACGAGCTAATCGCCACTGCCTTTGGCAGTGGCGCCGTCGATTACGTGGTCAAGCCCTTCTCGCCAACCGAGCTCACAGCGAGGATCGCGGCGGCCCTGCGCCGGCGGGAGATCTCCGAACCGACGAAGCCCTATGTGATGGGCGACCTAACCATCGACTACGCCGCGCGCAGCGTAACCCTGGCCGGAAAGCCGCTGCGCCTGCTCCCGATGGAGTACCGGATGCTCGTTGAGCTCTCCTTCAGCGCGGGACGGGTGCTGACCTACAGGCACCTCCTGGAGCGCGTGTGGGGGGAGAACAGCGGTGACGACCTGCGCCCCATGCGCACCATCGTGCGCAAGCTCCGCCGCAAGCTGGACGACGACGCGGGCGACCCCACCTACATCTTCACCGAGTCCCGTGTCGGCTACCGGATGGCGAAGGGAGAGGAACGACCATGATTCCAAATGAGGAAATGGGACGCAGGATGACGGTTCGCAAGACCACACTTGCCCCGAAGCAATACAGGTAACGAACCGCTATTCCCTATCATCTCCCCGGCCCATCAGGAACCCTCGCAGCTCCTCGCTGTAGCGTTGATAGGCCAAACCTGTGCCGAGCAGCAGGACACCAAGTATAACGAACGCCGCCACGCGGTAGATCTGTTCAAGTAGGAAGACGTCGAAGGCGAAGAGCTTGATGACGGGCACGGCGAGGAGCGCTATGCCGACCAGTCGAATCCGTGACACATCTCTCAGGAAACCAACGATAATCACACCGATTCCGTAGATCGCCCACAGGACGGTCAACGTGAGATGGACGCCGCTCTCCTGATCCACACCCAGGAGTTCCTCGCGAACCGCAAAGTAATGGATCGCCTCGAGGCTCATGGACCACAGGGCAAGCGCGCCCGCCGTGGCCGGCAGCCACCGAAGCATTTGCCTTTCACGCTCTGGAATGGACGAGCCCAGTCGCCGGAACAGCAGAGAGGTCACCACGATTGCGCCGACTGTAGCGGCGTTTGTGCCGAAGTGTGCATTGAGAACCAGACCATAGGTCTCCTCGTCCGGGAACAGAGAGAAGGTATCCACCAACACAGCCTTGGCCACCGCGAATCCAAGCAGGCCCAGTCCGCCCCATCGCGCAAGCTCCAGGTTCTTCCAGAGCCCCATCGACAAGAGGATCGCGCCGTACAGCGCCCAGATGACTGTGAACGAAAGGAGAATCGGCTCCGTTCTGTCAATAGAGAATTGTTCTTCGCGCACGAAGAAGAAATGTGTCGCCTCCACCATCAGCGCCCAGACGACGAGTAGGTTGGTGGCCACAAACAGCGTTTTAAACGTTGTGTGCTCCCAATCAACCAAACTACGAATCGCGTTTCGGTACAGATAACCGACAGCGGCAACGGGCGCGGCGGCAGCAACAAATGACATGAACTTGAGATTCAGGAGGGGCACATATGCATCAACGACCGGCAGGATGAAGAACGTGTCAAGAAGGACGAGCTTGGCGAACGCGATGCCAAACAGCGTCACCCCGCCCAACCGCGCCAGCCGCATCCCTCGCGTTAGGCCGAACAGGACCACGGCAACTCCATACACCATCCAGATGACTGTCAGCGTAACCAGCAGCCTCTCCAACGCAATACGAGTACTGCGGTCAAACCAGTCCTCCGTAGGCGTCGATCCGAACCCGTAGTAATGGATGGCCGCCAGGCTCAGGGCGATGAGTGTCACGGCGCTCGCGACCGCCAAGAGGGCCGCCCGCGCGTGTCGCTCCATCTCGAATGCCGATTCGCGGAATCGCAGATAGAGATACGCCGCAACGTACATCGCAGCAATAACAAAGACGAACACGACAAACCGCTGCTCGATGAACGCTGCAAAGGTATCGGCATCAAGCTGCGGAGGGAACATGAGCAGATGAATGGTCGCCAGTGTCAAAGCGCCCAGCCCGAACACCCGCATCGGCACACGTCCCAGCACAAAACCGCTCCAAATCAAAATGGCGCCTTGTGCGGCCCACGCCGTCGTCAACCAGATGCCCGACAATCTAAGTGGAACGGCAACCGTCAGGAAGACAAGGGCGATAGGCAGGGTAATCATGGCCGTTTGGGGCGGAGCGCCCGGCCGCGTGTAGGCAACCAGCGCGATGAGCCCGTAGACCGCGGCCATCGCCGCCGCTACAACCCAGAGCCAATCGTCATATGATTCCAGCAGGACGATGGTTGTGAGTCCGAAGAATGCAACGGCATTCACGGTCACCAGCGTCATGTCGAGAGAGCCGGGAATCCGCCGCCAGGTGATGTGGAAGAGTGTCGTTGCGCCGACAAAGATCAGGAAGATGGCCGTCAGCCCCGCCTGGAACAGGAGCGGGTCCGTGTCCGGATACTGCGCGTAACCCGCCGCGAATAGGCCGTACGAGCCTACCCAGCCCGCGAAGATGAACCAGCGCCAGTTTCGTACGGCGGCGACACCAAGGATGCCGAGATCCACCACTGCGATGTACGGAAGCACAAGCCGAACGTCCGGCAATTCCGGCCCCAACAGGATTGGTGCAATAAACGCCCCGAGGATACCCAGGAAACCGATCACGCGAGAGTCGTAGCGGATGGCCAATGCACCTGCCAGCGCTACCACGCCGCCAAGCGCAAGGAATGCCAAATCAGGACGTACCAATTCATATAGGGCATACCCGGCGTAGATGGAGAGATAGAGTGTCGCCGTCCCGCCGGCAGTGACGGCCTGTGACCAGATCGGCGTGCGTCGACTCGTGTACTCTCCGAGACCCATCAATACGGCTCCGGCGCCAAGTCCGAGCAGGATGCGGCCGGTATCACCGACCCAGTTGTTGTCGAATGACAGCTTGAGGAAGAACCCTATACCGACAGCCAGCGCAAGCGCGCCGATGATTGCCAGCCAGTTTCGGCCGAGCACACGCTCCCAGTCGACGGATGGAAGGTCCCGGAACGGCAGGCGAAGTTCGCCCGTGTCCGCCACTTGCCGCGGACGCGCCGGTGTCTCAGCCGGGCGATCTTGAAGACGGGCGGTCCATGATTCGGGTTCCCGTTCCTCAACGGATGCGGCAACCGGTTCCGGCCTAGGCAGTTCCGGTTCAGGTTCCCGCTCTGACACGGGCGGCTCCGGCCCCGGTTCGGCCACAGGGCCGGTGTCAGAGGTTTCAGGCGGCTGCGCAGTCTGCCCCGCCCTCTCGACGACCTCTCCTTGTAGTCGGTCGATGCGCTCAACGATGGACTGTATTTCGCGGCGCAACTGGGCTAGTTGCGCATTGATACGGCGGGAGTCAGCATCTTCGTTGACAGTCATTCCAATCTGCCTGCCACATGAACTACAGAAGACGCTGCCCGGTGGGTTGGTAGTGCTGCAAACGGGACAGACGATTTCGTTCACGTCGTCTCCCCTCGCCACAATCACCCAGCTGATCTCTAGGCGGCAATCCTCCCCAACTATACTCCTTAAATCTCGCCCGGTAGTCTCATTCCATCCTCACTCGTCCCCATCCCCACGCGGCGCGGCTCGCGGATGGTATACTTTCAGCGGCATGGCGCGCCCCGCATGAGGGGCCGTTCGGCGTCCCCCGGTGGGGCGGACGTGGAAGAGTCCTGAGGGGGGTACAGGCATGTCAGAGGGGGTCGCTGACATTCGGCAGATGCCGAAACGCGAACTCACGGAAATTCAGAAGCGGCAGGCATCCCTGCTGTGGTTCTCAGAAGTCGATTCCGGCGATCTGGCGCTTGCCGGCGGCAAGGGAGCCAATCTCGGCGAAATGACGCGCAGGGGCGCGCCGGTGCCGCCTGGGTTCGTTGTCAGCGTCGTCTCCTACCAGAAATTCCTCACCGACAACGGCCTTGATGCCAGGCTGAGCGAGATTCTCGGCGGCGTCGATGTTTATCACTCCTCCAATCTTGTTGAAGTCGCCGCGCAGGCTCAGCAGGCGATCCTCTCCGCACCCATGCCCGCCGATCTCGCCGCTGAGATCACAGATGCCTACCAGGAACTCGGCGAGGGGCCCGTTGCCGTTCGTTCATCCGCTACGGCGGAGGACTTGCCGGACGCCTCGTTCGCGGGGCAACAGCGCACGTATCTGAACGTGGAGGGCGCTGAACAGGTTCTGGAAACCGTCAAGGGCTGCTGGGCGAGCCTGTTTGAGGCGCGCGCCATCTTCTATCGCGCTGAGCAGAATTTCAACCAGCTTGGCGTTGGGATCGCCGTGCCCGTGCAACGCATGGTGCAGTCCGAGATTTCGGGGGTCATGTTCACGGCGGAGCCGAACCGGAGCGACCGCTCGAAGGTTCTTATTGAGGCTGTTTACGGCCTCGGCGAGTCTGTCGTATCCGGCGCAGTGACGCCGGATTCTTATTTAATCCAGAAGGACGGCATGGAGATCCTGGAAAAGCGGCTGGTTCCGCAGAGCAGGATGCTCACGCGCAACCCGGATGCCGTCGGCGCGGACGATCTAAACCATGAGGTGGATGTCCCCGCTGAGATGTCACGCACATACAAGCTCACGAACAGTCAGATTGCGGAGATCGCGCAGCATGGACTCAACCTTGAGGAGGCATACAGCCATCCACAGGACATCGAGTGGGCTATAGAAGGAAACTCCTTCTACATCACGCAGACGCGCCCAATCACTACTCTCGGCAGCATCGGCGAGTCTGAGGGACTGGAGGTGGACGAGTCAGCGTATCCCCTGCTCTTGCAAGGCACGCCGGCCAGCCCGGGCAGCGCCACCGGCACGGTCGTCGTCCTGCCAAAGATTGATGAGACATCCCTTGATCAGCTAGAGCGAGTCAAGGACGGAGATGTCCTCGTCACGGAGATGACCACGCCGGACTATGTCCCAGCCATGAAGCGGGCCACTGCCATCATCACCGATCACGGTGGCCGTACCGCCCACGCCGCCATCATTTCCCGGGAGTTGAGCATCCCGTGCGCCGTTGGAACAGGGGCGGCGACGACCACCCTGACGGACGGCCAGATCGTCACGCTCGATGGGTCCACCGGCCGTGTTTATGCGGGCGCGGTGCCGGGCGCAGGCGAGGATGTCAGCCAGGACGACACAGCGGCGAATCTGCGGACGAAGACGAACGTCTACGTGAACTTGGCGGAGCCGGACCTGGCTGACATAATCGCCGCTCGCAACGTGGACGGCGTCGGGCTGCTTCGCGCGGAGTTCATCGTCGCGCGTATCGGCGAACATCCTCGCCTGATGATTGAAGAAGGGCGTGGTGAGGAATACACGCAAAAGGTGGTTGACGGCCTGATGAAGTTCGCCGCGGCCTTTGATCCCCGCCCGGTGATCTACCGCACGACCGATTTCAAAACGAATGAGTACCGCAATCTGCGCGGCGGCGACCGCTACGAGCCGGAGGAAGAGAACCCGATGATCGGGTACCGGGGCGCGGGACGCTACGTCAAGGAGCCCGATATTTTCGCCCTTGAGATTGAGGCAGTTCGCCGGGTGCGTGCCAAACACCCCAACCTGCACGTGATGATCCCGTTCGTCCGCACCGTGGATGAGCTTGTCCACACCAAGTCGCTATTGGAGCAGTACGGCCTGCGGCGCGGCGACAACGGCTTCAAGCTCTGGATGATGGCGGAGGTTCCCTCAAACGTGATCCTGTTGGAGGAGTTCATCAAGGTCGGCATCGACGGCGTGTCCATCGGTTCCAACGACCTGACGCAGCTCGTCCTCGGCGTGGACAGAGACAGCGCCATCCTGGCCGACGATTTCGATGAGCGGAATGAGGCCGTCATGCGCGCGCTGGAGACCATCGTCACAACGGCTGCGCGGCTGGGCATCACCTGCGGCATCTGCGGACAGGCGCCGAGCTTCTTCCCGGATCTGACGGCCAAGCTGGTTGAATGGGGCATCACCTCCGTGAGCGTCTCGCCGGACGTCATCAACCATACGCGCCGCATCGTCCATGAGGTGGAAACGGCGCAGGCTGCAGACGCAGCAAAGAGCTAGCTGTTCAACCTTGCCCTCTAACCTCCTGTCGCCAACGTGCGTTACACTAGATATTCATAATTCTCCGAACCGACGGGGGCGCGGGGCATGATTGAGGCGCGTGGCCTAACAAAGTTCTACGGCGATTTTCCGGCAATTGAGGACGTATCCTTTGCCGCCGAGCCGGGCGAGGTAATCGGTTTCCTCGGCCCGAACGGCGCAGGGAAAACGACCACTATGCGTATCATCACGGGATTCACGCCGCCCACCGCAGGCACGGCCGTTGTGGCGGGCCATGATGTGCAAGAGGAGCCGCTGGACGCCCGCGCATCCATCGGCTACCTGCCCGAAACCGTTCCGCTCTACACGGACATGACCGTGCGGGAGTACCTGCACTACATGGGGGAACTGCGCGGCATGAGCAAGTCCCGCATCCGCGCTCGTGTGGAGGACGTGTTCGGGCTTTGCCGCCTTGAGGAATATACGGACTCCCTCGTCAGCAAGCTATCCAAGGGGTATCGGCAGCGCGTCGGCATCGCGCAGGCCATCCTGCATGAGCCGCCCGTGCTCGTGCTTGACGAGCCGACAATCGGCATCGATCCGCGGCAAGTCGTCGAGACACGGCAGATCATCCGCGGCCTTGGCGGCGACCACACCGTCATCCTCTCCACCCACATCCTGCCGGAGGTCAGCATGGTCTGTGACCGCGTGCTGATCATTCACGAAGGACGGATCGTGGTCATGGACACGGCGGAGCGGCTGTCCGCCCGGCTTGGGGGAGTCTCCCGCGTCGTGATGGACGTGCGCGGCCCGCGTGAGCAGATTCAGCAGGCTCTCTCCAGGGTGGACGGAGTCGCGGAAGTAACGCTTTCAGACGCCGGCGGGCGGCAACAGTTCGTCGTGGAGTGCGCGCCGAGCCGGGATATACGCGTTGAGCTTGCCCGCGCTGTGGCGGATCAGGGCTGGGGCCTTGTGGAACTCCGCGCGATGGGCCTTTCCCTTGAGGAGATTTTCCTGCGGCTTACCACCGAGGACGAGGAGACGGCCGCGTGAACGTGCGAACAATCCGCACCATCTGGTTGCGTGAACTGCGTTCCTACGCAAACTCGCCCAACGCCTGGGTCATTGCCGCCATCTTTCTCGGCCTCACCGGCCTTGCATTCGCGCTGAGCGTGACGGGGCGGTACCCGGAGGCCACGATACGAGGGTTCCTCTTCGGCCCCATTGGCCCCATGGGAGCATTCTTCCTGACCATTCTCATCGCGCCCGCCTTGACGATGCGATTGCTGGCAGAGGAGCAGAAACTGGGCACGATGGAGCTGTTGCTGACCGCCCCGGTCCGTGACATTGAGATTGTCCTGGGCAAGTACCTTGCCGCGCTGACCATCCTGACGGGCATGTACAGCCTTACCATCTACTTCCCGTTGCAGCTATTCTTCTTCGGGAGTCCGGACGTCATTCCCCTTCTCACAGGATACGTTGTCCTGTTTCTCGTGGGCGCGGTGGCCGTCGCCGTGGGGATGCTGGGTTCCGCCCTCACGGCCAATCAGATCGTCTCCGCAATCTTCTCGCTCGCAATCCTGCTCGTGCTGTGGCTATTCAGCGCCACGGCAGCGCTGGGCGATCCCGACCACGCGTGGACGGACGTTGTGACATTCCTCGCGATGAGTGAACACATCCGGGATATGGCCTTCGGCGTGTTCGACACGAGGGATATCATCTATTTCCTCTCGCTTATCGTGTTTTTCCTCTTCTTGACGGTGCGGGCCGTGGAAACCCGCCGCTGGCGGTAACCCGTCAATGCGTGAGCGTTTATCCCTCCGCGGGGAGCGGGTATCTGAGGACATCGGCATTGCGCTGCTGGTCGTCGGCGCGGTTGCCATCATCGGCGGCGCGCTCCTGTACGCCATCGTCGCAGAACTCAGAGTGTGGGCGCTTGTCCTCATAGGTGTCGGCGCTGTTGGGCTGCTTATCGGGGCGTTCCTTAGCCGCGAGCAGGTTGTCCGGATCATGTCGACGCGGCAGGGACGGTACGGCGTCAACACGCTCGTAATGATTGTTGCTTTTACCGTCATCCTCGCGCTGGTCAACATCGTCAGCGCCGCCGCGAACGCCCGCGTCGATTTGACAGCCAACCGCGGATTCACGCTCGCAACACAGACGCAGGAGGTGCTCAGAAGCCTCGACCAGCCGGTGGAAGCTTTCGGTTTCTTCACCCCTGGCGATGAGGCCGCCGCGGTAACGGAACAACTGCTCCGGGAATACGATCTGCTGAGTAACAACTTCACGTATGAGATTGTCGATCCGGAGACCGACCCTGCCAAGGCCAGCAGGTTCAACATCGATCAGAACGGCGTAGTCGTCTTTGCCTCGCGTGACCGCGTGACGCAGACGCGCCAGGTTTCCGAGCAGGAATTCACATCAAACCTCCTGCTCGCGACGGGCACACAGCTCCGGACCGTCTGCTTCCTGACGGGACACGGCGAGCACAGCATCCTGAGCACGACCGATATTGGCATGAGCCGCGCCAAAGAGGCGATGGAACGCGAACTGTACGTGGTGCGGGACTTTGGTTTTGCATCCGCCGGGCAGGTGCCGGATGAGTGTTCCGTGGTCATCGTCGCGGGCCCTGATCGCGATCTTGTCGAGGAGGAGGGACGAAGCGACCGGGACCTGCTGGGGAACTACCTGGCACGCGGCGGCAACGTCCTCTTTTTGCTCTCTGACGATACGCCGGATTCCTGGCTGGAGTTGCTCTTCCTGGCAGGCATTGCCGCCGGCGGCGGCACGATAGTCGATCCGGCCAGCTATGCGCAGCCCGACATCACCACGCCGACGATCCGCTCGGATGCCTACCTGCCCGATCACCCCATAACCGCCCCAATGATTGACCGGTCCCTCGTGACGTTCTTCCCCCTGGTTACTCGTGTGGCCCCGCTGCCTGCGGAAGTCATGGAGGGATCCCCTTTGACCGTCTACCCCCTGGCATTTACGACGGATCGTAGTTGGCTTGAGCGTAACGAGAGCAGCCTGGTGCAGCCGCGATTCGACGCGGATCAGGACACGCGTGGCCCCCTGTCGATTGCGTCAGCCGTCGAATTCCCGTCCGACCCGCGTTTCCCGGAGGATACGGCAGGACGCATCGTTGCAATTGGCAACTCTGCATTCGCGACAAACCAGTTCATCAATTCTGTGGGAAACCTCGACCTGATGATGAACTCTGTCAACTGGCTCACGGAACAGGAAGGCCTTATTGGCGTGCGAGCGCGCCTGAACGTGCCGCGCATTCTCACACTCACGCAGCGGCAGGCGAACTGGATTCTCTACTCATCTGTCGGTGTCTTTCCGGCCTTTATGATCCTGGTCGCGGGGTGGACGTGGTGGCGGCGGCGCTGACTGACGTCGTCCAAGACAGTGCCGCCGGAGAACGGCGCGCTCCATGAACTTTCGTATCTCACTCGTCCTTGTGGTGATCGCAGTCCTCATGGGCGGCTATCTGTGGTTGGGGCCGCCGCTGACCGAGCCGGAAGAAGACACTAGTCCGACATCCCAGGATTGGTTCTATCTTGTCGATGACTTCCTGATCAATCGCCTCGACGCAACATATTTCGGCACGGAGGCGACATTTATTCGAGACAGCGAGCGCGTCTGGCACTACGGGAGTTTGGATGGCCCGCCGGTCAGTGAAGAGTTTTCAGGCACAGCGTTCCTCGCCGGCGGCGCGCGCTCTCCCCGCCTCATTGTGGAGAATCCCGATGAAGCCGCCCTCGCGCTCTACGGGCTCGATTCGCCCCAGATTACACTGCGTTTCCACATGGAGGACGGGCAAGCATACACCGTTTACGTGGGTGATCTGACGCCGGATCGCATCACAAACTACGCGCGCATTGACGGTATTGATCGTGTGTATCTCCTTGACCGCACGTGGGGTGAGCACATGGCGCGCCTGATCACGGAGACGTCAATCTTTGTCAGCACGCCGACTCCGACGCCGGATCCGGACGCCACGCCGAATCCATGAAATGGATCGAGTTCAGCATCGTTGTCACCGGCGAGACGGCGGAGGCCGTCACCGATCTCTTCAGCCAATACAGTCACGCGGGCGGCGTCGCGATACAGGAAGTGTCTGAACCGGAAGAGATTCGTATCGGTCCACAGTCCCTCACGCAGAGCCGCCGCGTTCGCGTGGCAGCGTACGCGCCGCTTACGGAAGACGGCGAGGATGGCGCGATTGTGGCGGCGCGGCAAGGGTTGCGAGACGGCCTGTCGTACCTGGACATGATCACGCCCGTCGGCGAACTCCACGAACGGACAATAGCCGACGAGGACTGGGAATCCGCATGGCGTGAGCATTTTCACCCGCATCGCGTTGGTCATCGCTCCGTTGTCGTTCCAACATGGCGAGAATACGATCCCGAGCCGGATGACATCGTTGTCCGTCTCGATCCCGGCATGGCATTCGGCACCGGACTGCACCCCACCACGCAGCTCTGCGCCCGGGAACTCGAAAAGCGAGTACAACCGGGAGAGTCGGTGCTGGACGTCGGCTGCGGTTCCGGCATCCTCTCGATCATCGCCGCGCGGCTTGGCGCAAGCTGCGTTCGAGGCATCGACATTGACCCCGTTGCCGTCGCAGCGGCGCAGGAGAACGTCGCGCACAATACCCTCTCGGACGTTATCGATATCCGTGAAGGAACCCTGCCGCGGGCAGGACAGGACCCGTTCGACGCTGCCCGGCAGGATTGGCCGGAGACAGTCCGGGAGAATGGCGGTTGGGACATAGTCGCCGCCAACCTGACTGCGGAAGTGTTGGAGGAGCTGGCCGTGCCGCTCACCGCCGCGA
This sequence comes from Dehalococcoidia bacterium, assembly GCA_034422835.1. Classification (GTDB taxonomy): domain Bacteria; phylum Chloroflexota; class Dehalococcoidia; order UBA6926; family UBA6926; genus VXMO01. Next base: position 54,061 of record DAOUJJ010000009.1, on the reverse strand, counting down.
CACGCCCGGGCGGGATACTCATCGGCTCCGGCATCATCGCGGAGAAGTTCGACATGGCGGCATACGCGCTGATGGAGGCAGGTTTGAGGCTCATCGATGCTGTGTCCGACGAAAGCGGAGACTGGCGCGCAATCATCCTCATGCGCCCCGCCGGGACGGAGGCCGGGTAGATGGCATCCATCCGGGCGGTTCTGCTGGACCTGGATGATACTCTCTGCGACTCAGAGGGCCTGACCCCCCTCCGCCTGCAGGCAGTCCATGAGGCGCTTGCGGATTCCGTTGACCCAACACTGCTTTCACAGGTCATGCAAGAGGCGTTGAACTGGGACTCGGTCGGCGTCCCGGGTCGATTCCTCAATCGGATGTCGCGCATGGCGGAACGGCTTGGCTTGGACGACGAGGCAACGCAGTTCATGCGGAGCGTCTACAACAAGGTTCTGATGGACAATCTGACCCTCTACGACGGCGTGGAGGAAACACTGTCATGGCTCGGAGCGCGCTTCAAGCTCGGGTTGATCACAAACGGGCCGACGGATCTCCAGCGCGGCAAGATCGACGTACTGGGGCTGGAGAATCGCTTTGGCTGCATCGCTATCGGCGGAGAGGTGGGCGCGCACAAACCGGACCCGAAAATCTTTCAGCATTGCCTGGACGGGCTGGGTGTTGAGGCAGCCGAGTGCATCTACGTCGGCGACCGCACGGAGGCGGACATTGTCGGCGCGCGCAACATGGGGATAGTCGCCATCCGCATCAGAAAGTCGTACCCTTTCCCGATGGACGATGAGCCGGCGCCGGATCACTTCCTGGACAGCGTGAATGAGCTGCCCGCCCTGATGATCAGGGAGGGGTGGGCAGCGCCGGAGAACGGCTAAGAGTCCCCATTCTCTTGTCGAAGGGGTTACAGTGAGGGCATGGCCGAAACACCCGCTCCCGCTGGGGAAGGGCTTGGGTAAGGGGAAGCACGATGAGCACACCCCGGGATAACCAGGACAGTGAGGCGGAACATCAAGGCGATGGGCTCCGCGATGAGATCGAGGAAATCCTGCGTGAGCAGGGCGAAAAACCCGTCATGCCGCGCCCGCCGAGAGCGCGAGACGGCGGCCCGATCAACAGCGTGGCCGGGATGTTCCGCAGCTTTGGCAACAGAGACGGCGATGGCGCACGTCCTGCAACAGCAACATTCATGAGAGCCGCCGTGCTGCTATTGCTGATGCGCCTGGCTATCGGTCTGGCCTTTGCCTTCATCGCCGTGCGGATCCTCGGGCCCCGTGCCATCCTGCTTTTCATCGTCATTGCTTTGGCCGTTGTCGCTCTCATCATCATCCGCTACATGATTGCTCGCAGACGCTATAGTCGATAACGAATCCGTTTGATGGCACAATGAAGGCAACCTGACATCGTCGGCCAGTGTGCCGCGTAGTGGAGGATGCCAATGCCGCGTGGACAAGAGCCGGGTACACTTCTTTGGGCAGTCGGTTGGGACGTCCTGCTGGGAGATATTCCTGAAGAGGCTGACCCTGTCGGCATCGCCACGCGAGCCGCAGACGCGCTGGAAGCCCGCGCCCCCCGGAACTCATACGTTGCCCGCACCATCTACGCTGTGGGAGCAGCGTTCGCCCTGCCCTACGCCGCTTGGCTTGGCTCCAAGTGGGTTCTTGGCGCGGCCGGCCTCATTCACCGCGCCGTCTACCGTGAGGCTGCCACGGCGTTGCTCAAGGGCGCGATCTCCATCCGGGGCGGCCTGAATGCCCTGCGCGACCTTGAACAGCAGGACGAGCAGCAGACTGGGCAAGGGGCTGTTTCAGACGATGTCGAGCGGCTGATGCGCGAGGCGGGCATGAGCGAGTCCGTAACAGGCACCGCCCAGGAGGTCTCGCCGGAGGCGCTGCAGCAGAAGCGCTCTCACGCCCTGCGCAAGCTGGGCAACGATTTCCGCGACGGCGTTGTGGGCCCTCTCATGTATTTTGCGATCTTCGGCATCCCCGGAGCCGTGGCCTATCGGGTGGTCAAGACACTCGCTGCGCGATGGAGCAGGCACGGCAACGACCCACTTGCGGTGGCGGCCAGGCGCGTCGACAGCGCGGCAACCATCGCGCCGTCCGTGGCATCCAGCCTGTTTCTCTCCGCCGGAGCGCAGCTAACCACACAACGCGGGCAGGATGCGTGGGAGACGAGCCGCTCAGAGGCCGGCGCCCGTGGCAACGTGCTTGAGGGCGGCTGGACAGAGGCGGCGATGGCGGGCGCGCTGGGTGTCAAGCTGGACGCGGAACCGGAGATCACCGGCTGGGATGCCGCTACGAACCTCGAGGGGCGCAACATCGAGAACGAGGACATCGAGAACGCCCGCCAACTCTTCTGGATCGCCACCGCATGGGCCGTCGCCGCAACACTGGCAGCAGTCATCCTCCGCGGATCATTCTCCCGCAGACGGTAAGCTAAGCGTCAGTTGACGAAACTTTCGCCATTTGCGAAAATTGATAAGTGAGTGGCGATTGGATTCTCGAGTGGTCGGACGGCGCCATCCGCGACATGCGTCGGATCAATTCCACTGACAGACGGCGCATCGTCGACAAGGTTGAGCAGTTTGCGGCAGACCCGGTATCGCTTGCAAATCAGGTAACAACGCTGCGGGGAATGCCATATCAACGACTACGCGTTGGAAACTACCGGGTACTATTCTCCGTTGAGGGAGGCGACATCACGGTCATGTTGGTCGTGAGGGTTCGGCACAGGAGCGAGGTTTATGACTAGCAAACAGACTGTCGTGGTAGACCGCGAAGAGTACGAGGCCTTGCTCCGGCAAAATGAGAATCTTGAAGACACGCTCGCCGCATTGGCTGCGGACAATGGCATCCGCGTCCCTCATCAGGTGGCCCTGCAACTCATGGAAGGAGCGGCGCCAATCCCTGCATTCCGACGACATCGCGGACTGACTCTGAAAGCCCTCTCCGAGGAGACCGGGCTGGCTGTGAGTTACCTGTCTGAGATTGAGCGCGGACGAAAGCCAGGTTCCGCATCCGCGCTTGCCCGCATAGCCAAGGCCCTGGGAACAACTATCGACACTCTGATCGCCGACTACGAATCGGATTAGACCGCTCCGGGTAGTGGGCTGAAACTTACCGCAGCACGCCCTTCTCTTCTAGTTCCGTTCGCCGTTCCGCCGGCAGGCCTAGAACCTCATTGAAGACGTAGTCGTTCTGTTGGCCCTTTGTCGGGCACGGTTGGCCGGCGTTGCCGGGCGTGTCCGGCAGGTTGACGTCGATGCCTTGGTGCTCCATCAAGCCCGCGTCGGCGTGATCCGCCGGCACAATCGCCGCCGGACGGCCCCGCAGGTGCGGATCGACATACAAAGTCTCGCCGTTGGCGACGTATGTCCCAGGAACACCGGCCTGTTGCAGGATGCGCATCGCGACACGCGGCGTGTACTGCTTTGTCCACTCGCCGATATTCGCATCGAGCTCTTCCTTGTTGGCGATGCGCGCCTGCATCGTGGCGAATCGCTCGTCATTGGCCCACCCCGGGCCGCCCATCGCCGCAACGAGCGCCTGCCATTGCTCCTCGGTGTGAACCTCGATCGCGCACCACTCATCGAACCCGATGCACGGATACACGCCATGCGGCGCATAGAACTCGCTGCGATTGCCCGCAGGCGGCGGATTGTGGCCGTTGATCATGTAGTCCATGTAGGAAACCGTGAGCAGGTGCGCCCCGCCCTCCACCTGCGCGAGTTCGATGTACTGTCCTTCGCCCGTGCGGTCGCGGTACTCCAGCGCGGCCGCAACGGACAGCGCCCCAAAGATGCCCGCAATGTAGTCCGGGAACGGCATCTTGATGCGCGTGTCCATCGGCGCGTCCGGATGCCCCCACAGATTCGTGATGCCGGACACGCCCATGATCTGCTGGCCGTAGCAGAAATACGTGCTCAGGGGGCCTGAGTTCCCCATGCCGGGCATCGCCAGCATGATGACGTCCGGCTTGACCTTGATCAACTCCTCATAACCCACGTTCTGGCGATCCATGACGGTGGGCCTGAAATTCTCAATCACCGCATCGCTTTTGGCGGCCAACTCCCTGATCAACTGCTGCCCCTCCGGAGTCCGCATGTCGATGGTGGCGCTGATCTTGGCGCGATTCAGGTCCTGGAATGTTGTCTGCCCCGGAGCGCGGTTGTCGTCGAGGTCCTCCGACTCAATCTTGATGACCTCCGCGCCGAAGAAGCCGAGGAACATCGTCGCCAACGGCCCCGCAAAAGCCCGGGTAAAGTCCACAACGCGGATGCCGTCCAGTGGCTTGACGCTGCCGGACGCGACCGCGCCATTGGATGCGGCTCCGGCCGGCGCCGGCTCCCGTTCCAACTCCGCCAGCACCTCCTCCGTATGTTCACCCAACAGCGGCGCGGTGCGGCTTGGCTGCCACGGCGTCTTGCTGAACTTGAGCGGCGGGCCGGCCGTCTTGTACGGCCCGATCACGGGATGCTCCATCTCGATGAAGAACTCGCGCTCTTTCGCGTGCGCGCTGTCCGCGAACTCGCCGGGAGTCAGCACGGGGACAATCGGCATCCCGATGGCCTGACCACGCTCCGCAACATCATCGCGGTCGACGGTCTCCATGTATTCCTGGACGAACTGGTCGATGACCTCGCGGTTCTCCTGCCGCACCTCGCGTTCCCACCACATCTCATCCGAGAGCACAGGGTGATTGCCCATGAGCTCCGTGGCCATGCGCCCGAAGTGGTGCCGCATATAGATGGACAGGTTCACATAGCCGTCGTCGCGCGTGCGGAATGTATTGACCGCGCCAAACGCGGAATGATGCCCCTCGCGGCGCGTGATCTGGTTGATGTACGAATAGCGTGAGATATAGCTGTGCTGCGCCCAGAGGCTCGCCTCTTGCTGTGAGACATCCACGTGCTGGCCGTGCCCGATAACACGCCGCGCGCGTATCGCCAGCACCGCGCCGTATGCCGCGTGTATGCACGCCAGTTGCGTGACCATCTCGAACGGGGCCATGACGGGCGGTCGGGTATCGTCACCGTTCGCGAACATCATCCCGGCGCTCGCCTGCGCGATAAGATCGCCGCCCTCGAACCCCGCGTGCGGGCCCGTCTGCCCGAACGGCGTAATGGAGACATAGACGAGGTTGGGATTCGTCGCTTTCAGATCCTCATACCCCAAGCCAACGGATGCCATGTAGCCCGGTTTAAAATCCTCGACGAGGATGTCTGACCGCACGGCCAGCTTGGCAATCGCCTCCCGATCCGACTCAGCATTAATGTCGAGCGTCACGCCGCGCTTGGAGCGGTTGGCGTGGATGAAGCGCAGGCTGCGCTCCGGATGTTCGATGTTTCCCGCGAACGGGGGGAGCATCCGCGCCGGATCGCCGTCCGGCGCCTCCACCTTGATAACGTCCGCGCCCATATCCCCCAACGCCCGCGCGCAATGCTGAGCCGTATAGGACGTCAGATCAAGAACGCGCAGACCGGAGAGGGGACCAGGGTGATTGGCGCCGTTGCTCATTCTCTCTCCAATCAGTACATGATGAGTTCGCGCGGGATGAGGTTCTCCTCTTGCGGATCGACGGCCAGCCCAAACTCCTCAAGCGTAAGCGCGCCAAGAAGGTATGGGCCGTCATCAGCGCCAAACGCAACATACGTTATCTGGCTCTGGTCCCGTATCGTCAAGATCGCGTAGCCCCAATCCCGTTCGATCCTGCTGCCATCGGCAATCACGAACTGCCTCTTGCCAACCGGCTCAACACCGACTTGGCGCAACAGTGATTCAGGCAGCGTTGTCATAAACGCCCCGGTGTCCACAATGGCGTCAATATCCAGCGAGCGCTCACCGTTCAGGCTCGCCAATCGGATTGGCCATGCAAACGTACTCACAAACCTCGTCCCTTCAATGGGCGCGTCTCTCCCTCAACCTATTGTAGCCACCTGCTGGGTGGTTCGCGGAGCGTTCCTCTTCCCTCATTCCGGCGAAAGCCGGAATCCATCAGGGCTTCTATCATCACCGCGCTTCCATCCAATTTGCGGTCTCACTGCTCATTGACCGTCCCTATCCCATCATCGTCAGAAATCGTGACAACGAAGTTGGATTTCCACCAATCAACGTCAACCTCAGTCCGAGTGACTTTTTTCAAACCGAGGCCCAGAGACGCAAGTAGAGCAATGAGCCCATCGCCGTCAACAAGGTCAATGGGCGGCGCACCGTCCCGGCTGGCTTCTTTCTTGGCATCAGGCGAAAAAGTACCCGTCGTCATAATGACGCCTCTATCAGCCCTGCCTTGCATTGCGCCCCTAAAATCTCTAATTGCGCTTGAGCCGACACTTCCTACATACCGTTTACACTGAAAAAGGATCGGAAAAGAGATTAGCGAGTTAATCTGAACGATGCCGTTACCATCGATCCCACCATCACCACTCTTTCCCGTGACATCCACTTTGGCGAAGCCTGAATTCCGGAGCACAATTCCGCAGAATTTCTCAAAGTCGTCAGGCGGCATCGATCCCAAAATCTTCCGTACCCGTAGACCCCATTCAGAGTCTCCGTCATCAGAGTCGTCGTCTCCCTGTGGATTCAGTATTTCCTCGGATGGCTGCGGGTTTTCGTGGCGCGCCTCGCGGTAGGCTTCCACAACTTTGGTCACTTGCTGCTGGTCTACAGTTCCTACTTCACTACCAAGGCGAGTTAGTGACCAAACTCCCTGAGTGTGGTTATTGATATAGCCACTTTCCTTAAGCTGAGACCTTGCCATGCTAAGTCGAACACGCAAGCGCGGTCTGCCGTTCCTAATTGTGACATCGAGTATGTCGTCAGGGAGATTAAGAATCTCCCGTATGCCGGACTCTATCTCAGTGTTCGAGGCACTACCGCCCTGATTCCGAAGCACCTGGAGAATCGGATCAATGAGACCTCTTACCGGAGGTACGTCGTCTACAGTCGCACTCATATACTCAAAGCCCACGTTGCCTATACACAAGTCTGCCGCACGGCAACTACATAGACACCCAAGCCGTCGCCGTGCGGCAGACCCACAATCAACTCAATTCGGCAGCAGTCGAAAAACCCTTACGGCGCGCGGCTCGGCCTCGCCATCTGCTCCTGCGCGACCTTGTCCTCTTCGACGAACCGGTCATTCATGTACTGGAAGCCGGCGCGCATCCCGTGCTCGGCTGTCACGCGGTTCACGTCCTGCAGACCGCGCGGCAGGTCCTCCGGCGACGACGCGTAGGAGATGGACGTGTACATCGACGCGAACTCCATCGCCTCGAACAGGCCCTGCCGGTCGTAGTAGTAGTTGATAGCCTTCTTGTTCAGCTTCGTGGACGCCGGCGGCAGCTTGGCGATCGTGTTCGCCAACTGCCACACGCGCTCATCCAGCTCGTCCGTCGGGACAACGTCGCTGACCAGCCCGTGCCGCAGCGCGTCATCCGCCGTGATCATGGAGCCCGTGAACGCCATGAGCTTGGCCTTCTTCATGCCAACCAGCTCCGGCCACACCATCGGCATCATCATGCTGGCGTAGCGGACGGGCGGATACCCGAACAGTGCGTTGTCCGCCGCGATGGTGATGTCGCAGTGGCAGGCGAGCTGTCCGCCGCCCGCCAACGTGAACGAATGCACCTGCGCGATGATCGGCTTGGGGTTGTTCCAGATGGCGCGGCGATACATGTTGGCCGGGCCATCCTCCAGGACGGAATCCAGCGCCGGGCGCGGACCGCCCCTACCCGTCGTCTGAACGTTCATGTCATAGCCCGCGGAGAAGCCGCGTCCCGCGCCCTTGATGACGATGCAGCGAACGTCGTCGTCCGTCGCGCCCTCATCGAGAGCCTGCTCAAGCTCGGCGAGCAGCGGGCGGCTCAACGCGTTCAGGCGCTCGGGCCTGTTCAGCGTGATATACGCGACCTTGCCCTCGGCGGCGTCCTTTGTCTCATAGATGATGTTCTCGTAATCGGCCATCGTCTTTCCCTCCCCGGATTCCCTTTGTACGGCCGCAATGCCGCATCTTCATCGTCACCGGCTTGCAAACGCCTGCGACGACAACGCGAGTGTGGACGCGACGCCGCGCGAGTGTCAAGGTTTCACGATAGCCACCTTATAGACGTCCGCTGTGCGTAATGGCGACAATAGCCACAATCGTTCAGTTGAGTGCCATAATGAGATGGCGTGGCAATTCAGTAAAATAACGGAGGCACGCATCCTATCGTTTACGTCATAGGAGGGATGATGGCGACAAAGGGGAAGAATATCCACATACGGCTGACTCCTGACGAACACGAGCGCCTTCGGGTCTTTGCCGAGGAGTCGGATATGACCATTTCCTACTTGGTGCGAGCAAGCGCAAAACGGTTCATCCGTGAATTGGAGAGGGCCGATGACGCGTTAGTAGAACACATGCGGAACTTGAACAACGACGTTGAGCATCGTCTGCGCGCACGTGCTGCCCGTAACGGGCGCACAGTCGAAGAGGAGGCGGAGGTTATCCTGACCACGGCGCTAGAGGAGCCACCAAAGACGGGGAAAGAGCTCGTAGAGGGAATCAGGAAACTCTTTGAACCGCTGGGCGGCGTCGAACTTGAACTTCCACCTGACGAACCTATAGGTAACCCGCCAAAACTCGGATGAGTTCGTGTCGGTGATTATCCTCGACACAAATGTCATCTCCGAATTAATGAAGCCTGTCCGCGAGCAGCTTGTTGTGGAATGGGCAAACTCCCAAATGCAAGACGATCTGTATATGACCACCATCACGGAGGCCGAGCTGTGGTTTGGGGTGGCCATCATGCCGGCAGGGCGGAGGAGGGAACAGACTGCCGCGGCTGTTCAAGGAATGATTGAGCAGTATTTTCATGATCGCGTCCTTGTCTTTGACAGGGAAGCCGCGCGTGAGCATGCTTCCTTGGCTGCGCGACGCCAGCGCGCCGGAAGGCCCGTTCCGCTCAAGGATTCCCTGATTGCTGCCATCGCCCTCTCTCGGCAAGCCGCAGTCGCCACCAGGGACGTTAGGCATTTTGAAGGCGTCGGCGTCGAAATCATCAACCCCTGGATCGCGACCAAGCCATAACCAACTACCCGTACTCCTCCCTCTCTTCCCTATACTTAACCCCAAGCCGCTATGCTTTTCTTTCTCATTGATCTCATCCGGCAGGACCCCGGCGCCGCCCTCCGCGTCGCGCCGTTCATCATGACCGCGCTTGGGGCGGGACTGCTCATCGCCCTCAGCGTCCATGAATTCGGCCATGCGTGGGTAGCAAGCCGGCTCGGAGACCAGACGGCGCGGGAGATGGGACGTGTCACGCTCAATCCGCTCAAGCACCTTGATCCGGCAGGAACGTTCGTGTTTCTCGTCGTCGGTTTCGGATGGGGGAGGCCGGTGCCCGTCAATTCCGCCATGCTGCGCGGAGGCCGACGTTCGGTTGCATACGTGAGCTTCGCGGGGCCCGCATCCAATTTCATCACCGCCGCCGTCTTCGGCATCCTCATGCGGCTCTACAGCGTGGACCCCGCCACCGGCATCATCCTGTCCAATCCCGATCTCTCCATTGGCGCGTGGCTCGGTACGGCGCTCACCTACATCGTCTTCTATAACCTCATTCTGGGCATCTTCAACCTGATTCCGCTTGCGCCGCTCGATGGTTCACAGGTCGCTTTCGGCATCGCGCCCCGGGAAATCGCGCGACTGCTGCTCAGGTTCCAGCCCTACGCCCCCACTGTCCTCTTTGGAATAATTGGCATTGACCTTATCCTGAATGTGGGGATCCTGCGCAGCATCCTCATCCCGCCCGTGCAATTCATTGGGCGAGCGTTAATCGGACAGGATCTGCTTTAGGGTCGCGAATTACAGGAGGATCGATCATGGCAGCGGAACGGCATCGTATAGCCATCATCGGGCTTGGCCAGATCGGCGCGTCCATCGGCATGGACATGCGCGGCTCGTTCAAGGGCGTGGACATCATCGGCCACGACAAGGACCCGGAGACTGCCGGCCTGGCGCGCAGGCGCGGCGCGGTGGATGAGGTCGCCTACACGCTCCCCGGCGCCGTTGAGGACGCGTCGATCGTCATCGTCGCCGTCCCCGTCACCGCCGTCCGCGAGGTATTCACCGTCATCAGCCCCAACCTCTCCGACGGCGCGATCGTCACGGACACGGCGTCCACCAAGATGACTGTGCTCCAGTGGGCGGAGGAAATCCTGCCGCGGAGCGTCGATTTCGTCGGCGGCCACCCCATGGCGGGCGTCGAGACACCCGGAATCGAGGGGGCGCAGTCCGGCATGTTCCAGGGCGCGACGTGGGCGGTCATCCCGCTCCCACGCACGCAGCCCAAGTCCATCGACACCACGGTCAACCTCATCAAGACGCTCGGCGGGGAGCCGTATTTCGCCGACTCCGTTGAGCATGACAGCCTCGTCGCCGCCATCAGCCACCTGCCCATCGCGCTGTCCATCAACCTCATGCGAACCGCTGTCTCCTCGCCAAGTTGGCGCGAGATGGCGCGCATGGCTGCGGGCAGCTTCCGTGATGTCTCACGACTCGCGTCCGGCTCGGTTGACATGCACCACTCAATCTTCGCCACCAACAAGGACTTCATCCTCCATTGGATCGACACGTACGTCGAACAGCTCCAGGAGATGCGCAAGCTTGTGGACGAGGGCGGCGACGCCTTGCAAGAGGCTCTACAGGAGGCGTACAACGCCCGCGACGCATGGTTGCGGGGCCGAGTTGGCGAGACGGAGCAGGATCGACTCTACGATGAGGTGCCGACCGCGAGTGAGAGCGCCATCGGCGTGTTCGGCGGCGAACGACTCGCCCGCATTGCCGGCCGATTCCGCCGTGGCCGTCGCTAGGAGAGGCATACGGCCATGGACACCGTTCGGCTCACCGCCCCGCCGCGTCTCGAACTCGATATCCAGTCGCCCGGCGACAAGTCCATCGGCCACCGCTCGCTCATCCTGAACGCCGCCGCCACGGGTGAGGCCACCGTCACGCGATTCCCGCGCGGCGCGGACACCCTGGCGTCCTTGGCAATTGTCCGCGCGCTTGGCGTCCGCGTCACAGAGCTTGAACGCTCGCCGGACGGGCACTCGTCCACCTTCCGCGTCCGCTCCAACGGCGTGCAGGGCCTCACGGAGCCTGACCGCATCCTCAACGCCCGCAACAGCGGCACGACGATGCGGCTCATGGTCGGATTGCTCGCCGCCGCCCCGCTAACTGCCGTCATGACTGGCGACAGTTCGCTTCGCCGACGCCCAATGGCACGCGTCGTGGAACCGTTGAGGGCCATGGGAGCACAGATCTGGGGCCGGAACGACGGAGCGCTCGCGCCATTCACCGTGCGTGGCTCAGACCTCACAGGCTTCACGTATGAAATGCCCGTCGCCAGCGCCCAGCTAAAGTCATGTCTGCTCATCGCCGGCCTCTCCGCGTCGGGCAAGACAACTGTTATCGAACCGGCTCCCTCCCGTGACCACACGGAGCGCATGGTGTCCGCCATGGGCGCGCGTATACGAAGCGAGGGCAGCACGATCGAAATCGAACAATCTGAAATGACGGCCACGGACGTCATCGTGCCCGGCGACATCAGTTCCGCCGCGCCGTGGCTCGTCGCGGGCCTCGTTCATCCGAATGCCCGGATCACCATCCGCGCCGTCGGCATCAACCCCACCCGCACCGGCATCCTCGATGTCCTGCGGGAGATGGGCGCGAACATGACCATCTCCAATGAGAAGGAGGTTGGCGGCGAACCTATCGCTGATATCACTGTCGAATCCAGTGACCTGCGGCCTGTTGAGGTGGGCGGAGCGATAATCCCGCGCCTGATCGATGAACTCCCCGTCCTAACCGTCGCCGCCATGCACGCCAACGGCGTCAGCCGATTTCGCGACGCAGCCGAACTCCGTGTCAAGGAGACAGACCGCATCGCCACCACGTCCGGAGAGCTCGGAAAGATGGGCGTGCGGGTTGAGGAAATGCCGGACGGAATGGTAATCTACGGCGGTCAACGACCGGCGGGGGCGGTCGTTCGCAGCCACGGGGATCACCGCATCGTAATGACTCTGGCTATTGCAGCCATGGCGGCCCGGGGCGAAACGGTTATCCACGGGGCGGACGCGGTTCACGTTTCATACCCGGCGTTCTTTGAACAGTTGGGTGCTGATGTAACGTGATGTCGGGGCCTCCCCACGACGAGGGAATGGGGGAGGCTGTGCTAGGTCCTGAGGTACTTCATATCGGCTTTGGCAATCACGTCATCATGAACCGTGTCATCGCCATAGTTTCACCGGGCTCGGCGCCCACTCGCCGCCTCATCCAGGAATCCCGCAGCCGCAACGCCGTCATTGACATGACCAACGGGCGGCGCACCAAGGCCGTGCTCATCACGGACAGTGGCCACGTCGTCCTCGCCCCCATCAACCCGGAGACCGTCGCCGGCCGCGTCTCCGCCACCAAGGGAAACCGGGCAGACGGCGAATACGAGGACTAAGCGCGGAGCTTATGTCATTCTGAGCGCAGCGAAGAATCTAAAGCCTCCGGCACGCTTGTGACAGCCAGATGATCGTCGTCCGGTCGGGCCCGTCCGCATCCGGCAAGGACGCCGTCGCGGACCGCATCCTGAGCGAGCACGACGACCGCATTTCGCCTGCGATCACCGCAACAACGCGCCCGCCGCGCCCGGGAGAGGTTGACGCCGTTCACTACCACTTCCTGACGCCGGACGCTTTCGCTGAACTGGAAAAGTCCGGTCAGCTGCTGGAATCCGCGACCGTGTACGGCTATCGATACGGTGTTCCGCGTGAATCCGTCCGCGCCGCGCTGGACAGAACGCCGATAGCCCTGGTCAAGACCGATGTACAGGGCGCAGCCTCCATCAAGGCCCTGATTCCACAGGCGTTGCTGCTCTTCATCACCGTTCCCGATTTCGCCACGCTTGAGCGCCGGATGTGGGCTCGCGGCGGCATGGACCAGGAGACAATGGAACGGCGGCTGCAAGAGGCGCGCAGTGAGATTGAGCGGCGAGATGAGTTCGACTACGTCGTCGTGAACGAGGACGGCCGCCTGGACGAAGCTGTCAAAGAAACCTGGGAGATCATCGAGCGGGAGGCGGCACGGCCTGAAAGGCGGCCTGTCGGGCTATAGTCCCCTACTCGTCAAAATCGTCGTCGTCGTCACCCTCATCAGGTGGCGGGGTGGCTGTCTCACCCGAGACCGTCGGCACGGTTGCAGACGCGCGGCCCCGTCGACGCCTCGATTGCGAGGGCACGGCAAGAATGGCCTCACGCAGTCCCGCGATTCGGGCTGCCGCGCGAGCATCCGCAACCTCGACAACAACGGCCACGAAGCCCAGATCACGAAGCTGCTCCATCTCTCCGGCGCCCCAGTCGACGGACGCTCTTGTCAGCAGAGGGCCTGCCAAACGACTGGCAGCCGCGGCAACCTCGACGGCTTGCCCGATTGTGAGGTCCTTGCCCGCGTCTGCCTCGATGACGTTCCCCTCAAAGGGCAGGCGTTCAAGGGCGCGCAGACGGCGCTCGTCCGTATCGGCGGGCACGATGCCGTAATAGCCGATTGAATCGTCATTGAGCAGGCGCAGCGGCGTATCGCCTGCCAACACGAACAGGAAATCACAGCCCGCCTCACACAATGCCGTATGGGCCTTTTCGGTGAGCGCCTCGGTTCGCGCGCCCCACGGCGTTGAGCCGATGCCGGGCGGGGCCTTTGGCGTGGCTCCGGCAGGTATCAGGACGAACTCCGCGCCCGCCTTGATGGCCGCCTCCACAGACTTCTGTGTCGGCTTCTCCATGGATGCGATGATCGCGAGAGGAGGAATCTGTTCTCGAGAACCGGCGCTGAACCCCAATGGCCGCGCGGGGCCGGACGCCGCGCGCTCAAGTCGTTCGTGTAATTTGCTCACCTCTGGATTATACCTTCCCGCCCACCCTTCGACAGGCTCAGGGCGAACGGAGGTGGGGGGCGGGAATGGCAATGATTACCACGCCAATTGGCCCCGAGCCTTCAACTCCGAGGGCAACAGCGCGGCATAGATCACATCATGAACAGGTGTGTGCCCTCGCCCAAGACGCGGAATCACCCCAACCTGCGCCTCCAACTCCGACGGCCTGCCTGCGGCAATGTCACGCTGCATGGACGCTGTCCCGTCCGCCGGGGCGCGGTCGATTAGGTCCATCGCCACTGCGCTGGCTTCATTCGGCAGGAGGATGCCTTCACTCCTCGCAGTGGACACGATCTCGGCCATGCAATCCACTAAGAGCTGCCGCGTGTCCGGCTCCATGCGAATGACGCCAATAGGTGCGCGCGTAACCGCGCCGACACCCCCCAACGGTCCGACAAACAGCAGCTTCTCCCATAGGGCGGTGCGGATGTCCACACGGACGGTGGCGGTGATGCCGGCGTCGCCAAGTGTGGAGCGGAGACGCTCCACGCGATCGGATGCTATCCCCTCAAGTGCGCCGATTGTAATGGTGGGCGGCACGCCGGTGTGTCGGACAACGCCCGGCTCCACGAGTTCGGAGAAAATGCGACACGAACCACCTATCGCATGCCCAATTGATAGCACATCAAGTAGTTGGTCGGGCGCCTCCACTCCGTTCTGTAGCGGGACGACGAGTGTATCGAAACCCAGAATCCGCCCAATTTGGCGTGCCGCCTGCGGTACCATCCACGCCTTGACCGTTACGAATACAACGTCAACCGGGTCCATATCGTCCGGGTATTCCACTGCGTTAAATGCGCCAGGCGGCAACTGCACATCTCCCTCAGGACTTTCAATTCTGAGCCCCTGCGACCGCAACGCCTCGAGATGCGGCCCACGCGCTATGAGAGTAACGTTGTGTTCGCCTGTCTCGATCAGCCGTCCGCCGAAGTACGCGCCAACCGCCCCCGCGCCAAAGACGGCGATCCTCACCGCGCGTCCCTACGCCGTGCCGAATTGGCGGTCGCCGGCGTCGCCGAGGCCGGGCACGATGAAACCGTTCTCGTTCAGCCGCTCGTCAAGACCGGCAATGTGGATGCGTACGTCGGGATGATCGCGCTGCAGCCGTTCAACACCCTCCGGCGCGGCGATAAGGCCGATATAGCGAATGCGCTGCACCCCCCATTCCTTGAGCAGGTCACACGCGGCGGAGGCGGAGCCGCCCGTCGCCAGCATCGGGTCCATCAGCAAGCACGCCTGCACGTCCGGCTCGACCGGCTTGTTGGCGTAGTACTGCATCGGTTCCAGCGTCCGCTCATCGCGACGCAGACCGATATGCCAGACGACCGCGTCCGGCATCATCTCCCACAACCCCTCCACCATGCCAAGGCCGGCCCTGAGGACCGGCACCAGGCCGATGGAGCCGCGCAGGCGCTGAGCAGGCATGGTGGCCAACGGCGTTGTGACGGTGGTGGGTTCCGTCAAAAGGTCCGATGTCGCCTCATAAGCGAGCAGGATTGTGATTTCCTTAACCAGTTCCCGGAACCGACGCGCGGGCGTCTCTGCATCACGAAGTTGCGCCAGCTTGTCCTGGATGATGGGGTGGGTCGATACGTGAACACCGGCTTTTGTGGTCGCCTGACTCATGTCGATAGTGTACCGCCTGCCCCCCTTCCACCGCACCAATCATAGCTGCGCCATCCTGTTGTGATACCTTTATCTGGTTGCATCGTCTCTGGAAGGGGTTTTCTATGGCATTTCAGACACCAATCACTATCACAGAAGCGCTTGAAGGGATCGAGCGTAGTGAGTATGTGTTGCCAGCAATTCAAAGGGAATTCAAATGGGATACGGATCGAATATGTCGTCTTTTTGATAGCATCATGCGAGGCTATCCCATCGGCGCTCTCCTATTCTGGAAAGTAGATGCTGACCATAGCAGTTCCTACACATTCTATGACTTTGTGCTCAACTATCATGAGCGCGACGCGCCCCACTGTCCTATACACCACACGATGCCAGGGCGGCCCCTTACCGCTGTCCTAGACGGGCAACAGCGTCTGACCGCTTTAAATGTTGGGCTTCGCGGCAGTCATGCGGAGAAGCGCCCCAGACTAAGGAAGAACAATCCAGATGCCTACCCAAAGAAGGAGTTGTACCTCGATCTGTGCACAGTCCCAAGTGAAGGCGATGAGGAGATGGAATACCAGTTCCGTTTCCTGACAGATAAAGAGGCCGCCGCCTCAAACGGTGAAGCACATTGGTTCCTCGTGAAAGACGTGTTGAACATGGAGCCAGAACTCGGGGTGCTTGAGTATCTTCAAGGAGTGGATCTCGCGACCAACAGGGAAGCTGCGAAGACTCTTGCTCGCCTACGCAAAGCTATGCAAGACGATCCTTTAATCAACTATTACGAGGAGCGGGCCCAGGATCTTGACAAGGTGCTCAACATGTTTATTCGGGTAAATAGCGCAGGCATGGCGCTCTCTTATTCGGACATGTTACTAAGCATCGCCACTGCACAATGGAAAGAGCGTAATGCCCGGGACGTGATTTTTGGCTTTGTCGACGACATTAACCGTATTGGGCAAGGCTTCGATTTCTCTAAGGATCTAGTTCTAAAGGCCGGTCTGGCCCTGATTGACGCGCCCGACATAAGATTCAAAGTCACGAACTTCCGCTCCACGAATATGACCACACTGCAAGAGCAGTGGGATTCAGTTTCAGAATCACTGCAAACGGCAGTTCAGTTGCTTGCTGGTTTTGGTTTTTCGGAAGGAACATTGAGCGCGAACAACGTGCTTATCCCCACTGCATACTATTTGTCTCACCGCGGGCTTGGGACACCTTACCTGACCAGTAGTAATCATGTCGGCGACCGACAGACTCTGAGATATTGGGTACTCAAATCATTGCTGAAGCCCGGCGTTTGGGGTAGTGGCGTTGACACCCTTCTTACGTCCCTTCGCAACACTCTGCGTGAGAGGACAAACGGAGCATTCCCTAGTGACGCTCTAGAAAGTGCTATGGTTCCACTTGGCAAATCACTTCAATTCGATGAAGAAGAGATCGAGCACATTTCGGAGAGCCCTAGGAGCGTATACTCCGTTCTCGCCCTCCTATACCGTGATGTTAGCAGTATCGGCGATGTTCACATTGACCATATCTTCCCTCAGAGCCGTTTTACACCAACTAGGCTACGCAGAGCAGGTGTTCCCGAGGATCAGATCGAAGAGTTTCGTCAAAAGATGAATGGCCTGCCCAATCTTCAATTATTGGACGGCCCAGCCAACATTAGTAAGTCTGACACGATGCCTATGGAATGGGCCATGGAACGCTACCCTGATAGTCACGATCGAGAGCTGTACCTCGCTAGCAACGATATGCATGAATTGCCGGATTCGATCACCAGTTTCCTTGATTTCTATGAGGCTCGTCGACAACGCATTATTGGGCGTCTCCAAAAGCTCTTGGGTGTTAAATCGACGCAACCCATCTAGTACATCTCGCCTCACCCCTCCTACTCCCTGCTAAACTCAGATAGAGGAGTAGCAAGCTAAAAATGACTTCAAGCCTTCCTGTCAACCTGCCCAGCGGCAAGAAAGGCCGCGTGCTGTCCGGCGCGCGGCCAACCGGTCGTTTGCACCTGGGAAACTACTTCGGCGCGCTCAAGAATTGGGTGTCGCTCCAAGACGATTACGATTGCTTTTATTTCGTAGCAGACGTCCACGCCCTCACAACGGTTGAAGACACGGTGGGCCTCAAGCAGAACACACGCGAGATGGTGCTGGATTGGCTGGCAGCGGGACTCGACCCAGATCGCAGCACCCTGTTCATCCAGTCGCGCGTCCCGGAGGTGCTGGAGCTCCACACGTATCTGAGCATGGTGACGCCGATGGGCTCCTTGCAGCGCGTGCCCAGCTTTAAGGAGCAGTTCCGCGCCCGCGCCGACAGCATGAACTACGGCCTCGTGGGCTACCCCGTGCTCCAGACAGCGGACATCATCATCTATCTCGCCAACAAAGTTCCCGTGGGCGTGGACCAGGTCCCGCACGTGGAACTCTCGCGGGAGATTGTGCGGAGGTTCAACGGGCAGTTCGGTGATGTGTTTCCCGAGCCGGACGCCCTCCTCTCGGACACGCCGAGCATCAAGGGTACGGACGGCGACCAGAAGATGTCCAAGAGCCTGGACAATCACATCGAACTGGCCGCCACACCGGAGGAGACGGCGCAGCGCGTCATGTCCATGGTGACCGATCCACAGCGTGCCCGCCGAACCGACCCCGGCCGCCCCTGGGTCTGCAACGTCTATGCGCTCCACCAGATCTTTTCCAGTGAAGACTACACGAAGACGCTGTACGACCAATGCACCACAGCGGCCATCGGCTGCGTGGATGACAAACGCGCGCTCGCAGACGCGATAAATGAGAATCTCGCAGCGTTTCGGGAGCGGCGAGCTGAGATCGCGACAAAGCCCAATCTCGTCGAGGACGTGCTCGCGGCAGGCACGGAACGGGCGCGTGCCGTTGCGATCCGAACGATGGAAGAGGTACGAGACCGTATCGGGTTCTTCTAAGTGACCACATCCCCGGACGGGCTCCCTCTTGCCGCCACCGGGCGCACGGCGCAGTCCGTCGCGCTGGAGGCGGCCCAGTACGCGGGCAAGACCCATCTCCAGTACTTTCGCGGCGACCATCTCGGCGCCCGTGAAAAGCGGCACGCAGACGTCGTAACGGACGTTGATGTCGCCATTGAGCAAGAGTTGCGGCAGCTCCTCGCAAAAGAGTTCCCATTCGCAGGGTTTCTTGGCGAGGAGACCGGAGAATCCGAAGGCGACTCTGACTACACGTGGACGGTGGACCCAATCGACGGCACAGCGAATTTCGTCCGGGGCATCCCGCACTTCGCAACAACAATCGCTCTACTCAAGAACGGCGCGCCGGTCCTCGGCATCACGTATGACGCGATACGCAACGACACGTTCTACGCAGCCGCAGGACGGGGGCTGACACTGAATGGCGTGCCGATGAAACCCAACTACGCCACTAGCATCCAGGAAGCGAATCTCGGATTCGATATCGGGCCTGAAGAGGACTTGAATGTCCGCGCGTTTGACATCATCAGGTCGCTCCTCCCGATATTTCGCGTACGACTCATGGGTTCAGGTGCGTTGGGCTTCGCCTATGCTGCGGCCGGGTTGATCGACGTGTATTTCCACCTGGCGCTCAAACCCTGGGACGTGGCGGCGGGGCTGCTGTTCATCCGGGAAACCGCCGCGGACGCCGTCGCAATCGACTTTGACGGCGCTCCGGCCACGCCGTGGAGCGGCAGCTACCTCATCGGCGCGCGCAACCTGCTGGAACGTGTACGCACGGCATGAGTAAGACGCAATTCAAACATCGCGTCTAAATGTTTGCCTAATAGCAAAGGTGGGCGGCTCATATGAGCCGCCCACCTTTTTGTTCCTAATGGAACGGGCAATGAACCTACAAGCTTGTGGCTAGATGTCCATCGCCTGCGCGACGCGCTCGCGGTGGTAGTCACCATCACCGAAGGAGACCTCCCACGCCTTGAGGCGGCGCGTGAACAACTGCAGGTCATGCTCCTGCGTGAAGCCGATGGCGCCGTGGCACTGGTGCGCCGTGGCGGCCACGCGCTGCGCGGAGTCGCTGACCCACGCCTTCGCAGAGGAGACTTCCAGATCGGAGGGCAGGCCCTCGCCCAGCCGCCAGATCGCCTGGTAGGTGATGAAACGGGAGCCGTCGACGTCCGTCGCCATGTTCGCGCAGTAGTGCTGGATGGCCTGGAACGAGCCGATCGGCCGACCGAACTGCACGCGGTTCTTCACGTACTCAACGGTCATGTCCAGGACCTCTTGCAGCGCGCCGACCATCTGGCAGCAGCGCAGCGCGGCGCCCTTCTGGAGCAGCAAGCGAAGCTGGGACCAGCCATTGCCGGCCTCACCGAGAACGTTGGCTCCCGGGACGGACACGTTGTTGAACGTGACCTCGCACTGGTTGTCCGTGGCGATGGTCTTGAGCTTGTCAACAGAGACGCCGTCGGACTGCGCATCGACGAGCAATAGCGTGATGCCGTCCTCGCCGGAGCCGCCCGTTCGCGCCGCAACCAGCAGGTAGTCGGCTGCGTGGGCGTTCTCCACGAACATCTTTGTGCCGTTAAGCGTGTAGCCGTCGCCCGAGGCGGACGCCTCAAGGTTGATGCCGTTGGCGTCGAGGCGGGAATACGGCTCAAGAATTGCGGCGGTGGCAATAAGGTCGCCGGCGGCAATCCTGGGCAGGTACTCAGCCTTCTGCGCATCGGAGCCGGCATCGAGGATGGCGACGGTGACGAGCGCTGTGTTGAAGAACGGGCCCGGCATAACGCCATGGCCAACCTCTTCCAGGAGGATGCCCAGATCGACCAGGTTCTGGCCGGTTCCGCCATGCTCCTCGGGAACGATCAGGCCGAGCCACCCAACCTGGGCGATCTTCTGCCACATGTCCGCCGTGAAACCGCGGTCATCCTCTTCCATGTCGCGGACGAACGTGCGCGGCGTCTCCTGCTCAATGAACTCCCGAGCCATCGAGCGCAGCATTTCCTGGTCTTCAGTCAGTCCCAGATCCATTTTCCTCTCCTGTTTCCCTTACTCGTTCTTGTGCCCCCCCACCGATGCGGGAGTTTTGTCTGCGTCTTATATCTCGCGTTTAGCGCGGGAGGCCAAGGCCCCTCTGCGCGATGATGTTCTTCTGAATCTCGCGTGTGCCGCCGCCGATGCTTGTGCCGATGGACTGCCAGCCGCGAGCGGGCAGGAAACCATCGTCCGGCAGCGGGAAACGGTCTCCGTTCGTGGGCAACAGGTTACCGTAGCCGTCCATGATCTGCGCAAGGCCGCGGTAGATGTTCTGGAAGAGCTGATCACCGAAGAACTTCACCATCGAGGATTCCTTCTGGGGAATCATGCCTTCACTCTGCATCCAGCCCACGCGGTAGCAGAGGGACCGCAGCGTCTCGATCTCGATGCGCCACTCAGCCAGGCGATGGCGAATCTCAGCACGATCAACCGGCGTATCGCCGCCCTCGTTCCGCACCATGCCGCACCAGTCGGTGAACTGCTCCAGCGTGCGGAGCAACTGCGCAGGGCGGCCGATGTTGGAACGCTCAAAGGAGAGCGTCGTCATGGCCGCGTACCAGCCGCGATTCTCCTCACCGAGGATATTGTTCGCAGGCACGCGCCAATTCTCCATGAACAACTCATCCCAGCGGTGATTGTTCGTGCCGTCCTTGATGCCGCGAACCTGGATGCCCGGCATGTAGTTGCCGTCCTCATCCTTGAGCCGCGCCAGTAGGTAGGTGATGCCGCGGTGCTTGGGCGCGTCCGGGTCCGTCCGCACAAGGATATGAATCCAGTCGCTTCGGTATGTGCCCCAGATCTTCTGGCCGCTGACCACGTAGTCATCGCCATCGCGCACTGCTCGCGTCTTGAGTCCGGCGAGGTCGGAGCCTGCGTCCGGCTCAGAGAAGCCCTGCGAGAACTCGATGTCCGCGTTGGCCAGAAGCGGCAGAAACTGATCCTTCTGCCAATCCTGCCCATGCACCATCAAGACGGGGGCGACAAGGCCGCCGCCGAGCGATGCCGGCGCGTCGTGATAGGACATCACTTCGCGATAAGCAAGCTGCTTTTCAATTGATGCGTCCTGCCCGCCGTGCTCGCTAGGCCAGTGCATGGTGTACCAGCCCTTATTGACAAGCTTCTTGGCGAATTGACGGGCCACCTCGTGCCCTGCCTCTCGCTCTTCTTCGTTGCCGTGCCAACCGGCAAGGCCGCCTGTCAGGTCATAGCCCGGATTCTGCCATTCGCTCTTGACGAACTCTTCGGCTTCATCCCGGATGGCCTGCGCTTCCGCCGAAAATCGAAAATCCACTCCCCCCTCCTTTGCTCTAACCCAATTGTGGGGTTTCCGGCATTGATTTCTTAGCGCGGTAGGCCGAGGCCTCTCTGCGCGATAATCTGGCGCTGAACTTCAGTTGTGCCGCCGGCGACACTAAGTGTGCCGGACATGAACGCGCGATTGTTCAGGAATCCCTCGTTCGGCATGTCGATGCCCTCCTGCGTCGGCAGCAGGTTGCCGTACTCCTGGAGGCCGCGCGCAAGAGTCTTCATCGTCTTCTGATACTGCACGTCCGCCCAGAGCTTGCTCATGGAGGATTCCTTCTGGGGAATCTCGCCGCGGCTCTGCATCCAGCCGACCCGGTAGGCGATCATGCGCAGGGTCTCAATCTCAATGCGGAGATTGGCCATCTGGTGGCGGAACGGCGCATCATCCAGCGGGCTGAAGCCGCGTGTTGCCTTCAATTGGCGGACAAATGCGATGTACTCCTCGATCTGGCGCTGCATCGTGGCGGGCGCCTGGATGTTGGATCGCTCAAAGGAGAGAGTCGTCATCGCCGTATACCAGCCGCGATTCTCCTCGCCGAGGATGTACCGCGCAGGAACGCGCCAGTTCTCCATGAAAAGCTCGTCCCAGCGATGGCGTCCAAGCGCGTCAGGAATCTTTCGCACCTGCACGCCCGGCATGAACTCGCCGTCGGCGTCCTTGAGTGGCGCGAGGAGGTAGGTGATGCCACGATGCTTGGGGGCGTCGGGATCCGTTCGCACAAGGATGTGGATCCACGGATTGCGGTACGTGCCCCAGATCTTCTGGCCGCTGATGAGATAGTCGTCGCCGTCACGGACGGCGCGCGTCTTGAGCGAACCAAGATCGGAACCTGCGTCCGGCTCTGAGAAACCCTGCGAAAATTCGAGATCCGCGCTTGCAATGCCCGGCAGGAACTCATCCTGCATCCACTTGGGCGCCGCGAGCATCAGGACCGGAGCAACAAGACCGCCGCCCAGTGACGCGGGCGCGCCGGCGTAGGACATCGCCTCGCGGTATGCGAGCTGAACCTCGATGGAGGCGTCCTGCCCGCCGAACTCGGTGGGCCAGTGCATCGTCCACCAACCCTTGTTGACGAGCTTCTTCTCAAATTCGTTGACGGCCTCTTCAGCCTCATCCACCTGGTGGTGCCAGTTGACCAGGATCTGGGTATCCCACTTGCCGGGTTCCCACTCTCTTCGAGTAAACTCGATAGCTTCTTGCTGTATCTGCTGTGCCTCAGGCGTGAACCGGAAGTCCATATGGACGTTTCCCCCTTTATCCACAACTCGTCCGACACCGCGTGACGGTCAACGAGTTGCCCCCCTGACTCAACCCGTGAACGATAGCACGCGCACGCCGTCAAGGTAAAGCCTCAGGAAGCCCTACGGTCGTGGCGCAGAACCAATCACCCTGTACTTGACGGCCTCAGTCCTTTCCGCGAGCGGCAGGACTTCGACAACGACCCGAGACAGCCCGACGACCTCCCCATTCGCGTCAAAGCTGTAGTTGTCGCCGATAGCTCCGCTCCATGTGATTTCATACAGGCAGTCCCGGAAACCGTCGGCGTCACTGTCATCGCCGGTCTGTTTAAGGCACTCCGCGGCAATATAAACGTCGTCATATGCGGATCCCAGATGCCAGGGCAAGGTCACGTAGTCGTAGCGTTCCCTGAAATCCGCAAGGACTTGCTGCCCTTTTTCATTACCGGGATCGAGGTCGGCAGTAATGGCTTTCACACCCGTCGCGGCCTCACCGGCAATCTCAAGGGCTGTCGTCCCCACTGACACGGTCTCCGCGTAGATCGGCCCTGTATAGCCCAGTTCCCTGGCCTGCTTCATGATGGAGCCCGCCGAGAACTCGGATTGCGGAGCTATGTGGAGCGCATCCGGGTTGGCCTGGAAGAGTTTGGTCAGATGCACCCGGAAATCAAGGGTGTCCGACTGGTATCGCTCTGCGGCAACAACCTCGCCGCCGCGTGTTTCGAACTGCTCAACTGAGGTTCGCCGAACACCTTCCGCGTAGTCCGTGGTCTCCGTAATCGTCGCGAGTGTGCGGATGCCGTCTGCCCACAAGGTGTTCCCGGTGTCGATGCCGACAAAGACATCGCTTATCTGCGTTCGGAATATGTAGTCGCCGGCATTGGCGATATCAGGATTGCTTGCGAGGCCTGAGAAAAGGACCACCCCGTCAGCCTCTGCCAGAGGGGCAACGGCAAGCATGGCGCTGCTGCACGAGGGACCAAGGATGATCTTCATACCATCAACCTGCGTGAGCTTGTTGTACGCCGCGATGGCATCCTGTGCAGCACATTTCGAATCCTCGACGACGAACTCAAGCGGGCGGCCGTCAATACCGCCCGCAGCGTTGATCTCGTCGAGGGCCATCTCCTTGGCCTGGCTCGCCACCGTGCCATACGTTTCGCCGATGCCTGTCAGCGACTCCATCACCCCAATCGTGAACGGGCCCGCCTCTTGCTCCTCGTCTGCCGGGCTACACGCAAGAAGGGTAAGCGCCACTATGAGACCAACGAGGACGGCCCCGATTCGCATGCGATTGCCGATAGAGAGATTCATTCCGGGATTAGGTGTGTCTTCTACAGTCAGCCACTATTCTTTACCACTATAGCTGGTAGCCATGGATTTGGACGACTACTATGATTAGGTAACGTTCCGCGAGCCGTCTCGCCCTGATTATAAGTTTGCTGTAAGCAGGGAATCGGAGCCGCTTGACCTTTCCAAGCGCTCTGTCAGTTGACGTATCAGTATTAGAGCACTAACGTGTGTATACCACCCCAGTGAGCGTATCACTGGGCCGACGTCCTTGCTACGGCGAGGGCGTCTCTTCTTTTGTTGAGTTTTATTCTCGTGGTGGAGGATGCATGCGCATCCAGTCGTCTACCATGGGCTCTGTGATTTCAAGCGGTCGAAATATCTCATGCATGCCGCGTGGCCCTGCTCGCACCGCGCTCATGAGCCGTTTCGCGAAGTCCTCAATTGACTCGATGACTGTTTCCGGGACAACCATGCTTTCCCGCTTATAGTCGAATTCCTTCTTTATTGCCGCCCTTCTTTCTCGCTTAGTGCCGACATGGCTGTATAAGCCAAGAAAACCCATTGCAAGACTAATCCCAATTAACCATCCATCTACAGTGTTGTACCAGAACATGAACAGGAGAGCGGCCGTTATCAGGGTTGGTAAGCCAAGGCAACTAAGTTCACCGATTGTTGGAAGCCTTAAGCGGCGTAATAGTCTGTATCCACGCCACCTTGGTGTACCCGCTTTGATGTCTGAGTCCGTCGGAGCCCTTTCAGGCAACAAGGGCCAGCAATGTGGCTCTAGCAACTCCCTGGCGAATGCTCTAATTCCTTCGTAGTCGTTAGGATCGGGTTCCTCATCCATCGGAATACCACGGCCGCGAATCTGTGCGATACGTTCAGTGAGCATGTTGGCCGCGATATCAAGGGCTAACACATCCTTAGGCAAACCCAGAAGTTGAGTAGGGGACGAAGTAAAGGGGTGCCTTAGGTCGAGCAAGTTCCAAACTTCAATCAGGTTTTCTTCGGGATCGTCAGAAGACATAGAATCGATGACCAAAGCTTCATAACCCAAATCACACACAGCCCTATACAAGACCGCGAGCATCGTTTCTTCTCTAATGGTTATTTGACGCTTGGATGCGTCAATGTCCTCGAACAGATCGTCAGCGATTCTACAGAGTGTCATGACACCGTTCATCAACACTTTGAGTTCGCGAAGCACGTCATCCTGTTCATAGGAGACATTGCCTCTTCTGTAGAGAGGAGCCTCACGACAAAGTTCCACTGCCCTTTCCAGCGCCCGAGTTTCTTTGGATGTCATAGCGTCAATTGACTCGGCGCTAGGTGAGCCGTTGACAGACCCCTACCGCGGCAAGCCCAGCCCGCGTTGGGCGATGATGTTGGGGCCCAACGCCAGCCCGCCGCCGCCGCCGAAACCCGTCGTCATGGAGAGGGCGTAGTTCGTGCCGTACTTGCCGTTGCCCGGCGCGCGGCTCTCACCCTTCAGCAACGCCCTGTAGGGGCCGATCGCCTTGGCCAGGGCGGGCCAGAACGTGAACTTGGCCGTCGCCAGCGCGCGATAGCCGGAGATCGCCCCCTCCGCCTGCGGCACCTCGCCGTTCGCCTGCATCCACGCCACGCGATAGGCCAGCATCCGGTCGGCCTCCAACGTAATCCGCGCGTCCGCAAGGATATGGCGGATGACGTCATCCTTCAGCGGCGACTCCCCGTTGAACGTCACGCCGCGCATCTCAGCCAGGTAACGATCCAGCACACCGATCAGGCGGGCGGCGCCGTCGATGCCGGTTCGCTCAAAGTTGAGGGTTGTCATCGCCGCGTACCAACCGCGATTGACCTCGCCGATGATCTGGTGCCGCGGCACACGGACTTCGTCCATGAATACCTCGTTCCAGCGCCGGCGGCCGAGCATGTCATACAGAGGCCGCAGGGTGATGCCGGGCATCTGGTTGCCCTCATCATCCTTGAGCTGCATGGCGAGGTACGTGATGCCGCGGTGCTTTGGAGCCTCGGGGTCCGTTCGCACCAGCACGTGGTACCAGTTGGCGAAGTGGGAACCGGACGACCATATCTTCTGGCCGGTGACGACGAAATCATCGCCGTCCTCCACACCGCGCGTCGCCAGCGAGGCGAGATCCGTTCCGGCATTCGGCTCAGAGAAACCCTGCGCCCAATTGACGGTGTTGTTCCGCATCCCGTCCAGGAACGTGTCCTTCATCCAGTCCGTGCCATGAATCATGATTGCGCCTGCGACGTTGGCCTGCGGTTGCGAGGCGGGCGCGTTGTGGTATGCCATCTCCTCCGAGTAGACGAGCTGCCGAGAGATCGGCGCGTCCTGCCCGCCGTACTCCTCCGGCCACGCCATCGTCCACCAGCCGCGATCAATCAGCTTCTGTTGAAACTGCTCCGCATGGTCACGCGCGCCGGGATTGTCATAGTCGTACGACCAGACGTTCATCGCGTAGGCGTCGTAGTCCTTGGGGTCCCACTCTTTTGCGAGGAACTCGCGCAATTCGGCTCGAAAGGCCTCATCGGCGGGGTTCGTTGAGAAGTCCATCCTGCCTCCCCCTCATCGTTCAACGATGATTTGGCGATGCCGTCCTGGCGACGGCCGCTTTCATGCGGGCAATGTAGCACCGCGCGGGAGTGGGGTAAAGCCAAGCGGTACGGTTCGAGTGCGCGGAGCCTCGTCTATTACAGCGTGGACGTTGCGCCGATGATCGCGCCCATCACCGTGAACGTCACGACGTGATACCCGGCGTTGATGACAAACAGCGTGGGCGATTTCTTCTCGAAGAGGTACGTGACGGCGAAAGAAGCGGCAACGAACGCGGCGCCAACGGTTAGCCCGGTCCGCAGCCCCTCAAGAAGCGACGAGTCGTCACCAATCACAAGTGAAAGCACATAGGCCGCGATGAGCAGCATGACAGCAGCTCCACCGAACATGCGAAGGAGGTTGCCCCGGTGATCATCCTCAGTGAAACCGTTCTCACGCATCCACGGCCTGGCGAACAGAATCGGCGAGTACCACGCCCCGCCAATCACAAACGCCACAATCGTCGCGGCAATGATACTGATATAGTTCAGATCCGTATTGAATTCCATGAGTCTGCGCCCTTCTCTGGCGGTGCGTTTGTCCTCGCGCACAGTCTATACGATGGCGGGAGTACAGGGTTGCCGTGGCGGTCACTAGCGGAATGTTCGGATTAGATTGTACATTTGTGCCATGACAACTCGATACGGCCAAGGCGATCGATCTCATGAGAGCATTCTCAACGCGGCCCTAGCACGATTGTGGGCAGTACGCGGCAATCTGGACGCGGTCGCCGAGACGTTGCAGGGTCGTAGGCGGCCTGACATCATTGTCCGTCGCACAAATGGCCCCGTAATCGTTGAAACCGAGTTCGTTCCTGCGGCCACTGTCGAGGCAGATGCATTGTCACGATTGGGCATGGAAATCGATGGACGGACAGTGCAGAACGTCTTTGCGGTATCCGTCCCCACAAATCTGCGCACGACCAATCAGAATCAGTTGCCTGACCGCCTTGCTGCTACCCAACTAACGTGGCGCGAATGGCGAATCGATGGCACGTCCGGCCCATGGCTAACGGGAACGGCTCTTGATCTCGCGGAGGCCGTCAGGCGCGTCACAGCGCCACCGGGCAATCTTGATGAAGCTGTTGACTTACTTGAAAAAGGAGCGAAGCGAGCAGGGGCGCATCTCTATGCTCGCCCGGGAACTCTTGACAGGACGGCGAGAGTCTTTGATGCGTATCCAAATGACGAAGCAGCCAACATGGCCGGGCTTGTCATCATCAACGCGATGGTTTTCCAGGAGAGGTTGGCAAGCGTAAGTTCGGAGTTCTCGCCTGTTACATCCGCTATGTCCGGCGGCGCGTTCTCTCGGATAAAGCTGCTACAGGCATGGGATCACATCCTGAGCATTGACTACTACCCGATTTTCCAGATGGCACGGGACGTTTTGGCAGGAATTGCCAGTAGTGAAGATGACGATTTGGAGGCCTACGATATACTTCGGGACTGCGCCAACACGGCGGAGGCGCTATTGGGTCTGGGCGTCGTCGGGCAACATGACCTTGCAGGTCGAACATTCAACCGGCTGGTGGCCGAGCGCAAGCTGTTGGCTGCGTACTACACCAGCGTTCCTGCCTCAATCATCCTTGCAGGTCTTGCGCTCGCGCCAGAACGATGGAGCCATGTTTCATGGGGCGAAGCGAAGGACATTTCGGCATTTTCTATAGTTGATCCAGCTTGCGGCACAGGCACGCTTCTCATGGCAGCATACCGGCAAATTGTTCAGAATCACGCCTCATCGGTGCAGTCCCAAAATGCGGATTCTACAATCCACAACGCGCTCGTCGAGAAAGTCATTCTTGGAACGGACGTCGTTTCCGCCGCCATTCATATGACCGCCTCTACGCTTGCGGCCATGTCGCCAACCGTTCGATTTGAGAATATGGATCTACATACTCTCAAGTACGGCATGGATGACGGAGCTATACACTTTGGCTCACTGGATTGGCTGGTTGGCGATGCCCTTCAGTCTTCGGTTTCTATGACTCGTGAAAGCATGCAGAGCACTGGCTCCGCAGCGTATCCAATTCCTCGTCCTACTGTGAACCTCGTGATTTCCAATCCGCCTTACATAAGAAGGGGCAGTGATGGTGGAAAGGGAGAGGCGCTCGCTCGCGTTTTCGATATTCCAGAGGGAGATGAGAAGTCGCGACAAGCCATTGCACAAAGAACATCTACCCTACTAAGGGGGACGGCAGCCAACCAGATGGCAGGCCACGGCTCATCCTTTACGGTGCTGGCAGATCGTCTTGTAAAGCCCGGTGGAAGAATTGCACTGGTTCTGCCTGTGACCGCGCTGTTTGGTGAATCATGGCGCGCGGTGCGAGCGATGTTGGCTGAACGGTACGAAATTGAGTTCGTCGTTTCATCCCATGATCCTGAAACGCAGGCCATGTCGTATGACACGAAAATAGCTGAGACACTGGTGGTTGCCCGCCGTCTGACTGACGAGGAGCAACCGTCCGGCAGGGGACGATTCGTGAACTTGTGGCGAGCCGCGGGGCGGGAAATCGATGCGCTGGCTATTGTCAACGCAATCAACGCTGTTGCGCAGCAGCCGACGCTGCACTCCGATGGCCCACCTGTGGGTGGCACAGCCCTGATGGTTGGCGGAGAACAGTGGGGTGAAGTAGTCTACGGTCCCGTTGGTGAGGACGGCTGGACGGGCGCGCGCTGGCGTCGAGCACTCACTGGCCAGATCGCGATCGGCCTTAAGAACGGCTACTTGGCAAACCCTGAAACGGGTGGCTCTATCAGCGGGCGACTACCAATCGCGCCAATGGCAGAGGTAGCTGACGTCGGGCCGGATCATCGCGTCATCCGAGGCGCAAACGGTGCATTTGACGGCTTTCATGGGCGCAGTGACGATGCACAGTTCCCTGCGCTGTGGAGTCTGGATTCTCGTATTCACAATGGATTGATTGCAGAGCCAAACGCATGGTTAGTTCCAAAACCAAATAGACGCCATGAACAATTATGGGCTCGTTCCGGAACGCTCCAGTTAGCAGGCGATGTCAGATATACATCACAGCCAATACTGGCAGTTCGCACACCCATACGTTCTCTAGGAGTCAGTTCGTGGTTCTCTGCCCGGGCACGTAATCTCCCAGCCAACATAACAGCGGCTGCGGAAATAGTTCTCACAATGTGGCTAAACTCCACTCTTGGTCTTTTGCTTAATGCTGATCACGCCAATAGGACACAGCAAGGGCGAGGCAGAGGTAACCGTGGAATGCTGGAGACCCTCCACACACTCGATGTACGCCACTTGCAGCAATGGCAGTTGGACGCAGCGGATTCCATTTGGCGTGATTTCCAAGGCCGAACATTCGAGGCGTTCTATCGTTGCGCGGTTGACCGTGCGCGAATCGAGTTGGACGAGAGGTTGGTGCGTGACGTGCTAGGACTTGGCGAAGACGCGGTTGCCGCTGTAGCTCAAATACGTGAACTGCTTGCCCGCGAACCATCAATTCACGGCTCTAAGGAGCCGGCGCTACCGGCCAATTATGTTAGCCAGTCCGCTTCCAGCCCCATACGTGAAGGCCAAGCTGCGTTTGGCGACGTAGGGCGCTAAACGACAACTTAGACTTCAATCCAACGACACCGGCCCTATTGGTCCGTCCGGTAGACGTATCTCACGTCAAACAGGCCGTAGAGCGTGGCCGTGCTGTTCCCAAAGACGTTGCGGACGGCGGCGATTCTCTCTCCCAGTGTCGTATAGATGATCGGCACGTTTTCCGCCACTATCGCCTGTGCCTGCTGGTAGAACACCACACGCTTTTGGCGATCCAGTTCCTTGCTGCCATTGATGTAGAGCTCATCGATGGCAGCTTCCCACTCCGTGGCGGGTTCCGACTGGTTGGGATGCCAGAGGTGTAAGCCTTCGCTGCTGTGCCAGAGGTTTATTCCGCCATGGGGCTCCGTCCCGCCCGTGAAGCCGATAACGATTGTTTCCCAATCGTAGGTGGTGGTCAATTGGCCTACGATTTCGCCAAAGTCGATTACGGTGTAGTCAACGTCTAAACCGATAGCTTGCAGTCCCTCATGGACGATTGAACCGACGGTCTCCCGGACATTATTTCCCTGGTTCGTTGTCAGCAGGAATGCTATGTTCTCTCCGTTCCCATCTTCACGAATCCCGTCGCCGTCCGCATCAATCCATCCCAGGCTGTCAAGAATCTCATTCGCCTTGTCGATGCTGTATTCGTACTGCCGCACGTTCGGATTATGGAAGTCTCCTGCGGCCGGGCTGATGGACGACCACTGCGGGTAGCCGAATCCGTGCTGCGCCTCATCGATGATGCGTTCCTTGTCGATAACATGCGCGACGGCCTGGCGAAACTGCGTGTTGCTGAACCACTCACGCTTGCGAGGGTCCAGGTACGGCTCACCGGTTTCAGGGTTTTGCCCGGGGTTCATATTGAATGCCAGGAAAGTCGTGCCAAAGGTGGGGCCGCGCCTGTAGATGGTGAAGTTCCCTTGCTCTTGCAGGGGCTCCAACTGCGCGTATTCCTCACCGAGTACCCCATGAATATCGGCCTGACCGGACAGGAAGTACGCAAGTTCATCCTTCAACTCGGGAACGATCAGATGCACGATCCGATCCAGATATGGCAGGTTGTTGCCGGAGGCGTCTTTCAGCCAGTAGTCGGGGTTGCGGGCCATGACGACACGCTCCCCCGGAATATAGGTTCCGATGGTAAACGGCCCGGTCCCGATGATGTCTGAGGGGGCGGTGTTTATGTCCCACGTCTCGGCAAAAGTGCCGTCGTCTACATGCTTTTCGAGGATGTGCCGCGGATAGATGGCCGTGCCCATGCTCCGCAGGAAGGGAGCGAAAGGCTGCGGCAGGATGCACACGACTGTATGCTCATCCACTGCCACGACGGTCATGGGAGACTCTTGCCATGCTCCGGTTTCCTCATCCAGATAGCGGAAATTGAACGCGGGACGCGCGCTCGCGGGGATGTCATCGTTGTAGATGATGCGATTGAACGTGAACTCAACGTCGCGAGCTGTGAACGGTCTGCCGTCGTGCCATCGCACGTCGTCTCGCAGGTGGAATGTCCAGGTCATTCCATCCTCTGATGCCTCCCATGATCTCGCCAATGACGGTTCAACGCGATCGGTCAGCCACGAGATCTCAGTGAGCCCTTCAAAGAGGTATCCCAGGACCCCGGACGATGAGGCATCCGTCGAAATCGCCAGGTTGAACGTCAACGGTTCGGAAATCGTGGCAATCGTTATCTGCCCGCCATGTTCGCCCGTAACGTACTGAAACTGTTCCGCGTTTGCCTTGAGTTGATCGGGGACGGAAAGCCCCGCATCGACGACCTCGGGCGTGGCCGTCGGCACCGTGATGGGCATTGTGGTTGCCGTGGGTATGGGTGTGATTGTCGCCGTGGGAGCAATGATGCTGACAGAAGGCGCTGATTGACCGGTATCTCGCGCGCCCGGCGTCGGCTCGTCATTCCCGCACGCCCCAAAGATAGAAACGGCGACCACGCACACGAACAGGATCAGCGTCAGTCGCCGCATTCGGATAGCACTGGGCAGGCTGCTCAATTCTCAGTCCTTTCTATTGTCCCCACCCGGCGATCCGCTGATCCAATGCGGCATTGTCCTGGCCAGGACAAAGTTGGCTCCTGCCATCCGGTTCGCTTTAGACGGCCAGCAGGCCGACATGCGTCGTTAGCGAGGCAGCCCCAGTCCACGCTGGGCGATGATGTTGGGGCCCAGCAGGATGCCGCCGCCGCCGCCGAATCCCAGCGACAGGGAGATGGCGTTGTAAGCGCCGTAGTAGCCGTTGTGGGGCGCCCTGCCCTCGCCACGGTTCAGGATGCCGTAGTCGCCGATGATCTTGGCGAGCACGGGCCAGAAGTGCAGCTTGGCCGTTACCTGGTTGCGGAGGCCTGAGATCGC
Source organism: Dehalococcoidia bacterium (assembly GCA_034422835.1). GTDB lineage: Bacteria > Chloroflexota > Dehalococcoidia > UBA6926 > UBA6926 > VXMO01. The sequence goes on along the minus strand of DAOUJJ010000009.1, from coordinate 21,143 downwards.
GCCCTCATGCTGCGGCACGTCACCGCGCGCCTGCATCCACGCAACACGGTTGGCGAGCTGCCTGTCAGCTTCGATCGTGACACGCAGATCGGCCAGCTTGTGGCGGACCATCGGATCGCTGAGGATCGGCTCACCGTTGAACTTTGTCTCCTTGAGCAGATCGATGAATCGCTCCAGGATGCCGATGTGGCGAACGGGGCCTTCCGTGCCGGTGCGCTCGAAGTTCAGGGTGGTCATGGCGGCGTACCAGCCGCGATTGACCTCTCCCAGCACGTACTTCTTCGGCACGCGGACGCCGTCCATGAACACCTCGCACCAGCGCCAGCGGCCCATCATGTCGTATAGCGGGCGCAGCGTCAGCCCGTCCGGGCGCTTCTCGTTTTCGTCCTTGAGGTTGACGAGCAGATACGTGATGCCACGGTGCTTGGGCGCCTCCGGGTCCGTGCGGACGAGCACGTGGTACCAGTCCGCGAGATGAGCGCCGGACGACCATATCTTCTGGCCGGTGATGACGAAATCGTCACCGTCCTCAACGGCGCGAGTTTGGAGGGAAGCAAGGTCCGTGCCGGCGTTGGGCTCGGAGAAGCCCTGCGCCCACTCGATGTCGCCGTTTGCCATGCGCGGCAGGAACTCGTCCTTCACCTCATCGGAGGCGTGGAACATGAGCGCGCCGGTGATGTTGGACTGGGGCGAGCCGTTCGGCGCGTTGGCGTAGGCCAACTCTTCCTTGTAGATGAACTGCTGATTGATCGGGTAGTCCGTGCCACCGAACTCCTTGGGCCAGGTCATCGTGTACCAGCCCTTGTCGACGAGTTTCTTCACGAACTCCTTGTCGTTCTCACGGGACTCCACCATATCGAAGTCCCAGGAGCGGACGGACATGCTGTGGCCGTCAAAGCCCTTGTCGTCCCAGTTCTTGTTGATGAAATCACGCACCTCGGCGCGAAATGCCTGATCAGCCGGGTCTTCCCGAAAATCCATCGGAGCGCCTCCTCTCCCACCACCTATCGCGCAGCAGCTTTCGCCACCGGAACCTCAACCTCAATCATTTCGATATGGAGATCGTCTTCGTTGAAAGCGCGGTCTTCTTCGGTTTCGCCCTCAAGTTCGTAACTCATAAGTTCACGAAACCACTCAATCGCCTCCGGAAGCGTGGACATCTGCGGCTCAGGAACCGGCTCGCCGTCCTCTACAGCTCCTTCGAGGCAAAACTCAATGACCTCCTGAGCAACTTTTCGCGCTTGCGGCATGGTGTCGGCCGAACTGGCGCAGCCAGGGATGTCTGGCGTCAAAACAGAAAAGCCGCCAACTTCGTGATCCTTCACAAAGAGGCACAGGTACGTTGCTCTCATCACCACTTCACCTCAAGTCCTGCCTGATGCATTATACGTGCCCACGTCCCTTTCGGCACGACTTGGCTACCCTGACCACTAACGGTAACTGTGCCGCGCTTGATGGGATGCTTGAAATGCCGGTGGCTGCCTTTCTGCCGCACAAAATACCAGCCGTCCCGCTCTACGGTCCGGATGGCGTCCCTGTATGTCTTGCTCACGTCAGTCGTGATGCAAGGGCGAAATCGCGCCGTGAAAGCGGGGCTGAAAACATCAGTGACTGGAGAACACGTATAAGAGGGTTGATGACTGTTTCCCGGGTCAGGTCTTACTGGGTCCCTTCACGAAATCGTCAGCGATCCCAAGACGCCTTCTCTTCATCGAGGTAAGCCTTCACTTCCTGGGCTGTCTCAAAAAGACGCTGCCCAGGTCCGCTATTCAGAATCTCGAGAATTGAGCGGGCCCTGGCGCGTGTTTCCTGCTTGACGACAACTTCAACCGTTTCGCCGACCGGTAGCCCCGTATCGACAATTTCGATTTTGCCGCCCGGCAGAATCTCTGCCTTTAGATGTAATTCTCGAACCATCTCTGCGTTCCTCTACGATCCATACTATTCTATCCCGCCGGAATGGGCAGAATCAGTGAACGGGTCGGCGCAGTACGCGCACTGCGACCATTCGCGCTCCATCATGGCGACGGTTCCCTACTGCTCAAGACGGGACTCTCTACCTCGGCAAACCAAGCCCCCGCTGCGCGATGATGTTGCGCTGGATCTCCTTGGTACCGCCCCCGAATGTGCGCCCCGTCGAGAGGTAGTGGTTCGCGCCGATGTACCCCCCGAGCGGCGACCATCGAGCCGGGCCGCCGGGGATGAGTGTGCCCATGTCCTTCATCAGACGCGCGGCGGTGCGGAATACACGCTGCGTTGCCTCGCCGGCCCACACGCGGGCAAGCGATCCCTCCGCCTGCGGCATCTCGCCGTTGGCCTGCATCCATGCCACGCGATAGGCAAGCATCCGCCCCAGTTCGATGTAGATGCGCAGATCTGCCATCTCGTTGCGCACGATGGGATTCCTGGTAAATGGCTCTCCGTTCATATTCGTCGTGCGGAGATAGTCGAGGACTTTCTCCCACTCGCGGAGCAACGATGCCGGAATGTCAACGGACGCCCTCTCGAACGAGAGCGTCGTCATGGCAGCGTACCAGCCGCGGTTGAGTTCACCGATCAGGTTGCGCGCGGGGATGCGCACGTCCTCAAGGAACCACTCCGACCAGCGTCGCCGGCCGAGCATGTCGTACAGAGGCCGCAGCGAGATGCCGGGGGATTCCATGTCGATCAGGAAATAGGAGATGCCGCGGTGCTTGGCGGCGTCCGGGTCCGTCCGCACAAGGATATGGCCCCACTTGGCTCTCGGATGGTGGGCGGTCGAGGTCCAGATCTTCTGGCCGTTGATGACGAAATCGTCGCCGTCCGCGACAGCGCGTGTTGTGAGGGAGCCGAGGTCTGAGCCGGCGTTGGGCTCAGAGAAACCCTGCGCGAACTCAAACTCCGCGTTGGCGAGGCGCGGTATGAAATACTCTTTCTGCCAGTCCTGCCCGTGAATCATGAGCAGCGGCGCGACGAGACCGCCGCCAAGCGCGGACGGCGCGCCCTGGTAGGCCATCTCCTCGCGGTAGACGAGTTGCCGCTCGATACCGGCGTCCTGTCCGCCGAACTCCTTTGGCCAGTGCATCGTCCACCAGCCCTTTTGAACGAGTTTCTGCTCGAATTCATGCTGGAGCGCGAGGGCGGCGTTGTCATCGAGGTGCCACGACGTGTTCATCGTGGAGACGAGGTCATAACCGCGGTCGTCCCATTCCCGCCGGACGAAGTCACGAACCTCCTGCCGAAAAGCCTCATCCTCTACAGAGAACCTGAAATCCATGATGGTCACCCCCTAATCCCGCCGTCGCGATGCGACGGTACGCGGTCATGATACAGCGCGCGGCATTTGCGTGTGCATGCCCGCCGTGTACGAGACCTCTATCCCTCTTAGGCAGGGAACGGGTCGTTCACACTTCTCTGAGCCTGCAATTCCGCGATGAAGACGCCCGAGGTCGTCTTCCCGTCCCACAGCGTCTTGACGTACATGAGGACATCGACGATTTCGTCGTGTGTCAATTTGTCGCCAAAGGGCGGCATTCCGCTCTTGAAGTCCGGTTGGCTCGGAATCGCGCCGCCATCCCGCACAATCCGGTAAAGAACACCATCAGAGTGATGCCACGTATGGCCGTCACCATTGAGCGGCGGAGGGTTTAGCGTGCCGTCGGCGTTCTGAATCTGCCAGTCGGGATGACCTTGCCCCGCGGCTCCGTGGCACTCCGCGCAGTTTGCGGTGAACACATTGATCCCCGCCCCGGTGAGAGCTGCTGACGATGACTCCGCATTGTCATCCGGCGGGCCCTCCACAAAGCCGGACGAACAGCTTGCGCTGCCGATAGCAAGGAGAAAAACGAGAACAGCCGACGCTGTAATGCTTCTTATCGACACGTATGACGCTAACTGTCTATGAGCCCCTGTTGCGGCATGGTCCACGGGGGCTGCATCTGGCCCGCGAACATCTTGGCGCGAGGAAGCGATATATCTGTCAGCGGCACATCGATCACAACGGGCGCATTGCGTGACAAGGCCTCAGGCAGCAGGGTCTCCAACTCCTCCGGGTTTTCCGCCCTGATCCCCACCGCCCCGAATGATTCCGCAAACTTCACGATGTCAGGGTTCATCAGTTCAGTGCCGTACGCGCCGCCGAAGTAGTTGTCGAGATCGCGCGCGACGTTGCCGTATGCATTGTCCCGGAACACGACGGTAACGATATTGATACCGTACTGCACGGCTGTTGCCAGCTCGGTTGCGTTGAACATAAACCCGCCGTCGCCGCTCACGCAGACAACGGGCGCGTCAGGGCTCGCCACCTTGATGCCCATGGCCGTCGGGAACGCATATCCCAGGTTGAAGGAGTAGCCGGAATCGATGTACGTCTTGGGCTGATTCACCCGGTAGTGCGACCGCGCGTAATAGCCGAACTGTGTCACGTCCCAGGCGATGATGGTCTCCTCGGCCAGGGTATTCCACATCATCTCAAGGATCGGGTATTGCGGCTCCTCCTCGCGAATGTCGTAGAAGGTCATGAGCCTCTTCGTCACTTCGACGGCCTCTTCCGGGGACGGGCGATCCTGCGCGCCTGCTTCCGCAAGCAGCGGTAGCAGCGCCTCGATGGTGGCGCCCGCATCTCCGTGCAGGGGAATCGTATTCGATTGGATCCGTGTCAACTCCGAATCATCGATGTTGATGTTGATGAGGGTGGACGACTCTCCCGCCGGGTTGCCCATGGAGAAACGCGCGCCGATGCCGATGACGAGATCAGCGGAGGCAAGCACCTCGTAGATCTGGTTCATCTCATCCATCTCGGCGCGCGGGCCGAAGCAGGAGCCGTAGGAGAAGGGGTGGTCATCCGGAATCGTTCCCTTGCCGCCGCTTGAGGTAACGACTGGTATATTTGTCGCCTCCGCAAGCCGCACGAGGGCATCTTCCGCATTAGACTGCGCCACGCCGCCGCCCGCGTAGATGATTGGCAAGCGAGAGTCCATCATCGCCTGCACCGCCCTGTGCAGGTCATCCGCGCTCGGTACGATATGTGATACGGGAGCCGGATCGCGCAGGACAACGTCTTCCCGCTCAACCCCTGCGTCGGGCGGCATCTCGATGAGAACAGGCCGTGGGCGGCCGGTGCGCATCTGCCGAAATGCTTCCGTCACAGCAGCCGGCACGTCTCTCGGACGCAGAATCTGTCGCCGCCACTTTGTGACCGGCGCAACGACTCCGGCCTGATCAAAGACCTCATGAACCGCGCCCAGTTCCTTGCCGATCATGGCTCTCGGTATCTGCCCCGCGATGGTGAGAATAGGAGAGGAGCGGGCATAGGCCGTCGCCAGGCCGGATGCGGCGTTATAGACGCCTGCGCCCGGCACCACAAGGAGGACGCCCGGCTTGCCGGAGACACGCGCATACCCGTCCGCCATATGGGCCGCGCCCTGCTCATGGCGTGTGGTAATCAGCTGCAGGCTCGGCTCGTCACGCATCGCAGCGACGATGCCGGACATGTGGACGCCCGGTATGCCGAATACAACCTCTACGTCATGACGAACGAGGGACGCGACAAGCGCTTCACCGCCGCTCATCGTCGACATGATGCAATCCTCATCAAGCCCGGGCTCTTATACCACAAGGCTCGACATGGTGTTGGTCCGCGATGGGCTGCGCTTACCGCGGAAGCCCAAGGCCGCGTTGCGCAATCAGGCCCGGAGCGAGCAGGATGCCGCCGCCGCCCGCGTAGCCCGTCACCATCGAAAGCGCATAGTTGGTGCCGTACATGCCGTTGTCCGGGGAGCGTCCCTCGCCCTGCAACAGTGCGCGGTACGGCCCCATGATCTGCGCCAGCGCGGGCCAGAAGTTGAACTTCTGCATCATCGATCCGTACAGGTTGGCGATCAGGCTTTCGGACTGCGGAACCTCGCCCTTGGATTGGAGCCAGATAAGGCGGAGCGAAAGCATGCGGCCCGTCTCGACGCGGATGCGGAGGTCTGCCAGTTGATTCCTGACGAGAGGATCATTCAGGACGGGCTCGCCGTTGAACTTGAGGTTCCTCGCCATGTCCAGGAATTTCTCCAGTACGGCGACGTTCCTCGCGCCCGTGCCGCCCGCGCGCTCAAAGTTGAGGGTGGTCATGGCGGCGTACCAACCCCTGTTGACCTCACCGATGACCTGCCGCTTGGGAACGCGGACCTCATCCATGAAGACCTCATTCCAGCGGCGGCGGCCAAACATGTCATACAGGGGCCGCAGTGTGATGCCGGGCATCTGGTTCCCGTCATCGTCCTTCAATTGCATGATCAGGTAGGTGATGCCGCGATGCTTCGGGGCGGAGGGGTCCGTGCGCGTCAGCACGTGATACCAGTTGGCGTAGTGGGAGCCGGACGACCAGATCTTCTGGCCGGTGACGACGAAATCGTCGCCGTCCTCAACGGCACGAGTCGTCAGGCTTGCGAGGTCGGTGCCCGCGTTGGGTTCAGAAAAGCCCTGCGCCCAATCGACCTCGTTCTGCGCCATCTTGGGGAGGAACTCGTTCTTGATGGAATCTTCAGCGTGGTACATCATCGCGCCGGTGATATTGGCGCTGGGGCTTCCCTGCGGCGCGCCTGCATAGGCAAGCTCATCCGCGTAGATGACCTGCCGGGACAACGGGATGCCCTGTCCGCCGTACTCCTGCGGCCACGCCATCGTCCAATAGCCCTTCTCAACAAGCTTCTTCTGGAAGGCCTTGGCATCCTCTCGGTACTCGGCGCTGTCAAAGTCATAGCCGAAGACGTTCAGGTCCGTGTTGTAGTCCTTGGGATCCCATTCCCGTCGGACAAACTCTCGAATTTCCTGCCGAAACGCCTCATCTTCCGGCGCAAACGTGAAGTCCATTGTTTTCTGTCTCCCCACCGGCGCTCGTCAGGCAGCGCCGCTGCTTTCGAACCGCCTACTACGGAATCCTACGTGTTCTGAATCGTTGTCAGCATACCACGCGAACCCTCACGAGGCGGCAGCGCAAACGGGCGAATCCAGGGCATAGAAACCCATGATGAGGCCACTAAAAGGGTGTTATGCGTCTGAGTCATCGTGCAGAATGTCCGGGTACTGCAAGAAGCCTTCTCGCTCAAGTATCCGTATTAGCAGATCGACGCTTGACACCCCGCTCAGATTGAATTCTTCCTCCCTGGAATCGATGCCGCCTCCGGAGAATTTCCTAGCGCTAATCAGTACCGCAAATGCGTACCGTCCATCAGCCAGGTCAAAAGTCATGACCAGCTTTCCGGCAGGATTGCAGAAGAGGCCGACCAGCGCGTCACTCTGGCTCTTTTGCAAAACTCCCAATAACGCCCTCGTTGTGGCGGAATCAGGTGGGCGACGACCATCGACAAGCCTTCCCTTGCCCTCAATCTCAAACAGGCGCACGACTTTGTCAGCTTGGCCATTCAATCCAAAGAGCCTTGTCAACATTCGTAGCAAATGATCTCGTCTTGCAATACCAATGCCGGTAACGGCTCGGGCCACAGCATATCCAACCCCTCCCATCGCCACGGCCGGGGCTGCAACAGCTGTAAGGGCGCCGATACCTACGGCTCCGCCACCAAAGGCGAGTCCGGCTCCGCCCAAACCCGTAGCCACACCGGCGGCCCCGGCGCCAATTCCGGCTGCCGCGATGCCGCCCAGCGCTGCCATTTCATTAGCGCTGACACGGCGGTGGGCCTCCGCTTCATCCATGCCTGCTTCTATTGCGAGCCCTATCTGCCACCCTCTGTTATTGGCGAGAGAATTATCGTCAGCCAAAGTGGTTTCCTCTCTAAACTACGGGGGTTCGTACGGCTACCGCGGCAGCCCGAGCGCCCGCTGGGAGATGATGTTCTTCTGCACCTCTCGCGTGCCGCCGCCGATGCTAAGTCCCGTTGCGAGGATGGAGTTCACGCCCATGAAGCGGCCGGCAGGCGCCCACTTGTCCTCCGGGCGCAGCTGGCCGTAGTCGTTCAGGATCGAGGCGATTCCACGATAGATGCCCTGGTGCAGCGTGTCTCCCCACAACTTGGTCTGCGAGGATTCCTTGACGGGAATCTCTCCCCGTGTCTGCATCCACGCCACGCGGTAGGAGATCATCCGCGCCACCTCGATCTGGAGGCGCATATCCGCGAGGACGTGCCGCACCCGAACGTCATTGAGCAGCGGCTCCCCGTTGACCTTCGCCTCCTTTGCGTAATCGATAAACTCCTCAACCGTGCGGAGCATACGCGCCGGCCCGCCGATGTTGGAGCGCTCAAACGACAGGTGCGTCATGGTTGCGTACCAGCCCCGGTTGAGCTCACCAACCATGTTGCGCTTGGGCACGCGGACCTCATCCATGAAGACCTCGCTCCAGCGGCGGCGTCCAAGCATGTCATACAGCGGACGAAGGATGATGCCCGGCGACTTCATGTCGATGATGAGATAGGTCAGGCCCCGGTGCTTGGCGGCCTCCGGGTCCGTGCGGACGAGCGCCTGGCCGTAGTCCGCCATCTCCGCCATGGACGTCCATATCTTCTGGCCGGTGACGATGAAATCGTCCCCGTCCTCCACGGCCCGCGTCTGCACACTGGCAAGATCAGAGCCCGCGCCCGGTTCGGACAGCAGGCGGCAGAACTCGATCTCGGCGGTGGCGTAATGCGGCAGCAGCTCGTCGCGGTGCCATTCATTGCCGTGATACATCAGGACAGGCCCAACAAGGTCGCTTGCGCCGGATGCGGGCGCGCCCCAATAGGCCATCTCCTCGCGGTAGATCAGTTGGCGGGAGATAGGCGCGCCCTGCCCACCGAATTCAGTGGGCCAGTGCAGTGTCCACCAACCCTTGTCAGCAAGCTTGAGCTGCCATTCCTTGACGAGGTCTATCGCCTCGTGGGTGTGGAGATCATAGGACGCGATGGACGCGCCGACGGAGTCGTAGCCCTTGGGGTCCCATTCAGCGTTGACGAATTCCCTCACTTCTTGGCGAAACGCCTCGTCCTCTTGAGAAAATCGGAAATCCATCGCCGTTCCCCCCGCGCCTCCGTCCTTTGACGCGTTGCTCTCTGCTCGGCTGCGCCCTGTATCAGGAAGCTAACGGCGCAACACCACTGCGTTGCCGCCCCGTGACCGGGTCAATTCAAAGTGAGACTGATAAGCACGTGACGGTGCGCAGAATACCCCCGATCGTATGGATGCGGCTGGCAACGAGGCTGCCGACCGTATTGAGGTCTTCTGCTTCAATCGTCGCAATGACGTCGTACGGGCCCGTCACCGCATCAACGGACGTCATCTCAGGAACCTTCTTGAGTTCCTCCACAACTTCCTGCGTCTTGCCCACGGAAGTCTCTACCAGTATGAAAGCGCGTGTGGCCACTTTACCCCCCAAAATTTCAGCCCACCAAAGCCGCTATAAAGGCGGCTTATTCTAGGCGCGGACGGGCAAAAGTGTCAATTGGCTGAGCCGCTGTCGAACCGCCACCGAAAGTACTCCGTCACGGCGTCCAGGTAGTCCTCAGGATGGTCGCTGAATGCCGTGCTATGGCCGCCGGACGGGAACGATTTCAGGCGGGTTTCAGGGTGCGTTGCCGCCGCCGCGATACGTTCCGAGTGGTCAACGGCGATCCTGTCGTCATCCTCCGAGTGCATGAGCAACAGGGGGACACCAAGCTCGCTCACGAATTCCTCTGGCTTGAGGGCCGACAGCGATATGCCATACCGCATTCGAGCCACAATCTCCATACCCGGCTGCAGCACCCCTATCGTCGACTCCGGGAGCGGCGTCCGGTCAGCCACTTCCGCCGCGAACAGGTCATCGATGTTCGCAAAGGCGCTGTCGATGACGAGAGCGCGCAGTCGTGGCTCTTCCGTCGCCGCCAGCAGCCCGGCAACCCCTCCCATCGAGAATGCCAACACACCGATCCGGTCAGCCGGAATCCCGTATCGGATTTCAGCAACGTCCATCGCCCCCAGCACGTCGTAGCGCTCGTAGTAGCCGGCGGACATTATCTCGCCGTCAGATTCCCCATGCGCCCGTAAATCAAACGTGATCAGCGAGAAGCCTCTGTCACGCAGGTCTCGAATCAGCGGCATGTACAGTTCCGGGTCGCGGGCGCGGTTTGAGTCCAGGCCGTGAACGACGACGATCGCCGAATCAGGACCACCGGACTGAGCAGTTCCCGGAATCCACCAGCCTCTCAGCGTTATCGGCTCCTCTTCTGCCCGCTCTTCGGGCATGCGCGGCGGGAACTCGATGTCCTCATAAACCATGCCGTAGTCCAACGGCGTAACGTCAACCGGGTCGCGCTCCGCAACCACGGCCTGCGAGACCATCGTCCAGGAGACGATGGCGATGAGGGCGACGATGATGCCCAGGGCCGCCATCAGGATACGGCCCCAAAAGAGGAGACTCATTCGTCCTCAGGCGCGCCGCCGGAGATTGCGGTTTCCCCCAGCAGCTCCACGCGTGTCTCATCACCCGCTTCAAGGCGCGTCACGTCCTCCGGGCAGATCGCCAGCCCATTCGCCCGCGCCATCGCTGTCAGGATATTGGAGCCTTGCGGTCCGGAGAGACGCGCATGCATACGACCGTCATCGCCGCGATAAACATGGGCGCGGGCGTAAACGCGGCGGCCGTCCTCATTCTGGATCGGGTCATCCAGAACAGCGGTCAGTGATGGAGAGTCCCACGACTCGTGCCCCATCATCTTGCGCAGCGCCGGACGCGCGAGCATGTGAAAGACGACCATTGCGCTCACCGGGTTGCCCGGCAGACCAAGATGGGGGACGTCCCGTCCCCATGGCGCGTCAGACGTTCCGCGCAGGATGCCGAACACCACAGGCTTGCCCGGGCGCATGCGCACCGCCCACACGCGCAAATCGCCCAACGATTGCAACACCAGCTTGACCAGGTCGTAGTAGCCGACGGAAACACCGGCGGACGTAATCAGGAAATCAGCTTCCCGAGCTTGCTCGACGTGTGTTCGGACCGATTCCTCCGTGTCGCGGGCGATGCCGAGCGGACGCGCTACTGCGCCCATCTGCTGAACGAGTCCCTGCACCGTGTATGTGTTGATGTCATAGATGTGTCCGACGCCAAGCTCTTCGCCAGGCGCGGCGATCTCGTTGCCGGACGCGAGGATCGCGACCACAGGACGTGGATAGACCGGAACTGCCGCCATGCCCACGGAGGCGAGCACGCCGAGCCGCGCAGGCGTCAGTTCCGTACCTTTGGCCAGCACCATCTCACCGGCTTGCACGTCTTCACCGGCGGCACGGATGGAGGTGCCCACCCGGGGGGAAGCATAGATTGAGATGGCGTCCAGCGGCTGTCCATTCTCCCGACGACTTTCCTCATCCGTGTCCTCGAAGCGCACGATGGTGTCCGCGCCGGGCGGGACGGGAGCCCCGGTCATGATGCGTACGGCGGCGCCTGCAGTGACGGCGGGTTCGGGTGGCGATCCCGCCGCGATTTCGCCGATGACAGGTAGTACAACGGGCGAGTTCTGCGCTGCTGCGGTCACGTCAGTCGCGCGCACGGCGTATCCGTCCATGGCGGAGTTTGGGAGTGGCGGGATGGAGATTGCGGAGCGTACGTCATCCGCAAGCACAAGACCGTTTGCGTCGGCAAGCGGAACACGCGTGGGCAGCAGAGGCCGAGTGTCCGCCAGGACGCGCTCAAGCGCCTCCTCCACGAGGATCATGCCGGTATCTGTCGTCATCGTTTCAATGCGCCTTTCGTCTTGAAGGGCGCATCTCCATCATGCCTGTGAACGGAGAGTCGCGCCCGTCTCTCTTTGCAGTTTATCCAGCAACTGCGTCTCCGCGACATCCACTTCAGTATCCGTCAATGTGCGGGTTGGCGACTGCCAGACGAGCGAAAACGCTAGGGATTTCTTGCCATCCGGCACCTGCGGACCCTGGTAAACGTCCACGAGCGATGAGCGCACAACAGATGGAAAGCCCCGGATGATGTCACTCACCGCCCCCGCCGGCGCTCCCTCATCGATGAGGAGCGAAAGTTCCCGCAGCACACCGGGATAGCGGGAAACGGACTGCCACGTCCGCTCAACCTCGCGCCGATGGTCAAGCGCGGCGTGCAGATCAATCTCATAAAGCACGACGCGGGGGGCGCGGATATCAAGCGCCGCCAGCGTATCGGGATGAACCTCGCCGATGGTTCCGAATGGCCGGCCGCCCTCTGCCGGCAGGAGGTGGGCCGTGCGCCCATGCGCCAGGATGCGGTCTTCAGCGGCCTCGTACACCGCGCGGACGCCGATCGCGCCGAGCAGACTTTCGACAAGGCCCTTTGCGTCAAAGAAGTCCATCTCATCGGGAACGGCGTCGTTGCCGCCGATCCATGAACGATTATCCCGCATTCCCGCCAGCACGCCGGTTACATACGTCCGTTCCTCCGGCTGATGGCGCGGGCCGTGCGGGAGATAGGCTTGCCCGATCTCAAAGAGCCGGTATGATTCCCTGCCGATGCCGCGTTCATTGTTCGCAAGTGTTCGCAGCAGGCTGCCCCTCAGCGTTGTTCTCAGATACTCCTGGTCGGGCGACATGCGATTCCAGACACGCAACGGGTCCTGCGGCGCGTCCCCGGGAATCGTGGCCTGCAACAAATCCATAGACACGAGCGGGTAGGAAATCGTTTCCCGGTTGCCAAGACGAACAAGGGTGTCTCTCACGTCGTCCTTGAGCTGTGTCAACGGATCCGGCAGATCAGGCTCACCGGTTGAGGGAAGCAGCGTGACGGGGACGGCATCATAGCCGACGATCCGCGCGACCTCCTCGATCAGGTCGTCCGGGATCCCGATGTCCGTCCGCCAATACGGAACGATGGCATCGATGGTGTATTCGCCATCCGGCCTGTCCGTGGCCGTGACGTCAAAACCGAGCGAGCGCAGCGTCCGCTCTGAGACCTCTCGCCCCGGGTCGCTCCCCATCACCTGCTTCATGCGTTCTGAGGCCATGGTCACGACTGCAGGATCGTGGCGGTCAGGCCAATCGTCAGCGATGCCCTTTGCAGCCGTTCCGCCACAGAGTTCAACCAGCATCTTGGCCGCGCGGCGGAGGCCGACGGGCGGAAGTGTTATCGGCAGGTTGCGTTCGAAGCGTTGGGAGGCCTCCGTGCCGCGTTTGCCGCCCACCTCGATGCGCCGTCTCTGCACCGTGCGGCGTGTGCTGGCAAAGCCGAATGACGCGGATTCCAGGATGATGTCCGTGGTGGAATCCGAAACTTCAGAGTTCTCCCCGCCCATGATGCCGCCCAGCCCCACAGGGCCGTTCTCATCCGCAATCACCAGGTCTTCGGTCGAGAGAGAGTGCGTGCGGCCATCCAGTGTCATGAGCGGCTCATCCGGTGTGGCGCGGCGGACGATGAGCTTGCCGCCTGCGATGGTGTCGCGGTCAAAGGCGTGCAGCGGCTGTCCAATCTCCAACATGACGTAGTTCGTAATATCAACCACATTGGAAATCGGCCGCACACCGGCGGACTTCAATCGCATCTGCATCCAACCGGGCGCAGGGCCGACGGTCACGCCCGTGATCAGGGCTGACGTATAACGCGGCGCGAATTCCGGCGCGCGCAGGTCAACCAGGTCTTTTGTTGTTATCGGGTCTCCGTCCTCCGCGTACTCCAGTGAGGGCACGCGCACCGGGTTGCCTGTAAGAGCCCCCACCTCCCACGCCACACCGAGCATGGACAGACAGTCGGGCCGGTTGGCCGTGACTTCAACGTCGAGAATCACATCGCCCAGGTAATCTTCCAATTGCGTGCCGGGGACAGCATCGTCCGGCAGAACGAGGATGCCTTCGTGATCGTCGCCCAGCCCAAGCTCGCGCTCGGAGCAGATCATGCCCTCCGAGACGACGCCGCGGATACGCGCAGCCTTGAGCGTCTCCTGATTGCCCGTCTGCGGATTCGTCAGTATGGCTCCGACGCGGGCCAGCACGATCTTCTGGCCGCCCTCCACGTTCGGCGCGCCGCAGATGACCTCCAACTGCTCTGAACCGGTGTCCACGGTGGCCAGCTTGAGGCGGTCCGCGTTGGGATGCGAGCCAAGCCGTTCAACGTGACCGACCAGTACGTTATCCCAGTCCCCGCCGACACGCTCGATTGCGCCGACCTCAAGACCGGCCATGGTCAGCCGATGCGCCAATTCCTCAGGCGTCAGGTCGAAATCGACGTATTCTCGCAGCCACTTGAGAGACACGCGCATCGCGTCGTCTTACTCCGTTCGATCCCCTGTGTCGGGCGTCTCAGGCTCGCCGCCCGAATCTTCTCCCTGCTCAGCTCCAAGACCATGACTCTGTCCGGCGATAGCCTCCGCCGTGACCAGATCGCTTGGCCCCGTTGCCATGTGCCTCATGGTGAGACGAAAGCGCGGCGGCTTGTTCGAGGTCGACCGCACCAAGTACACATTTCCGCACGCATGGCAATGAAAGCGATGCGGCACAAGATTCGACGGCAACTGGCTATACCCCTCGTAGTACACGAGGGCATTGCAGCTTGGGCAATTCTGCTGGGTGGGGACGGGAGCGCCGCGCGTCGTCATTCCGCTTGCGCGCCCACCGCCCGGCAGCTATTGCTAGCGAAGCTGTGCGACAGTGGCCTTCTCCACATCCTGGATTTCCCTCACGATGCTCATTCCTTCGCCGACGGACATCGGGCCGAGCATCTGACGCTGCGCGTCCCGCAGTTTGTCTGCAAGTTCGAGGTACGTTACACCCGCCATTGCCTGCTCTGCTGCCGCGCTCAGGCAGCCCAGAATCGTGCCGAACTCCTCAATAGAGAGCGATAAATCCACCATGACCTTCTCGGCTCGCTCCGTCATCTCCATCCTCCTTCCGGTTTTCGAAACCCTCTCTCTATCCCTCGCGCTATTCCCACCGAGCTAGAACTGCTCAAGAAAATTCAGATCGTTTGCATAGAAATGCCGTATATCGTCGATGCCGTGCCTCAGCATCGCAATGCGCTCCGGCCCCATGCCGAATGCGAACCCCGTGTACTCGTCCGGGTCGTAGCCGACTCGCCTCAGAACCTCGGGATGCACCATCCCGGCGCCCATGATCTCTATCCAGCCGGTCTGGCTGCAGATACGGCAGCCGTCGTGGCAAGCGAAGCAGTCAATAGCCATGTCCACACCCGGTTCCACGAACGGAAAAAAGTCGCAGCGGAAGCGGACGCGGCGTTCAGAGCCGAACATGCGGCGCGCGAAGGCGTACAACGTTCCCTTGAGATCCGCGAACGTGATGCCGCGGTCAATGGCAAGGCCCTCAACCTGGAAAAAGACCGATTCATGGGAAGCGTCCGTCGCTTCATGTCGAAACACGCGTCCCGGGACAAGTACGCGGATGGGGGGCTGCTGCGATTCCATGATGCGCACTTGCATCGGCGACGTGTGCGTCCGCAAGAGCAGTGGACGCTTGCCGTCATCGTCCTCGATGTCCAGCCACAGCGTGTCCCATTGATCGCGGGCCGGGTGGTCTGCCGGAATGTTCAGCGCCTCAAAGTTGTAGTAGTCCCACTCAACCTCGGGGCCCTCGACGACGCGGAACCCCATCGGCTTGAACGCGTCAATGATCTCACGCATCGTCTGCGTCGTGGGGTGCAGCCCTCCGGAAGGGACTCCTCGTCCGGGCAGCGTCACGTCAATGGCTTCGGCGGACAGCCTCCGCGCCACGTTCGCGTGTTCCAGGACGGCTCGGCGCTCTTCGTAGGCATTCTCAAGAGCAGAGCGCACACGATTGGCGAGTTGACCGGCCTCACGCCGGTCCTTGATGGGGAGCGTGGGGAGCTGCTCCAGCAGCTTCGGAAGGCGACCCTGCCGCCGACCCTGCCACGTCACACGCCATTCTTCCAGCGCATCCCTGTCAGAGATGCGCTCAAGTTCAGCGAGCGCGCTGCTCTCAACGTCCGTTAGTTCATCGGTGAGTGTGGACATGTTCCCCGCGCAGTTGTGACTGTCCGTACTCGAAAACTGGTATCAAAAACGTCCGCCGCATGACGGACAACAGCGGAGATTATACCGTCATGTCAATTGAGAGGTCAATCTGATGAGGGTATCGGCGAGTACGCAGAATGTGCGAGATCGGCTTACTCGGCGTCCCCGTCACCGGCTACGGTCAGAGGTGGAAAGCCGGTGCCCAGGTCCAGGATGCGGGCCTCCGTACGAGCGAAAATCTCAAACTCCTCCGGCGTCATCCCGGAGTGCCGGATGAGGGCCTTGAGCGCCCCCCGCTTGATCATCTCCACGCCCGGAACACCCGGCGCGACCAGAACGGGCGGGCGCTCCTCTTCAAACTCGCTCTGCTGCCGGTCGCCAATGTCAACCTGGACCTCGACCGTCTCGCACGTGAGCGGCAGATTGTCATCCGCGCGAGCAGCAAGGATCTCATACAATTCATCGCCGAGATAGTCGACTGAATCCGCCGGCGGGGCCATGTCGTCTTCTGCCCACGCAGAGAGCGCTTGCTGAATCGCGGCGTTGATGGCCTCAATGGCCTCGTCTTGAGTTTCGCCCTGCGCGACGCAGCCGGGCAGAGCGGGACAATGCGCTGAGTATCCGCCCTCGGGTTCGGGCTCCAGGATGACGGTGTAGGTTGCGTTCGACATTTCCAATCAATTGTATCCCGCCAATTGAGACTGGACACTGCGCTTTTGCGGCAGGCAAGCGGCTAATCTGGATGCATGGAATCGAGGCCGAAAACGCCCGCGCCGCCCCGTTTGGGACGGCGCTTCTACTACGGATGGGTGATTGTCGCGACGATGTTCATCGTCTCGGTCGCCCAGACAGCACAGTACAACCCGGCCATCAGTGTCTTCGTCAAGCCGATTACCGGGGATTTCGGCTGGAGCCGCACAACCTTCTCAACCGCAATCGGAATCGGCGGCATCGTCGGCGCCGGAATCGCCCCGTTCATCGGTCCCATCCTGGACAGGCGCGGCCCACGGATACCGACGTTGATCGCATTCATGCTGCTGGGCGGGGTGGTGATGTCGTTGAGCCAGATCTCAGAAATCTGGCAGTTCTACGCCGTCATCGTCACGAACCGCGCCCTGAACACGGGATTTCTGTCCATCGTCGCGGGTGTGGTGGTGGCCAAATGGTTCATTCGGCGGCGTGGTCGGGCCATGTCGTTCTCCATCACGGGCATCCGCTTTGGCCAGGCGATCTTTCCGCCCTATGCGACCTTTTTCGTCCTGCGTTCGGGCTGGCAGAGCGCGGCCATCGCGCTTGGAGGGTTGGTGTGGGCGATGACGCTCCTGCCGGTCACGCTGTTCCTGCGGCGGCAGCCGGAGGACATGGGGCTGCGACCGGACGGCGACAGTCCCGCAGATGAGGACGGCGACGATAGTGGATCACCACAGTCGTATGCCGCCAGTGAGGAGGCGTCGTTCACGCTGTCACAGGCGCTGCGCACACGCGCCTTTTTCCTGATCCTGTTCGCGACAAGCGCCCTCGCGTTCAACATCGGCGGCATCAATTTCAATCTCTTTCCGTACATGACCGACCAGGGTATGTCGGAAGCGCAGGCCGCGATGATCCTGACGGTGTGGTCACTAATCGGCGCGACGGGATCGCTGATCGTCGGGTTTGTTGCCGAAAGGATGCACGTTCGATTCGTGATGGCGCTGGCATTCTCGTTCGCGACGGGCGGTGTTGCGCTGCTCATGGTCACGGACGATGTGCCGACGGCGCTGGTTTTCGCGCTCGTGCATGGGCTGTCGTTCGGTTCGCTGCCGATGCTGATGAATCTGGTGTGGGCGGATTACTACGGCAGGCGGCACCAGGGGGCCATACGGGGGTTCACGACGCCATTCCAGGTCATCGTGCAGGCGGGCGGACCAATCATCGGCACACTTTCGTACGACCTGATCGATACGTATATGCCGGCATTCATCCTTTTCGCCGCGCTCTATCTCCTCAGCGCCCTCGCGATGCTGCTGGCCAAGCCCGTCTCGCTTTCCGATGTGCTGGCACGCCGGGGCGAACGATGAGAGGAGGAACGCCCTGCCGCTTGCCTAGAAATAGCGACAATTCTACTCTTGAAACAACCACAGACATGTCGGAGCGGCTTGGAGCGTTCCGGCCAATCACATGAAGAGTCGGAGCAATGACGACAAATACGAATGAACGGTTCACCCTGCTTCCCCGGTCCGTGAGGCCGTCACACTACGCCCTCACGCTAACGCCTGACCTGGACAACGCCTCATTCACAGGCGGCGTGTCGATTGACATCCTCGTTTCAGAAATCACAAGCGAGGTCGTGCTGAACGCCATCGAACTTGATCTGCACTCTGCGACGTTTACACCGCGCGGAGGCGAAACCTCGGCATCGACGGGCATCACCTACAACGAGGATGAGGAGACAGCCACGATCAGCTTTGCCGAGCCGCTGCCCGTCGGAGCGGGAACCCTTGAGATTTCGTTCACGGGGATACTGAACGATCAACTGCACGGCTTCTACCTGAGCACATTCCGTGACACAAACGGAATTGATCGGCGGATGGCGGCGACGCAGTTCGAGGCCTCGGACGCGCGGCGGTGTTTCCCCTGCTGGGATGAGCCGGCAATCAAGGCCACGTTCCAGGTTGATCTGACCATCCCTGAGGGGTTCTCGGCGATCTCCAACACACTGGAGTCCGCGCCGGAGCCGGTCGACGGCGGCGGGCAGCGCGTCAGCTTCCCCACCACGCCCATCATGTCCACCTACCTGCTCGCATTCATCGTGGGAGAGATGGAGTATATCGAAGCACGGTCGGCCAACGGCACGCTCAACCGCGTCTGGGCAACGGTTGGTCAGGCTGAGCTTGGCCGGTTCGCGCTGGAAACGTCGGTGCGCCTGCTGGACTACTACAACGATTACTTCGGGGTGGAATACCCCCTGAATAAGCTGGACCACATTGCGCTGCCTGACTTCGCGGCAGGCGCGATGGAGAACTGGGGGGCGGTGACATACCGCGAGGTGGTGCTCCTCTTCGATACGGCAAGCTCCTCGCCCGGCACGCGCCAGCGCATCGCTGAAATCATCGCGCATGAGATGGCGCATATGTGGTTCGGCGATCTCGTGACGATGGCGTGGTGGAACGACCTGTGGCTGAACGAGAGTTTCGCCTCGTGGATGGCAGCCAAGGCGGCGGACACGCTCTTCCCTGACTGGGCAATCTGGACGCAGTTCATCGCCACGGACGTCGCACCGGGCATGAGTTTGGACGGCCTGGAGAACTCCCATCCGATCGAGTCCGAGGTGCGGAACCCCAACGAGGTCAGCCAACTATTCGACGCGATCAGCTATGAGAAGGGCGCCTCCATTCTTCGCATGTTGGAGCAGCACATCGGCCCGGACGACTTCCGCAGCGGCCTGGACATCTACATGAACGCATTCGCCTATTCCAACGCGGAAGGAGCGGACCTCTGGCGCGCGCTGGCTGACGCGTCCGGGCAGGACATCGTGGGCATGATGGACTCCTGGGTCAAGCAGGTTGGCTATCCTGTCGTCACGGTGGAGACGACGCGCGGAGACTCCGGCGCGGCCGTCTCATTGACACAGCGGCGCTTCCTGTATTCCGGGCCCAACGAGGACGAAACGCTCTGGCACGTGCCGGTGCGCATCACAACTCAGGGAAGCGATGTTGAGTCAAGAGCCCTGTTCACAGGCCGCTCAGAGACAATCGATGTTCCGGCGGTATCGGGAGACGGCTGGATCAAGGTCAACGCGGGCGGCACGGGATTCTATCGCGTCGGCTACCAACAGGATGAACTTGACCGGCTGATTGCGGCGGTTCGGACAGGCGAACTGTCCGCGCCCGACCGCCTGACGCTGTTGGAGGACACGTACGCGCTGGCTCGCGCCCGCCATATCCCGGCGCGCAACTACCTTGAACTTGCACAGGCATACGCGGACGACGAGGACTACAGCATCTGGGCCGCAATGGCATCGCAGCTTGGAGCAATCGAGGCGCTGTCCCGCAACGAGCCGTACCTGGAACGCTACCGGGAGTTTGCCCGGGGGCTCACACGGAACGTCGCCGGCAAGGTCGGCTGGGAACAACCGGAGAATGAGGCGCACCTGCGAACACTGCTGCGTGCGGTGGCGCTGAGCGCGGCAGGTGGTTTCGGTGATGAGGCCGTGCTGTCAGAGGCGGCGGCGCGATTCGCGCGTTTCCTTGAGGATGAGTCATCGCTGCGCCCTGACCTGCGCGCCGTGACATACAACCTGGCCGCCGAGCAGGGCGACAGCGAGACGTTCGAGACCATGAAGCGGCTGGAGCGGGACTTCGATCTGCAAGAGGAGAAGGTCCGCATGCAAATGGCGCTTACGCAATTCAGCCAGCTGGAGCTCCTCCAACGCTCGCTTGAGATGTCCGTCGACCAGGAGCAGATACGCGTGCAGGACGCGCCGCGCATCCTGATGGGCGTGGGCGGCAACATCCGGGGCCTGAACCTGACGTGGGAGTTCATGAAGAACAATTGGCCGGAGATCGAGCGCCGCTACGCGGGCGGCGGATTCGCCATCATGCGGCTCGTGTCCATCACGGGCGGATTCACGACCGAGGAGGCGGCGCAGGACGTGCGCTCATTCTTCGACGAGCATCCAACCCCGTCCGCGACAAGAGCCATCCAACAGTCGTTGGAACGCATAGAACTCAACCGGCTGTGGCTGGAGCGAAACCGGGACGAACTCGCAGAGTGGCTGGGGTAGCGCCCGCCCCCGCTCACCCTTCGACAGGCTCAGGGCGAACGGGGTTGGTGGGCGTTTGTGCTGAGCTTGTCGAAGTACGAACTGGGGGGGGATTTCGTTTGGTTGGTGGTGAGGTTCTCTTTTCGGGGTGTTCTTTGGGTTCTCCTTTCGGTTTGGTTTGCTTCGTTTGGGGGGGGGGGGGGTTCTTGGTGGGGCGCATCGGTGCCTGGCCTTCGGTCGGTTGTGGGACGTTCGGTTCGGCGCAGTGGGAGCTTTGTTCCATCGCGTCGGCCACCGTTTAGGCCGCGCTCCGGTCTCCGGGTGTTCGTGCAAGGCTGCAAATCTTGCGCCGGACGGTACTCGCTGCGCCGCGACTGCCGCCCGTCCGAGTTTGGCTCCCGTCAGCCCACCGTCACTGATCACCCGTGGCCACGAGTGACCCGTCGTGGTTTCCTGGCCGGGAAACCGAAGGTTTTTGGCACCGATGCGCCCCATGTGGGGAGCGCCCTCCT
>DAOUJJ010000008.1:0-18360 GCA_034422835.1 Dehalococcoidia bacterium | reverse complement strand
GTCTCTGTACGTCGCGTGCGTCAACTGGCCCGAGACGGCCGCTTTCACGGCGCGGTCAAATCAGGCTCCGAGTGGCTGATTCCGACCCCTGTCCAACTCACCCCGGGCCGGCGCGGCCCGGCGGGAGTGGCGGGGAGGTAGAGGAAGCAAAGGGCAACTGGCAGCGCATAATGGACGTAGTAGAGGAATCTGCGGACTCAATCCGAATGTTACGCCAACCGGCGACAGCACTCTCTAGAATTTTCTCTAACGCTGGCGGCTAAGGTTTCCATTTCCAAGTGGACGTGTAAATCCTAATGCTGTTCAGATCGAAGGCAGTAGTCAGGGTCCACATATCCTGCCCGTTCTTACTGTATTTTGACTTGTCGTTAAGTTTCTCATAGACCTCCGGCGTAATCTGCGTTGCTGGTCCTGAACGCGCCGATAATTTCGCAGCATAGTTGGCTGCCCGCCCCACCCAAACTAGGTCATTTGCACCCCGGATGCCGGTACGGGCAACAAATAGTTCACCTGTATCAATGCCCACCACATGCCTGACAGAATAGCGGGAATTCGGATACTGACTGGCCATAGCGGGATTCAAAATATCTGTAACAGCATAGTTTATCTTCAGGGCTGCTCGTGCCGCGGAAGAGTTCTTTGAGTCACCGACAAAGACCGCCATCACACGATCACCGTCGTATGACGTAATCTCGCCACCTTGAGATCGAATTATCCTTGCTGCACAGACTAGGTAGCTCTTATAGACCTCCGCCGCAAACCAAGGCTCCTCTGTGTCCACCAACTTTGTGGAGTCATCTAAGTCTGCGTAGAGAACAGTCCCCTCCAGAGTTACAGCATCATTACTCAACTTCAGGTCGTCAGATTCCGGGACGACGCGTCCCTCGCGCTGGGACCAGTCTTCGCTCAGTATCTTCTTCACTTCTGAATTGAGATCATCCGCAAGTCCCATTCCAGGTCTCCTCCTCCTTGCTTGCCTCTACCGAGGCCCCGCTCTGAGAATCTTCCCCCTCAACTGTTGACTAGCGGAAGCGATTGCGGACGCAAGCTCACTTGCTGGACCTTGCCTATAGGTCAGTCTTGTCAGTCCGGCCAAATCTGTCGGTATCTTGGTGAATTCGCCTTCAGGGCAGAGCAGGAAAGTGCGCACGCGACCCAGTCCACCCATGAAGAAGCCTAGCTCAAAGACAACGTTGTCTCTGGGGGCATCCCAAGAACTTCCTCTGCTCTGCACCTTGTCTTCCGGAGACAAGATGAGCACCGCAAAGTCGATGCCGGGCAACTCGCGTTCTAAGGATTCGATTGGAAACTCTGACGCCTCGAATGTATTATCCGCCCAGACCTTGACTACAAATGGGTCAGATTCGAAGGCAGACTCGATAGCTCGTGCTATCGGAAGCGCCTCATTGGAACAGCCCACGAAGACTACTGGACGAGCATTCACATTCGCAACAAAGCGATTCCGCTGACGAAGGCGATCGGCGAGTTCGCGTGCGACATTGCGCCAGATGCGTGGATTGGCGTCCGCCACTTCAATGAACGCAGTTGCCGACATCCTCGCCACCACAACATCGCCTTCTGCTACTACAGTTGCTGACCTCGGCTGCGTCGGATCAATAACGGCCATCTCACCGATTTGTTGACCCTTGGTGCGGACCGCAATTTCTCTGCCATTTACTTGAATTGAGGCAGTCCCCGCGAGGATAAAATAAGTGTCTTGGTCGGGCGCGAACTCCTCGATGATCAGATCACCGGCCGAGAAGCCAAGTATCTCTGCTTTGTCGTTGATGGCCTCCGCAATTTCTTCGCTTCCCCCAACGACAATCTGTTCTCTGAGGACATCAACAACTAATCGCCTGCCGTGTGTCCCGTGAAAGCGACTTAGCATGGAAGAAATAACCTCTCAAGATTTCTGATCGACAGTCTATTCGGAAGGGCTGCGACCCCGCAATCTGGTGCCTTGCCGAATCTAGGTTTGTCAGCGGCAGCTCCTGCATCATCACCCCGTCCCGAGCTTTTCCCGGCACCATGTCCTCCAGGCCCTTGACTGCACTTGTATGGTTATGACAAGTATCGACGAGGCCTGAATCTCTCCGCCATCACCTGCCCATCCAAGGAGGTCCAACAATGACAGCAAAACACGAAAAAGAGGCACATACATCCGTGGCGCTTTATGCGCGCGTGTCCAGTGACCGGCAGGATGTTGACCTGTCCGTGGCGGCGCAGTTGAGGGCACTCAGAGACTATGCGAACAAGAACGGCTATCTTGTCGCCCGCGAGTACATCGACGAGGCGGAGAGCGGGCGCATCGCGGACCGGCCTCAGTTCAGGAAGATGATTGATGCCGCCACCGCGACGGATGCACCCTTCAAGGAAATCCTCGTCTGGAAGTTCTCGCGATTCACTCGGAAGCGGGAGCACGCCGTCGCGTTCAAGTCCATGCTTCGTCGCAAGGGCGTCCGTGTCGTCTCCATCACCGAGCACGCCGACGACACACCCACCGGCAAGCTCATGGAGGCCATCATTGAGAGCGTCGACGAGTTCTACTCCGAGAATCTCGCGCAAGAGGTCACGCGCGGTATGCGTGAGGCGGCCTCACGCGGTTTCTGGGTGACGTCAAGCTCTCCCTTCGGGTACAAGCGAGTCTACGTCCAGGACGGCGTAAAGAAGCGACCGAAGCTAGAACTCGACCCTCCGGCAGATACCATCGTCCGCCGTATCTTTGACATGGTGCTCGCGGGGCAGTCCCTCATGGATGTGACCAAGATCCTCAACGCAGAGGGCGTCGCCACGTCGACCAGCAACAAGTGGCGCATCACGTCCGTCCACAAGGTCCTCGTCAACGAGGCGTATACCGGGACACTAGTGTGGGGCACGAATGCGAAGGATGGCGCACCGCCCGTCCGCGTCGAGAACGCCTTCCCTGCCATCGTCACCGTGCCGGAATTTCAGCGGGTCAAGAGGCTGCTCAAATCCCGCTCTCCCAAATCGGTCCATCCACGGCGTGCGGCTAGCCCGTACCTCCTTAGCGGGCTCGCAACGTGCGCCCTATGCGGCAAGATGCTGACCGCCGCCGAAGCCAAGAGCGGGAAGTACACCTACTACGTCTGCCAATCCATCCTGAAGTCAGGCAGCGGCACCTGTGAGACGCCCCGCATCAATGCCAAGTCGTTTGAGGAGACGATCATCCGCAACCTCCGCGAGAACGTGCTCAGCGAGGGTAATATTCGCGGACTCGTCCAAGCACTCGACGAGGAGATGGATGGACTAGCACACGAGCAGCGCGGGCGGCTGGAGTCCATTGAGGGCGAGCTGGAGGACGTGAAGCGCCGGTTGTCGCGCATCTGGAACGTCATCGAAACCACGGAAATGGAGATGGCCGATGCGGCGGAGCGCGTCAGGGAACTCCGAGATCGCCGGGAGAAGTTGGAACAGGCTGCCGACGAGGCTCGGGCAGTTGTGGCCGAGCGACGGGCGTTTCTGGATAGAGCAGAGACAATCAGTGCCTTCGCCGCCGACATGAGCGAGTTTCTCCGTACCAGCCAATTGACCGAGACACGGTCATTCATCCGTTCATTCGTCAAGGAGATTCAGATCAGGCCCGGCAGGGCCTCTATCATCTACACGATCCCGATGCCGGAGGACAGCCCGATAGGCGCGGCGGATAGCTCTGAACTCACCCTGACTGGTGATGTTCGCAGTACTATCCGGGGTGGTGGGCCGCCCGGGGGTCGAACCCGGAACCTTGGGATTAAAAGTCCCCTGCTCTGCCGATTGAGCTAACGGCCCGCACGTCCATCTATGATACGGGCAGAGGTCAGGCGGCGGTGTAGGCCTCTGTCTGGTGGGGCAAAGGGCCGATTTTCTCCGGCGGCCAGTATGTCAGCAGGGCTTTGCCGACAATCTCATCCCGTCCAATCGTTCCCCACTGGCGGGAATCCTGGCTTGAGCGGCGGTTGTCGCCCATGACAAAGTACTCGTCTTCGCCGAGGGTAACATCCTGTCCGCTCGTCCGTTGGTCATCGGACAGCCATGTTTCGGCGATCTCCACCCCATTGACACGTATCGGGCCGCCGCGACTGTCGAACTCGATAGTGTCTCCCGGGAGTCCGATGATGCGCTTGATCAGGTCGAGGCTGTCATCTTCCGGTGAGTTGAGGACGATCACTTCGCCGCGCTGCGGCGCGTGGAACAGGTAGACGTCATCTCCTTCCGGCAGATCAAAGAACGGCACCAGACTGTCCACGCTATCCCTGTCGAGGCTGAAGTAGACGGCCTTGTTGACGATGATGAGTTCGTTGTCTTCGATGGATGGCTGCATGCTGCCGCCGGTTACGACGTAGTTCTGGACAAGCGACTGCACCACGAGGAAGAGGAGCAGTGCAAGGCCAAGCGTTTCCGCTATGTCCAGCAGGAATCGGCGGGCGGGGTGCTCGTCGGGAAGCGCAAGAACTCCCTCCGGCAGGTAATCATCCTGCGGATCATCGGTGGGAGTTACCGGCACGTATCTCATGGGTGTTTGTCCATTTTATCGTTTCGGAGTCGTTGTGCCGCCCCCATTCGCCCTGAGCCTGTCGAAGGGTGAACGGGAGCGGTGCTATCTCGCTGCGGTTGCGGCGCGTTTCCTGCATCATGGAGGGGCAGCGCGTTTTGATGGCGCGCTGCCATTGAGGCGCGAGGGGGAAGTGCGATGACTTTCGATCATATCTACAAGGGAATCCGCGTGCCGGCTGCCATCGTTCTTGTTCTGTCGGCTCTCCTTATCACTGCGTCTATGGCGTGCGCGACGGAGGAAAGCAACGGGGCGGATGCCGACGAGGCAGGGATGATGAGCAACGATGGAGCCACAGTGGTCCTGGATCGGTCGACGGACGGAATCTGGGTGACGGGGGCGGGGCGGGTGTCTGTGACGCCGGATATCGCTACGCTGCGCATCGGCGTGGAGACCAGTGATGAAACGGTGGGCGAGGCGATGTCCGAAGCCGCGACCTCCATGCAGGCAGTCATCGACAGCCTGACGTCTGCCGGAATCGATGAGGACGACATCCAAACACTGACGTTCAACGTTTCGACACAGTACGAATGGAACGACACGCTTCGTCGCAGCGAGATGGTTGGATTCATGGTGACGAACACCGTCCGCGCAACTGTCCGTGAACTGGCGACCATTGCAGACGTCATTGACGGCGCAGTGCAGGCCGGCGGAGATAACGCGCGGGTAGATGGCTTGTCATTCTCCGTGGACGACACGGAGGACGCTGAGCGTGAGGCGCGTGGCGTGGCAATGGAGGCGGCGCGGGAGCAGGCGGGGCAATTGGCGTCACTGGCGGGCGTGGAACTGGGTGAGGCGTTCTTCGTCTCGGAATCCGGGGCGGCGCCGCTTGGGCAGGATACGCCGGACATGGGGAGGACCACCGCGCTGTTCGCAGACGAGGAGGCGGCGTCCACGCCGATCCTGGCAGGTGAAAATGCTATCGTCATCTATGTGCGTGTCGGGTATGCCATCGAGTGAGGTTCACCCTTCGACAGGCTCAGGATGAACGGTTGGGCGGCGCTGCGCGCCGTGCTGGATTCCCGTGTCAAGCACGAGAATGACGGGGGGAGCTTAGGCCCTTCGGCAAGCTCAGGGTGAGCGAGGTGGCACGATACGGCGGTGGGTGCGCTATAGTGTTTGCACTGTAGTTGTATCTGGGGGAGGGGCCATCAATGGTCCTCAATGACGGCGAAATCCACGCAGAGATCAAGAACGGCCGCATCATCATCGACCCGCTCGACCTCGGGGACGTGCAGCCGGCAAGTGTCGACGTGCATTTGAGCGACAAGGTTCTCGTCTTCCGAAACTCCCGCCGGCCCTATATCGATATCCGGCAGGATGTGAGCGATCTGACGGAGATGGTGGATATCCGCGACGACGCGCCGTTCATCCTGCACCCCGGCGAGTTCGTGCTGGGCAGCACCGTGGAGGATATCGGCCTGCCGGATGATTTGGTAGCGCGGCTGGAGGGCAAGAGCTCTCTCGGGCGCATCGGGCTGCTTATCCACTCGACGGCGGGGTACGTGGATCCGGGATGGCGCGGGCGGCTGACCCTTGAACTCAGCAACGTGAACAATCTGCCCATCACCCTGTACAGCGGGATGCCCATCGGCCAGATATCCTTCACGCGGCTGTCCGGGCCGGCGCAGCGGCCTTACGGCTCCGAGCGGCTCGGCAGCAAATACCAGGGGCAATCTGAGCCGACTCCGAGCCGCGCGTTCCGTGATTTCCAGGCCTGACAAGTGATGCACGGCTCCGCCTCGCCCATGGCTCGCGCCCTGGAACTGGGACGGCAGGCGCTCGGATTCTCAAGTCCCAATCCCGCAGTTGGCGCGGTCATCGTGCGCGACGGGGAGATTGTCGGAGAGGGATTTACCCAGCCGCCCGGCGGCCCGCACGCCGAGATTGTCGCGCTCAAAAAGGCGGGAGAACTGGCGCGCGGCGCAACGATGTACACGACTCTGGAGCCGTGTTCACACCACGGGCGGACGCCGCCATGCGCAGAGGCCATGATTGCGGCGGGGCTGAGGGCGGTCGAGATTGCAGTGCTGGACCCGTACCCGCCCGTGAACGGTTCCGGACGGCGGCTGTTGGAGGAGAACGGCATCACGACGCGCGTCGGCGATTGCGCAGAGGAAGCAACGCTGCACTTCCAGGGGTATTTCAAGCGCGAGGAAACGGGCATGCCGCTCGTCATTGCCAAGTATGCAATGAGCCTTGATGGCAAAATCGCGAGCCGGACAGGCGATTCGCGATGGATCACTGGAGAGGCGGCGCGCGCGCGTGTCCACGAACTACGCTCACGCGTGGACGCAATCATCACAGCGGCAGGAACGGTGATTTCCGATGACCCGCAGCTGACGGCGCGGGACACACCCGGCAATCCCCTGCCCAATCAACCGCTGCGGGTTATCGCTGATAGCAACGGCCGCACGCCGCTTGATGCCCGACTCTTCAGCGAACCGGGAAGGACGCTGGTGGCGACTGCGTCTGAAGAGGCCTGCGCACCGTTCAAGGAGCTTGGGGAAAACGTCACTGCGGTGGCCTTTCCTTCAGAGCATGGCCGGGTGGATTTGACAGCCCTCCTGCGGCATCTGGGACACGTTGGGGCATTGCAGGTAATGACGGAGGCCGGAGAGCAACTGCTCGGCGCATTCTTCGACGAGGGACTCGTGGATCAGGCAGAGATTTCCGTCGCTCCGGTAATCATCGGCGGAGGTGATGCGCCGGGGCCGGTGGGGGGCGACGGCGTGGAGCTTGTGAGGGACGCGCATCGATTCGTAAGGATGGACATTGACCGCGTCGGGGAGGATATCGTCGTGCGCGGCATCCTGCGGTATTGGCAGGGCGGCGCGGACTAGTCACGCGGGCGTATAATCATGGGCATCCCACAGGGGTAGGTTGAGGAGAAATGTTTACGGGGATTGTTGAAGAGGTGGGGCGAATCGTCGCCATCGGCGAGGGCGGCCTGATCGTCGAGGCAGATGTGACACTGGGCGAAACGCGCATCGGTGACAGCTTATCCGTCAATGGGGCTTGCCTGACGGTGACGGAGATGGCGGAGAAGCGGGTGAGTTTCGACGTGATGCCCGAGACGCTGCGGCGGACAGCGATGAACGTGCTCAAGCCGGGCAGCCCCATCAACCTGGAACGGGCCGTCACGTTCAACAGCCGTCTCGGCGGCCATCTTGTTCAGGGGCACGTGGACGGCACGGGCACGGTGGCGGAAATCACCCCGGAAGCAGACGCGCGGCTGGTACGGATAAGCACCCCGCCGGAGGTCATGCGCTACCTTGTGGAAAAGGCGTTCATCGCGGTGAACGGCATCAGCCTGACGATCATGGGGCTGGATGACGAATCATTCACCGTGTCGCTGGTGCGGCACACCTATGAGAACACGGATCTGGGCGAGGCTTACGTGGGGATGCCGGTGAATCTTGAAACGGATATATTTGCCAAGTACGCGGAGAAGCTGCTGCAGGGCGACCGCGAGGGGATCGGCGCTCTGAGTGAGAGCGTGGAGGCAAACGAATGAGCATTATCGACGTCGAAGGCGCGGCTGCGCGGATGCGGCGGGGCGAATTTGTGATTATTGTCGACGATGCAGAGCGAGAGAACGAAGGCGATCTCGCCATCGCGGCGGACATGGTGACGCCGGAAAAGGTCAACTTCATGGCGATGCACGCCCGCGGCCTTGTCTGCGTGCCTCTCCTCGGCGAGCGGCTCGATGAGCTGGGCATCCCCATGATGGCGCAGAAGAACACCTCGCCGCTCTCCACCGCGTTCACGGAGTCGGTGGATGCCAAGTCGGGCGTGACCACCGGCATTTCCGCGGGTGACCGTTCCACGACGATCCGCGCTCTTGTCCATCCGGAGACGCGGTCAGGGGACCTGATGCGGCCGGGCCATATGTTCCCGCTCCGCTACCGCGAGGGAGGCGTGCTTGTTCGGACCGGGCACACGGAGGCGGTGATCGACCTCGCCCGGGCGGCAGGGCTTTATCCGGCGGGCGTAATCTGCGAAATCATGAACGAAGACGGCACGATGGCGCGGATGCCGCAGCTGGAAATACTCTCAGCCAAGTGGGACATCCCCATCATCACTATCGCGCAGATCATCGAGTACCGCCGTCAGCGGGAGACGATGGTGGAACGCAAGGGCGTTGCGGACCTGCCAACACGGCATGGCGTTTTCCGCGCCTATGGGTACGCGAGTTCCATCGATGCCAAGGAACACGTCGCTATCGTGATGGGCGACATCAATCCCGATGAGCCCGTGCTGACACGCGTCCACAGCGAATGCGTGACGGGCGACGTATTCAGTTCAATGCGGTGTGATTGCGGTGAGCAGCTTGACCTTGCCCTACAGCACATCGCCGCAGAGGGCTCAGGGGTCTTCCTCTACATGAGGCAAGAGGGCCGTGGCGTGGGTCTGCATAACAAGCTGCGTGCGTACGCGCTCCAGGACACGGGGCTCGATACCGTGGAGGCCAATGTGCAGATTGGTTTCCCTCCGGACCTGCGGGATTACGGCATCGGCGCGCAGATCCTTGTAGACCTCGGCGTGCGGAAGCTCAAGCTGATGACGAATAACCCGCGCAAGGTTGTGGGGCTGGATGCCTTCGGGCTTGAGCTTGTGGAGCGTGTGCCAATCGAGGTACAGCCGAACGACCACAACCGCCGCTACTTGCAGACCAAGCGGGACAAGATGGGTCATATCCTGACGGGGGTGGAGGTCGTTTCCGGGGATGAGGCGGCGATAGACACAGAGCCGCAGTCATAGGCGGCTGCGCTTGCCCTCTCGGAGATCATCCAGCGTGCCGCCGAACATCATCGAACCCCTTCCCTGGAACGAGGGGCGCGAGCCGGGCGGCGCGCGCATCGGCATCGTCGTCGCCCGTTTCAATGAACTGATCACAAACAGGATGCTCGAGGGCGCGCTTTCGGCGCTGAGCGAGAACGGCGTACCGGACGAGTCCATTGACGTGGCTTATGTGCCGGGATCATTTGAGATCGGCTCGGCGGCGCAGGCGATGGCAGAGACCGATCGTTATGCGGCCATCATCTGCATCGGCGCGGTGATCCGCGGCGAGACGGCTCATTTCGACTATGTGTCGATGGCAGTGACGCAGGCAGTGACGCAAGTCTCACTTGATACGGGCGTGCCCTGTCTTTTCGGCGTTTTGACAACGGACACGATGGAGCAGGCGCTGGCGCGCTCAGGAGGGCCGGGGAGCAACCGCGGCTACGACGCGGCTGCAGGCGCGCTGGAAATGGCCGGCCTGATTGTCCGAATAGACTCAACGGAATAAAAATAACCCTCTCCCGAAGGAGAGGGGGAACCGTTTCTACTATGTGAAAAGAAGGGCGCGGCGCGCGGCCGATGCGCGCCGCGCCTTCAGATTAGGCGCCGTTTCGCTTGACGGCCTTGGCGAGTTCCGTGCCGGGAGAGAACCCAACACGGTCATGCGCGGCTACCTTGGTGGGCTGTCCGGCATTGGGGCCGCGCAGGGGGCGCACGGTGCGCTCCTTGATCTGGCGAACCTCAAAGCTACCGAAGCCCGTGATGACCACGCGGTCACCGCGAGTCAGAGACTCCTGGATAGCGCCGGTGACGGCATTCAGCGCGGCCTCGCCGTTCGACCGGGTTGCACCCATGCGCTGCGCCACGATTCCGGCCAGGTCACCCTTGTGCAGAGTCTGCGTCATATTGCACCTCCTATTTGCGTGGCAGCCTACCCTCGTCCACCACGCTCCTCATGGTGTGTCGAGGAACATACTACCATAATGTCAACACGTCAACAAGCCCGTCTGCGCCGCGCCTATGCGATAGCGTAACGCGAGGCGCGTGGGCACGCGCAATAGGAACATGCACCACGAGGGCTAGGGGTTGAGAAGTTCAAGAGATTGACGTATTCGGCATAAGCGCACTTTATGTGATATTTTCGGCTGTCAGAACACATATGCTCCGCAACATACAGGATTAATAGGCGGTTAATGCGACAGGGATGCCTCATTTTGCTGTCTATGGCGTGAATTTGGGAAATAAAGGCTGTCAAGTTACAGAAAAACAGGGGGATGAGAGAAGGGGTCGTGCGGCAGGGTTCACCCTTCGACAGGCTCAGGGTGGGCGGGGGACAGGCTGAGGCTGAGCGGGAGGATAGGCGGCGCTGCGCGCCACACTGGATTCCCGCCTTCGCGGGAATGACTGTGAAGCAGAAGGGGCTTGGGGATGCTAAGTGGTGCTGTCCGAGGTTAGGCGAGTGTAGAAGGGCGTCCAGAAGAGGGGATGGACATACTCGAAGTTGACTTCCTCCGAAAGCTTGTCGTCCCCCTCATTGTCGCTGATGTAGACGGGACGATCGTCAGGGTGGGCTTCGAGCGCATCGAGGAGGTTCTTCTTGCGATCGACGCTCAGGAACTCAGGAAAGCCGGCGTCTTTTGGCCGCAGCGGTGACGGAGAGACG
Source organism: Dehalococcoidia bacterium (assembly GCA_034422835.1). GTDB lineage: Bacteria > Chloroflexota > Dehalococcoidia > UBA6926 > UBA6926 > VXMO01. The sequence continues at coordinate 7,360 of DAOUJJ010000008.1, read as the reverse complement.
ATGACGACCTCGTGTCCCATGCCTTCCAGATCATGCAGGACGGACACGGGAATGGGTCCGTCCCCTGTGTCGAGAGTTCCATCAACATCAAAGCAAAGCAGTGCCATCGCTCAATTCTCTCCTGTCTCAGCCCATAAGTGGGATGAACGCCCGGTGTGTCCCGGGCACATACGTCTGCCGTCATCGTACTGTATCGGTGGGCATTCCGCCGCGCCCAGTGTGTGGGCTATGCTAATGGGGGTCATGGGGTTGTGGCAGGCAGAAAAGTGAACAGACTCGGCGGCAATCAGCTAAGCATAGGCGTCGGCGACGTATTTGAGGACGGACGCGATGTTCACTTGGCATGCGCTGATGTGCTGGATTTTCTCCGAACCGTGCCGGATGGCACTGCACAACTCATAATTTCTTCACCGCCTTACAACATTGGCAAGGAATACGAGCACACCCGCAATCTGGACGATTATGTGACATGGCAGACGGAAGTGTTGGCGGAATGCACACGAATCCTTGCTGATGACGGCAGTCTGTGCTGGGAGGTCGGCAACTATGTTCGATCCGGAGAGATTGTGCCGCTCGATTTCATCTTCTTCGGCATTCTGCATGACAAGCTCGGCCTGAAACTACGGAACAGAATCATCTGGGCCTTTGAGCACGGTCTGCATGCGCGTCGACGCCTGTCCGGGCGTTACGAGTCCATCCTGTGGTTCACGAAATCAGATTCCTATGTATTCAACCTCGATTCCGTTCGCGTACCTCAGAAATATCCGGGCAAGAAGTACCACAGAGGGCCAAAGAAAGGCCAGTATTCGGGCAATCCGCTCGGCAAAAACCCGGGCGATCTATGGCTCAAGATCACGGAGGAATGGGAAGAGGAGATCTGGGACATCCCAAACGTCAAGCATAATCACCCCGAAAAGACTCACCATCCCGCGCAGTTTCCCATTGAACTAATAGAAAGACTGGTGCTGGCGCTAACGGAGCCAGGTGACATTGTTCTTGACCCATTCATGGGCGTCGGTTCGGCCGCCGTGGCGAGCCTGTTGCATGACAGGAGAGCGGTAGGCGTGGATCAGGACGAATCTTATGTGGAGACAGCGTTGGAGCGCGTTGAACAGACGCTGTCTGGCTCCTTGCGGAGACGAGCCTTAGGCACAATGAAGTATCAGCCAAACGGGGAGTCTTTAGCCCGCCGACCAGCGGAATGGGATGATCAAGCCGAGAAGCGTCGTTTACTCGAAAAACAGGCGGAATATGAAAATCGCAGCTAAGTACTCCCATCTCAATGGCCATGAGTACTTGCTTGTCCATCAACCTGATCTCTGGAACGAGATTGAATCGACCATTGAGAGCATTGATGCTGAGGAACAGCGAACCAAAGTGTCCCGGGAGAAGCGCAAGGTGGGTCGAAAACTCTTCTCGCCAAGGGATCTCAATTCCCGTTTCAAAGATGAATTCAAGTCCCGCGGCTGGAGAGAAAGCCGCACATCCTATTGGGTTACACAAGACTCTCAATTGGTTCGACGAACGATCCAGTTGCCGGCTGACGAACAGAAGATGCAGATCGAAGAGGCTGGCCACAATGCCATCTTCTCTTACAATCAGACTGACTTTGTAAAAGATCGAGTGGCAGTCGAGGTTCAGTTCGGTAAGTACTCGTTCGTCGCCTTTGATCTGTTCGTAAAGCACATGGCGTTCTTCGTCGGTGACGTGATCGATGTAGGCGTCGAGATTGTGCCAACTAAGGTCCTACATGATGAAATGTCGTCAGGAGTTCCCCACTACGAAGGAGAGCTCTACAACCTAATTCGCCAAGGGCGGGGCATCCCTGCCGTGCCTCTCATTTTGATCGGTGTCGAACCGTAACAGCATGACACACACCGTAGAGGCGGGGGCGGCGCGAGCGGGATCGCGGTGGTTCCTAGCCGTCGTGGCTGCGTTCATTGCGGCGCTGTTGACCTCAAACATCATTGCGGTCCGGATTGTGACGCTGGGCGATGCGCCCGTCTTTGGAGAACTCATCGTCACGTCGGCAATCGTTGTCTTTCCGCTGAGTTACATCGTTGGAGACGTGCTGACGGAGGTATACGGATACGCCGTGGCGCGGCGTGTGATCTGGGCCGGGTTCGGCGCGAACCTTGTCATGGTCATCGCAATCTATCTCGGCGGGCTGCTGCCTTCCGCCGCCGAGTGGGAGCACCAGGATGCTTACGACACGATTCTCGGGTTCACGGGCCGGCTGCTCGTGGCCTCTTTCATTGCATATGTCATCGGCTCGTTCACGAATGCCATCATCCTGGCTCGCCTGAAGGTGATGACTGAGGGGCGGATGCTGTGGCTGCGGACCATCTCGTCAACGATCGGCGGACAGGCGCTGGACTCGTTCTTCTTCACGTTCATCGCTTTCTTTGGGGTGTACTCCACCGGAGACGTGTGGCGAATCTTCTTCGTCGAGTGGTTCACGAAGGTGGCGTACGAGACCGTCGCCACGCCGCTTACCTACGCCGTCGTAACGTTCCTCAAGAAAAAGGAGGGCATCGACGTGTACGACGAGCAGACGAATCTGAACCCGTTGGCCGTTCGTTAGCGTCCCCTACCTGCGCAGGCGTCTGTAGTTGTACACTGAGACGATATATAGCGAAGCTGCGTATTCCAGTGGGGGGCGGCGATGGCCTCGGAGTCTCTGAAGGTAACGGACAATCGGACCGGCAAAGAATATGAGTTGCCGATAACCGATGGGGCAGTCCGGGCAGCCGATCTGCGGCAGATCAAGACCTCTGACGACGATTTCGGCCTTCTCAGCTATGATCCGTCCCTGTTGAATACCGCCACCGTCCGCAGCGCAGTCACGTTCATCGACGGCGACGAGGGCATCCTGCGGTATCGAGGATATCCGATTGAGCAGTTGGCGGAGTATTCGACATACCTGGAGGTTGTCTACCTGCTCCTGAACGGCGAGTTGCCGTCAGCAGATCAGTTGCTGGAGTTTGAGGAAGACGTCCGCTACCGCACGATGGTGCTAGAGACCGTGCGGGAGCAGATGGAGACCTATCGCTACGACGCCCACCCGATGGGGATGCTGCTCGGGTCCATGGCCACAATGAGCACGTACTATCCGGCATCCAGGGACATCACAGACCCTGAGTCGCGCAAGATTCAGACCGTGCGCGCCATCAGCAAGGTCGCGACCGTCGCGGCGTGGTGCTACCGCCACACGCTGAGCTATCCGTTCATCTATCCCGACAATGACCTGACGTACGCGGGCAATTTCCTGAACATGCTGTTCCGCATGGTGGAGCCCAAGTATGTGCCGAATCCCGTCATCGAGCGGGCCATCGACGTGCTATTCATCCTGCACGCGGACCATGAGCAGAACGCGAGCACGAACGCGATGCGCGCGATTGCGAGTTCACAGGCCGACCCGTACTCGGCTCTTGCGGGGGCGATCGGCTCGCTGTCCGGGCCGCTGCACGGCGGGGCAAATGAAGCCGTGATCCGGATGCTTCAGTTCATCGGCAAGAAGGACAACGTGCCGGAGTTCATCAAGAACGTAAAGGACGGTGTGAGCGGCCGCCTGATGGGTTTCGGGCATCGCGTCTACAAGAACTACGACCCTCGCGCCCGTATCATCAAGACAATGGCGGACCGCGTCTTTGAGGTGACGGGCGTCAATCCCCTGCTGGAGATCGCCCTGGAACTGGAGCGGATCGCGCTGGAGGACGATTTCTTCGTTTCGCGGCAGCTCTATCCGAACGTGGACTTCTATTCAGGGCTGATCTACCAGGCCATGGGCTTCCCTGTTGAGATGTTCCCCGTGCTGTTCGCGGTGCCGCGCACGTCCGGCTGGATGGCGCAGTGGAACGAGGGCGTGACGGACCGGGAGCAGCGCATCGTACGTCCGCGGCAGATCTATGTGGGCGAGGGCAAGCGGGAATACGTGCCGATCAACCAGCGGTAGCTGCGTTACGGCTTGGCGGCGGCGCTATTCGCTGTTGCGCCAGTTGGGTAGGCCGCGCATGTTCTGCATGAGGTAGGAGGCGGTGAGGGCGCCGATGCCGGCTCCAATCAGGGGGCCAATCCAGTAGACGAAGTGGTTCGTCCAGTAGCCGGAAATCACCGCGGGTGCGAATGAGCGCGCGGGATTGAGGGACGCGCCCGTTAGTGGGCCGCCCATCAGCGCGGCGAGCGTAATCGTCATACCGATGGCAAGCGGGGCGATGACGCCGAGGCCGTTCTCGTCGACGGCCACCTGGAAAATCACAAACACCAGGATGAACGTCAGCGCCGCCTCGATGAGGATGCCGATGGCGGGTGAGACATCGCTGTGGAGAGCCGTCGCGCCGAGGTTGGTCGATTCCGCAGCGTTGGACAGGTCTGTCAGGTCGCCCGCGCCGGAGAACACAGCGCTCAGGATGAGCACGCCGACGATGCCCCCAAGCAGTTGAGAGCCCCAATAGGCCAATGCCGTCAGGGGTTGAATCTTGCCGGTGATGAGGAATCCAAAGGTGACGGCGGGGTTGAAGTGCGCGCCGGAGACGTGGCCGACGGCGGAGACGCCGATAAAGATGGCAAAGCCGTGCGCGAAGGCGATGACGATGAGGTTGTCGCCGCCCGGGTTGGTCGCCGTGGCGGTCAGGATAGAACCCGCGCCTATCAACAACAGGACGAATGCCCCAAACGCCTCAGCCAGTGATAGCTTAACGATCTCCGGTAGCTGCACACCCGTTTCCCTATTGCTTGCTAGGTTGTCAGAACGATTTTGCCGAAGAAATCGCGTGATTCCATCAGACGATGGGCATCCGCTGTCTCTGAGAGCGGGAACACGCGCCCAACGGTGCCCTTGAGTTTGCCCTGATGCGTGAGCTGCATGATTCGCTCGAAGTCGGACGTTCGGAATCCGCCGATGCCCATGATCTCCAGCCCGCGGAGGAAGACCTGGCCGAGGTGGAGAGAGACGCGGTGGCCGGCGGTCACGCCGCACGTGACGAATCGCCCCTGCCGCGCCATGACGCGGAAACTGCCGTCCCAGAGCGGCGCGCCGACGTTGTCGATAACCGCGTCAACACCCTCGTTCTCCGTGAGCGCCATGACGATCTCCGGCCACGTCTCGCCGTCTTCGTAGCTGACGGTTTCATCGGCGCCCAACTCGCGCGCACGGTCCAGTTTCCAATCGGAACCGGCCGTCGCGATGACGCGGCAGCCGAGCAGTTTTGCGATCTGCAGGGCGGCGGTGCCGACTCCACTGCCGATTGCATGGATGAGCACGGTCTCGCCCGGTTGGACGCGGGCCTTGGCGGTCAACATGCGCCACGCGGTCTTGTAGACGATGGGCATGGCGGCGGCCTCTTCAAATGAGAGTTCATCAGGAATGACGTGGACGGCGCGAGTGGGGACGGCGATCAACTCCGCGTACGTGCCGTGCAGGCGCGAGCCGAGGTCATAACGGTTCATGCAGTCCTCGTCATGGCCAAGTCGACAGTAGTGGCATAGCAGGCATGGGAGGCGCGGGTCTGCGACGACGCGCATCCCGGGCACGATTCCCGCCTCAATGGCCATCATGCTTACGTCTTCGACCTCTCCGGCCATATCAAGGCCGAGAATCCGCGGGAGGCCAACCATGACGCCGTTCTCGCCGGCGCGGGCGTTCAGATCGAAGCGGTTGACGGATGCGGCGCGGACACGGATGAGAACCTGGTCGTCGGCCATCTCCGGATCCGGCATGTCGCCGTAGATGAGGTTCTCAGGCCCGCCGCGTTCCTCGATATAGACGGCTTTCATGGCCGATCTCCTTCAGGCTAGCTGCCCTCGGCGGACTCAGAGCCGGGCATGCCCTCCGGCTCGCGAATCTTGCTGTGCATGGCGATGTAGAGCGTCGGCACGACGAGCACCACCACAAAGCCCAGCAGGACCATCGGCCCCAGGATCATCAGGGCTACCACCGTCGGAATGGCCCACATAGCTTCCTCCCTTACCCTAGACGCGAGCGGGTGCGTGCCGCGCCTCCTGCTCGCTGTTGGCGGTGTCCAGGCCGCGTCCGGTTGCCAGCAGGGCGGCGGTGCGGATGGCGGCGCCCATGCTGGCGGCCTCCGCCGCTCCCGTACCCGCAATATCATATGCCGTGCCGTGATCGACGGACGTGCGCACGAACGGCAGGCCGAGGTTGACACTGACGCTGCCATGAAAATCGTGCATCTTGACGGCGATGTGACCCTGATCGTGGTAGAGGGCGATGACGGCGTCGTAGTGTCCGGCAGCGGCGGAAAGGAATACGGAGTCGGCGGGCAGCGGGCCCTCGGCCAGAATGCCCTCAGAAACGGCCTGCTCAACGGCCGGGCTGATCTCCTCGATCTCCTCAAGCCCCAACAGGCCGTTGTCGCCGCCATGCGGATTGAGGGCAGCGACGGCGATGCGCGGCTCGGAGACGCCCCACCTGCGAAAGTCACTATCCGTCAGCCGCAGGCGCGCCAAGACGCGCTCTTTCGTGACGTGCTTATGGGCGTCCCTGAATGGGACGTGGGTTGTGAGGTGGACGGCGCGGAGACGGCGCGCCACAAGCATCGTCGCGATTTCCGTCACGCCGGCCATGCGCGCCAATACCTCCTGGTGACCGATATCCGTGTAGCCGGCCATGTGGACGGCCTCCTTGTTGATGGGGGCGGTCGAGATGGCCTGGATGCGGTTCTCAAGCGCAAGCGTGGCGGCAAGTTCAATTGAGGTGATGGACACGACGCCGCCTGCGATGGTCGGCTCGCCGTAGGAGATTTCGGATGCTCCGGGGGTGTCGATGCCCCAAACGGGCACCGTTTCGCCGTCCCACTCAACGCCGGTCAGCTGCTCACGGGAGTCGACGCGCATGAGCGGGAGTCCGCCGGCGAATCGATTGACGGACATCTCCGCAACGGCATAGCTGCCGACGATCAGCGGCCTGCAGAGGCCGAGGCGCAGGTCATCGTTGGCGGCGAGCGCCTTGACGACGACCTCAGGCCCGATGCCCGCCGGATCACCAAGCGTGATGGCAACGATGGGCGGGGCTGCGTTGGCGCCGTTCGTACTCATAGCGTGTCTATTGTACGCCCGAAACAGCGCGCGTCATTTCCGCGCCCTTCGACAGGCTCAGGGTGAACGGGGGCAAGCGCAATCACGTTTTTGGATTCTTCGACTCCGCTGCGCTCCGCTCAGAATGACAGTAGGTGGAGTGGGTTGGTGTTGGGTTCCGGGGTTCTCCTTTCGGTTGGGGGGATGGGGGTTCTTGGTGGGGCGCATCGGTGCCTGGCCTTCGGTCGGTTTGGGACGTTCGGTTCGGCGCAGTAGGAGCTTTGTTCCATCGCGTCGGCCACCGTTTAGGCCGCGCTTTGGTCTCCGG